>JBIQHE010000026.1:0-54952 GCA_044508875.1 Sphingomonadales bacterium | reverse complement strand
GGCGTCATCAATCGGGTCTGATCCACCCTCATCCCCCGTTCACGGGGAAGAGCCGGAAATTGGTGGACGCACTAGGGCTCGAACCTAGGACCCGCTGATTAAGAGTCAGCTGCTCTACCAACTGAGCTATGCGTCCACTGCCATTTTCAGGCATTGCCAGCGGCCGGAGAAGTTCCTCTTGGCTGCGAAGCGAGCGGCCAGCTATCACGCAATTCTGGGCATTGCAACGGCTTTTCCGAAAAAAGATCACCTATCCAATCCCGGTCGACTGACGAGCCTGCATCAAGCGCCCCATATGAGACGTGGTCGCAGCGTTTACACCCTAAAATCAACACTTCTCCGGGTGTCTTTGCTGCGCAAGGGAAAGCTTAAACCGGCTGATGATCTTTGGATTACAGGCGGTGCCAACGGATGTTTGCACCTAACTTGTCGGCCGCGATGGAGTGCCAGCCGCTCGAGGCTCGCCATTCCCAGAGCAGCTGTCGTTGCTTGAATCGTCGATCGATTCCGCCGTGCCCTCGCCTCGAAGAGCCACAGGCACTTCTGTCCCTCCATTTTGTGGGCGGGCGCATCTGCCGCTCTTCTTCCTCGCCTATGTCCCGATGGCCTTCATCATCTCTTTCCAGCGACGCCGCGGTAGAGTATGGCGAGCCGGTGACCGATTGTGCATCCTGTGTCGTCCGCAACCGGGCGATCTGCGCAAGCCTTGATGCTGAAGAGCTGGCGTTGCTCGGCAGGCTGGGCCGCCGTCAGCGAGTGAAAGCGGGCCACACTCTCTTGTGGGAAGGCGATGACGCACCGGTGGTCGCGAATGTTCTGGAAGGGGTATTGAAGCTTGTCGTTGCGACCGCCGATGGGCGCGAGCAGATCGTGGGGGTCGTCTTCCCTTCCGACTTCATCGGGCGTCCTTTCGGCAAGGAAAGTCCATATAGTGTTACCGCGATGACCGATGCCGAGGTTTGCATCTTCAACCGCAAGAGCTTTGACGAGTTTGCGAGCGCGCACCCGGATTTGCAGCACAAGCTGTTGCGGCGAACACTCGACGAGCTCGACCGGGCCCGCCACTGGATGATGTTGCTCGGCCGAAAGTCGGCGGAGGAGAAAGTGGCGTCCTTTCTCCTCGAAATGTCCGAACGGCTTTCGGGACAAGGGGGCAACTCGGGTGCACGAAGCGGCTTTGAGCTGCCTTTTGGCCGCCAGCAGATCGCCGACATATTGGGGCTGACGATCGAAACGACGAGCCGCCAGCTCACCAGGATGCGTGCTGAAGGGCTCTTGGATTTGCCCTCGCGCCGCGAGATTGTGATCAACGACCGGGCCGCGATGGAGGCGATTGCGGGCTGAGACGCTCAGCGCGTATCGCTTCCTCGCCGCAAGGTGGGGTGGGGTTTCAATAAAGCACGTCCTCAAGAAGGCGCTTCTCTCCCCGACATGGGACATTTCGTCCCATTGACGCGCTGCAACATTTTTCGTTGATCCAGGTCAATGTTCCGGACCGCGCAGGCGGTCATGGGGCCTTGAATACACGCGGCCGATGGAGCCGCCGAACGGGGATTCGCGATGATGGACGATCTGGTTTTCAAGGCGGGGGGCTGGCTGGCGCTTGCCCTGCTGGCGCTGGTGTTTGCGGCGTTGGCCGTCGATACGCCCTTTGCGGTGCACATGGTCATTGTGGCGATCACTTGCCTGATCCTGCTCTGGAACCGGGTCTCGCGCGCCGACTATGGGGCCATGGCGCGGGGGCTGCTCAGGATGCCGCCCGACGAGGGGGTCTATGATGACGATCCGGTCCGCTGGGGCGTCCTTGCGACCGTCTTCTGGGGTGTCGCGGGTCTCGCAGTTGGTCTCTACATCGCGCTGCAGCTCGCATTCCCGGCGCTAAACCTCGGACTCGAATATACGAGTTTCGGGCGGCTCCGTCCGCTCCACACCTCCGCGGTCATCTTTGCCTTCGGCGGCAACGCGCTGATTGCGACGAGCTTTTATGTTGTCCAGCGCACCTGCCGGGCCCGGCTTGCCTTTCCCGCAGCGGCTCGCTTCGTTTTCTGGGGCTATCAGCTCTTCCTGGTGCTTGCTGCAACCGGATACGTCATGGGCGTCACGGCGGCCCGCGAATATGCCGAGCCCGAATGGTATGTCGACCTCTGGCTGACGATTGTCTGGGTGGTCTATTTCGTGGTCTTCGTCGGCACGATCGTGAAGCGCCGGGAGCCGCACATCTATGTGGCGAACTGGTTCTACCTGAGCTTCATCGTGACCATCGCGATGCTCCACATCGTCAACAATCTCGCGGTCCCGGCCACGATTTTCGGGTCGAAGAGCTATTCGGCTTTTGCCGGCGTGCAGGATGCGCTGACGCAGTGGTGGTACGGGCACAATGCGGTCGCCTTCTTCCTGACGGTGCCTTTCCTTGCCATGATGTATTATTTTGTTCCCAAGCAGGCCGAGCGGCCGATCTACAGCTATCGCCTGTCGATCATCCACTTCTGGTCGCTGATCTTTCTCTACATCTGGGCTGGGCCGCACCACCTCCATTACACCGCGCTTCCTGACTGGGCGCAGACGCTCGGAATGGTATTCTCGGTCGTTCTGTGGATGCCGAGCTGGGGCGGGATGATCAACGGGCTCATGACGCTCAACGGCGCGTGGGACAAGATCCGCACCGACCCGATCATCCGCATGATGGTCGTCGCGCTCGCCTTCTACGGTATGGCGACGTTTGAAGGGCCGATGCTCTCGGTCAAGGCGTTCAACAGCCTTAGCCACTATACCGAATGGACTATCGCGCATGTCCACGCCGGCGCGCTTGGCTGGAACGGCATGATTACCTTCGCCGCGGTCTATTATCTGGTGCCGCGCCTTTGGGGCCGCCCACGGCTTTACTCGCTCCGCATGGTGAACTGGCACTTCTGGCTCGCGACGCTGGGAATCGTATTCTACGCAGCCTCCATGTGGGTCGCGGGCATCATGCAGGGCCTGATGTGGCGTGAATATGGTGCAGACGGCTACCTCGTTTACAGCTTTGCTGAAAGCGTCGCGGCGATGCACCCCATGTACCTGATCCGCGCGGCGGGCGGGGCGATGTATCTCGCCGGTTTCCTGCTGCTCGTCTTCAATGTCTGGGCAACGCTCGCGGGCAAGATCCGCGAAGAGAAGCCAATGACCGAAACCCCCTATAACGCCGCCGCGGACCGTCCGCTGGCGCCCGTTCCTGCCGAATAAGGAGCCAAGGCCAATGGCGACCGAAACCGCCGAAAAGCGCTTCAGCCACAAGAAGCTTGAACGCAATGTGAGCCTGCTCGGCTTCTTTTCTCTGATCGCCGTTGCGATCGGTGGCATCGTCGAGATCGCGCCCCTGTTCTGGATCGACAACACGATCGAGAAGGTCGAGGGGATGCGGCCTTACACGCCGCTCGAACTCGCCGGTCGCAACATCTATATCCGCGAGGGCTGTTACACCTGTCACAGCCAGATGATCCGCCCGTTTCGCGATGAAGTCGAGCGCTATGGTCATTACAGCCTGGCGGCCGAAAGCATGTACGACCATCCGTTCCAATGGGGGTCGAAGCGCACCGGGCCCGACCTGGCGCGCGTCGGTGGCCGCTATTCCGATGAATGGCACAAGGCGCATCTCGTTGACCCGCGCAGCGTCGTGCCCGAATCGATCATGCCTCCCTATGCCTTCCTCGCGGAGCGCGACCTTGATGCCCGTGACATGGCGCGCGATCTTACCGCGCTCTACCGCGTCGGCGTACCCTATACGAAAACGGACATCGCCAAGGCGAACGAGGACATACGGGCGCAGGCCGATCCCAATGCCGGCGCTGGCGATCTCGTCAAGCGCTATCCCAAGGCGCAGGTCCGCGACTTCGACGGCGACCCCGCCCGGGTAACGGAGATGGACGCACTGATCGCCTATCTCCAGATGCTCGGAACCCTCGTCGATGTCGAAAAGGCCGCGCCGCAGGAGCAGGCCCACGCCGCCGCCGCGGGTTCGGGAGCCGCGCGATGACATATGATGAAGTCCGACATTTTGCCGATAGCTGGGGGCTGATCGTGATGGTGGCGATGTTCCTCATCTTCATCGCCTGGCCCTTTCGGAAGGGCGCCCGCCGTCATCATGACGAAGCCGCAAACATGATCTTCAAGGAAGACGACAATGGCCGATCATAAGCGCATCGACGAAGTGACCGGGACGAGCACGTCCGGCCACGAGTGGGACGGCATCGAGGAACTCGATACGCCGATGCCGCGCTGGTGGCTCTGGACGCTCTATGCGACCATCGTCTGGGGCATCGCCTATGTCATTCTTTATCCCGCCTGGCCGATGGTGAACAGTGCGACCGAGGGCGTGCTGGGGTGGACCAGCCGCGGGCAACTCGAGAAGGAGATGCGGGCCGACGCGGAGCGCCGCGCTCCGGTCGTGAACGCGATCGCCGCGACCGAGATCGCGAACCTTCCCGGCAAGCCTGAACTGATGCAGGCAGCGGTGCAGGGCGGGGCGGCGGCGTTCCGGGTTCATTGTATCCAGTGCCACGGTTCGGGGGGGGCAGGGGTGAAAAACCTCTATCCGAGCCTTACCGATGACGACTGGCTATGGGGCGGTGACCTCGCGACGATCGAATATACGATTGCGCATGGGATCCGGAACCCCGACCACAAGGCGACGCGCACCAGCCTGATGCCGGCCTTCGGGCGCGATGGCATCCTTGATGCAAGGCAGATCGCGGATGTCGTAAGCCATGTCCGTGTCATCAGCGGCCAGGAGAAGCAGAGCGCCTCTTCGACACGCGGCGCTGCAGTCTTCGAGGCGAACTGCGCCGTGTGCCACGGAGCGAACGGCGAGGGCGGGCGCGAATTCGGGGCGCCCAAGCTGACTGATGCAATCTGGCTCTATGGCGGCGATCGTGCCAGCATCACCGCGACGGTGACGCAGCCCCGCAACGGCGTGATGCCGCGGTGGAACAGCCGTCTTGATCCGGTGACGATCAAGATGCTCGCCGCTTATGTCTATTCGCTGGGCGGCGGTGAAAAGTCACCGGCGCCAGGCGCGGCGGTCGCCGCGGAAGGACGGGGAGCCGATGGCCAGCCCTGAAGATCTGGCCGGCGAGCATGCGTCGCTCTATGCTGCGCGGAAGGGCGTCTATCCCAAGAAGGTGGACGGCCCTTTCCGGCGTTTCAAATGGGCGATCATGGCGGTCACGCTCGCGATCTACTACGGAACGCCGTGGATCCGCTGGGACCGAGGCCCACACGCGCCCGACCAGGCGGTTCTCGTCGATCTGGCAAACCGGCGCTTCTACATGTTCCAGATCGAGATCTGGCCGCATGAGTTCTACTACGTCGCGGGCTTGCTCATCATGGCCGGGATCGGTCTGTTTCTTGTCACCAGCGCGGTGGGGCGCGCCTGGTGTGGCTATGCCTGTCCGCAAACGGTCTGGACCGACCTCTTCCAGCACGTCGACCGGCTGATCGACGGCGACCGCAATGCGCAAATCCGTCTCGCCAACGGCCCCTGGACACTTGAAAAGATTGCCAAAAGGGCGGTGAAATACGCGATTTACCTGACCGTCGCCTTCTGGACTGGCGGTGCGTGGATCATGTATTTCGCCGACGCACCGACGCTAACGCGCGACTTCTGGGCGGGGGACGCCGCGCCCGTTGCCTATGTGACGGTCGCGGTGCTGACGGCGACGACCTTCATCCTCGGCGGTTTTATGCGCGAGCAAGTCTGTATCTACATGTGCCCCTGGCCGCGCATCCAGACCGCGATGATGGACGAAAAATCGCTTCTCGTCACATACAAGGATTGGCGCGGCGAACCGCGCGGCAGCGTCAAGAAAGCGGAAAAGAACCCTGGCGCCTTTGGGGACTGTATCGACTGCAACCAGTGCGTTGCGGTCTGCCCGACCGGTATCGACATTCGGGAAGGGCCGCAGATCGGTTGCATAACCTGCGCTCTTTGCATCGACGCGTGCGACAGCGTGATGGCGCAGGTCGGCCGCCCTCGCGGGCTCATTGACTATTGCACGCTCGACGACGCCGAGACGGAAAAGGCAGGCGGGGTGGCGCCGCCGATCCGCAAGACGCTCTTCCGTCCTCGCACCCTCGTCTATTTCGGCCTCTGGGGCGCGATCGGGCTCGCCATGCTGTTTGCCCTCGGCCAGCGCACGCGTCTCGACCTTGCCGTCCAGCACGAGCGCAGCCCGCTCTATGTCCAGCTTTCCGACGGGGCGATCCGAAATAATTACACGCTGAAGCTTCGCAACATGGAGCTTCGGCCGCGTACGGTTGAAATCAGCCTGAGCGGTCTGCCGGGCGCGCAGCTGTGGATCGATGGCGGCTCGCGCGAGACCGCGCGGCAGAGCCTGCACATGCCGCTGGCGGCCGACAGCGTAACGAGCGCGCGGCTGTTCGTGGTCGCACCAGGCTCTGGTCCGGCGCGTCAGGATTTCACGATCGCGGTGCGGGCGCTCGACGACGATCCGCGGGGCGACAGCGAAACCATCCAGTTCGATCGTCCAGGAGGCGAATGATGAGCGGAAACTCCGATCATAAGCCCTTCACGGGGCGCCACGCGGCAATCATCCTCGTGGCCTTCTTCGGCGTTGTCATCGGCGTCAACATGGTCATGGCGAGCTTTGCATTGTCGACCTTCGGGGGCACTGTCGTCGACAACAGCTACGTCGCAAGCCAGCAGTATAATGAATGGCTCGCACGCGCCGAGGCTCAGGAGAGGCTTGGCTGGGAGAAGAGCGTCGAGGTCGATGACAGTCGTCACGTGCGGCTGATGATCCGCAAGGAGGGCGCGGCGCTACAAGGGTTACGTGCCGTCGCAACGCTTCGTCACCCGCTTGGCCAAGCGCCCGCGCGCCCGATGGATTTTACCCCTCATGCCGACGGCACGCTGCGTTCGGTAGAGGTGTTGCCCGCGGGGCGCTGGCAGCTTGACCTTTGGGTGCACCACGGCGCCGATGAAGCGCGATACCGGGTCGACCTCAAATGACCGAGGCCGCCATGCCGATTGTCGAGCGCGATTTTGCGGTCCCTGATATCCGCTGTGCTGGCTGCATCGCGAAACTTGAGCAGGGGCTCGTGCGCGACCGGCGGATCGCGGCGGCGCGGGTCAATTTCACGGAAAAGCGCGTGCACATCTCCTGCACAGCTGACGCCGAAACGCCCGAGCTGATCGGAGCCTTCTCGCTGCTCGGGTTCGAGGCGCATCCTATCGGCAATCGTCCAAGCGAGGTCGATGGCGATGCGTCCGACAGCCGCGCCTTGCTACGGGCGGTCGCAGTTTCAGGCTTCGCGATGATGAATATCATGCTGCTGTCTGTATCGGTCTGGTCCGGTGCGAGCGGTGCAACGCGCGACCTGTTCCACTGGCTTTCTGCCGCGATTGCCTTGCCAACGGTCGCATATGCCGGGCGCAGCTTCTTCCGCTCGGCCTGGCGTGCGGTTCGGCACGGGCGCACCAACATGGATGTGCCCATCAGCATCGGGGTTCTGATTGCGACCTCTCTCAGCCTCTACGAAACCGCGACCCACGGCCCACACGCCTATTTTGACGGCGTCGTCATGCTCCTCTTCTTCCTGCTCAGCGGGCGCTGGCTCGACAGCGTGATGCGCGACCGCGCGCGCGGCGGCGTCACGGCGCTGCTTCGCAACATGGGGACCGGGGCGATGGTCGTCGAAAAGGACGAGACGAGCCGCTGGGTCGATGCCACCGCGCTTCAGCCCGGGATGGTGATGCTGGTTGCCGCGGGCGAACGCTTGGCGGCGGACGGCGTCATCGCCGCCGGCGCCAGCCGGATCGATCTCTCGCTCCTGACAGGCGAAAGCGAGCCGCAGAGGGTGGGGCCGGGCGATCCGGTCCATGCAGGAACGCTCAATATCGGGGCGCCCATCCAGGTTCGCGTGACCGCGGCCGGCGCCGATACGGCAATTGCGGATATCGCGCGGCTGATGGGCGAGGCGGCGCAGGGAAAATCGCGCTACGTTCGGATCGCCGACCGCGCGGCTCGCTACTATGCGCCCGCGGTCCATACGCTTGCCTTGCTCGCCTTCGCAGGATGGATGATTGCGGGCGCGGGCTGGCACCACAGCCTCTTGATTGCCGTTGCGGTGCTCATCATCACATGCCCGTGTGCGCTCGGCCTCGCGGTGCCCGCGGCGCAGATCGTTGCCGCCGGCACGCTTATGCGCCTCGGCGTGCTCGTCAAGGACGGCTCGGCGCTGGAGCGGCTGGCCGAGGTTGACCGTGCGATGATCGACAAGACGGGAACCTTGACGCTCGGCCGCCCGGTCGCGGCCAATCTGGATGAAGCGGACTCGGCCGCCCGCGCGCTGCTGTTCGCGCTGGCACGCGCGAGCCGTCATCCGCTCAGCGAGGCGCTGACCCGCGATTTGGCGGCATCAGGGGTGACGCCGATGCCGGTTGAGGCCGTCATGGAAACGCCCGGCTTCGGTGTTGAAGCGCTGTGGGACGGGCGAAAGGTAACGCTTGGACGCCCCGCCCAGACCCTCGCAGACACTGCCCTTGCAACCGAGCTCGCGATCGACGGCGTGCCGGCTATCACCATTCGCTTCGCCGATGCATTACGTCCCGATGCTCGCGAGGCGATAGCAGCGCTCAGCGATGCCGGGGTCGAACCGAGCATCCTGTCCGGCGACCGCGCGGCCGCCGTTGCGCCGGTGGCGCGCACGCTCGGTCTCACCGCTCAGACGGGCATGAGCCCCCAGGACAAGCTCGCTGCGATCGCGCGGCAGGCGGCGGCGGGGCACAAGGTCCTGATGATCGGCGATGGGCTCAACGATGGTCCGGCGCTCGCTGCCGGCCACGCCTCGATCGCGCCAGGTTCGGCAAGCGACGCCGGCAAGAATGCTGCGGATTGCATTTTCCTTGGCGACCGGCTGATGCCCGCTGTTCAGGCTGTCCGCGTCGCGCGGAGGACGCAGGCGATTGTGCGGCAGAATTTTGCCCTCGCTATCGGCTACAATATCATCGCGGTTCCGCTTGCCTTTCTCGGCTACGTGACACCGCTTGTCGCCGCCATCGCCATGTCGGGCTCGTCCCTGATCGTCGTCGGCAATGCGCTGCGGCTGAAAGGCGCGGCACGGTGAACGGCCTGCTCGTCCTGATACCTGTTGCCCTCGGCCTTGGCCTCGCCGGACTTGCAGCTTTCTTCTGGTCGCTGCGCGGCGGGCAGTTCGATGATCTTGATGGTGCGGCGCTGCGGATCTTTGTCGAGGATGAGGAGGACGACCAATGAGTGCACGTCACCTCGTCTTGGTGTCGGGCGCGCTGGCGCTGATGCAGCCCCCGGTCGCCGCCGAAGCGCTTGTATTGACGCTGCCGGCATGCGGCGGTTCATCGCACCGGATCATCGTGCCCGGCGACCCCGCGGATCCTGAACAGCGTCGCGACTGCGTGAAGGGCTGTCATGCGTTCAGTGAGCGCCGTGGCAAGGGCGCGCGCTTGAAAGACTGCTGCTGATTTTTTTCGCCGTTGATCCCGGTCAATGTACCGGCAGTTGGCCGGACATAGGGTAGCGGCATGTGGTCCTATCACCCCGATCTGCTCGCAAAGCCGGTGCCTCGTTATACCAGCTATCCCACCGCGATGGAGTTCACCGAGAACGTCGGCGCCGACGATTATGCGCGCGCGCTCGACGCGGTGGAGTCCGCGACCCCGATCTCCCTTTATGTCCACATTCCTTTTTGCGAGAGCATCTGCTGGTATTGCGGCTGTAACACGGGCGCGGCGAGCCGGAAGCAGCGGCTCGACGATTATCTGACGGCGCTGTCGGCCGAGATCGCCCTCGTCGCAAAGCGGCTGGGCGGACGCGGACGCATTCGCCGCATTGCCTTTGGGGGCGGCAGCCCGAACGCAATCGCACCCGTCGAGCTCGTTCGGCTTCTCGACCTGCTCCTTACCGTCTTTGACGCGCACCGGCCCGACATCTCGATTGAACTCGATCCGAGGGGCTTCTCGCCCGAATGGGCGTTGGTCCTCGCAGCCGCACAGGTCACGCGCGTCAGCCTCGGGGTTCAGACCTTTGCCCCGCACGTCCAGCAGGCGATCGGACGAATCCAGCCGCTCTCGCACATCGAACGCGTGGTTGCGGCGCTTCGCCTGCGGGGCATCGAGGCGATCAATTTCGACTTGATGTATGGACTCCCAGGGCAGGAGCTCGCCGACGTCGAAGCGACGATCGACGAAGCGCTGACCCTTGCGCCCGGCCGCATCGCCTTTTTCGGTTATGCGCATCTTCCCCAGATGATCCCGCGTCAGCGGCGCATCGACGCGAGCCGCCTTCCCGATGCGCAGCTGCGCTTCGAGCAGTCACGGCTCGGCTACCAGCGTCTGACCGGCGCCGGATATATCCCGATCGGCTTCGACCATTTTGCGCGCCCCGGGGACCCGCTCGCCGCGGCTGCAGGCGAGGGGCGCGTGAACCGGAATTTCCAGGGCTTCACCGAGGATGATGCACCTGTCCTGCTCGGCTTTGGCGCGAGCGCGATCAGCAAATTTCCAGACCTTATCGTCCAGAACGAAAAAAGGTCAGGGCCATACCGCGACCTTGTCGAGACCGAGCAGCTCGCGGTGACGAGGGGCGTGCGGGTCGATGCGATGGAACAGCGGCGCGCCGAGCATATTCGCAATCTCTTGTGCAACGGGCGCGCCCAGCTTGATGCGGAAGCACTTGCTCCGGCGCGAGACGCCCTTGCGGATTTCGAGCAGCGCGGGATCATCGCGTGGGATGGAGACGCACTTCTTATCCGCGATTGCGGCCTTCCATACGCTCGGCACGTCGCTGCGCAGTTCGATAGCATACGGGGAAGGATTGCGACCGTTTGACGCCCCGGCCGCCGACTTCTCCCGCTAGGCCGGCAAGGCGCTGCCCGGAGGTTGCTCAGTGAAAGCGGCGCGTGCCGGTCTTGCTGTCGTTTTCGACCGAAAGGATGATGCCGACGCAGGTCATGATCGTGAGCATCGAGGATCCGCCGTAGGAAAAGAGCGGCAGCGGAATACCGACAACCGGCGCCAGGCCCATCACCATCATCAGGTTGATCGCGATGTAGAAGAAGATCGTCATCGTCAGCCCCGCCGCGGTGAGTTGGCCGAAACGCGTGCGCGCCTTGAGCGCGACGCGGGTCGACCAGCGCAGCAGGAGGAAGAAGGCGAAGAGCAACGCGACGCCTCCGATCAGTCCCCACTCCTCGGCCATGGTCGCAAATATGAAGTCGGTATGCCCCTCGGGAAGATAGTCGAGGTGGCTTTGCGACCCGTTGAGAAAGCCCTTGCCGCCAATGCCGCCGGACCCGATCGCGATCTTCGATTGGCTGATGTGATATCCCGCGCCCAGGGGATCGCTTTCGGGATCAAGGAAGATCAGGACGCGCTTTTGTTGATAGTCGTGGAGCAATGAGAAGAGGACAGGAAGCGACGCCGCGCCCGCGAGCGCGGCGCTGCCAAACCACCAAAGGGGAAGGCCGGCAAGGAACATGACGACGGCGCCGCTCGCGCAGATCGCGAGCGCGGTGCCGAGATCAGGCTGCAGCATCACCAGGGCCGCCGGAATTCCGATCATGACCAGCGCGGGCCATAGGGCGGTCCAGGTGCGGGTGTTGCCGGGCGGCAATTGGGTATAAAAATGGGCGAGCGCGAGAACGATCGCGACCTTCATCAGCTCGGAGGGCTGGAGGTTGAAAAAGCCAAGGTTGAGCCATCGCTGGCTCCCGCCTCCGACGAACCCGAGGATCTCGACCCCGATGAGGAGGAGAGCAACGCCGATATAGCCAATGTAGGCGAAATCCTCGAAAAGACGCAGCGGTAGGCGCCCAAGGAGTAAGGCACCGACCAGGAAAATGAGAAAGCGCACGCCCTGCTGCCATGCCCAGGGCGACCAGCTGCCCCCCGCGGCCGAATAGAGGACGAGCAGCCCGAAACCCGTGATCGCGCCGAGAAGGGCAATCAGCTTCCAGGGGATGCGCTGGACGGCGGGCGGGACGGGGATCATCGCGGCACCCCGGGATTGGGATCGCTCGACGCGCCCCCTTTCCACGCAGCGAAATCGCGGTCCATCCGCTCCTTGATCGTGCCCCCCCAGCCAGCTTCAAATTCCTCGAGTGCTTTCATCGCCTTGTCGCGGTCGAAAAGGAAGGTGAAGATGTCTTTTGCGACGGGCGCGGCGGCGCGTGAACCGCCCATGCCATGTTCGATGACGACCGACATGGCGTAGCGCGGATTGTCATAGGGCGCGAAACCGACAAACAGGCCGTGATCGCGGTATTTCCAGTCTCCGCTCTTGCCGTTGCCGCCAGAGAGGCCTCGCACTTGCGCCGTGCCGGTCTTTCCCGCCATCTGGATGTCGTCGAACGGCAGGCGGCTGCGCCCGGCCGTGCCCGCTCCATTCACGACGCGCCACATGCCGCGGCGGGCCACCTCGAGCTGCTCAGCGGTAAACGGGAGAGCGTGATGCTCGAACTGCCGATTGATGAGCCGCGGATAAAGCGTCTGCCCCGACGCGATCCGCGCCGTCATCACTGCGAGCTGAAGCGGGTTGGCGAGAACATAGCCCTGGCCGATGATCGCGTTGAGCGAGTCGGAGGCGGACCATTCGCGGCCATATTTGCGCATCTTCCAGTCGCTGTCGGGAATCGTGCCATAGCGCTGGTTGCTGCCCGCAAGCTTATATTCCTCACCCAGGCCGAGCAGCCGCGCGGTCGGGGCAATCGCGTCATAGCCGAGGCGGTGACCGAGCCAGTAGAAATAGCTGTTGCAGCTCTTTTCGATCGCGGTCTGCATGTCGATCGTGCCGTGGGTGCCAAGACATCGAAAGAAACGGCTGCCAAGCCGGTATCCACCAATACAGGTGTGCCTCTCGCCCGGATCGACCCCGTTCTGCATCGCCGCAAGCGCAGCCAGCGGCTTTAGTGTTGATCCCGGCGGATAGAGGCCGCGCGTCGCCTTGTTGATCAAGGGCTGATGATCATTGGCGCGCAGCCAGGCATATTCCGAATTGCTGATGCCGTCGGAAAAGCTGTTCGGATCGAAACTCGGCATCGCGATGAACGCCAGGATGTCCCCGCTCAGGCAGTCGATCACGATCGCCGCGCCCGATTCGCGGCCCATGCGTCGGGCGGCATATTCCTGGAGGTCCGCATCGATCGTGAGGTGAACCGTCTTGCCCTGGACGTCGGGTTGGGTGTTGAGATCGCGAACGATCTTTCCGCGCGCCGTGACCTCGACCCGCCGCGCGCCCGGTTTGCCCTTCAGCATCGGTTCGAAATATTTCTCGAGCCCGTCTTTGCCGATCTTGAACCCCGGGGTGATGTAGATGGGGTCCTTGGCTTTCTGATATTCCTCGGCGTTGGGCGCGCCGACATAGCCAATGAGGTGGCCGACCGCCGCCCCGGTCGGATAATTTCGGGCAAAACCCCGTGCGGGCGCGATGCCGGGAAGATCGGGGAGGCGGACAAGAACCGAGGCATAGTCCGCTTCGCTTACGTCTTCCTTGACCGCGACCGGCTGAAATCCCGAGGCGGCCTTAAGATCGCGTTCGATCCGCTCCATCGTGTCGCCGTCGAGCCTGAGCAAGGTGCGCAGACGAGCGAGCACGGTGTCCTTGTCGTGCAATCGGTCAGGAATGATGTCGATACGGAGCGATACGCGATTGTTGGCAAGGGCCTTGCCGTTCCGGTCCACGATCCAGCCCCGGCGCGGCGGGACAAGCGTCAGGTTGACTCGATTGCTCTCCGATTCAAGGACATAGCGATCATTGTCGACGACAGAAATATAGGCCATTCTTGCCGCGAGTGCGACACCGACCGCTGCCTGTGCGCCGCCGACGACGAGCGCGCGGCGCGTAAAGGTGAGGCCTCGCCAGGCTTCGGTGATGGGCGGCTGTCTACGCTTCATGAGGGGCCAGAATTCAGTCTATCGGCGTTTCAGGCGGAAATTGTCAAACTTGCCGGTCAGGCGAAGAAACAGCGGCACGAGCAGCATCGATATGACGATCTGCGGCACGACAAGGCCAAGGACGCGCCCGCTGTGGGCATGTGGATGCGCAATCATCGCGGCTAGCGCCTGAACGGCGGCGACGAGTGTGGCAGCAATTGCCCAATCGTGAAAGAAGCCGCGCCAGTAGATCCGCTGCGAGAGATAATGGATAGCGAGGCTGGTTAGCGTCCATAGCCCGACCGCGGTTCCGATTGGCGAGCCGCTGAACAGATCGTCCCACAGCCCTAGCGGCAGGCCGATCCAGACTGGCCACATTTCGGTGCGCAAGAGCTGCCAGCACAAAAAGAACAAGAGTCCGAGCGGAGGCAATACGGGCGAACTTGCGACGAGCGGCAGCATCAGGGGGAGCGCCGAGGCGACCATAACAGTGGCGATCGGCACGAGCCGCATTCGCCAGAGCGACGCGGGCTCGCCGAGACGCGGACCGGAGCGGTTCATGGCGTTGGGGCAGCGGCGGGGGCAGGGGCCGCCTCTATATTGTCAGGGGTATAGGGGCGAAGCACCGACACCGCATCGACTTTGGCCGGGTCGGCGAGGGGACGCGCGAGAGCGCCGTCGTCCTGGCGGCGCACGACGATCGCAACCGGGATATTGGGCGGATAAAGGCCGCCGGTTCCCGAGGTAACCAGGATGTCGCCAGGCTTGAAGGGGTTGTTCGCTATATTGAGCGTCCGCACATCGAGATAACCGTTGCCGCGTCCCGTCGACAGCGCAGGGAGACCATCACGGGCGCGGCGTACCGGGACGATGTTTTCCACATCGGTAAGAAGCAGCACCTGCGAGACTGAGGGACCCGCGCTCAGCACGCGGCCGATCAGCCCGTCGGCACCGCGCACCGGCTGACCCGCGGCAACGCCCACCTTGCGCCCGATGCTGAGCAGCGCAATGCGCTTGCTGCTCGTCGAAGTCGAGGTGAGCAGATAGCCGTGCGCGAGCGCCGCCTTGTCGATCTGCTGGAGCTGCAGGAGCGCTTTGAGCTGGCGATTCTCTTCCTGCAGCGAGCTGGTGGCGACAAGTTTGCGTCGCGTGTCCGCCAGTTCCTGGCGCAGCCGCCGGTTCTGCGTTCCCGCCTTCACATAGGCCGAGACATTATCGTCGATACCCGAAATCGAACCCGTCACCGAGCGGGTGACGCGGGCGACCGGGGCTGCGAGCTCCTGGCTCGCAATGCGGAGCTGCGCGAAACCTACAGGATCGACCACGGAAAGCACCGCAAGCAACAGCCCCGCCACCGCCCCCGTCACGGCAATGACATAGGCGACGAAGAGGCTGTACTGGGCCTTTCGGGATTGCCCCGGACGCCGATGTGCCGGGCGGACCATGGCTTACCGTATCAGGCTTGCTGGAGCACGCCGCGGAAAGCGGGGTCCTCCATCGCGCGCCCCGTGCCTATCGCAACGCAGGTCAGCGGATCCTCAGCGACGGTGACCGGAAGGCCGGTTGCGTCCCTTAGAAGCTCGTCGAGTTCGCGGATCAGCGCGCCGCCGCCAGTCAGGACAATCCCCTGGTCGACGATGTCGGCCGCGAGTTCGGGAGCGGTATTCTCAAGCGCAATGCGCACGCCCTCCACGATGGTGCCAATCGGTTCCGAGAGCGCCTCTGCGATCTGCGCCTGGTTGATCGAAATTTCCTTGGGAACGCCGTTGACGAGGTCGCGGCCCTTGATGTGGATTGTAAGGCCGACGCCGTCCGACGGAATGCGTGCGATGCCGAAATCCTTCTTGATCCGCTCGGCGGTCGCCTCGCCGATCAGGAGATTGTGGTGGCGACGGACGTATGAGACGATGGCTTCGTCCATCTTGTCGCCGCCCGCGCGGACCGAGGTTGTGTAGGCGAGACCGCGCAGCGAGAGCACCGCGACTTCCGTCGTGCCGCCGCCGATATCAACGACCATTGAGCCGATCGGTTCGGTCACCGGCATGTCGGCGCCGATCGCAGCCGCCATTGGCTCCTCGATCAGCCAAACTTCGCTCGCGCCCGCATTCGATGCGGCGTCGCGGATCGCGCGCCGTTCGACGCTCGTCGAGCCCGAAGGTACGCAAATAACGATTTCAGGGCTGCGAAAGGCGTTGGGCTTGCCGCCGTGGACCTTGGTGATGAAGTGCTTGATCATCTGCTCAGCGACGTCGATGTCGGCGATGACACCGTCGCGCAGGGGACGGATCGCCTCGATACTGTCGGGGGTCTTGCCCATCATCAGCTTTGCATCGTCGCCGACTGCCTTCACCCGCTTGATGCCGTTCAGCGTTTCGACCGCGACCACCGAGGGCTCGTTGAGCACAATGCCCTTGCCGCGAACATAGACTACCGTGTTCGCGGTGCCGAGGTCGATTGCCATGTCTTGCGAATTGAATTTGAACCAGCGGGAAAAGAAGGACATCGATACTGCTTCCTGTCAACGAAGCCGCGCCCGCGACGGACACGCCCCCTGTCGTGATGTGCATCCGCGTGCCCGGCGGCGACAGGACCATTCAGGAGGAGATTCCGGCTCGTCCGCGAGGAGCTTGCTGGACAAAATGATCAGGCTGTGCGGGTGGGTCGCGATTTGCGTTCGACTGCGCTAGGAGAGGCTCCATGTCAATACGCCGCCTGCCGGAAAAGCTCGTAAATCGGATCGCAGCCGGTGAAGTGGTTGAAAGACCTGCCGCTGCGCTCAAGGAACTGGTTGAAAATGCGATAGATGCAGGCGCGACTCGGATTTCGGTGCGAATCGCCGAAGGCGGAATCGCGCGCATCGAAGTGGAAGATGACGGCTGCGGCATGACCCCGCCCGAAATGGCGCTGGCCCTCGAACGTCATGCGACCTCCAAGTTGCCGGACGAAGCGATCGAGGCCGTGACGACGCTCGGATTTCGGGGCGAGGCGCTGCCCTCGATTGCCAGCGTCGCGCGCCTGACGCTCGCGAGCAGAGTGGTGGGCGCCGATGGCTGGCGGCGCGTGGTCGATAATGGCGTGCTCGCAAGCGAGGGCCCTGCTGCGCTTGCCAAGGGCACCCGCGTCGTCGTCGAGGACCTGTTTGCGCGCGTTCCGGCCCGCCGCAAATTCCTGCGCAGTGGCCGCAGCGAATATGCCGCCTGCCTGGATGTCGTCCGCCGACTTGCCATGGCGCGGCCTGACATCGGCTTTTCGCTTGAGCATGACGGGCGGCGCATTCTCGACCTGCAGGTCGGGCAGGATCGTCTCGCGCGGGTCGCAGGACTGACGAGCCGCGAGCTTGCTGCCAACAGTATCGGGGTCGATCTCGATCGCGGCGAGGTTCACCTCGGCGGTGTGATCAGCCTGCCGACCTACAACCGCGGCATCGCTGATCATCAGTATCTGTTCGTCAATGGCCGCCCCGTGAAGGACCGGCTACTCGTCGGAGCATTGCGCGGCGCTTACGCCGACCTCCTTGCGCGTGATCGCCATCCCGTCGTCGCGCTCTTTCTGGACCTGCCGACCAGCGAGGTCGACGTGAACGTTCACCCGGCCAAAACCGAAGTGCGCTTTCGCGACCCGCAGCTCATCCGCGGAATGATCGTGGGAGGATTACGCCGGGCGCTCGACGAACATGGTTTTCGCAGCGTCCAGCGCCCGGCGGAGGCTGCGCTCGCCGCTTGGCAGCAGGAACCCGTGGCGCCGCAGCCGTCGACTGGCTTCCTGTTCGGTCATGCGGTGAGCGAGGCGCCGACCGCGCTGCTGCGCGGTGCCGAGACCGTCGCAGTCCCCGAAGCGGCGATGGCGGGTGGCGACGAGCGTAGCACGTCTTTCGCCTCGGCGCCGCTCGCGGGCCGCGCCGAGGTTGCCGAAATGCCGCCGCCGCAGGCTGATCAACATCCGCTCGGCATCGCGCGCGGACAGATTGCCAACACCTATATCGTTGCTGAAGCCGAGGACGGCCTCGTCATCGTCGACCAGCATGCCGCGCACGAGAGGTTGGTACTCGAAACACTGAAGCGCGGCGTCGCAGGGCAGACCGTGCCCGCGCAGGGGCTGCTGCTCCCGGAAATCGTCGAACTCGACGAGCCGGCCTGCGATCGACTCGAAGCCGCGGCAGCACAGCTCGCGGCGCTTGGCGTCGAGCTCGAACGCTTCGGTCCTTCAGCGGTAATGGTCCGCGCGGCGCCCGCGATGCTCGGACCCATAGATTGCCACAAGCTCGTCAACGACATCGCCGACGATCTTGCTGGCTACGACGCCGCGCTCGGCCTCAGTGAACGGCTCGAACTGGTTGCAGCGACCATGGCCTGCCATGGTTCGGTGCGCGCAGGGCGGACGCTGAGCGTCCAGGAGATGAACGCGCTCCTCCGCCAGATGGAAGTCACGCCGCATTCGGGGCAGTGCAACCACGGCCGACCCACCTGGGTGAAACTGGCAATGGGGGATGTCGAGCGGCTGTTCGGCAGGAAATAACGAATGCGAATTTCACCTCGGCTGGGCTCGGGCGCGACGAAATGAATTTCCTCGTCGGTGAATGGCGAGTGGCTCGCGGCGCGTTCACCTGAGCGCCATCTTCTGGCTCCTAGTTTCAAAGACCGGGGGGGCAGGATGGAAGGTCTGTATGATGTTTTCGATGAAGAAGCTGGCTCTGACTGCGCTCATCGGCATCAGCGCGGTGGCTGCGCTACCCGCCGATGCAGAGGCGCGGGATCGGCACCACCGCCCCTCCTATCATCACCGCGATCACGATCGCTGGGTCGGTCGCCACGATTATCGGCGCAACCACTACCGCGACGGGCGGCGCTATTACCAGTCGCGCAATCATTATCGCTGCCGTCGTTCCAACGGCACCACCGGGATGATCGTTGGCGGGGCAGCGGGAGCCCTGCTTGGCCGGGAAGTCGACCGTTATGGCGACCGCACACCGGGCACCATCGTCGGGGCCGCTGCAGGCGCGCTGCTTGGCCGCGAGATTGATCGCGGCGGACGCTGCCGGTAACAAGGCGCGGGCGGAAGGGGCGTCCCCGTTCGCTCGCATCTTGGCCTCAAAGTGCTTTGTGCTTGCTCTCGGCGGGCGTGATACCTAAGGGCTGCAGCGGTTCGGGGAGTAGCGCAGCCCGGTAGCGCGCCTGCTTTGGGAGCAGGATGTCGCAGGTTCGAATCCTGTCTCCCCGACCATTTTCCAGTTTTTCCTTCTTTTCGCTGGGTCGGTTGCGATTGCGGTTGCAGGCCCTGAAAGAGAGTTTTGCTGCTGTCATTGACCCCAGTAGGGCTCGCACGCGACACCATCATTGTCAGCGTCGAGCCTGCCGCGATATCCAGATTCGCCCCGATAGATCGGGGCCGTGCCCGCCCGCCGGGCATCGTCGCACCGATACCAATAATCACCCATCTGAGGCGGACGCTCGCGGACGAGCCCAAGAGCCACGCCCATATCATGCGCTGATGCGGCGAGCGTTGCGCTCTCGTGCGAGGTCGTGACGATCGGAGCTGCACCAAGTGCTGCGCCGAAGATTCCGGCGCCTATCAGCACGTTGAGCGCGTAACGTCTTGATCGGCGGCGCTTGTAGGGCTTCCAGCGGCGGGCCATTCACGAAGTATAGCTGGCAAGGGTAAATGAACGGTTTGGGGTCCCCTGCGGCACGTCGCGGAAGATCCGAAATGAGGTAGAATGGGAAGGTCAACGGGTCAGCTTCGAGTGCAATCGATTCCCGCGGGTAGGCTACCATTAAACTCACGCGCCGCCCCCATAGCGAACCGGCTCCAGCGCCGCGGGGCAGGCCGCGCTGGGCGGGTTCCTTTCGTTGGAGAATGGCCGATGGCGAGATGATGATTTCCTCGCGCCCCGCTAAGCTGCGGATCGGCCTGTCAACACTGGCAGGGAATTAACCGTTTCAATCTTCGCCCTGTGTTGCCAGGTAGAGCAGGCGGGCGGCGGATCCCCGCCGTCTCTCGCGTGCGCTCACTCGCGACAAAGCGTCGGTCGGGACGTTTCACACCGCGAGATCATGGCCAACAGCGGCCATGACTGTCTCGCGGTAGAATAAGGAACAACAGCGTTCGTTGCTCGTTGCTCGGAAGAGGGGCCAGCGCAGCCTTCTGTGTCCCAGCCCTCATCCAGCAAGAGGAAAACGAGCCATGACCGACATAGTCAATACCGCCGAAGCGCACCGCCTGATCGCTTCCGACAAGGTCGTGGGCACCGCCGTCTATGACCCCGAGAACAATCGACTCGGCACCATCGCCAATGTGATGATCGACAAGCGGTCGGGACGAAGCGAATATGCGGTGATGGAGTTCGGGGGCCTGTTCGGCCTCGGTAGCGATCATTATCCCATTCCGTGGGACATGCTGAGTTACGACACCGGCAAGGGCGGCTATGTCGTTAATCTTACAAAGGAGCAGCTGACCGAAGCGCCGCGATACGCGCGCGAGGAAACCCCCGAATATACCGACGATTATGGCCGAACAGTCTACGGCTATTACGGTCTCAGCTATCCGATGCTGTGACGATGGAAAGCCGGCAAGACCACATCGCCGAGGAAGGCCTTCACCGGGCGCGAGATGTCCGGGGCGCGGAAATCATTCTCACCACCCGCCGCCGGCGCCTTTTCTTCATCAGCGGGCTCGTTGCATCAGCGATCTTCGGTCTGATCATACTTGGGCTCGCCGCAAGCGGGGTAAACTCATAATTCGCACGAAAAAGGCGGCCTTCCCGGGGGAAAGCCGCCTCTTTTCGTTTCAGTCATGGCCCGAAGGGCTGGGACTTACTTCGTTTCTTCAGCCGGAGCAGCAGCGGCGTCAGCCGGAGCAGCGGCAGCGTCGGTGGCAGCAGCGGCAGCGTCGGTGGCAGCAGCTTCAGCGCCCGTGGCAGCAGCTTCGGCGCCAGCAGCGGCGGCATCAGCGCCAGCAGCGGCGGCATCGGCACCAGCTTCAGCGGTCGCGTCGGCGGCCGGAGCTTCGGTGGTGGTGGTGTCTTCAGCAGCCTTCTCACCGCAAGCGGCGAGGGCGAACATGCTGGCAGCAACAGCGATAGCAGCAAACTTCTTCATGATGTGTGGGCTCCCTAAAATGCCTTTCCGCGCTGGGGAAACTTTCCCGTCCCGCGAGCCGCGGGATTTAGCTCTTCCGCGTGAATCGTCAACAAAAATAATTGAGATGGTGCGATGCGGCAGAAATCTCCCTTTTCTGTCCCGGGGCTCCTCTTGCTAGGGCAGCTCGCTATCACTGCTGTTGGCCAGCAGCGATAGAGTCGCAGTCCAGACAACTACATTCTGACGCAATTGTGCCGGGTCGATCTTGTCGAGAGTATCATCGGGTGTGTGGTGAAGATCGAAATAGCGGCTGCCATCCTGCTGCAGGTCGATCGCTGGCACCCCTGCCTGAATGAGAGCGCCGACGTCTGCTCCCCCGTGCGCTTCGTCCCGCCCGGTCACGACTCCGAAGGGAGCGAGCGCCGCCCCGATGCGCTTCTTAAGATCGGTTGCACCTTCAGGGAGCTTGAAGTCGACGCGCCAGATACGGTCGGCACCGAAGTCGGATTCGAGCGCGACAGCGTGGTTTTCCGCGCCGTGCGCGTCGAAGTAGGCCTGGCCGCCGAACACACCAACCTCCTCGGCACCTGCCCAGAGCAGCCGGATGGTACGGCGCGGCTGCCCCGCGGCCATGACATGCTTCGCCGCCGCGGTGATGATGCCGCACCCCGCAGCGTCATCGATCGCGCCGGTCGCAAGATCCCAGCTGTCGAGATGGCAGGCGATGATCACCGGGCTCGCCGCCGGGTCGCTACCCGGGACCTCGGCGATGACATTGCCCGAAGTTTGCTGGCCGAGCATCTTGGGGGTGAGCAAGAGCTTCATCTTGAGCGGGCCCGCCGCGCGGCTGCGTTGACGCACGAGCTGGTCGGCGTCGGGGTTGGAGATCGCTCCGGCGGGGATCGGCGCGACACCCTCGCCAAAATTGGTGACGCCCGCGTGAGGATTGCGATGATTGTCGGTCCCGATCGAGCGAATAACGATGCCGATTGCGCCCTTCTGGGCGGCCACGGCAGGCCCCATGAAACGACCACGCCCGTAGAGGCCGTAGCCACTCCCGTCCTGAGTCGGCTCCATCTGGTTGTCGATGAAAACGATCTTGCCCTTGACCGCGGTTTCGGGCGCGGCGGCAAGCGCATCAAAGCTCGCGAAATAAGCAACTTCGCCTTCGATGCCCTTTGGTCCGGTGGAGCCACTGTTGCCCAGCGCGGTGATCGCCAGGGGCTGCGGGAGGAAGGGGGCCGTGAGCCACGCCTTCTCCTCTCCGCGCTCCCAGACCGGCATCTGGTAGGGTTCATCGCGCACATTGGCGAAACCCAGATCCTTCAGCTTGGCCACCGCCCATTTGCGGGCAGCTGCCTCTCGGTCACTGCCGGCGGGGCGCGGGCCGATTTCAGTCGTCAGGCCCTCGGTAATGGCCCAGGCAAGGTCGTCGCCCCGCTGCGCAAGATCGACCGCGCTGGTCTGGAAAGCAGAGGCAGGGGTGGCGGCGAGGCTCACCGACGCGATAGCGGCGAGGTGGGTTAAGATACGGTGGGTCATGGGCGCCGTCCTAGCGAGCAAGACCAGCGCGGGGCAAGGGTCGATTGCCAAGCGGGCGCCCATTCGCTAACCGGCCCCTCGATTCCTTCTTCTCTCCCGGCCGCCACAAGCCCGCGCGGCCCGCCAGCTTTCGGAGCATTTTTCATGGCTGCCCAATATAGTTTCGTCATGAAGGGTCTTACCAAGACCTATCCCGGCGCGCAGAAGCCGACGCTGAACAATATCAATCTGCAATTCTACCCCGATGCCAAGATCGGCATCGTCGGCCCGAACGGCACCGGCAAGTCGACTCTGATGAAGGTCATGGCCGGCATCGACAAGGATTTCACCGGCGAAGCTTGGCCGGGTGAAGGGATTACCGTCGGTTATCTTGCGCAGGAACCGCAGCTCGACCCGGCAAAGACGGTGAAGGAGAATGTCATGGACGGCGTTCGCCCCGTCGCCGACATGCTCGACCGTTTCAACGAGATCAGCGCGCTGATGGCCGATCCGCCGGAGGACGCGGATTTCGATGCCTTGATGACCGAAATGGGGGAACTCCAGGAAAAGATCGACGCGGTCGACGGCTGGACGCTCGACAACCAGCTTGAAATTGCGATGGAAGCGCTACGCTGCCCGCCGGGTGACTGGAGCGTCGAGAATTTGTCGGGCGGTGAACGCCGCCGCATCGCGCTCACGCGCTTGCTGCTTGAGAAGCCCTCTATCCTGCTGCTCGATGAGCCGACCAACCACCTCGACGCCGAAAGCGTTGCGTGGCTCGAAAAGCATCTCGTCGACTATCCGGGCAATGTTATCCTCGTCACCCACGACCGCTATTTCCTAGACAATGTCGTGAACTGGATCCTCGAACTCGATCGCGGTCGCTATTTTGTCTACGAGGGGAATTATTCGACCTACCTTGAGAAGAAGGGCAAGCGTCTCGAACAGGAGGCGCGCGAGGACGCCGGGCGCCAGAAGGCGATCAAGGACGAGCTCGAATGGATCCGGCAGTCGCCAAAGGCCCGCCAAGCCAAGTCTAAGGCGCGTATCAAGTCGTTCGACCAGCTCGTCGAGGCGCAGGAAAACCGCGCCCCCGGCAAGGCGCAGATTGTCATCCAGGTGCCCGAACGCCTTGGTGGCAAGGTTATCGAGGTCAACAATATCTCGAAGGCCTATGGCGACAAGCTTCTGTTCGAGAACCTGTCCTTCACGCTGCCGCCGGGTGGTATCGTCGGCGTTATCGGCCCCAATGGGGCAGGCAAGTCGACGCTGTTCAAGCTCATCACGGGCCAGGAACAGCCCGATAGCGGCACGATCAGCATCGGTGACACCGTCCGCCTTGGTTATGTCGACCAGAGCCGCGATGCGCTCGACCCCAACAAGAATGTCTGGGAGGAAATCTCCGGCGGTCACGACATGATGACGATCGGCAAGCACGAGATGCAGACCCGCGCCTATGTCGGCGCGTTCAACTTCAAGGGCACCGATCAGCAGAAGAAGGTCGGACAGCTGTCGGGCGGTGAGCGCAACCGCGTCCATATGGCCAAGATGCTGAAGGCAGGCGGCAACGTTTTGCTCCTCGACGAGCCGACCAACGACCTCGACACCGAAACGCTCGCCGCGCTTGAAGAAGCGCTTGAGAATTTCGCAGGCTGCGCGGTGGTGATCAGCCACGACCGCTTCTTCCTCGACCGTCTTGCGACCCACATCCTTGCCTTCGAGGGCGACAGCCATGTCGAATGGTTCGAGGGCAATTTCGAGGCGTATGAGGAGGACAAGATCCGGCGTCTCGGCGAGGGGGCGACGCGTCCGCACGCGACGACCTACAAGAAGCTGTCGCGCTGACCAGGATGGCGGAGGAGTTGGCTCCGATTTCGTCGAGCGCTATCCGCATGGACGCGGACGCACTCAACGCGTTCATGAAAGCGGCCTTTCCGCAGGCGGAACCCGGCTCGCGCGGCTATGTCGTCTCGGCCGCGCCGGGCCATGTGCAGGCCCGGATGGAGCCTAACGAGAAGGCGCTGCGTCCCGGGGGCCTCATCTCGGGGCCGACACAGATGGGCTTTGCCGACATGGCGGCCTACGCGCTGGTCCTGGCGCATATCGGTCCCGTTGCCATGGCGGTAACGAGCGCGCTCAATTATCAGTTTCTGCGCCCGTGCCGCCCTGGGCCCCTGACCGCCGATGCCCATATGCTGCGTCTCGGAAAGCGGCTCGCAGTCATGGACATCCGTATCTGGACCGACGATGCTGATCGGCCCGTCGGCCAGGCGGGCGTGACCTATGCGATCCCTTGAGCAGGTGTGTACTAGCGCACGCGCTTGACCCGCATCGGTCCGCCTTCCGATCTCTCGGTGACAAAGTTGGGGATGGCGGCAATCATGTCCGACAAGCGCGCATAGCCATAGTTACGCACGTCAAAGCTCGAACGGTTGCCCGCTATCTGCCCAACCTCGCTTAGCGAAGCGAAGCCGTTTTCGTCGCGCTTTGCTGCCTTCCATGCGTTGCCGAGCAGTTCAACGACACTGGGGTCGACATCCTTTTTTACCGCGGCCTTCGCTCCACCGCCCGCGGGCTGGTGACCAGCGTCGATCAACACATCAACGTCAATGAAGCGCGTGCACGCGCCTTGGAAACCTTCAGGCGTCTTGGCGCTGCCGAAGCCGTAGACCGGGATGCCATCCTGCCGGACACGCATCGCAAGCGGCGTGAAATCGCTGTCGCTCGACATGATGCCCAGCCCGTCGAGGCGTCCGCGATAGAGGAGGTCCATCGCGTCGATGGTCAGCTTCATGTCGGTCGCATTCTTGCCCTTTGTGAGATCGAACTGCTGCTGCGGCTCGATACCAAAACGATGAAGCTGGTCGACCCAGCCTTTGAGCGCGGGCTTGCGCCAGTTGCCATAGGCGCGGCGGATATTGACCGTGCCAAGCTCAGCGAGCGCGGTCAGCACGGGATCGAGCCCGGCCGGGCGGGCATTGTCGGCGTCGATCAACAGGGCCACATTGCTCTCAGCCATCGACTAATTTCTCCTCATGCGGGGGCCTGGTTACCAGGCTGACGACCAGGATAGCGAGCGTTGCTGCGACAAAGCCCGGTAGCAACTCGTAGACGTCGCTATCCCAGCCGAGCTGGATCCATAGCATCACCACCGCCGCGCCGGTGACCATCCCTCCAAGCGCTCCCGCGAGCGTCATCCGCCGCCACGTTAGCGCGAGCAGGATCAGCGGACCGAAGGCGGCACCGAAGCCCGCCCAAGCGTGACTGACGAGCTTGAGCACGCTCCCGTCGGGGTTTTGAGCGAGCAGCATCGCGATCGCCGCAACGGCCACGACCGAGAGGCGGCCGACCGTCACGATCTCGCGCTCGCTCGCTGCGCGGCGGACGAAGAGGCGATAGAAATCCTCGGTTAGCGAAGACCCGGTGACGAGAAGCTGCGCCGAAATCGTGCTCATGATCGCAGCGAGGATTGCCGATAGCAGGAAACCGAAGAGCAGCGGGTGGAACAGCGTTTCGCCGAGCAGGATGAAAATCGTCTCGGGATCGGGGACAGCCATGCCGTTGCTCTCGGCAAAGGCACGCCCGATGAGCCCGACCGCGATCGCGCCGAGCAGCGAAATCCCCATCCACGTCATGCCGATGCGCCGCGCGGTCGGAATATCCTTCACCGACCGTATCGCCATGAAGCGCACGATAATGTGCGGCTGGCCAAAATAGCCGAGCCCCCACGCGGCGGCCGACACGATGGCGAGCGTCGTTGTACCGCCGAAAAGGCTCGTCATGCCGGGGTCAGTTCCCCGGAGCGTGGCCCCGGCACTGCTTCCCGCGGGCAAGCCTGAGAGCGCCGCGAGCGGCACTGCGACCAACGCGAGCATCATGATCGTGCCCTGGACAAAATCGGTGAGGCTCACCGCGAGAAAACCGCCGAGCACGACATAGGCAACGACCACAATCGCGGTGATCCACAAACCGACCTGATAGTCGAACCCGAAAGCGGTCTGGAAGAGCTTGCCCCCCGCAACGAGGCCCGAGGCGCTGTAGATGGCGAAAAATATGACGATGACGAGACTCGCTGCGAGCCTGAGCAGGTGGCGCCTGTCGCCAAAGCGGTTTCCGAGATATTCGGGAATCGTCAGCGCGTTTCCATAGCTTTCGGTCTGCGCGCGCAGTCGCGGGGCGACGAGGAGCCAATTGACCCAGGCACCGATGAAGAGCCCGATTGCGATCCAGCTTTCAACGAGCCCCGACGCGTAGAGCGCCCCGGGAAGCCCCAGCATCAGCCAGCCCGACATGTCCGATGCGCCCGCGGCAAGCGCAGTCACCGCGGGACCGAGACTGCGGCCGCTCAGAAGATATTCACTGCTGTCGGAGGTCGACTTTCGCCAGGCGTAGACGCCGATGGCGAGCACGAGAACGAAATAAACGCCGATGGCAAAAAGGGTCGCGTTGTTCATGGCCGACGGGTGTAGCGGCTTTCAGCGCCAGGGAAAGATCGAATGGTTGATCAGGCAGGCGCGAAGGTGCCGCTCGTTTCATCAAGAAGGTGCAGCACCCCTTCGTTAATGGCAAAAAAGGCACCGCGCAGCTTGAGCCGCCCGCGCTTTTCGCGTTCCTGGATGCAAGGGAAGGTGCGCAAATTGGCAAGGCTCACCTTGACCCCGGCCAGTTCCATCGCGCGGCCAGCCTCGCGGTTCGCATAATCGGGGAACCGGGCCCGTACTTCCGCGCTGGCGTCGTCGAGCACCGCGATCCAGTCGGCGATGAAGCCGCCGCGACCGGGCTCAGCGCCCTCCATGGTGCGGTGGAGCGCCGCGTGGCAGCCGCCGCACATGCCGTGTCCCATGACGACGATTTCCTCGACGTTGAGGAACTGCACGGCGAATTCGAGCGCGGCCGAAACGCCGTGCCGGCCGGGGCTCGTCTCAAACGGCGGCACCAGCGCAGCGACGTTGCGCACCACGAATATCTCGCCCGGATTCGTGTCGAAAATATCGGCAGGTTCAGACCGGCTGTCGGAACAGGCGATGATCATAACCTTGGGTGACTGCCCCTCCGCCAGTTCTTCCCAGCGCTCGCGCTGCTGTTTCCAGCCATTGGCGCGAAAACGGGCATAGCCGGCGAGCAGATCATCGAAGTGAGTCATGGCGGCGACCTACGCCGATCGGTCCGGATGCACAACAAGCATGGTTGAGAAGCGGCGCGCGGGCGCCTATGTGGGCCCGATGAACGCTCCCGCACTCAAGCCCTCCGAACGTGTCCGCAAGCCCGACTGGATCCGCGTAAAGGCGCCGACAAGCCCGGGTTATGCCGAAACGCGCAAGCTGATGCGCGACCTCAACCTCAACACCGTGTGCGAGGAAGCGGCGTGTCCGAACATCGGCGAATGCTGGACGAAAAAGCACGCGACAGTGATGATCCTCGGCGACACTTGCACGCGCGCCTGCGCTTTCTGCAACGTCAAGACAGGGATGCCGCGGCCGGTCGACCGGCTGGAGCCCGAGCATGTTGCAGTTGCAGCAGCGAAGATGGGGCTGACGCATATCGTCATCACCTCGGTTGACCGCGACGACCTGCCCGACGGCGGCGCGGGTCAGTTCGTGAAGGTCATCGAGGCGCTGCGCCGCGAGACCCCCGCGACGACGATCGAGATCCTGACCCCTGACTTTCGCAACAAACCTGACAGCGCGGTCGCGGCGATCGTCGATGCCCGCCCCGACGTCTATAACCATAATCTCGAAACCGTGCCGCGGCTCTATCCGACGATCCGGCCCGGTGCGCGCTACTATGCCTCGCTCCGCCTGCTCGAAAGCGTCAAGCGCCGTGATCCCTCGATCTTCACCAAGTCGGGCATCATGCTCGGCCTTGGCGAGGAGCGAATGGAGGTCCACCAGGTCATGGACGACATGCGCAGCGCCGACATCGATTTCATGACAATGGGGCAATATCTCCAGCCGACGCCAAAGCACGCAAAGGTGATCGATTTCGTAACTCCGCAGGCGTTCGACGCTTATGCCCAGATCGCTCGCGCGAAGGGTTTTCTCCAGGTCGCCTCATCGCCCCTCACCCGATCGAGCTATCACGCCGGTGACGATTTCGAGCGGATGCGTGCTGCCCGCGAGGCCCAGCTTTCCCGCGCGGCCGCGGGCTGACCGGAAAGTCGTGCCCCGGCACCACGAGACTCGCGAGCTGCCGTACAGCGCCGAACAGATGTTCGCGCTGGTGACCGACATTGCCCGCTATCCGGAGTTTTTGCCGTGGGTCGTGGCACTGCGCGTGCGCAGCGAAAGTGAAACCGAAGCCGTCGCTGACATGATCGTGGGCTTTAAGGGGCTGCGCGAAAGCTTTTCGTGCCGAGTCGAGAAACGCCCTCCGAGCCATGTCGCGGTTCATTATATCGACGGGCCGATGCGTCATCTCGACAATGAATGGCATTTTACACCGCTGGACGGCGGCGGCTGCCGAGTCGACTTCATGGTCGATTTCTCGTTTCGCAACCGGTTGTTCGAGACGCTCGCTGGCCAGATGTTCGACAAGGCACTGCGCCGGATGATCGCGGCCTTCGAAGAAAGGGCGGCCACGCTTTACGGGATCGCGGCTTAGGATCTTGGTCGGGCTGGCGACGCGCAGAAAGGTCAGTCCAGGAGCGCGACTGCGCGGATCCACCCGGCGCTCGCGCGCTCGATTTTTACCGGAAAGCAGCTCAGCGTCCAGCCGGTCGGCGGCAGCGCGGCGAGGTTGGTAAGCTTCTCAATCTGGTAATAGGGCTGGATCCGCCCCGCCTTGTGTCCTTCCCAGATGATCGAGGGGTCCCGCGTCTCTGCCCAGCGCTTGGCGGTGTGGCTGAAGGGGGCGTCCCAGCTCCAGGCATCGGTGCCCACCACTTTCACACCCCGCTCTGTGAGGTAAAGCGTCGCCTCGGCGCCCATTCCGCAACCCTGATCGGTAAAATTATCGGTGCCGTAAATCGCTCCCGACTGGACGAGGACGATGTCGAGGGGCTGGAGCGCGTGCCCGATGCGCGCGAGCTCGGCCTCGACCTCGGCGCCGCTCACGACATGCCCTGCGGGACGGTCGGAAAAGTCGAGCTTCACGCCGGGGCGAAAGAAGAGGTCGAGCGGCGCTTCGTCGATGCTCGGCGCCGCGCGCGCGCCGCCATCCGTGGTGGAATGAAAATGCCAGGGCGCGTCCATGTGCGTGCCATTGTGGGTCGAGAGAGTAATGGTTTCGACCGCCCAGCCTTCGCCGTCGGGAAGATCGTCCCGGGTCAGACCGGGAAAGAACATCGCGATCTGCTCCCACGTGGTCTCATGGGTCATGTAGGTGATCTGCGGCCGCATTACCGGCGGATCAGACACGACATGGTTGGTGATCGGGATCGAGAGGTCGATAAAGCGCGTCATGACCGCGATGCTGCCGTCACGTCGTTGCTTGTGCAAGGGTGAAGAGCGTTTATGACGAACGCCGCAAGATAACTCTGGCCTAGGCTCGCTCAGGCTAAAGGGAATTGGGGGGAAGTGCAGGAATGAGCAACGCTGCGAGCTATCAGCCGACCGCGAAGGATATCCGAATGGTCATCGCCGCCTCCTCGGCGGGGACGGTCTTTGAATGGTATGATTTCTTTATCTACGGCACGCTCGCGGCGATCATTGGCAAGGCTTTTTTTCCCAGCGATAACGCGACGCTGGAGGTGCTTCTCGTCTGGGCCGGGTTCGCAGTTGGCTTCGGCTTTCGCCCCCTCGGCGCGGTCCTGTTCGGTTTTCTCGGTGATCGGCTGGGGCGGAAATATACTTTCTTGATCACTGTGACGCTGATGGGAATAGCGACCGCGGGCGTCGGTATGATTCCTTCCGCGGCGGCGATCGGTATCGCGGCGCCGATCATCGTGATCGTGCTCCGAATTCTCCAGGGGCTCGCTCTCGGCGGCGAATATGGCGGGGCCGCAATCTATGTCGCGGAGCATTCGCCGCCCGAAAAGCGCGGCTTTTATACCAGCTTTATACAGGCGAGCGTCGTCGGCGGGTTCGTCCTCAGCCTGATCGTCGTTCTGTCGTGCAAGGCCGCGATGTCCGATGAGCTGTGGAACGCCTGGGGTTGGCGCGTACCCTTTCTCTTGTCACTGTTGCTGCTCGCGATCTCGCTGTGGATGCGATTGAAGCTATCCGAAAGCCCCGTGTTCCAGGCCATGAAGGCGGAAGGCGAGATTGCGCGCAATCCTCTGAAGGAAAGTTTCACTTATCCGGGCAACGGCCGCCGCATCTTCGTCGCGATGATCGGCATTGCGGCGGGCCTGACCGTCATCTGGTACACCGCGATGTTCTCCGGCCTGTCTTTTCTCAAGGGGCCGATGAAGGTGGACGACACCGCGGCCGAAATTATCGTCGGCATCGCTGCAGCGCTCGGCATGGCTTTCTTCGTGATCGCGGGGCGCCTTTCGGATCGCATTGGACGCAAGAAGCCGATCGTCTGGGGCTATGCCGCCACGCTCGTCCTGCTTTTTCCGCTGTTCTGGTGGATGGGCAGCGTCGCCAATCCAGACCTAGAGGCTGCAGCCGCGCGGGCCCCGGTCGTTGTCACCGGCTCGAAATGCAGCTTCGATCCTTTTGCCAAGCAGCAGGTTACCGCTTGCGGCAAGACCCTTGGCGAGCTCACCAGATTGGGCGTGCCGTACAAGGTGGTCCCGAGTGATCGCAGCTTCGATAGCGTCAACATCCATATCGGTGGCCGCGAGGTCGCGAGCGAAGATCCCGCGTTACTAGAGCCTGCACTCGAAGCCATGGGCTACAGCTTTGAAAAGCAGATCCCGCGCCCGCTGGGCATCGGGGTCATCCTCCTAGCTCTGCTGGGACTGAGCGCGCTGTCGGGCTTCACCTACGGTCCCGTTGCTGCCCTGCTGGCGGAAATGTTTCCCCCGCACGTCCGCTATTCTTCCTTGTCGATCCCCTATCATCTTGGCACCGGCTATTTTGGTGGGTTTCTTCCCCTCATCGCGAGTTTTATCGTTGCAAAGACAGGCAATGCCTATGCGGGCCTCTGGTATACCTGGGGCGTCGTGCTCGCCGCTTTCCTCATCACCGCCTTCATGCTCGAGGAACCCGTCGAGGGGCAGTGGGACAAGGTACCCGCCGCCTGACGCACGGGCATTGGCCTTGCCCCTGTTCGCGGCTAGGGCATGGAGGAATGATCGATATCGCATCCCCCCTCCGCCTACGCCTCGATTCTAGCGCGCTCGTTCACAACTGGCGCTGGCTCGCGAAAGCCGGGGGCGCCGAAGCGGGAGCAGCGATCAAGGCCGATGCCTATGGGCTCGGTTCGCGCGAGGTCATGCGCCATCTGGCAGCTGCGGGCTGCCGTTTCTTCTTTGTCGCGAACTGGGTGGAAGCAGCGGCGCTCATGCCTTTGCCCGCCGGCGTCTCGCTGTCGGTGCTCCACGGGGTAGGCGAGGACGATATGGTCGCTGCGCGGACCTTGCCCGCGCGGCCGGTATTGATCAGCACCGAACAGGTTGCGCGCTGGCGTGCGCACGGGGAAGGGCGCCCCTGCGACGTGATGATCGACACCGGCATGAACCGGCTGGGTCTGCGGATCGAGGAGGCCGGGAGGGGGGCGCTCGAAGGTCTATCGGTGGAAACCCTGCTCAGCCATCTGGCCTCGGCCGACGAGGAAAGCGCGCAGACCGAGCGGCAACTCCAAAGCTTCGGGGCGATCCGCGAGGCGATTCCCGCGCGGCGCTATAGCCTCGCCAACAGTGCAGGCGTTTGTCTGGGCCGCAGTTATGGCTTTGACCTGACGCGTCCCGGCCTCGCGCTCTACGGCGGGGTTCCCCGCCCCGAGGCGGAAGGGCATATTCGCCAGGTTGCGTATCCCGAGGCGCGCGTGCTCCAGGTGCGGACCGTTCCGGCGGGAGAGGCGGTTGGCTATGGTGCGACGTGGACAGCCCCCCGCGACAGCCGGATCGCGGTCGCGAACATGGGCTATGCCGACGGCTATCTGCGCTGCCACGCGGGCGCAGGCGGTGCGACATGGCACGGGCTTGGGCTGTCTCTGATCGGACGCGTGTCGATGGACCTCATCGCCTTTGATGCGAGCGGCGCGCCCGGGCTCGCCGAGGGCGACTGGCTGACCCTCGACTATGACCTGCCAACGACAGCCGCGCGTAGCGGGCTGTCGCAATATGAACTGCTGACGGGCCTGGGCGCGCGCTTCGGGCGTTACTGGGTCTAAAAGCTCGCGCTCGCCCCAAGCCGGGCATAGCGACCGAGAACGCCGTTGAAGTAGGTCGTGGTGCCGCCTGTCGCGGGATAGGGATAGGGTGGTTGCCGGTCGAAGACGTTGTCGACCGCGAGGCGCAGCGTGAAGCGCTTCTCGAGACGGACACTGGCGCCGAGGTTGACGAAAGCGATCGCGGCGACCCGGTCGAGCCCATCGGGATAGAAATCGGGTGACGCCTGCGGATCGATCCGGGCCTTGCCGATATAGTTGACCTGCGCGAACACCCCGAGATCGGCGCCGCTGTAATCGACGGTTACGAGCGCCTGGTGCTTGGCGTAGCCGATCATCCCGTCGAGCCGCACTCGCTGTGAGGCGGGGTCGGCGCGCGTCGTCAGTTCGTCGATATATTGATAGGAGAGGTTGAGACCCACCGAGCGCGCCCCGCCGCCGACCGGCATGCGGTAGTCGAGCGCGGCGAGGTAGCCCTTGTAGCGCTGGTCGGCAAGGTTCAGATATTGCACCTCGACAAAGCTGAGCTGCCCGTCGGGTCCGCGGGTGACGCGCGCGCAATCGCCTGAATTTCGAAAGTCTGACGAATCATAACAGTTCGCGACGATATTGCTCGCACCACCGTTGCTGATCGCGTCCTTGAGGTGAATGTCCACATAATCAACGCTGGCGCGCAGCCGCGGCGCGAAGCGCGGCTCGAGGACGGCGCCGAGCGTCCAGCTATTTGCCTCCTCGTTGGCAAGAGTCGGGTTGCCTGCGATCGCCTGCGCGAAGGTCCGGCTGTTCGACAGCGACTGGAAATTGGCGGGGAGACCATCGGCGGTGCAATTGGCCTGGCGCGTCGCGGGGTCGGGACCGTTCCCACGGTTCGCGGCGTCGCAGGGGTCGGACGCGAAGCCGAAAAAGCTGCTCGACGGGTTGAACAGCTCGGTTACGGCAGGCGCACGGATTGCGCGGGTGAAATTGCCGCGCACAACGAGGTCTGGCACGAGACCCAGCCGTCCGCCGAGTGTCCACGTCCAGTCACCGCCGGCGAGGCTGTGAGCTACATAGCGCGCGGCCCCCTTGACCTCGAGCAGGTCGATTGCCGCCCCGTTCGCCGGCGAGAGGATAGGGGCGAGGAATTCGGCGGAAAATTCGTCGGTATTGAATTTGCCGCGGACCGGAAGAACCGGAGTCGCGCGGCCGTAGCCCACACGGTCATTCGCAGGGTCGCCATCGCCATTGCTATCAGTCAGGGGATCGGGATCGTCGGCACCGTAAAAAAAGGCGCCGGGGTCAAAATCCTGCGACTCCGAGCGATGTTCAAAGCCGAGGGAGACGGCGAAATCGCCGCCGGCCAGCGTGAAGAGCGGTCCCGTCAGCGAGGCGGCAAACTGCTTCTGCTTGTTGAGCGAGATCGGCGTCGCAATCGCGGAGATATAATCGAGCGCGGCCTGCGAACTTCTGCCGTTGCCGAAGAGATTGAGCGGTGCGCAGCTGCTGCGCACCGTCGCGATCGGAGCGCTCACTGCTCCGGGGCGGCAGACGATCGCTCCGCTGCTGTCGCGTACCGCGTCGACCGCGTTCAGAAAATTCTGTTGTACGAGCTCGCGCGAACGGTTCGTGCTTCTCGAACGACCGACATTGCCGGCAGCTTCCCAGTCCCAGCGTCCGGCTGCGAATTCAAATGATCCTGAAAGGCCGGCGACGAAGCGTATCACCTCGACCTCGCCCGTCGACTCGCCGGTGCTAATGTCGCTGTTGGCGCGCGAGAGATAGAAATAATCCTGAGCAAAGCCCCCAAGGTTCTGGTCCGACAGAGGGTTCATGTTGATCGCGGCGACAATCGCGGCGCGGGCGTCGGGAGAAAGATAGGGGTTGTCGATGCTGACAAGGATATTCCCGTCGGGTGATCCACCCGGTCCGGCGAGACCCGTATTGAACACCGGCTGGCTGCGTAGATTGCGCCCCTTGCTGTTTGCGTACCAGGCCTCGCCAAAAAGCCGCAATCTATCGGACAGCTCGTACCGGGCGAGTGCGACGCCGCTCGTCCGGCGTGTCGACGCGAGCAGGTTGGTTGAAGGCGCGGCGCTGAAACCGTTGCCGCCCTCGAAGTCCACCCCGAACGTTCCCGGGGCACCGGCGTAGCGGCCGAAATCGATCGGGGTCAGCCCGCCATTCTCGTCGAAGCGGAGCTGGCGGCCGCTCGCATCGCTGATTCCGAAGTGGAGTCCCGGGAAACCGAAGGTCGCGATCTGTTGCTCGACGCTCAGCGGGATGCCGTCGCCGACGAGCGGTATGCCCGCCTCGGAGACGGCGGGAAGGCGGCGATCGCGATAAAGCTCTTGCAGGAAGGTGGATGCGGGGTTGCTGGCATTGCCGAAGAAACCGCCTTCCGCGAAGAAGGAGCGGTCCGCCCCGGTGAACCCTTCGGCGCGGCTATATTCGCCCGCGAGCGTTATATTGCCGCGACCATCCCCGAAATCATGTCCCGCAAGAGCGCGCACGCGCTGGCTGGCAGCATCCCCCGGCTTGAGATCCCGGCCTGCCCGTCGATCTCGAACCCGTCAAAGTCGCGCCTGAGGATGATATTCACCGTTCCCGCGATCGCGTCGGCACCATAGATGGGCGCGCCCCCCACCGCGATCGTTTCGACGCGGTCGACAAGCGTGGTTGGGATGAGATTGAGGTCGACCTGGCTTCCCGCGCCCGTCGGTCCGAAAATCGACGCAGTGTTCGACGAGACGAAGCGCCGCCCGTCGATCAGCGTCAAAGTGCGCTGGGATCCGAGACCGAGGAAGTTGACGAAGCTCTGCCCCTGCGCAAGAGGCGATTGTTCACCGATCGGCGTCGCTCCGGGCGTGCCGAAGGCGGGTTGCTCCTTGAGGGCCTGCCCGAGCGTTTCGAAGCCGCGCATCTCAATAGTGTCCGACGATAGCAGCAGCGCAGGTTCGACGGTCTCGAAGCGCGGGCGCGCGATGCGCGACCCGGTGACGATGATCGTTCCCGCGCACTCCGGATCATCGGCGTCGCAGGGCGGGGCCCCTTGAGCCTGCGCGGTGCCGGCGGTCAGCGCGGCAGCGGTGGCGGCCAGAAGAAGGCGCATCTTGGTCATATAAAACTCCGTGCCGCCCATGGGGAGAGTTGGCGGCCCGTGGACGCTAGCGCAAAATGGTCAACAAGCCGTGAACCATAGCGGGACGGCGCGGTCGCCCCATGTTGCGACGCATCATAATTTGGTGCTAATGCGGCGCCAGGCAATCAAGGAGCGGGCGCGAGCATGGCGAAGGCAAAGACGGCAGCAGACGGCGATGTCGTCACGATCAAGAAATATGCCAACCGGCGGCTCTACGACACGGAACGCAGTTGCTATATTACGCTCGACGACTTGGGCGCGATGGTGCGCGAAGGCCGCGATTTCCGCGTAGTGGACGCGAAGAGCGGCGAGGATATTACGCATAATGTCCTGACCCAGATCATCATGGACACCGAGACGCGCGGCGAAACATTGCTTCCGGTGAATTTCCTTCGTCAGCTGATCGGCATGTACGGGGACAAGATGCAGTCGATGGTTCCCCAGTATCTCGAAGCGTCGATGGCGACATTTCGCAAAAATCAGCAGGACGTGCGGGCGGCCCTTGAGGGCGCGCTTGGGTCGAACCCACTCGCCGAAATGACGCGCCGAAACCTGGAAATGTTCCAGCAGGCCACAAGCGCCTTCATCCCGGGCGCAGCCGGGGGGCGGGCCAAGGATGCTGAAATAGCGGCGCTCAAGGCCGAAATCGCCGAGCTTCGGGCCGAACTCGCCAAGAAGAAATAATCGCAGGGCCCTCGCGCCCCCCAGGACAGAAACAGGACAGATGATCAAGCATGCGCTCAGCGTAACCCGTCAGGCCGACTTTGCGGCCTGGTATCAGGATGTCATTGCCGAGGCCGACCTCGCCGAGGAGTCGGGCGTGCGGGGCTGCATGGTGATCAAGCCGTGGGGTTATGGAATCTGGGAACGGATCCAGACAGTGATGGACGCCGCGATCAAGGATGCAGGGGTGCAGAACGCCTATTTCCCGCTCTTCATTCCCTTGAGTTTCTTTGAAAAAGAAGCTGACCATGTTGATGGTTTTGCAAAGGAAATGGCGGTTGTCACTCACCACCGATTGATCGCCGACGGCAAGGGCAAGCTGGTTCCCGACCCCGAGGCGAAGCTCGAGGAGCCCCTGATCGTGCGCCCGACATCGGAGACGGTGATCGGCTCAGCCATGAGCCGTTGGGTGCAAAGCTGGCGCGATCTGCCGCTGAAGGTCAACCAGTGGGCAAATGTCGTGCGCTGGGAAATGCGCACGCGCATGTTCCTGCGCACAAGCGAATTCCTCTGGCAGGAGGGCCATACGGCTCACATCGATCGCGACGACGCGATGGCGGAGACGCTACGGGCGCTCGAAATGTACCGTGTTTTTGCCGAGGATGTTCTGGCGATGCCGGTGATCGCGGGCGAAAAGCCCGAGAATGAGCGTTTTCCCGGCGCCGTCGCGACCTACTCGATCGAAGCGATGATGCAGGACGGCAAGGCGCTGCAGGCCGGCACGTCGCACTATCTCGGCACCGGTTTCGCGGAGGCGGCCAATATCCGGTACCAGGACAAGGACGGTGGTCACAGCCTTTGCCACACGACGAGTTGGGGCACGTCGACCCGCATGATCGGTGGGGTCATCATGACGCACGGCGACGACGATGGTCTACGGTGTCCGCCGCGGATCGCGCCCCACCAGATCGTCGTCGTTCCGATGCTCCGCGATAATGATGAGGATAGCGCAGTTCTCGATTATTGCCGGGACCTTGAAGCCAAACTGAAGGCGCTCGACGCCTTCCGCGAACCCGTCCGCGTGCTGCTGGATACCGGAGCAAACAAGGCCCAGACAAAACGCTGGGGCTGGGTCAAAAAGGGTGCGCCCATCATCGTCGAGGTCGGCCCGCGGGATGTTGCCGGAGGCAAAGTCGCCGTCGTGCGGCGCGACCGGCTCTATAAGGACGATGGCAAGCTCAACACGGCTTTTGTCGCGAAGGACGCGTTCGTCGCGGACGTCGTTGCGATGCTCGAGGACATCCAGCGCAGTCTCTTCGAGGAGGCCAAGGAGCGTCTCAACGCGAACATCCGGCGCGACGTAACCGACCTTGCGGCGCATTTCAGCGGCGAAAAGAAATTCGTCGGCTGGGTCGAGGTGCAATGGTCGCGCCCCACTGGTGCTGCACTCGAGGGGATCGTTGAGCAGCTCAAAGCGTTGAAGCTGACGATGCGCAACACACCTCTCGACTCCGCGCCGGCCGACGGCGCCTGCTTCTTCACCGGCGAGCCTGCGGTTGAACGCGTGCTCATCGGACGGACCTATTAATTGGCCAGAGCGACAAAAGGGTCGAAACCCGCCGGGCTGCCGACGAGTGAGCAGATTCTTCGGTTCATCGAGGATAGTCCCGGCACGGTGGGCAAACGGGAGATCGCGAAGCATTTCGGACTCCACGGTGCCGACAAGATCGCGTTGAAGGCGCTGCTCAAGGACATGACCGACGAGGGGCTCGTCGACATGGCGCCGGGCCGCGCATTTCACAAGCATGGCGGACTGCCCAAGGTTGCGGTGCTTCGTGTCGCGGCGATTGAGGGAGACAGCGTCTGGGCGGTGCCCGAGCGCTGGGAAGGTGCGGCCCCACCTCCGCGCCTTCGGGTCATCGAGAAAGGCCGGCGCGGCGCGCTCGGCTTCGGCGATCGGATTCTCGCGCGAACCGAGGAGCGCGGCAGCGGGCATGTTGCGCACCCGATGAAGCGGCTTCAAGCCGGCGGCGAGACAATCTTCGGCGTCCTCGTCTCCGATATTGGCCCTGGCGGCAAGCCGATCACCTGGCTGCGCCCCACCGACAAGCGCGCGCGTTTCGATTTTGTCGTGGCCGAAATGGGAGAGGCCGCAATTGGCGACCTTGTTCGTGCTGAACTTTCGGGCCGCGGGGCGGCTACCAAGGCGCGCGTCCTCGAGCGGATCGGCGACCCCTTCGCGCCGCGTTCGCTCAGCATGATCGCGATTGCCAAGCACGAGATACCGCATGTTTTCGGCGAGGAAAGCCTTGCCGAAGCCGAACGCGCGGCACGGCTGTCCCTCACCCCTGACGGGCGCGAGGACTTGCGCGACCTGCCGATCGTCGCGATCGACCCCGCCGATGCCCGGGATCACGACGATGCGGTGTGGGCGGCGCCGGACGCGGACCCGGGAAACAAGGACGGCTGGCGCGCCATCGTCGCGATCGCCGACGTGAGCTATTATGTGCGGGCCGACGGCGCCCTTGACCGCGAAGCCCGGCGGCGGGGGAACAGCGTCTACTTCCCGGACCGTGTCGTCCCCATGCTTCCTGAAACCCTCTCCGCGGGTGTCTGCTCGCTCAAGGCAGGGGAGGACCGCGCGGCGATGGCGTGCCACCTCACCGTCGACCGCCACGGAAAGGTGACGTCATGGCGCTTCTCGCGGGCGCTTGTCCGTCTGCGGGCGAACATTGCCTATGAGCGGGCGCAGGCCGCCCATGATGCCGGTACAGCTGACGCGGGATGGGACCCGGACGTTCTTCCCGCCCTTGAGAATCTATGGGGCTGCTGGGCACTTCTCGCGAAGGCGCGCGCGGCCCGCGCGCCGCTCGACCTTGACCTTCCCGAGCGACAGGTGATCCTCGACGACAAGGGCGGCATTGCTGAAATCCGCGTACGCGAGCGGCTCGACGCGCACCGGCTGATCGAGGACTATATGATTGCGGCAAATGTCGCGGCGGCGAAAGCGCTCGAGGCAAAGAAATCGCCGGTGATGTACCGCATCCACGAAGCCCCGAGTCGCGAGAAGCTCGTCAGCCTCAAGGATTATCTCGATACCTTTGACCAGAGCTTCGCGCTCGGGCAGGTCATAACCCCTGCGGTGTTCAACCGCCTGCTGGACGGATTTTCAGGCGATGACCGGTTGCCCGAGATCATGGAGGCGATCCTGCGCAGCCAGACACAGGCCTATTACGGGCCCGCAAATGCCGGCCATTTTGGCCTCGCGCTCGGTTCCTACGCGCACTTCACCTCGCCGATCCGGCGCTATGCCGACCTCATTGTCCATCGTGCTCTTGTCGACAGTTTTCGTCTCGAAGTCGCGGGTAAAATGAAAAACCTTCCCGACCGCACGGGCCTTGGCGAGGCCGATCGCACTGGATTGTCGCGTATTGGCGAGACGATCAGCGCGCTCGAGCGACGCGCCATGGAGGCCGAGCGCGAGACGATCGACCGTTATGTTGCGGCGTATCTGGCGGGCAAGGTCGGCGAAATCGTGCAGGCGCGTATTACCGGGGTGCAACCCTTTGGCTTTTTCGCAACCGTCGACGGTCTCGGCGGCGACGGGTTGGTTCCGGTATCAACCCTGGGTAGCGAGCGCTTCTTCTACGACGAAGCCGCGCGGACGCTCGACAGCGAACATGGCCGCGTGAGTTACGCCATTGGGCAGCGGCTAGACCTTCGCTTGATGGAAGCGAATCCGATCAGCGGCGCTCTGCGCTTCGAACTCCCGGACGCTCCTGAGGGCGGTTTCCGTAGCCGCTCGCCAAGGCGCGACGGCGGGAAAAAGGATGAAAGGCGGGACAAGGCCGGCAAGCATATGGTCGGCAAGCGCGGGCGACCGGCCAATATCCGCCACCAGAAAAAGCGGCGGTAAAGCGGCGAGCCGCGGGGGAGCGGGAGGAGGGCTGCAACCACCCACTATCGCCTCGGGGAGGTCTCGGCTCAACTCATCGCCATTTCCATTTGTGCCCGGGCGATATCTAGGATCTCTGCAGCATCCTGAGCAGCGCCGCGCTCTCGGCGTCCGCGGGGAAAAACGCCTCGATCGCAAGTTCTGACAAGGTGATGTCAACCGGCGTTCCGAATATCGTCACCGTCGATACAAGGTGGATGCGCCCCGCATCCGTATCGAGGGTCAATGGCACCGCGATATTACTCCCATCTTCGCCGCCATTGTCATTCGCCTGCCGGCAGTAGCCGGCGAGTTCCTCCCGCAGGGAGACGAGCCCCTCATCGCCGCTCGCTTCGATCTGAAGGCCGAGTCGATGCAGGATATGGTCCCGCCACTCGCCATAATTGACGATCTGCGGCGCAAGTCCGTCGGGATGAAGCGCGATCCGAAGCACATTGACGGGCGGCGTGAGCAGCGAGGGGGAGACCCGCTCTATCAGGAGCGCCACGGCATCGTTCGCTGCAATCATATTCCAGTGACGGTCGACCGCGAGCGCCGGATAGGGTTCGTGCCCTTTCAGCACATGCTCGACGATCGCTTTCATCCCCGTCATCTCGGGGCTTTCAAGAGGGCGCTCGGGGTAATCGGGAGCGTAGCCCGCGGCGAGGAGGAGCGCATTGCGCGCGCGATGCGGGACCTCAAGCCGATCGGCGATCCGCTGCAGCATCGCGGCACTCGGCCGCGAGCGGCCAGTCTCGATAAAGCTGAGGTGCCGCGTCGACATTTCGGTTTCAAGCGCCAGATCCATCTGGCTCATCCGGCGGCGCGTGCGCCATTCGCGAAGCTGCTTGCCAAGCGGTGCGACCTGCATCCCCGTTTCTCCTTCGCTCTCCCGATTATCGGGGATCCATGCCGGTTTCCATTACCTCCCACGTAATCGACTTGCCGTATTCTGCGGCCCAGTTGGAGCGCCTTCGAAAGGAGATGTCCCATGTCTTTTGCCAATATCAAAACGGTCCTGATCCTCGACGCGATCACCTGCTGCCTCATGTTCCTGCTTTGCGTGCTTAATCGAGCCACCGTGGCGGCTCTGCTCGGCCTTCCTGACACCGTGGTGAGCGCGGCGGGATGGATCTGTCTCGCGGCCGCTGCGCCAATGCTGGTGGCCGCGGCGCAGCACGCGCCAAGCCGGGCGCTCACCCATCTGGTTGTAGCGGGAAATCTCGCCTGGGTTGCCGCCAGTCTCGCGGTGCTTGGCGTCCTGGGAGCGCAGATGAGCAGGCTTGGTATCGCGGTCACGCTTGCCCAGGCGTTGGCGGTGTTCATGTTCGCATGGCTTGAGCGAAAGGGAACGAAAGCTTCACCCCGCCCTGTCGCCGCGCGTTGAACGAGGTTCCACGCCCGCTATAACGGGGCAGCGCCCGCCGCCCCGTTATATTTGCGCAAGATCGTTACGTCCGGCGGTTGCAATACTACGCTCGCGGGGCCAAGGTCCTGGCCTGCTATACAGATAATAAGGGGTACGCATGATCCGCTCGTTCTTGCTCGTCACTTTGTCCGCCTGCGCGCTCTCCAGTGCCTCGATCACCGGGGCAGCCGAGACCGCCGCTCCCAAATCGGCGACCGTGACCAGTGACATCCCCAAAAAATTCGTCATACCCGAGCAAAATGCCGACTATGTGAAGCGCGTCGAAATGATCCCGATGCGCGACGGCACCCGGCTCTACACCGTCATTGTCGTGCCCAAAGGCGCGAAGGACGCGCCGATCGTGCTCACGCGAACCCCGTACAACGCCAAGGGCCGCGCGAGCCGCAAGGACAGCCCCAGCATGCTGTCGACGCTGCCACTTTCCGACGAAATTTTCGTCAAGGACGGCTATATTCGGGTCTATCAGGACATCCGCGGCAAATATGGGTCGGAAGGGGATTACATCGTTAATCGGCCGCCGGTTGGTCCGCTTAATCCGACCAAGGTTGATCATGTCACTGACGCCTGGGACACGATTGACTGGCTCGTGAACAAGAAGAACCTTCCCGAATCGAATGGCCGCGTCGGGATGATCGGCTCGTCCTATGAGGGCTTCACCGTCGTCATGGCACTGCTCAATCCACACCCGGCGCTGAAGGTCGCGGCGCCCGAGAGTCCGATGATCGATGGGTGGATGGGGGACGACTGGTTCCACCATGGTGCGTTCCGCCTTGCCAATATCGCGTGGATTGGCGGCCAGACCGGCTACAAGGGTGAGGGTAAGGTCCCCTCCACCGGCGGCTATGACGACTATGAGAATTTCCGGACCGGTTCGGCGAACGACTGGGCGAAGAAGGTCGGCTATGACCAGCTGCCGTTCTGGCAAAAGATGCTGAAGCACGTCGCCTATGACGAATTCTGGCAGCAGCAGGCGCTCGACAAGCTGGTCGCGGCCAATCCTTCCAACGTCCCGACCTTGTGGGAGCAGGGGTTGTGGGACCAGGAGGATATGTACGGCGCGATCATGAGCTGGGAGGCGCTGAAGGCGAAAGGGAAGATGGGTAACAACTTCCTCGTCATGGGCCCTTGGCGCCACAGCCAGATCAACCGCGAGGGACGTTCGCTCGGCCCGTTCCAGTGGGATGGCGACACGGCGGCGCAATTCCGCGAAGAGATGGTGCTCCCCTTCTTCAACCAGTATCTGAAGGATGGCCCGCCTGCGAATCTCCCAGCTGCTGCGATCTACAATACGGGCGAGAATCACTGGGATCGCTTTACGACCTGGCCACTCGCCTGCGAAGACGGGTGCCAGGCGCCGCTTACCCCGATCTACGTCGGTGCGGAGGGCAGCCTGGGCTTTGGTAAGCCGGCGGCGGGAAAGACCAGCTATATCTCTGATCCCGCCAAGCCCGTGCCGCATCTGTCGCGCCCGGTGAATTTCGGCGACGGGCGCTGGGGCGACTGGCTGGTTAGCGACCAGCGGCACGTCGATGGCCGGCCCGACGTGCTGACCTTCCAGACCGATGTGCTTACCCAGCCGGTGCGCGTGTCGGGTGCGCCGCTTGCGAATATATTTGCCCAGATTACCGGATCGGACGTCGATTTCATCGTCAAGCTGATCGACGTTTATCCTGCGGAGGTCGCGACCGATCCGAAAATGGGGGGCTATCAGCTCGCGATCAGCCAGGACATTTTCCGGGGCCGCTATCGCGACAGTTTTTCCAACCCGACAGCCATTCCCTCCGGTGTCACGCAGACCTACAAGTTCCGCTTGCCGACGGTGAACCATGTATTCCAGCCCGGGCACCGGATCATGGTACAAATCCAGTCGAGTCAATTCCCCCTCTACGATCGCAACCCGCAAACCTTCGTGCCCAACATTTTCCTCGCGAAACCCGAGGACTACAAGAAGCAGGAAGTGACCATTCTCGCGGGCGGGGATACGCCGAGCAGCGTGTTGCTTCCGCTTGTGCCGGTCGATCAGTCCGCGGTCATGGCGCGGCGTTAACCGAAATTCCTCCCGGTCCAAGGGGGGAGGGGGTATTCAGCTCAGGGCGTCGAGACGCTCGATGTCGATGCCCCCCGGCACCAGCATCACTGGACAGGGCAGGGTGCCCGCGTCGTGTCCGGTGAAGTGGGCGACCAGCGGTCCCGGCGGACCGCTTGGTGCCGTCGCGAGCACGAGCGCAGCAACCTCGTCACTCGTTCCGATCACCTCGCGCACCACTTCGGCGGGCTTGCCCGATTTTACGAGGATCTTGGGGACGACATTCGCTTCCTGCGCGACCGCCTCGGCAGCGGCCGCTGCGAGCGCCTCGGCCTGTTCGCGCGCTTCGGCCTCGATCGTCGCCTGGACGCCGCCAAAGGCAAGAAAATCCTGCGGCGGCACGATTGCCAGCACCATCACCGCGCCGCCGGTCCGCGCGGCGCGGCGGGCCGCAAAACGCAGGGCCAGCGTCGCTTCGGGACTGTCGTCGATTACCACCAGATACGTCCGCATCAGCCCCGACCCCAGTTGTTCTTTCGCGCGCAAGACTGCGTCACATTCGTATGAAACGCAAGTTCGCCTCTGCTAGACCTTGACCCGGCCTGTGCTTATGGCGAGGGAGAAAGCCGTAACGGCAGGCTCCGGCCTACCCAGACTGACAGGAACCAAAGCGACGATGCCGATCGAACTCAAAATGCCCGCTCTTTCACCAACGATGGAGGAGGGAACGCTCGCGAAATGGCTGGTCAAGGAAGGCGACGAGGTCAAATCGGGTGACCTCATCGCCGAGATCGAGACCGACAAGGCGACGATGGAGTTCGAAGCGGTCGATGAAGGCACGATCGCTCAAATATTGGTCCCCGAGGGCACCGACAATGTGAAGGTCGGCACTGTCATCGCCGTGATCGCGGGCGAAGGCGAAGACGCGAATATGACGAAGACCGAGGCGGCCGCGACCTCGACTCCAGCGCCGGAAGCAAAGGCCTCCCCGGCGCCTGCTCCAGAACCTGCCCCCACACCGGCACCGACACCGACACCGGCAACACCAGCGGCTGCCGCTGCCGCGGTGACGGCACGAGCCGAGGGGGGGGAGCGGATCAAGGCAAGCCCGCTCGCCAAGCGCCTGGCCGCAGAGATGGGAATCGATCTCAGCACCGTGACCGGCAGCGGTCCTGGCGGCCGCATCGTCAAGGCCGACCTCGAGGGCGCTGGTGCGGCTGCGCCCGCTCCGGCTTCAACGCCCGCAGCCACCTCTGCCGCGGCCGCGGGGCCCGCACAGCCTTTCCAAACCGACATTCCGCACACTGCCGAGAAACTCAGCAACATGCGCAAGACGATTGCGCGCCGCCTGACAGAGGCTAAGCAGACGATCCCTCACATCTACCTCACGGTCGACATCGAGCTCGACAAGCTGCTGAAGCTGCGCAGTGAACTTAACGCCGCGCTGGAGCCTCAGGGGGTGAAGCTGAGCGTCAACGACCTCCTGATCAAGGCGCTCGCCAAGGCGCTGATCCAGGTTCCCAAGTGCAATGTCAGCTACGCGGGCGACCAGCTCATCAGCTACTCGCGCGCCGATATCTCGGTCGCGGTCAGCGTTCCGGCGGGCCTTATCACTCCCATCATCGTGGGGGCCGACGAGAAGTCGGTGAGCAAGATCTCGACCGAGATGAAGGAGCTCGCCGCGCGCGCCAAGGAAGGGAAGCTGCAGCCGCACGAATATCAGGGCGGCACAGCGAGCATCAGCAACATGGGCATGTTCGGCATTAGCCAGTTCGACGCGGTCATCAATCCGCCGCAAGGCATGATCATGGCGATCGGTGCGGGCGAGAAGCGCCCGTGGATCGTTGACGACGCCGTGTCGATCGCCACGATCATGTCGGCTACCGGCAGCTTCGACCACCGCGCGATCGACGGCGCAGACGGGGCGCAGCTCATGCAGGCGTTTAAGCAGATTGTCGAAAATCCGCTCGGGCTGGTGGCATAACATGGCGGACAGCAACTATGATCTCATCGTCCTCGGCTCGGGGCCCGGGGGCTATGTTGCCGCAATCCGGGCGGCGCAGCTGGGCCTGAAAACCGCGATCGTCGAGCGCGAGCTCCTCGGGGGAATTTGCCTCAATTGGGGCTGCATCCCGACCAAGGCGCTCCTGCGTTCGGCTGAAATCTTTCATTATATGCAGCATGCAAAGGATTTTGGCCTCGTCGCCCAGGGAATCGAGGCCGATCTTGAAGCGGTGGTGAAGCGCAGCCGCGGCGTTGCCGCTCAGCTTAACCGCGGCGTGACCGGGCTGATGAAGAAGAACAAGATTTCAGTCCACTTCGGGACCGGAATGCTCAAGAGCGCCACGACCCTCGAGGTGACAGGGGAGAAGGGCACCGAAACCCTGTCCGCAAAGCATATCATCATCGCGACGGGCGCCCGGGCGCGCGACCTGCCCTTTGCTCCCGCCGACGGCGAGCGGATCTGGACCTATCGGCACGCGATGACCCCGCCGGAGATGCCGAAGAAGTTGCTGGTGATCGGGTCAGGAGCAATCGGGATCGAATTTGCAAGCTTCTACAAGGATATGGGCGCCGAAGTCACGGTCGTTGAAATGCTCGATCGGATTGTCCCGGTCGAAGACGCTGACGTGTCGAGCTTCCTCGAAAAATCCTTGAAAAAGCAGGGGATGACGATCCTGACCGGGGCGGGCGTCGAGGAATTGAAAGCAACCGGGACGGGTGTCGCGGCGAAGATCAAGACGCGCGACGGCAAGGTCGAAGAAGGCGAATACAGCCATGCGATCGTCGCTATCGGTATTGTCCCCAACACCGAGGGTATCGGGCTCGATACGGTCGGGGTGAAGACCACCAAGGGGCACATCGACACCGATCCCTATTGCCGCACAAATGTGAAGGGCCTCTGGGCGATCGGCGATGTTACCGCCCCGCCCTGGCTCGCGCACAAGGCGAGCCATGAAGGGGTGATCGCGGCGGAGGCGATCGCGCAGGAGCTTGGAAACAAGAACGCGCATCCGCACCCGATCGATGTTCGCAACATCCCCGGCTGCACCTATTGCCACCCGCAAATCGCCAGCGTCGGCTTGACCGAAGCGAAGGCGAAGGAAGCGGGCTATGACGTCAAGGTCGGCAATTTCCCATTCATCGGCAATGGGAAGGCGATCGCCCTTGGCGAAGTCGAAGGCTTTGTGAAAACGGTGTTCGACGCCAGGACCGGCGAATTGCTGGGTGCGCATATGGTCGGGGCCGAGGTGACCGAGATGATCCAGGGCTATGCTGTCGGCAAGACCGCCGAACTGGTCGAGGAAGACTTCATGCACACGGTCTATCCGCATCCGACCATCAGCGAGACAATGCACGAGGCGGTTCTCGCCGCTTACGGACGCGTCCTCCATATCTGAGCGCGCAACCCTCAACCGCTGTTTTGCGGCGGGGCTGCTTTTAAGCGCAGCGCTGCTGCTCGGCCTATTCGTCGGCGGGACCTGGCTGACCACGGCGGATGCCGCTCTCGCAAGGCCCTTTCTCCTCAGCGCCGACGCCTCGCCCCCCGCGCTCATCGCATTCATGCAGGGTGTGAGCTGGTTCGGCGGCGGCATTCCCCGCTGGGCTCTCGTCCTGCTTCTGGTTGCGTTCCTGTGGCGGACGGCTGGGCGTCGACCCGCGCTCCTGCTCGGCGGCACCGCTGCCGCGGCAAACCTTGCGTCGAGCCTTTTCAAGAATGTCTTTGGCCGCCCACGCCCCGACCTCATTCCCCATCTCGACCATGTCTCGAGCTGGTCCTATCCCAGCGGTCATGCAACCAGCGTCACCGCGATCGCTCTCGTCCTAGCTCTAATTGCGCCGCCATCGTGGCGCCCCGCGGCGGGATGGTGCGCGGCGGGGGCAATCCTGCTGACCGCGCTCTCGCGGGTCGCGCTCGGCGTCCATTGGCCAAGTGACGTTCTCGGCGGGGCGATGCTCGGGGGCGCCTTCGCCATCGCCGCCGCGGCGATCTTCGGCCGCGTCAGCCGCTAAGCCGTATGACTGCGACCGAAGCTTTGGGGATGACCGGCGGTCGGATCGCTCACGGTCGGCCGCTACGACGACATTATCGCGATCGCCGGGGACCTACTGCCGGACAATCCACTGCGCCGGCACGTCGCGGGCGGTCGTGAAAGGCGGCGTCGGGGTTAAGGGCGAACAAGTCCCGCTCAGACCACCAGCCGGTCGATCATCGCCTCGCGCATTTCCGGCGTGAAGTTCAGTACCGCTTCTGCATAGGCCGGAATATCGCCGTGGTCGCGGCGCGCCGTTGCGAGTGCGGCGTCGAGATAGGCTGGGTTGACCGACATCAATGCCCGGATTGCGTCTTCACCGATCTCGGCCCCGTAGCGATCACGAATATGAGCTGCACCCTGCGCGATCCGCTCCTCGATTTTGCCGGCACTGTTGGTGAGCAGATAGTCATGCATCAAATCATCCTCGTGCACGCCGAGAAGGCGATGCACGATCGCAACCGCAAAGCCGGTGCGGTCCTTGCCTGCGACGCAGTGGACCAGGCTCGGTGCGTCATATTCTGCAAGGGCCGAGAGGTAGAGACGCAGCGTCGCGACGAGCGCAGGGCGATAGGGCATGCCGGCGTAAGTGTCGATCATCCGGGCCCGCGCCGTCGCGGCATCGATCGCGCCGCCCGCCGCCTGAAGATGCGGAGCAAGACCAGCGGTGACGCCCTCGGTGAACAGCACGCGGCCTGCGAAATTCTCGCTGCGACGGCATGGGTGCATCTGGCGCTCATCGTCGCCGCGCAGGTCGATGATCGTTTCGATGCCGAGCCGATCGATTGCGGTCAGGTCGTCGTCGGCGGCCTCGACGTGGTGCGCCGAGCGCCACAGCACCCCATCGCGCAGCCGGCCCCCGCTCTCAACCCCGTAGCCACCATAGTCGCGGAAATTATGAACGCCCGACAGGGACAGAACGCGGTCGGCGAGCATGGTCATTCTCCCGTGAATACCGGCGCCCGCTTTTCGACGAAGGCGTTGATCGCCTCGCGGTTGTCGGCGGTTTCGTGAACGATGGCCTGATAGGCGGCGCTGAGCTCAAGGATGTCACTCATCCTGCTGTGCTGCGCCTCGCGGAGAAGCCGCTTGGTGAGGCGCAGAGCGCGCGGTGGATTGCAGACGATCCGGTCGGCGATTGCGAGCGCGCGGTCGAGAAGCTCTGCGTCGGGCACGACTTCTGAAACGAGGCCATAGTCCTTTGCAGCCTGCGCATCGAAGCGGTCGCCCGTCAGGAACAATTCGGCAGCGCGCGGATAGCCGAGCACGCGCTGAAGCAGCCAGGCTCCACCATCGCCGGGAACGATCCCCACCTTGATAAAGCTGCAGGCGAATTTGGCGCTTTCGGCGGCAATGCGGATGTCGCAGGTGCACGCGAGATCGCAGCCGAGACCAATGGCGTGACCGTTGACCGCAGCGATCATCGGGACCTCGCAGTCCATCAGTGCTCGGATCACTGCCTGGACCCCTCGGCGATAGTTGGCGCGGGTCGAGTCGGGCTGGTCGAGCACACCGATGCCCTTGCGTTCCTGCATCGACTTCAGGTTGCCGCCCGCGCTGAAAGCCTTGCCGCTACCCGTCAGGATGATCGCACTGACCGTGCGATCCTCACCAAGAGCGCGCAGCGTGTCGATAATGTCATCGCAGTCGGCATGCGAACCGATCGCGTTCATGCTTTCGGGTTTGCTCATCGTCAGGATTGCGATCTTGCCCCGCCGCTCGACACTCAGAAATTCACCCATCGTTCAAATCATCCTTTTAAGTTTTGAAAAGCTATTGCATGGCTGGCGGGACATGCAAGGCTTTGCACTCTACCCTTTTGACCCGCCGGGCGATAGTTCGGCTTTGCGCGCCAGCCTGCGGGGCTGGCTGGCCGAACATCAACCGCAAGGCGACGTCGTTCGCCGTGCCAATTGCTGGGCAAGCTTTGATCCCGGTTTCAGCCGCGCACTTGGTGCGGCGGGTTATATCGGCATGACCTTGCCTGCTCGCTATGGCGGCGGCGAGAGGCACCCGCTCGAACGCTATGTGGTGATCGAGGAATTGCTCGCCGCGGGTGCACCGGTGGGCGCACACTGGATCGCCGATCGGCAGACAGGGCCATTGATCCTGCGCTACGGCAGCGAGGAACAGCGGCAGCGCTATCTTCCCGGCATTGCGCGCGGGGAAACCTATGCCTGCATCGGGCTTTCCGAACCTGGCGCCGGCTCGGACCTTGCTGCTGTACGCACGAGCGCCCGCGAGACCGCCGAGGGCTGGCGCATCAATGGTCAGAAGATTTGGACCACGGGCGCGCACCTCTCGCACATCATGCTCGCGCTGGTGCGAACAGAGGAGGGAAGCGAGCGCAATGCGGGGCTCAGCCAGCTTCTGATCGAGCTCGATACGCCAGGCATCACCATCCGCCCGATTATTGACATGGCGGGAAATCACGATTTCAACGAGGTATTTTTCGACGATGTTCTCGTCCCCCATACGGCGCTGGTCGGGGAGCGGGGACAGGGATGGAAGCAGGTCACCGCGGAACTCGGGCTCGAGCGGTCCGGGCCGGAGCGATACCTCTCGAGCCACGCGCTGTTCGCCGCGCTCATCGACGCTGCCGGTCCCGATCCTGCACCCCCGCTTGCAATGCTGATCGGTGAACTGGCCTCAGAGATGTGGACGCTGCGCCAATTGTCGATGTCGACCGCGGCAAAGCTCGCGGCCGGGGAAGACCCGATGGTCGAGGCTTCGGTGGTCAAGGAATTGGGAAATGCGTTCGAACAGGAGATGCCCCGCCGCGTGCAGGCGGTCGCCCAATGCCATTGGGACGATACGGACGATCTCGCTCGATTGCTGCGCGCGCTCCTCATAGCCTCGCCGAGCTTCTCGCTTCGCGGTGGAACCCGCGAGGTGATCCGGGGCATCATCGCGCGCGGATTGGGGCTTCGATGAGCGCGGCCCGAGAAATGCTTTGCGACACCGCTCGCGCGGTTTTCGCCGACGCCTCCGCCGGCGGCATGGCCCCGGTCGAGGCCGCAGGCTTTGGTCTGCTTCTTGTTCCCGAAGCCGATGGCGGATTTGGCGGCGACTGGGGTGATGCGAACGCGGTGCTGCGCATCGCAGGGGTCGCGGTCCCGGAACTACCGGTCGCCGACCTCATCTTGTCCGGGCGGGGCGACGTGCCCGATGCGCTTCGCGCCGCCGCGACCGTCGGGTTGATGGCCGGGGCAATGGGACATGCACTCGAGCTGTCGATTGAGCATGTGAACGCGCGCCAGCAGTTTGGCCGACCGCTTGGCAAGTTTCAGGCCGTGCAGCAGTCGCTCGCAGTGCTGGCGTGCGAGGTTGCGGCGGTAGATGCGGCGGCGGCGGCCATGGCGGCGCGGCTCGATGCAACGCTGCTCCAGGCCGACGCTGCAGACTTCGAGATTGCGGCAGCGAAATTGCGCGCCAATCGTGCCGTCGGTATTGTCACAAGTGTTGCGCATCAGGTTCACGGCGCGATTGGGTTCACGAGGGAATATGACCTTCACCGCGTGACGATCCCGCTGATGCGCTGGCGCGGGACGCATGGAAACGACGCCTTTTGGGCCGAACGATTGGGGCGCCAGGTCGCTGGCTTCGGCGGGCGCGGCCTTTGGGAGTCCCTGACCGCGCGCGCCGAATGACCGATTAGCGCACCGCGCCGCCGTCGCGGAGCGCCGCTATTTTCGCGCTGTCGTAGCCAAGGCTTGCAAGCACCTTATCGGCGTCAGCCCCGACCTCGGGCGCCGCGCGCGGTGTCTCGTTGACGGTTGCCGAGTAGCGCGGCGCGGGAGCAGGCTGGATGGCCCCCCCGACCGTGAGGAACGTCTTCCGTTCGACATTATGTGGGTGCTTCGGTGCCTCTTCGAGCGACAGGACGGGCGCGAAGCACACGTCGGTCATCTCCATCAGCTCGCACCACTCATCGCGGGTTTTCGTCGCGAACAGTGCTGTCAGCCGCTCCTTCAGCGTGCCCCATTGTGACGAGTCCATCTGGGCGTCGAATGCGGTGTCCCGGTCAAGCCCGGTCTTCTCGCGCAGTAGCGCGTAGAATTGCGGTTCGATCGATCCGATCGAGATGAATTTGCCATCGGCGCAGCGATAGGTGTCATAGAAGTGTGCGCCGCCGTCGAGCATGTTGACGCCGGCTTCGTCCTCGAGGCGGCCCATGGCCCGGAATCCCCAGGTCATCCCCGCAAGAAGAGCCGAACCGTCGGTCATCGCGCAATCGATAACCTGTCCCTCACCGGTCTGCGCTGCATGGAGCAAGGCGCTCGCCATGCCGAAGGCGAGCATCATGCCGCCGCCGCCGAAGTCGCCGACATAGTTGACCGGTGGCACCGGCTTCTCGCCCGCGCGGCCGATACCGTGGAGGACGCCCGAGAGCGAAATATAGTTGATATCATGGCCTGCCGCCTGGGCGTAGGGACCGAACTGCCCCCAACCGGTCATGCGGCCATAAACGAGCTTCGGATTGTCTGCGAGCAGGACTTCGGGGCCGAGTCCCAACCGTTCCATCACGCCGGGGCGATAACCCTCGATGATGCCATCCGCGCTCCTGCAAAGGTCGCGCGCGGTCTCGACGGCGTCGGGATTCTTCATATCGAGTGCGATCGATGTGCGGCCGCGCGACAGGGGATCGCGCGGATCCATGAAGCCGCCGGGCCGGTCGATGCGGATCACCTCGGCGCCATGGTCGGCAAGCATCATGCCGCAGAAGGGGCCGGGGCCAATACCCGCGAACTCAATGATCCTTATGCCCTTGAGCGGTCCTGCCATATCACTCTCCTATTTTTACGTGCTGGTCGTCATGTAACGAGCGAGGCGGGGCGGCAAGCCGGAGCCAAAACCGCTCTCGATCGCGCCGCCTCGCTCGCGTTGACGGCGGCTAAGCTTGAATCCGTTCGATAATGACCGCGGGCGCCATGCCGCCTGCGGCACACATGGTAACGAGGCCGTAACGGCCGCCCGAGCGTTCAAGTTCGTCAAGCGCCATACCGATCAGGATCGAGCCGGTAGCGCCGATCGGGTGTCCGAGCGCCATCGCGCCGCCGTTGATGTTTACTTTCTCCCGGTCGAGGTCGAGATCGCGGATGAACTTTTCTGCGACGACTGCGAAAGCCTCGTTGATCTCCCAGACGTCGATGTCATTCTTGGTGAGGCCCGCCTTTTCTAGCACCTTCTTCGCAGCGGGTACGGGCGCGTTGAGCATCAGGGTCGGGTCATCGCCCATATTGGCGTACGCGACGATGCGCGCGCGGGGTTTAAGGCCATGCTTGTCGGCATATTCCTTGGACGCGATCAAAACCGCCGCGGCGCCGTCGACGACGCCCGAAGAATTGCCCGCGTGGTGAACGCCTTCCCATTGAAGGTCGGGATAGCGGCGCTGGATCTGCTTGGCGAAGGTCACACCATTGCCGAGATCGAAGTCCTTGAGCGCGGCGAAGCTCGGTTTCAGGGCAGCGAGGCCTTCGGCGGTGGTTTCGGGGCGTGGAAATTCCTCGTGGTCGAGCGCGATGCTGCCGTCGGTGTTGTAAACAGGAACCACCGACTTGTCGAAACGGCCTTCCTTGATCGCGCGGTCGGCGCGCTGCTGGCTGACGAGCGCGAGCGCGTCGAGCGCCTCGCGGCTAATGCCCTCTATGGTGGCGATCGCGTCGCCGCACACGCCTTGGTTTGATTGCGGGTGCAGTTCGTCGAGCGCTTTATGACCCGCACCCATCAGGCGGGGCGGCAGCCCGGCGTTCGCTTGTTCGGCCGCGTGGGCGGCGGTGTAGCTCATCATCTCGGTACCGCCGGCGATGACGCAGTCTTCCATGCCCGACATGATCGTCGCGGCCGCAAAGTTCACGACGCTGATGCCGCCGCCGCAGAAGCGGTCGAGCGTCGTGCCGCTGGCCTTGATGTCATAGCCTGCCGACAGCGCGGCCATGCGGCCAAGATCGCCGCCCTGCTTGCCTTGCTGGTTGGACGTTGACCAGACGATGTCGTCGACGGTCGCGGTATCGAGATTGTTTCGGTCGCGGATCGCTTTGAGCACCGTTGCAGCAAGATGCTGCGGATGGAGGTGCGAGAGCGCGCCCTTGCCGGGCTTGCCGATCCCGCGCGGGGTGCGGACGGCGTCGATTATATAGGCTTCGGCCATGGAAGATTCCTTTTGGGGGAGAGCGAGATCAGCGCGGTGCCATGCGAATTGCGCCGTCGAGGCGAACCGCCTGACCGTTGAAATAGGTATTTCGCACCATCTCCATTGCGAGGCTCGCATATTCTTCCGCCTTGCCGAGCCGCTTGGGGAAGGGAACCGAAGCTTCAAGGCTTTCCTTGACCTTCGGGTTCATATTGCCAAGAAGTGGTGTGCCGAAGACGCCTGGCATGATCGAATTGACCCTAATGCCGAGATCCATGAGGTCGCGCGCCATAGGGAGAACGAGACCGTTCACACCCGCCTTTGCCGAGCCATAGATCACCTGCCCGATCTGCGCGTCCTGCGCCGCGACCGACGCTGTGAAGATGATTACGCCGCGTTCACCGTCCTCGAGCTCGGGCAAGGTCGCCATTCCTTCGGCGGCAACCGAGCCAATGCGATAGCTGGCGGTCAAGATACCCGCGACGCCAAATTCATAATCCTCGGTCGGGGTGCGGCGGTATTTGCCCGTTTCCTTGTCGAAAGCGAGCGTCTTGCCGCGGCGCGAGGTCATCGCGCAGTGCACCGCGACGCGCTCCTGGCCATGCGCTGCACGTGCCTTCGCGAATCCATCCACGACCGACTGCTCGTCGGTGATGTCGACATGGACGAACAACCCGCCGATCGACTGAGCGACCTCTTCGCCGAGCGCGTCGTTGATGTCGAAAATGGCGACCTTGACGCCGGCGGCAGCGAGCGCTTCGGCCGTGGCACGGCCGAGGCCCGATGCGCCCCCCGTGACGACAGCGGAAATGGAAGAATCGATTTTCATGGGGAGGCTCCTTTTCAGGCTGGTATTTGATTGAAGGGGATGCCCTTGTCGGGTCGGTGATCTTGTGG
>JBIQHE010000058.1:0-7632 GCA_044508875.1 Sphingomonadales bacterium | reverse complement strand
GCTTTACGCTACTCCCGCCTACCGCTCAGACACCCCTTGGTGCATAAGAGCGGTTTACGCATGCATATGATAATGGCTGTCGACTTCGGTTATGGCAAGGCGAAGTCTATTAGACCGAGCGGTCCTAAAGCCATCGCGTCGGCAAATATCGATTGGCGCGACCCTGAACAGGATTCGGACGCATTGCTAGCCTTCTCGTGCACCCGCAGATCGCAGAATCGGTTCGCACGGGTGATCCCGAGCCGCCAAACTCTGCCGTGTCGCGCATCCGATTAGGAGTCGCATCGATTCGGGATTGCTACTCCACAGCGCGATTCACCGCTCCCTATCGAACACGGCTCATCGGGCGGTCCCCCAGGTCCACCTGGATAGTGCAGCGCACCGGCTTCTTCGTCTTGTCCGACCTCTTGCGGCAGGTCTCGATTGCATCGCGATTAGCGCGACGTATTTCGGCAGTTTCGACGATCGCATCCCATGCCTCGGGACTGCCGGCCCGCATGAGCCGTGAGCCGGCGTCCCATAATGTCGCTTCGCCAACGATATGACGCGCCATATTCTCGGGCATGTGCCAACTTTGCGGCAGTATACGCAAGATCACGCCGGGTAAGATCGACCAGAGCAGGCATCCGGCAAAGAGTCCGCCACCAATACCCCACCACAGATACTTACGCTGTTGCTCGCGCGTGCGGGCTTTGTTGATGATCTGGCGCAGTTCCTGCACAACGGCGGCCTGGCTCTGCTGAACTTTCTGGATGCTGGTCCTGTCATTCTTACGGGCCTGCTGCGCGGCGGAAGCGATCCGCGCGCCCATATCCTCCGGAGTCATGTCGAGCGCTGGCGCATCCTCGATCGCCTTCAACCGCTTGTGGATCGCGGCGAGGTAAGCGTTCGTCTTTTCCAATGTCGGATTATAGTCGGGGATCTCGATGCTCAGCCGCTCGGCCGCCATATGCTCGACCGCGCGGACCATGAGCGCGATGCGCCCGTCGAGGCCCGCCACCCGGTCGTCGAGCCGCGCGAACGCTTCCGCAGCGGTTTCCGGTCCCGGCTCCGGCGCGTTCGACGGCAATTGTTGTTCGTCCATATCATCTTCTCCTAGTGACCGATGCCCATGCCGCGCCCGAGGTCGCGGACCTGATCGAAGGGGATGGAGCTCGCGAGGTCGCGCGACAGGCTGCGCCCCATGTCGCGGCTGATCTCGAGGCCGAGTTCGCGGCTGCGAAGCCCAAGCACCGATTCAAGCTGCGCGTCGCGTTCGAGGCTTTTCGCCATGCCCGCCATCTCCTGCGACACGCGCTTCGCGCCCCGGAAATCCCCGTCGCGCACCAGTTCTTCGCGCTGGCGCTGCAACTGCTGCCAGCCCTCGACGAAGCGGTCGGCGCGCTGGAACGGATCGATGCGGATTTCGGCTTCAAGCTGCATTGCCCGGAGCGCGGACTGGCCGCGCCCTGCGACCGCCTCGCGGACAAGTTCGGGCTGGCGCTCGAACGCCGCGCCAACATCGGTGGAACCATGGGGCCGGATCGCGTCGAGCGCTTCCTTCGCCCGGTCCAGCGCCACGCGCTGGTGCGGCATCGCCTCAAAACCCTGCGTGCGGGTCTGCTGCACCGCGTCGAGCGCCCTTGCGTAGCGCTCCACCGCGCCGCGCAGCCCGCCGGCGGAAGCGGGCTGCGCGCTGCGAGCAAGCCCGTCGCTCCGTTCGAGCTCGTGCGACCGGGGCGCTGGACGGAAGTTCGCGAACATATCGCGCGGCGGTTCGCCCCTGGGCCGGAAATTGTCGAAGATACCGCGCGCCTTCTCGGGGACAGCCTTGACGATCTCGGCGACCCGCTCGCGGAAGCGGATCCCGCGCCGCTCGGCGAAGTTACGCGCGGGATCGCGGCGCTCGTAATCGCTCGCCATATCCTTGGCGCGCTCGCGCGACAGCGTGCGGACAAGCCTGCCCTGATCCTTGAAGTCGTCGCGGCCATAGTGAAGGTCCGCGCCGTCACGATGCCGCGAGAGGACGACATAGGCGCCGTGCCGATCCATTCCGGGCGTGGCGAGCGCATGGGTGCGATCGACGGTGACCGCCTGCGTCTTGTGGACCGTGGCGGCATAGCCATGATCGAGGTCGCGATAGTCCTTCAGATCGAACGACACGCTGCGCCCGCTGTCGGTGCGCACGGCCATCCGGCCTTCGCTCACATGCTCGATGGTGCCGAGCGTGCCGTTCTTCACCTCAAGGCTGTGTTCGTTGCGCCGGAACATGACGCGATCGCCGGACGCAAAATCCCGCTCGCCGCGCTCGACCTTCACGCGCACCTCGTCGCCAAGCTCGCCCGCATCACGTAAGCGCCCGCGTGCCATCTCGTTGAGGGTGCGCACCTCGTCGTTGGTGTGGGTGAAGATCATGCGCGTCGCGTGCGGTTCGGCCTGCCGCGCAACGTCCCAGCGGTCGATCAGCGCTACGCGCGCCGCCTCGCGCGTCTCGGCGGCATGGACCATGCCCTTGTCAGCATAGGCGGCGAGGGCCTCTCCGGTTCGGCCGGTCGCCAGATGACGCGTGGCGTCCTGCTGCCAGTCGATCCGCTGACGGCGGATTTCGGTAATCTCGACACCGCCATGATGTTCATGGATCGAGCGGAACGCCGCGCCAGCCTCGATCGCCTGCAACTGCTCGGCATCGCCGACCAGCACGACCTTGGCACCGGCTTCAGCGGCGTGCGACATGACACGCTCCATCTGGCGTGTGCCAACCATGCCCGCTTCGTCGATCACGAGTACGTCGCGGGAAGTCAGAAGGTCGCGCCCATTGGCCCAGCCATGCTCCATGCTGGCGATGGTGCGCGACGCGATGCCCGAACCATTCTCCAGGCCTTCGGCGGCAATGCCCGAGAGCGCCGCACCGCGCACCCGGAGCCCCGCATCCTCCCACGCTTCGCGCGCAACGCCGAGCATCGCGCTCTTGCCGGTTCCGGCATAGCCGACAACGACGCTCAGCCCCTGCTTGTCGGTCACATGGTCGAACGCAGCGCGCTGCTCGCCCGACAGCACAAGCCCACCGACCTCCGCGCGCGCCAGCGCGCCCTCCCGGTCCGCTTCCGACACGCGATGCCGCTCGCGCTCGGCCATCAATTCCGATGCGCGCTGCAACCGCTGCTCGGTCTCGATCATCTCCCGGCTGGTGAACCGGTCCTCGCCGCGCCCGTCCTTGCCGAGCGCAATGAGGTCAGGCGATGATCGTACCGCGCCGAGCACGGCGTCAAACTGTTCGCGCCCGTCACTGTGGCGATGCGCGAACATGGCAATATCGCGGTTCGTGAACGTCGCCTGCTGGCGCGTAATCGCGTCGAGCGCGATGCCGGGATCGGCGATGATCCGCGCGCCATTCTCGCGCGCGATCTCGCGGTGGAGTTCGGCGCGGTCGGCAAGCTGTCCGTCGCGCTCCATGCGCTGCGCGAGACCGCCGATCTTGTCCTGCGGTTCAAGGTCGATGCCTTGCGCTTCCAGCGATCGGTGATCGATGCGCGCGTCGATGTCGAGTTCGACGAGCCGCGCATTGACATGGGCCTCCCAGCGTTCGCGCCACTGACCGACATGCGCGTGCTCGTTCCATTCGCGGACCTTCGCGCCGAAACCCTGTTCGTTCACCTCGCGCATGGTGAGCATGACATGCGCGTGCGGCTTCGCGAGCCCATCGGCGCCGATGTCCCAATGGACATTGAGGTCGGCGATCATGCCGCGGTCGACGAACTCGGTCTGGACGAAATCGCGGGCCAACTCGATGCCCTGATCCCTCGTCATCTCGCGCGGAATGGCGAACTCGACTTCGCGCGCGAGTTGCGCGTCCTTGCGCACCTCGATCGCTTCAACCGCGTTCCAGAGCGTTTCGCGGTCGGAGAAGCGTTCGGGCGCGCCATCGGGAAGGAGGATTTCGCTATGCTCGACACCCGAGCGGGCGCGGAAATCATGGTCGCGGTCGAGGCGTTCGTCGTGCAGCCGCTCGCCGGCGCGATAGGCTGCTGCCGCAACGGCGCTGCGGCCCGAAGTGCGCCCGATGACTTGCGCGCTGAAATGAAAAATTGCCATGACGGCAATCCATCTACACTTCAAGCAGCACGTCGGCACGACGTATAAGCGCGCCCTTCTCGAATAAATTCTCGTGCGGGACTGGGTTGTTCCATGCTGTCCCGGCAACACTACTGCATCACGGGTGCCGCTCTTCTATCATGGCCGCATTGTCACAGAATGGAGACTTTGCGATGCGCAAACCCCGCGATATCGATTCAGAACTGAAGGCGCTCGAAGCGAAAGCGAAGGCGCTCAAGGAACGCCGCGTTCGCCAGCTCGGCGAACTCGTCATTGCGACCGGTGCCGATGCGCTCGATGCCGACATGCTCGCCGGCGCATTGCTCGGGGCGGCAGCAACGAGAGATGCAAGCACGAAGGAGGGCTGGCGCAAGGCAGGCGCGAACTTCTTTCAGCGCGGGCCGCGCAAAGCTTCGGCGCGATCTGATCGCGGTGCAGCGAATGACGCGGCGTCTGACGGCCATGCGGCATCGGCTTGAAGCGGTGAAGGCTCGAACCGACACACGCGAATGGCAAGTGAAGCGGCGCGAGCGAACGCGGCACCTCATTGAGCTGGGCGGTCTCGTCGTCAAAGCCGAGCTCGTCGATCTCACCGACGACGATCGCGCGATGCTCTATGGCGCCTTTCTGTGGATGGCGGACAAGCTCAGGAGCGACGAGGGTGCTCATGCCGCGGCGCTGTGGAAGCGGCGCGGGAAGCGCGCGTTCGACGCCGAGAGCTGACGTCTATTTCTTGCGCGGTCGTCCGCCGCGCCCGTTCTTGCCGAGCCCGATCTCCTTCGCGAGCGCGCGGCGCTTCTCGGCATAGTTGGGGGCGACCATCGGATAGTCCGGCGACAGATTCCACTTCGCACGATAATCTTCGGGCGTCATGTCATGGTCCGTCATCAGGTGGCGCCGAAGTGTTTTGAACTTCTTGCCGTCTTCGAGGCAGATGATGTAGTCGGGCTTCGTCGACGCGCGGAGCGATACCGCCGGTTCCTGTTTGGCTTCGGGCTCGTCGGCCTCCCCAAGTCCGGCGAGCGCGTCGTGCACGGTCTTGATGACCAGCGGCAGATCGGACACGGCCACATTATTGTTGCTGACGTGCGCCGCTACAATGTCGGCGGTGAGCGTGACGAGCGCTTCGGCATCTTGCATTTTTTGTTCTCCTTGGACCCGGCGGCATGACCCTTACTATTCTAAGCTACGGACATGCCCGTATCCGGACGCCACTTCAAGTAAGGCGCGCAGTGACTCTGCGGCATCGCGCCAGCGCGCGCCCGATATGATTTTCGACCGCCTTGCAGCTTATTCCGAGTTCGTCGGCAATGTCCCGGTAGGTCATGCCGCGTAGCCGGTGCATCAGAAAGATGCGCCGGGTCTTTCGCGACAAGGGGCGAAGCGCCCGCCAATAGGCGCGTCGCAGTTCCTTTCCCTCGAACCTTCGCTCCTGTTCGGGCGGCGTGGCAGCATCGCGTTCCTCGTCCAAGGGATAGAGGATGCCACGCCGTTCCTGCTGTCGTAGCCGGTTGAGCCATATGTTGCGCGAAATCTTCGCCAGATAGGCCCGGGGATATTCCAGTGTCGCGAGCTTGCCGCTGCCATAAAGGCGCATGAACGCTTCCTGCGTCAGATCGGCCGCCTCGTCGCGCCCGACCTTCCGCCGGAAAAAGCCATGCACCCGCGCATGTTCGGCCCGATAGAAGGCGTCGAAGGCGATCGCCGAAGCCGGCGCGGTCACGACCGCACCCCTTTACGCTCGCGCGGCAAGAGCGGCGCATCGCGCGAAGCGCGATAGAGGGTGATGCCTGCCTCGATACGGTCGAGGATGAAGGTGTCGCGCTCGGCCTTGGCGACGCGGATGTCGGCTCTGGAGTAAAATTCGAGGCCAACCGCGCAGCGATTGCCGAGCTCGTCGTCGATCACGTCACGGGCGCGGGTCCAGCATTCGGCTTCCTTGAACAGCGGATGATTGACGACGATCCAGAATTCGTAATCGGAAAAGTTGATCGTATCATCGTCTTCGTACCAACTCGTCCGCGCATAGGGGCCGATCAGGATGATGCGGCGAATCTCGCCCGGCTCGGGCGCCTGCACCGCATCGGGATCGAAGCAGGCGCGCAAGATGCGCGTGATCCGCTCGACCTCCTGCTGCTTGCGGCGGATCAGATGGTCGACGCGCGCCATCACGACTTCGCGCGCGTAAACGTCGTTCGCTTTGAGGGTATGCATGTTGAGCTCGCACAGCGGCGGTCCGCGCGTCAGCGCGCGAATGTGCAAGCGGTGTCCGCTGTGTGCCGATCGATCGGCTTACAGCAACTGCCCGACCCTCGGCCGGACCTGCATGATGCTGGCAGGACGTTCCTCGGGATGGCCGCCAGTCATTCCATCCCGTGGGCGGGATTATGCCAGAAGCGGGGAGTCCCGGCAAGCCGGGCGGCCGCCCGCGTCTATTCGCGCACGGCCTTTTCGAGCTCCGTGATCCTGTCGGTGCAGACCTGATGGACGACGCGGCCGAGTTCCTCGACACGCTCGCCGAGCCAGGTCAGCTCTTCTTCGCTGATCCGGTAGTGCTTGGAATAGCGGGCCTTGGTGTAAGCCTCTTTCAACTTCTGGAACATTGCGCGTTCGCGGCGATTGGCTTCCGGCCAGATGCCGTAAAGGCGGCGGTCCAGCCCCTCGGCGAGCGAACGCAGGAATGCGATGTTGTGGTTGTACGGCGTGTAATAGGTCAGCGTCAGCAGTAGGCAGGCATAAAGACGCTCGGTGGTCTGGTGCATATCGAAGGCAGCGTCCTTCAAATACCCCTTGTCGATTCCAAACCGGGCAAATTCATACCGCTTCATCGCAGACGGGAATCCGTCCTCAAAATATTCTCTCGCGGTCGCCAAAGCTTGCTCCGAAGTCTTCGGTTTCGGCGTCGCCAATTCACGATCATCAGCCTCGTAAAGCGCGATGCCATCCTTCGCGACCTCCATGAAGAAGACCCGGCCATGCGCGAGCCCATCGTTGACCTCGTGGAGCGAGTGGACGATGAAATTGACCGGCGTGCGCAGCGTCTTTTCGATCGTATACGCCCGGATCAGCCGCTCCTCGGCCTTGGCCCAATAGGCGGCGCGATCAGTCAGCTCCTTCTGGCTGACGATGACGAGAATATCATAATCGGATTTATACTGGTTGGCAGACGCCCGCGCGTCGACCCAATCATCCCTCGCGTAGCTGCCGAACAGGATGATCTTCAATATGCGGGCGCCCTTGCGGCGCCCGGTCGCATTCTCGGTCGCGGCACCGAACTCGTCGAAGATGATTTCGACGATGCGTTCGAGCTCGCGCTGCTTGGCGGCTGGCAGATGATCGACGTCTGTTCGCATGCGTGCAGGAATCTTCGGGCAATGCCCGTCACTTGGCAAGAACAGATTGCCCGGCGCTCTGCGGGGGGCGTCGATAACCAGTCCATTCCGAGGATCGCCAGCCTATCAGCGCACTTCGGAACTGGCCGATTGGAGAATGGCAGGTTTCGGCGAGTGAAGCGGCCCCCAAAATGACCGGACAGTTCCTCACACTTATGTAAGAGTGAGG
>JBIQHE010000025.1:0-55024 GCA_044508875.1 Sphingomonadales bacterium | reverse complement strand
TCCTGCCCGGGGAGCCATTTTCATTTCCTAACAGGTTGGAAAATGGGCTCGTTTCGGACGAGCGCGCAGATCATCCCTGCATTTTTGCCACGTAAGGACTTGTTTAGGTCCCATCGACCCTCGGAGCCCCTGTTCCGGCAGCGTTGGGCACCTGCCGCACCGCCAAGCACCGGCGCTTGATGGCCCCGCCCGATGAATGCGGCGATGCCATAAAAAAGGCGAGGGAGGCGGACGCCGACACCCAGGGCTAATTCATTCGGGCCGTCAGCAATGGGCGGGCGGACACCCGATGACGGCCCGACCGTTCCCGCCGGCTCCATCAGGATATATGCCGGCGCATCAGTGCGGCACGCGCCTCACGGCTGCGCGCTTCATTTATGGCCTTCTGCCCGGCGCTTGGGCGCTGAGAACTGGCATTTTGTCTGATGACCAACCCGAACCCAGCTTCACCCCAGATCGGGCGGGTGGCGATCGCCTCCGGAGAGGCTGCCCGCCCTCACCAGAGCGTAGCTCGAAATGGGGTCAGCGGCCATGCCGCTGACCCCATTTCCACTTACGCTGCGAAGGCGGCTTGCGTCACCTGCTGCGCGTCGGTGTTGAGCATGACCGCGAGCATATCGCCCGAGTTGGTGCGGATCACCGTGTCCGTGGCCGCGACCCCGCTGCCAGGCGCACCCTGCTCGATGATCAGATCGTCAAAGGAGAGCCCTCCGGACAATTGCAGCTTGTCCTCGCCCACCGTGAAATCGACGATGAGATCCGCGAGCGCGAGGCTGGCCGCGCCGTTGGGAGCGAGGACGAAGATGTCCTCACCCTCTCCGCCGACCAGCGTATCCCGGCCAACGCCCCCGTCCAGCGTGTCGTTGCCCGCGCCGCCTTCGAGGAGATCGTCGCCAGCTCCGCCGATGAGCACGTCGTCGCCCGACGTGCCCACAAGCACGAGCCCGCCAGCATCCACGGGCGCATCAAGTGCCTGCCCATCGGGTCCGAAGGTCTGGACAAAGACGCCTTCGGGCAGCGGGATCGCTTCGCGCACGAATAGCGATGCCGACACTGTCGTCCCCGGCTCGAGATTATTCACGAGCAGAAGCACGTCGGCGTCGAGATCACCGAGCAGGTCCAGCACCTCTGAAGGCACCGCGATGACCCCATTGGCGTCCGGCGTCACATTATTGAGAATGATGCTGCCATCGAGGAGCGCAAATCCGCCGAGCGACGTGGCGACGCCGGTGAGCGCGTCCATTTCGAGCGGGGTGCGGATCAGCAACTGGTAGGTCGCACTCATTCCAGCCTTTACCGTCAAGCCGTCGATCTCGAACGCCTCGACGCGCCCTTGGAGTGCGCCCAGAACGGTCGGCCCGCTCGCGGCCGCGACCTGCGACTGGGCCTCGACCTGCAAATCGCTCGCCGTGTCATATCCCACCAACCGATGGCCGCTGATAAAGACACCGCTGAGGCTCGGCCCGATGCCGTTGACGGTCAGGGTGAAGCCGTCGGCCACGGCAAAGTTGGCGAGGATCGCTCCCGTGATCCGTATTTCTCCATCCTCAACCGTCAAGGGCACGCTGACTTGCCCATCAGGCCCCGTCCCCGACAGGGTGAAGGTAGCGGCTGCCGGATCGCCATTGACCCAGATCACGCTCGGCCGGCCGACAATTCCGATCGAGGCGGTAGGCTGCGCCGAGTTGATCGGGACATATTTTGCGGTTTCCGGCAACGAGGCCGCCCAGCTGACCGCATAGCCGCCGTTATCCAGCAACCGGAGGTCAGCGATTTCGATCTCGTCGAGGTCGAGTGCATTCGGCGAGATGTCCTTGAGCAGCACGACATCGCCCTGCTTCACGCCGGTCGCATCGAAGCGCTGGATACCGACCGTATCGGTCTCGCCATCACCGTCGATGTCTGCCGCCCAGTGGACCGCAAAACCGCCGTCGCGCGCGGCGGAAATCAAAACTCCGCCATCGTCATTGAAGCGCGGGAAGCGGTAGCCATCACCGTCGACCTGTACCGCGTCGCCCAGCGCCTGCCCGTCCGCGTCGAATGCCTGGACGAACGCCCCCTCGGGCGGCAGCGCCGTGGGTTCGCGGACCTCCATCGTTGCCGAAAAGACGCTTCCGGGCTCGAGATTTGTGGCTGTGAGGCTCACCAGCACATCGCGCCCGCCCAATTGATCGAGAAGCGCCTGGGGAACCGCGATCACGCCATCAGCGTCGGGTACGACCCCGTTTACCAGGATGACGCCGCTGGGCAGATATTGCACACCCGCAATTCCGCTGAGGTGAAGTCCTGGCGGCGCTCCGGCGATCTGGAGCAGATAGTTGACGCTCATCCCTGCGGCCGGGGTCGCGGCCTCGACGTCGAAACTTTCGACCCGGCCGAAAGCTGTCAGCGTCCCCAATCGGGCCGCGCTCGCGACGACCGATCCGCTGACATCAGCAAGTGGACTATCGGGTCCATAGCCATAGGCAGGCCGCGTTTCGATGGCGAAGGCAGCGCCTATATTCGGCGCCGTCTCTATGATCAGCGTATAACGACCCTCGACGCTGAAATTCGCCAGGATAGAGTCGGTTATGACCACCTCATTGTCATTGATGGATAGCGGAACGTTGACCGGGCCCGACGGGCCCGTGCCCGCGAGGCGCAGCGTCGCTCCATCCGGAACGCCGTAGGTGGCGATCACCGAGGGCACCCCGACGATTGGCACCTGGAGGATACCGTTGGGATTTCCTGGCAGGCTGACCGCCTGGTAGTCATATTCGACTTCCGTTGCCCACGACACGGCAAAGCCGCCACCGTCCAGCGTGACAACGCGGACGGCATTCGCAATGCCGTCACCGCCGTTATCGTTGAGCAGCAAGGGCGAAAGACCTTGCAGGGCCATTGCATCGCCCTGCGGCGAACCATCCTGATCGTAACGCCGGACGGCAATGCCCTCCACGTCGCCGTCGCCGTCGAGATCATAGGCCCAATGAACCACGTAGCCGCCCCCCGGCAACGCGGTGATCTGCACGCCTTCCTCATCATCGACGCCGCCTGCCAACGGGAACTCGTCCGTGTCTACACGGATCGCATCGCCGGTCGCATGCCCGTCGGCGCCAAAGGTCTGCACATAGACACCCTCTGGCGGCAGCGGAGTGCCTTCCCGCACCTGCATCGTGCCCGACAGGATGCTGCCGGCCTGCAGGTTGATACCGATCAGGACAGCCAGATAGTCGTTGCCTCCGAGCTGGTCGAGAAGAACCGGCGGAACCGGGACCACACCATTGACGTCTGGCGCGACGCCAATCTGGATCGTCCCGTCCGGGAGCAGGGTCGCGCCCGGAACCTGGCTGATATCATAGTGGAAGCCATTGAGGCCGCGCAGCTGCAGAATGAAGGCCGGCGCGGGTCCCGAACCGGGCGTGAAGCCCGTGACATCGAAACTTTCAACTCGCCCAGCCGCGGCGAGTACCGCGGTGCCGTTCGCTTCCACCGCCGCATCCAGGCTGCTGGTCTTCAGCGGGGCATCAAGATCGTAGGAGACGAGGCGCGCAGCTTCGACCTCCAGCGTTATCTGAGCTCCCGGAGGCGTCTGAACTGAAAGCGTAGAGCGGCCTGTCCCCAGGAAAGCGGACAATTGCTCCGCGGTTATGGCAATGCGGCCATCTTCCACGGACAATGGCACGCTCACCTGGCCGTTCGGTCCCGTGCCCGACAGGGTGAAGGTCGCTCCCGGCGGCGCGTCGATTACATGGATATAGCGGGGCTCACCCAGGATCGTCAGCTGCGTCAGGCCGTTCGGGTTGGCCTGCAGACTGACGTAGCGGCTGTCATTCTCCACCTCGAGCTTCCACGCGACGGCATAATTGCCATCCGCCAAGGCCCTGACCTGGATCGATCCCGGCGACAGGGTATCCTCATCATCCACCGCGAGCAGCGGGGAGATGCCATCGAGAAGAACCGGGGCGCCGAGCTTCGCGCCGTCGGGCGAGAAGCGCTGGGTAGCCAGAGTGTCGCTTTCTCCATCGCCGTCGATGTCGACTGCCCAGTGGGCTGCGAATCCGCCGCCTGGCAGGGCACTCACCTGTACATATTCCTCGTCGTCCAGATCGGTAGCGAGGCGGCTGCCGGGGCCGTCGATCCGCGTCGAGGAATCCACGATAGGCGAACGCGTGTAATAGAAGGCGCTGGATGGCGATACTGGCCCGACATTGCCCGCCGCGTCGGTGGCAACCGCTGCAAAACGAACCACGCCTTCCCCCAGCGCACTGAGGTCAGCGGGTGACAATGTCAGCGTGAAATCTCCATTCCCGCCGACCACCGCGGCGCGGGCAAAGGCTGCGTTCGCACTATAGAGAGTGACGGCCACGCTGCTGCCGGGGGTTGCCGAGCCGGTAATCGTAGTTCCGTCGAGCGCTTCGGATAGTCCGACATAGGGCCCCTCGCTCGCCGTAAGTGCGGTGACTGCTGCGTCACCGACACGGTCGAGCAGGACCGATCCCGCCGCAACTGCGCTCACATTCCCGGCGGCGTCGGTCTGCTGAGCGCTCAGGGTCAGAGCGCCGTCGGCAAACTGCGCGAGCAGCGCCGGCGACAAGGTGAACGCGCCGTTCGTGACCACCACCGCCAGCGACAATGGCTCGCCAGGATTCGCGGCGCTGGTCCCGCTGACGGTCAGGGTCGCGGTGGCTCCCACCTCGATGCCCTGCAATTTGCCGTTCACCCCGGCCGCAGCCTCGGCGGCGTTGATCATGCCCCCCGACAGCTCGGGAATAACGGGCGTAATCGCGCCGGTGTCGACGGTGAGGAGCAGCGGCAGAGAGAGCGGCCCGGTGTCGCCGGCCGCGCTGACAAAGCGGGCCTCGAGGCTGCGCGTTCCGTCGGAGCCGAGCTGCGCAGCGCTGAGCGGGATCTCGATCGAGAGCAACTGACCCGCCGCCGGAATATCATCCGCGCCGAGCGTGACGCTTGCAATCTCCTGCCCAGCATAGAGCAGGCTGAGCCGGTCGCCGACAGCTACACCCGCGGAGGCGTCGTAGCGCAGCGTAACCACGACCCCGTCGGTAATCTCCGTTCCCGAAACGCGGGTGCCGTCGTCGACTTCCGGCCGCTCGGGTGCGCCAAGGACGGCCGATTGCGGGACATCCGGTATCAGAATGGCAACCTCGTCGCCCGCATCATCGAGCTTGTCCCCGAGGTCCGAGCCGCTGAACGGGGCCGCGTCAAAGGTCTGACCGTCGCTCACGGCCTGTGCGGCCTGCGCGGCGACGCCCGCCTGGGCGACGATCTGAGCGGCCGCGATGCCCCCAAGTGCGCTCGTTGCATCGGCTGCGTCGACCGCAGCTACCGCCGCGTTGACGTTGGCAAGTGCGTCAGAGACGCTCGCCGACTGGACCGTGATCGCCGCCGCAACACCCGCATCGCCCGATGCCTCCGCGACATTTTCGAACACGGCGCCGATGACGGTGGAACTGGCCAGATCAAGGGGTGCCCCGGCGGTGGAAGTGATCACCGCGGCCAAGGCCGACGCCGCCATGGTGCTAGCGCCAGCCTCGCCGCCCTCGAGACCGGCTGCATTAGCGGTCGCGCTCACAACCGTCAGCAGGTTGGCGACCTGGGCGGCCGCCTTCTGCACCGCGATCGCCTCGGCGAGCGCCGCCTGATCGGTCGCAGCGCCAGCCGCGGCGATCGGATCATAGCTTGATAGGTCCACGTCGACCGGCAGGCCCAATGCGCTCTTCACCGCCGCTTCTGCCGCCTCTACGGCTGCTGGATCCGCATTTGCACCTGCGACCGCCGCGACCAGCGTGGTCAGCGGCGACACCACGGTCGATCCATCAACCGCGACAAACTGGCCCGTGAAGGGTTTGTCGAGCGCTATATCGCGGCTCAGCACAGAACCATCCGCCGCCACGATCGGCGTCAGGATGATGCTTCCCGCGCCGAACAGGTTGCTGAAATTGCCCTGGGCGTCGGTGACGGCCCAATATTCTCCGGAGAGGACGCCGTCGCCATCGGCATCGATATCGCCGGCGTCGAAGATCCCGTTTCCGTTGACGTCGACAAAGGCCTCATGGTCCCACACCCCGTTGCCGTTCGTGTCGCGGAACAAGAAGGCGTTGGCGATATAGCCATCGACCGCCGAGCCACTCGACCCCGCGTCAAAATCGATCGACAGGTTCGCCCCGGTGGTCGCCGCATTGCCGGCGGCGTCGGAGAAGCCCGTACCCACCTCGACCGAGATGGAGCCAGAGCCGGACAGGGTCGGGGTGAGCTCGGCGGTAAACACCCGCGGGTCATCGGTCGCCTGCAACGCACCGAGCGTCCCGCCCGTCACGGTGATGTCGGCTGCGGTAAAGTCGGTGGGTGCTTCGCTGAAGGTGAACGTCACTGTCGCCGTCTGCCCTGCAAGCAGGGGCGCCGCGGACGCAGACACCGCGACACTCGGCGGTGCCGTATCCAGTGTAATCGCCGTGCTCGCCGATGCGCCGGTATTCCCCGCGACGTCAGTCTGCTGCGCGGAGACGGTGAGAGTGCCGTCTGCAAATTGCTGGAGAATGGCAGGCGTGAGTTCGATGGCGCCATCCGCCGCGACCGGCAGCGGGACCGTCAGAGCTGCGCCGCCCGCCTTTGCGGTGCCCGAGACGCTGGCGCTCGCGCGAGCGCCGGTTTCGATCCCGCCGAGCGTGGAGACAACGCCGGCTGCGGCTTCGGCGCCGCTCACAAGCCCCCCCGAAATCGGGGCGAGGCTGGGCGCTGTCGGGGCCTGCGTGTCGATGGTGATCGTCAGCGCCGCCGACGATGCACCGACATTGCCCGCAGCATCGGTCGCACGCGCGGTGATATTATGGGTGGCGTCTGCGGGGAGGGTAACATCAATGGAGAAGGCGCCGGAGGCATTCGCCGTCGTTGTCCCGAGCGAGGTCTCGCCATTGAACAGCTCGACGCGAGCATTCGCCTCAGCATTGCCGGTGATCGTCAAGCCCTGCGTGACATTGGTAACGCGATCGCTGGAAGACAGACCGCTGTCGTCGGCCGCCGCGAGGGCGAGACCGGTCGGGGCAGGCGGAGGGGTCGTATCGGGAGCCGGCGGCGCGGGAGGCGTGGCAGACTTTCCGCCGCCGCCCCCGCTTGCAGCGGCTGCGCCCACGCCGACGGCCAGCAAACCGCCAAGGACGCCGAGCATCGTGCCTCCGCCCCCCCCGGCTCCGGCACCACTCGCCAGGCCTTCATCCGCAGGGGCGACGCTTTCTACCGTACCGCTCGCTTCAACGCCCGCTTGCGGCTCGTCGGCTGGGCTGTCCTGGCCCTGAATGGCGACCGTCGCGCTCGACGATGAAAAGGCAACATGGCTCTGGGATCCGTCCTGCGACCAGTGGGCGCCCTGGACGGGGCGGCCGGTCGCCTCATCGACAAACTCGATCGTCTCACCGGGCTGCAGCTTGATACGGTTGGCGCCCTTGGCGAGACGGACGTGACGTACCCGACCGCCGGCTCGCGATATTCTGGCCACGATGATCATAAGATATATCCCCCACAATAAAGAAATAAGATTTCAAGGTGCTTTTCGCGACCAATTATAATTATGATTAATTCTGGGACTTTTTCCCGTATATTTTACAGAAATTTTTAGCGTTCTCGAAATGCTTCTTCGAATTTCAGGACAGGCCGAACAAAATAGTCAAACATTGTACGTTTTCCTGTGAGAATTTCGACAGTCGCGGTCATGCCGGCGATGGTCGGCAAGACTTTCCCATCATGTTTGAGGGCGACATTGTCCGTGCGGACCAGCACCCGGTAATAGGGTTCCTGCTCCGGCTGACCGCGCTCGCGCATCGTATCGGGGCTGATCGATTCAACGCGTCCGGTGAGCGCGCCATAAACAAGATAATTATAGGCGCCGAGCTTGACGGTCGCCTTCAAGCCGGGGCGCAGAAAGGCAACGTCCGACGGGCGAATGCGCGCTTCGACCAGAAGTTCGTCTTCAAGCGGCACAATATCGAGCACATCGGCGCCCGGCTGAATAACGCCGCCGACCGTGGTGACCTGCATATTCTTGACCGTACCGCGAACCGGCGCGCGCAGGACTGTCCGCTCGACGGCGTCGCGGCGTCCCGCGGTGACCTCCTGTACCTGGGCCAGTTCGGATTCGACCCGCACCAATTCCGTTCCGGCGTCGGCACGGTAGCGGTTGATGCGGTCCGCGATCTGCGTCTGCGTGTCGCTGATCTGGCGGCGAAGACGCAGCACGTCGACCTCTGGCACCAGTCCGCGCTCGCTCATCGGCGAGGTGATTGCGAGCTCGCGGCGCATCAGGGCCAGACTCTCCGACAAGCCGGAGGTCGCTTCATCCACGGCTTGACGCCGTGCCGAATAGGTGGCGCGCTCGTTGCGGATCAACTCGGCGTCGGAGCGGATTTCGGCAGGGAAGGAAAGCGTCAGGCCCGTCGCTTCGGCGCGCAACCGCGCGGCCTGCGCGATCAGCGCTCGCCGCCGGCTGTCCACTTCGTTGAAGCTCGTCGCCGCGCGGGTGGGATCAATGATGACCAGCGGCTGGCCGGCCTCCACCACCTGCCCTTCGCGGACCTTGAGCGAGGACACGATGCCGCCTTCCAGCGACTGGACGACTTGCACGCGTCCTGAGGGGACAACCTGGCCCTGGCCGATCGTGACCTCCTCCACCACCGCGAGGCGCGACCAGATGATCAGCGCTGCAAGCAGCGCCGCGAGCAGCAGCGACAACCATAACCAGCCGCGATGGCGCATCGGGTCTTCGGCGACCGGTGCCAAGTGGGGGCTGTTCATGCCGCCGACCTCACCTTGCCTTCGCTGAGCGCCGCGATCACCCTGTCGCGGGGACCGTCGGCAACGATGCGTCCATTATCGACGACGATCAGCCGATCGATGAGGCCAAGCGCCGCTTGCCGGTGCGTCGCGATAACCAGCCCCATCCCCTCATCCGCGGCGCGGCGTATCGTCGCCAGCATCTCGGCCTCGGTCGCCTGATCCATCGCTGACGTCGGCTCGTCGAGCAGAAGCAGTTTCGGCCGGGCGAGCAAAGCGCGGGCGAGCGCCACCGCCTGGCGCTGCCCGCCGGAAACCGTATCGCCGCGCTCACCGATCGGGCGGTCGAACCCATGCGGGTGCGCGGCCGCGATGGCGACAACCCCCGTTTCTTCCGCCACTTTCAGCAAGCTTTCGTCATCGACGCCAGGAGCGGCGATGGCAACATTCTCCTTGAGCGAGCCGTGGAAGAGCCGCGCATCTTGCCCAACGAGCGCAATCGTCGCGCGCTGGTCGGCGGGCTCGATCGCACTCATGTCGACGCCGTCGAGGAATATCTGGCCCTCGCGCGGCCGGTAGAGTCCGGCGAGCAGCCGTAGCAGGGTTGATTTGCCGCTGCCCACCCGCCCGATCACCCCCACCCGTTCGCCAGGAGCGATGCAGAGCGACACGCCGGACAGTACCGGACGCCCCTCTTCTTCATAGGAAAAGCCGGCGTCGGCCAGCCGCAGCTCGCCCTGCCAATGCGAACCCGTGAGCAAGTCGCGGCCCTCTTCGCGCTCGGCGGGAAGCTGCATGATCCGGTCGAGGCTGGCGAGGGCCGAGCGCGCCTGCTGGAAGCGCACGGCGAGGGAGGAAAGGGAAACGAGCGGTGCGAGCGACCGCGAATTGAGCTGCACGCAGGCGATCAGCGCGCCGGCCGTCACCGCCCCCTCGCTCGCGAGATAGACGCCCCAGAGCAGGAGGACCGCGCCCGCCGTCTGCTGAACCATTGTCGTGAGGTTGAGCACGAGGGTCGACAGGGATTGGCTGCGCATCGTCCGCTGGGCAATGACGCGGCTCGATTGCTCGTGACGCGCCCGCATCCGCTCCTCGGCTCTCAGAGCCTTCAGTGTTTCCAGCCCTTCGAGGCTCTCGATTACCGTCCCGTGCCGTACGGCGCTTTCGCGCAGATTCTCGTTCGCGATCCGCTTCATGGGGATCTGGACGATGAACGATACAATTGCGACGATCGCGAAGGCGACGAGCGGCACCGCTACCAGCGGCCCGCCGATCAGCGCCGTCACGCCCAGGAAAAGCATCGCGAAGGGCAGGTCAGCCAAGCCCGCCAGAGTCGCCGAGGTGACGAACGCGCGAACCGATTCAAACTCCTTTAGCACATTGGCGAAGGCGCCGGACGATTGCGAACGCGCCTCCAGCCGCGTTCCCAGTACGCGGCGGAACACCGCATCGCCGAGCAGCACGTCGATCCGCTTGCCCGCGCTATCGAGCGCGTGACCGCGAATGGTGCGCGCGATGAATTCGAACAGCATCGCGAGGACGACCCCGGCGAACAGCGACCAGAGCGTCACAAACGCCTGGTTGGGCAGGATCCGGTCATAGACCGTCATCATGAAGATGATGCCCGCGAGCGATAGCACATTGATGACCGCCGAGAGGGCAATTGCTTCGCCGAAATAGCGGCGATGACCCCACAGCACGGGCCAGAACCATCCCCCGGCCGGAGCGGGCACGAGGTCGTCGGCGCGGCGGTCGATCGTCCCGCTGCTCATTGGACCCTATCCTTCGAGGCTGCGCCGGGCACGATCGCGAAATCGATCCGGCCAAGTGCGCCCATCAATTGATATTCAAGCGCAACCAGGTCGTGCTGCTCGTTAGCGAGGCCCGTTCGCGCGTTGAAACGTTCGGTTTCGTAGGAGAGCAGGTCGAGGATAGAGCGGCGGCCGATCCGGAACTGTTCTTGGACGATATCGCGCGCCTCGTCGGCCTCGACGACCACCTGCGCCAGTCGCGGCAGGCGGTCACGACGCTGATTGCCCAGCATCCACAGGCGCTCGATCCGATCTGTCAGCGATTGGCGCGCCTGTTCGGCATCGAAGCGCGCGGCCGAGGCGGACGCGCGCGCCGCATTGAGGCGCGCACGGCCGCCGCCTCCAAAAGGCAGGGACACCGCGCGCAGCCGTACGCCGAAAGCATTGAACAGGTGGGTATTACCCAAAGCCGTTCGTTCGGACGTCCGCGCCACTTCGAGGTTGATCTGGGGCTGCCACCAACTTTGGGCTCCCGATACCGCTGCGTCGCTTTCGCCGATCTGGAGCTTGCTTATCTGTACCACCGGGGCTGCGTCGACGAGCGCCAGAGCGTCGCTGAGCGTGTCCGGGAGAAAGGGCGTCAGGAACGGCAATCTGCCGGCAGGCTCGACCGGCGCCGAGGCGATTTCACGGATTGTTGCCCGCGCGTCCTCGCGAGCAATGCGCCGGGCGTCCAGCGCCGAGCGCGCCTGTTCGAGGCGGCTTCCCACCAGCACGACGTCCGACCCGCGGCCGCGATCATAGCTCGCGATTTCAGAGACCAGCCCATGCAGCTGCTCGAGCGCAGCGACTTGCGCCTCAGCGATTTCAACGAGATCACACTGGCGGCTCCATTCGCCCCAGGCCTGTGCCAGCGCCGCCACCAACTCGTCGGCCACGCGGGCTCCCTGAACACGCAGCGCCTGCGCGCGCAACCTGCTCCGGCGAATTTCGGCAGCGCTTCGCCCGCCATCGAACAGGAGCTGACTGGCTGTGATTTCCGGCAGGATATAGGTTCCCGCGCGGCCGCCGGCACCGCCCTCTTCCCAGTCCGGATCGGTGGAAAGGCTAAGCTGCGGCTGCCGCGCGGCACGCGCGGCTGCCACTTCGGACTGTCCGGCCTCGGCGACGCTCTCGGCGGACTGGATGCGCGGGTGATCTGCGAGAATGGTTTGGACGACATCGGCAAAAACCTGCCCGCGCGCGGGCGCCGTACCCAGCAGGAGACCTGTGCACAGCAGCGCGGTGCAGCGTATCGCGCGGCAAGACGTGTCCATTCCCCCACCCCTATATGTGTCTTTAGGGCAGAGAACCCGCGCACATACCTAAACTGCGGATTTCACTATCGAATAGGGGAGCCCCCCGCATCCCAAATTAATTTAGGCCGGCGCGCGAGCGCCCGCGCGGCGCGCTTGTCACAGCCGGATGACGCCCCTCGCGGCAATCGGCGGGACCTCCTTGCCATGAGCAATGGCGAGCCCTTCGATTATCCGTACCTGGAAATCCGTCGGCGCTTCCCATGGAATGGGACCGCGGCGCGGCGCCCCCTTCATTTCGGCGCGGTGCAAACAAAGTTGCTCGCGGAGGCAGTCGAACCCCAGCCACGATAGACCGCCTTTTGGGGATATGGGCAGAGGGGGCGCTGCATTTCAATTTTGCCGGCATCCTCGCTCGCGAATTTCGTCGCTATAATCGTGTGCGGCGCCCTCCCACCGTCGGCCCAGTCAATAAGGGCCGAAAAGATGTCGTGCCTCGCATCATAGGCCGGCGGGTGCGGAGGGATGCCGAGCGTGCCATTGAACGCGTCAGGACCAGCGCGCCGCCGCAGTGCATCATGCCGGGAGCGAGGAACAATCGCACATTATCGTCAAGTTTGTCCATGCCGCCGAATTCCTTCGCATGGCGCTCGTAAAATGCGACCGACTGGCCGGGCGCCACAAGCGTATCGGCAAGCCCATGATAGACGATCAGCTTGCCGCCGCGCGCGGCAAAAGCTTTCAAACTACCGCGCGTCGCATCGTTCACAATTGCGCCGAGGCGCTCATCGACCAGCGGCATGTCCCTATCGAAATTGAAAGCGTTCCAGTTCCAGTCTGCGCCGAACACCCATTTGAACAGAGCGCTGAACGGCGGCTGATCGTTGATCGGTTTCTGGAGGAACGCCCAGCCGAACGTATCGGGCATCTCGCTCCCGGGTAGCCAGCCAAAATAGGTCGCCTTGCCTTTCGCGTCTCGCGGCCCTGAATAAAAGGCGCGCGCCGTCTCGATTTCGTCGGCGGTCAGACAGTCATTGGATGCACCGCCCCTGCACGCAAGGGCGCTTGGGTCGAAGGTGCAGCGCATCGGATCCGAAATGAAGCGGTCGCCCGCAATGCCGTGTCCCTGTTTCCAGCAGGTCGCCACCGCGGCCCTGTTGAGCAGCTTCAGTTTCGCATCGCTCAGGAGGCTCCCCGGCGTGCGGTTGGCGGCCGCATAGTCCCACAGGACGGCAGCATGCCCCCAGGTCCGGTTCATGACCGGAGCACCGACGAGTATCCCGTCATAGTCATCGGGATAGTAGAGCGCCTCGATCAGCCCCTGCTGGCCGCCCGTCGAGCAGCCGGTGTAATAGGAGCGATGCGGTCGCTTGCCGTAAAAAGCCTCGGTGATCGCCTTTCCTGTCGTCGTCATGACATGCGTCGAAAGCCGGCCCCAGTCACGCCACTTGCGCTCCTCGCCGATAAGGGCATCGCCCGCGAGCGGCGTCGCGGGCGCCGTACCGGTGTCGCTCGTCGCCGTCGCGAAACCGCGGCGCAGCCCGTCTGCCATTCCTGAATATCCGCCCGCGAGGATGCCTCCAAAGCCGCCGTTGCCATTGCCGTGGAACACGCCCGTCCAACCTTCGAGAGGCAGCCAGACCTCGACGCCGATATCGGAACCGGGCGCGGCGCGTACGCGGGCGACGACGCGGCAGAAACTGCGATAGCCGGGCGCCTCGCCGGCGATTGACGCTTCGGCCGGTTTCGCGGGCACAAGCGCCGCGCTTTCGATGCTGGTACCCGCAAGCTGCAGGCGGGCAAGCTCACCGCAGCGCGTCGGCGCCGCGGCCGGGGCGCTTGGAAGGGCCTCGGCCGCTTGGGCGGGCGGGATCGCCCAGCCCGCACCGACTGCCGTCAGAATGGCGATCGCCAGTTTCTGCGTCATTTCGCTCTCCTGTAGTCTGCTGGCGCAGCGGTGTTGCTCGGGGATTGTTTGATCATCCGTGCGAGCCAGGCAAAGAGCAATGCGGCGACGAGATACATCGGCGCCAGGGCGTAAAAGGCCATCTGCAAAGCATGGTCGCCATATTCGGGCCGGAAGAAATCGCTCGCCATGCCGACGAAGGTCGGGCCGAGTCCGAGGCCAATGAGGTTCATGACAAGAAGCAGCAAGGCACCCGAAATCACCCGCGCGCCGGGATCGACCTCGCCCTGGACGAAGGTGACGGTCGCAGGAAGAAAGAAGGAATTGAGAAACAGCGGAACGAACAGCAAGGCGAGCGCAACCTCCCAGCGATCAGCGGCGGCGAAGCCGAGAAAGAACGGCAGGGCCAAAAGCAGCGAGAGCGCCGGGATGCTGGCATAGGCGGCCTTGGACTTGACCGCGAAGCGGTCGATGAGCCGGCCCGCGGCGAAGATGCCCGCGCCCATCCCGAGCCCCACGGCCAGTGCATACCAGACCGCCACCTCTTCGAGCGCCATCCCCTTTTCGCGCATAAGGAACAGCGTTGCAAAATTGCTGAGGCCGTAGGTGATGAAATTGGCGGCACCGCTTGCGAGCGCCGCAAGCGCCAATATCGGATTACCAAAAAAAGTGCGGATGGCCGACACAAAGCCTTGCGCGGGGGCCGCCTCAGCGGTCGGCGCGGGGTCGAATTGACCGCGCTCGGGTTCGGGAATGAATCCCCGTCTCTACGCTTTCGAAGGTCGAGCATGACCGGCTGACGCTAAGCTATGACAAGCTCCAGCAGCTCAGCCAGCGCCTCAAGATCCGGATGTCGGACCTGTTCGCCGAAGACGAGGAGGACAGCTCGCCGCGCGTGACGGGTCGCCGCAGCATCGGAACCGTCGAGCGGGCTGCGCGCGTCACGACGGACAATTATGATTATGATTATCTTTGCACGGACCTGCGCCAGAAGCGAATGATCCCCATCCTGACCCGCATTCGCGCGCATAGCGCGAGCGAGTTCGGCGAGCTCGTCCGCCACCAGGGTGAAGAATTTATCTATGTTCTGGAGGGCCGGATCGAGGTGCACAGCGAGTTTTATGATCCGGTCACGCTCGACGTCGGCGAGGGCATCTATCTCGATTCGTCAATGGGTCACGCCTATGTCGTGGCCGAAGGTTTCGAAGAAGCGCTGGTCCTCGGCGTCTGTTCAAGCGCTGATGACGGGCTCATGGATTCGCTGATGAGCCTTCACGGCTAAGCGCCTGGCGCGCGCTGCGGGCGCGGTCCGCCCGCCCTTCGCGCAGCTATATTGGCTATCCCGGGCCCCGCGGGCGCGGCATCCAGGCGGCGCGCCAGAACGGCACGCCGTTGCGGATTACAATGCCGGATCAATAGGGCGGCGGGTCGCTTGCGGGAAAGGATTCGTCGGCGGCCTGGTCAACCCGGTCCCAGTCCCGCGCCGGCTCATCGCGCATCCCATCGGGGCCTGCCGAGCGCGTCTGGTCGAAATTCTCAGGTTCGGTTTCGCCATCCCTGAAGGCAGCGGCATGCGCGTCACCGCTCTGCCGCCGCGCGGCACGCCAGACTGCGGCGCCGGCGCCCGCGACAACGGCAAGTTTTGCAAGACGAGCTAACATCATCGGTCCTTTCCTGTGTTTTCGAACATAACGCCGAGCGATAAAGACCCGTTGCGCACCCGCCCGCTGCTGCTCGCGCAAAATTACTCTTTCTTATCGCAGATCAAAATTTGCGGGGCGCCTATTGCCACGAGATCAGGAGCCGGCCCGAGGCCGGCACCGAATACTCGATGCGATCGGCGCTCTGGCTGTCGGCGGCGAGGTCATCGCCCTCGACTGCCTGCACCCGGAGCTGGGGAAGCTTGCGGCGCTTCAACCGCACGAAGGCGAGGCGCGCGCAGCAGGCCTCCCCGCCGTCAAGCAATAGCGAAAGCGTGCGTGTTCCTATGCGCTCGATCGCGCGGACAAACTGGTCGCAGTAGAGGAGGAAGGGCGCTTCTTCGACGCGGTGAAAGGCGCGCGTCGCGAAAACGAACGCGGCGCCTGCGCCATAGATTTCCTGTCCCACCTGCCCCGCGGGCTGACCGTCGGCGTAAAGATCCTCCAGCGGAAAGGAGAGGCTCCTGTCCACATGGCCATTATTCTCGCGCTGCTCTTCGGCGATGGCTTCAGGGGGCAGCGCGTCCGGGTAATAATACCAGGCCCGATCGAGCGCATAGCGGCAATATTCGGAAACGAGCATGCGCGCAGCGGGGTCAAGTTCAGGTCCGCTGTCGGCGAGATATTGGTCGAAGGCCGCATAGCTGTCGAAACATTCGTAGATCGCCATATAGGGCGCGTCCTGCAGGCAGGTCGCGCCGAGGAAGTTGCGATAATGTTTCGCGAGACCGATTTCGCTCTCCCACAGTTCGCAATTGTGAAAGAAGCTCGCGAGATAAACATAGCTCTGTTCAAGATAGACTGTCCGGTCGGTAATCCGCCACAGGCGCATGCAAGCCGCAGCGCCCCAGGCAGTGAGATTGGCCTGGTAGTTGATGTTGAAGCGAAGCCCGATCGCGGCGTCGATCGCAGCGCGCGCCTCGTCGAGGAAGCGTTTCTCGTCGGTAAGCTCGAACGCCTGGAGCATGACCCAGGCATAGATGCCGCCCACGTCGGTCTGCCCGCGCCCGTCAGCGCCCGCCGTTTCGGTGATCACCGAGAAATCGGTCATCTTGTACTGGATCGGCCATTTATAATCGAAATGGTGCGCGGCCTTGATCCCGAAATCGAGCGACGCAAGGAAGAGGCGCTTCGCTTTCCTGTCGCCATCAAGCGCGAGGCGCCCGAGGTTTAGAAGCGGGTGATAGAGGTACCAGCTGTCGACCGCCTCGCTATCCTTGTCGTCGCCCACATTCGGTAAATAGCGGCGAATGACGCCGAGTTCAGCGTCATGAAACTTGCCCATGCCTCCCAGAAACTCGGCCTCGAGCGGGTGTGGCTCATCCTTCCATTTACCCCATTCGTGCAAGGCCTGGGTGATCGACATCTGGACCATCGCGTCGGGATATTCAGCAGCCGTATAAGGATGGATATAGCGGTGGCCGTAATGGCGGATCGTCGCCTCGGGCGCCTCGTCGAGGTCGCGCAGGGTTGCCTCCGCGCGCCCCACCCAGTCGCGATAATCGGTCGTTGGCGGGTCAAGCTCGCGGTAGGCCATGCCCAGTATTTGCAGGAATTGGCGCGCGCTATCGCGCTCGTTCTCGGGACGGTCGGGGCGCAAGACGAGGATCGCGTCGGAAATCGTGAGAGGCTTGGCCGCGGCCAGGGGTTCAACGTCGCGTATAGCCCCGGACGGGGGCGTGGGAAGCGCGAGCCCAAGTTCAGGCCAGGCACCCCCGACGATAGCGTCGGGCACGGTGCCCGTCGCTTCGAAATAATCGCCAAGCGCGGTCAGATTCTGGAAATACAGGACATTGCCGAAATCGGGGCGTTCGAGCTGGAAATAGAGAAGACCGCCGTTCAGGCCGCGCTGAACCGCCTCGACGCGCCCCACCGCTTTCAGGGGGTCGCCGTCCTTGCCGAAGGGGTAGAGGTCGCGCGGCAGATGCGGGATAAGCGCCGCCGTGGCGGGAGTGAAGCGCGTTACCATCCGGATCGCGCCAGGGCTTTTCTCGCTCACCGTGACTTTGATGTCGAAGGACCCGAGGGCGCCTGAGGAACGGACATGCACCCGCTCGTTCCCCTTCGCCTTCAGGCTCTCCGCGCTGTCGCCCCGTGCCAGCGGTGCAGCGCGCATCGCGAGGCCGCCGCGTCCCTTGCGGCGCAGGATCAGCCACAAGGTATCGCCCGCGCAGCGGACTTCGGCCTCATAGCCGTCGATTGCGAAAGCCGCGATGGCGCTCCCCTTCGCCTCGAGCAAGGCCGCGCGCGCAGCAACAAGGCTCGGCGTCAGGACCGGCGCTTCAAGGTCATCGTGGGAAGCCAGCGCGGAAGCACCCATGAAATTCTCCAGGTCGCGATGGGGAGATATTGCTGCTCGAACGAGCCGCAGCGCGGTGGGTTGCGCGCCGGGACCAGCAGCTTCGAGTGAGATCATGATCCACGTTAACACATTGGAAATTTAGTCGCCCATCGGCGCCAAGGGGCGGAACAACGCCGAAGCCGAGCGCGTCTCTCCTGCCATCCAGCAAAGGAGAACGGCCATGACAAATGACAACGAAAATCGTCAGGCGCAGCCCGGCAGCAGCGACCAGGAACGCGGCTAGGCCCATCAGGGTCAGCAGGGCGGGCGTCAGCAGGGAAACACCAACGCCGGCCAGATTCAGCAGGATAGCGGCCAGCAGAAGCAGGACCTCAATCCGGGGCAGCAGAACCAAGGGCAGCAGAACCAAGGGCAGCAGAACCAGGGTCAGCAAGGCGGTGGCCAGCAGGGCGGCAGTGCGGGTCAGGGCCAGCAGAGCCAGCAGAGCCAGCAAGGCGGCGGCGCACAGCAGGGCAGCGGAAATTTGGGCCGCCAGCAGGACCAGCAGGAAGGGGGACGCGGCTCCGAGGATGAGAATAGCGGTCCGGAAGCGGATTTTGGCCGCGACAAGTGACGCGGGATTTTCGCTTTAACACGATGTTTTGAAAGGTTTCCCAGATGCTCGATAACAAGAATGTCTCCACCCTCAATTCGCTGATTGCAACAACCCTCGACAGCATTGATGGCTATCGGAAGGCCTCGGAAGAGGCGAATGCGGGCCAGTTTCGCGAGATCTTCCTCAGTCGCGCGAACGAGCGCCAGCAGGTGGTCACCGGCTTCCAGGCCAAGGTACGTGAACTCGGAGGCAACCCCGAGGATGACGGCACCGTTCTCGCGTCAGCGCACCGGGCCTTCCTCGGGCTCCGCGACAAGCTTGCCGGTCCGCGCGACGATGACGCGGTGATCGCCGAGGTCGAACGCGGCGAGGACCATATCAAGTCGAAGTTCGAAAACGCGCTCGCGGACCATGATCTCGACCCCGGGGTCCGCCAGCTCATCGAAAGCGGCTACGCCTCGGTTCGCCAGGGACATGACCAGGTTTCGGCTCTGAAGCACGCGATGGGCGCCCGCTAACTCCAACGCACGTCACCTCGGCGGCGGTCCGAATTCATCGGGCTGTCGCCGCCTCTTCTCGCTCCGACTCGCGCCCTGTGCGCAGCCCACCATTTTATCTCGCCCGCGCTGCCTGGGCAGGAACGCCTCAAGATGAAGAACGAAAACCCCTCGCCCCCGCGTGCAATCCGGCACGCCATTCCCCCGCTTCCTCACCCCAGCTGGCAACCTGGCGCGCCCCTGCAAAGGAAGGCCGACCGCAAGGCGCTCGATGCTTCCGAGTTTTGGGAGCGCCTGGGCATATAGCCAGCGATGCTACGCCTCGCGCCGTAAATGCGGGGGCGTCGCCCTCGCCGCTTCAGCTGAGGCTGCGAAAGGTGATCGACCAGCGCGGCTCGTCCATCGGCGCGATGCTATGCTCCCAGAGGCGGCGCGCCTCGCCTGAAAGATGATAGGCCGAGCGCGGCGCAAGTTCAGCCCTCGCGCGCTCAAAGCCTGTCCCTTGGCGGCGGCGAAAACGCATCAGTGCCGGTGCGCCGAGCGAAATTCCGACGACATGATCGAATACCGGCCGATCCTTGTGCCAGCCGATGCCTGCTCCCACGCCATATTCGATGAGGAGGAGCTGCTCGAGAGCATCGGCCTCGATCCCGGCGAAGCGTGCTGCGCGCTCGCGCAGCGGCTCGATCCAGTCCGGGACCGGCTCGTCCCGTGCGAACCGGCCCGTCTGGAAATCATAGGTCCAGCCGAAGGAACGGGTGAGCCTTTTGCCTTCCCACTGCTGAAACCGGAACGGCGTGAGGCGGGCTTCGCGGATCCCGGCAATCAGTTCGGCCTCTTCGGCTGCGCCGATGAGGTCCTCGCCGTAGGCAAGGCCGGGAAGGCGCGGCGTACCGAAAAGATCGGACTGCCCAGTCCCGCCGGGACCCCGCACGCCGCCGCGCGTCTTGACCGTCATGGCCGCCGCCTCCCCCCGTCCGCCTGCATGGCCGCAGGCCGTACCGCCGAAAGCCAGCGCCCGCTTGCGGGAGGGATTGCATGAGACGCGGTCAGGGGGCTCGCCATCCCTGGAACATAATGGGAACGATCCCAGTTACAAGAGCAACAATCCGCCGCCCCCTCACCCGCGCTGGTTATACATCTCGGTCGGCCCCGGATACTCGCGGCCGTCGTCGGCCCCGACTTCGCGCGCAACGAGCGCGTTCACCATCTTGTTGAGGCGAAGTACCGTTGCCTTGTGCCGAGGGTCGTTTGCGAGATTGACCATTTCGCCGGGATCGGCGTGCGTATCGTAGAGCTCAAGGTCATTGAGCGCGGTCAGCGTCTTCCAGTCATTCGGCGTGTGATGCTGTGCAGGCGCAAAATAGCGTGCGAACTTGTAACGCCCATCGTGGACGCCTCGGTGCAGGCGGCGCTTCGAGAGGTCGAAGCGCTTGCTGTAATCGGGCTCACCCGTCGGCAGCGTCGCGGTCCGGTTCTCGGTCGGCTCCCAATAATGGGCCACGGCATAGTTGAAGAGATGCCCTCGCCGGTCGCGTTCGGTCGGGGCGGCGGGCGAAGTGAGCAGGCTCGAGACATCGACGCCGGGAAGACCCGGAAAGCGGCTCGCCTGCTCGCCGCCCGAAAGCCCCGCCAGGCCCATCAGCGTCGGCGCGATGTCGATCGCGCTCATCAGCCCCTTCGTCGTCCGGCCGCCCGCGACGTCGGGGTGCGCGATGATCATCGGGATATTCACCTCTTCGCGGTATATCGTTGCGCCCTTCTGGCGCATCCCGTGGGCGCCCGCACGCTCGCCATGGTCGCTCGTGTAGATGATGATCGTATTATCGATCTGGCCACTCTCCTTCAGCGCCCAGAGCAATTGGCCGAGCCGCCGGTCGACGTCGCGCAGACAATTATAATAATAGTTGATGAAGCGGTGCCAGCTTTCCTCGTCGTCACGGCGCATGACGCCGTAGAAAAGGTCGTTGAGGCGGACGATCGCGCGGTGCGCCTCGGGCTTGGTGCTTAGATCATCCTTGTAGAAGCTTTCAGGCAGGTCGAACTTGTTATCGACCTCGTAAAGCGGGTCGCCGGGCTCTCGGCGCAGCGGCCCCAGGATATTCGGATCGGGCCGGCTTTCGGCCTGCTTCCCCGTCGCGTCGTAGAACATGATGTCGTGCGGGTTGACGAGCCCGACGACCTGGAACCAGGGCTTGCCCCCGGCCTTGTCGCCTCGCGCATAATCAAAGATCGCGCGCGCCGCGTCGCCCGCCACGAACATGTCGGACTTGTATCCGTCCCACGTCAGCCCGACTTCTTCGCCGTCGAAGCCATAGTCGTGGAAGCCGTATTTCTCCATGGCGCGTTCGGTGGTCGGGTAAATCCCGCCTGGAATGCGCGTCCAGTTGCGCTCATCGTTGATGCGGCTGAGATGCCACTTGCCCTTGTAGCAAGTGTAATATCCCGCCGCCTGCATCATGTGGCCGAGCGTCGGCATATCCTCGGCTGCGACGGGATGGGGGGCATTGTCGCTGTTGAGGAAAAGTCCGGTTTGCTGCGTGTGATGCCCCTGGAAGATCGTCGAGCGCGAGGGCGTGCAGGGGGTGGTGTGAACATTGTAATTCTCGACGAGCAGGCCGCGTTCGAGAAGCTCCCGGTGCGCCGGCAGCTTTTCGAGCAATCCCTTGGGATAGCTCGCAATGCCCTGCTCCTGGTCGGTGACGATCATGAGGACGTTGAGCTTCTTGCCGTTCTTTCCAAGGGCCGGCATCGCGAGCCCCGCGGCCGCCAACGCCCCCATGCCACCGACGAACGTCCGCCGATTCACGTCCCAACCCATCATCACTCTCCTCTTGTCCCGTGAGCTTGCCCGCGGCGCGGCCTGGCTGCGCCGCGGGCCGATAATCCTCGCTTCAGATTAGAAGTTAAACGCCACGTCGACGCCAAATTCCCGCGGCGGCTGGAAGAATTGCTGGATCGGTGTCGCACCAGCCGAGATCGCCCCCGAGATCACCTTCTGGTTGGTGAGGTTCGATCCGTAGAGCGTGACCTTCCACCGGTCTTCTTCGCCCGCGATCCCGATGCTCGCGTTCACCAGTACCACTTCCTTGCGGTAATAGCCGGGGTCATTGTCGCGGCCCCAGGTGTTGAAGCGGGCCGAATAGCGCGCGTCGCTGTGGAGCTTGATCTCACCGAACGACATCGGGATCACATAGTCGGCAGAGAGGCTGCCGCTCCATTTTGGCGCATTGGCAAGGTCAAGGCCGGTTGAATCGGTCGGGACCGCGAAGGTGCCATTGGGAACGCCATTGAGGAGCACGGGCACCGCGGGACCGCACTGGCCCGGCTCCGGCGCGCCGTTGGTGAACACGCCGTCGGTGTCCGCGCAGAAGTCGGTATAGCGCGCGTGCAGATAGGCGATGTTTGCGCCCAGGGTGAAGTTGCGCGACGGACGCAGCAGCGTCTCGACTTCAAAGCCGTAGATCTCCGCAGCAGCGACGTTCGTCGTGATGTTCTCGGCCCGGACCGATCCCATCTTGGTCACCGCGCTTTGAAGGTCGCGATACTTGTTGAGGAAGCCTGCGACGTTGAAGCGCAGCAACCGGTCAAAGAGATCGGTCTTGGCACCGACTTCAAAGGCGTTGACGCGCTCGGGGTTATAGGGGCCCACATTTTCAGGGATCGTCCCGCGCGAATTGTAGCCGCCCGCCTTATAGCCTTGCGAATAATTGGCGTAGACCATCGCCGAGGGGGCGAGCTTATACTCGACGGTGAGGCGCGGCGTGAATTCGGCCCAGCTCGCCTCGAGGCTGCTCTGGAAGGAGGAGATCTGGTTGCCGTTCACCAGCGCCTGCGAGCCGATGTCATATTTCTTGCGGTCGTGGCTGTAGCGGCCACCGATCGATAGCGTCAGCCGCTCGGTCGGATGCGCGTTGACGAGCGCAAACAGGGCGTAGCTCTCGGTGTCCTGGTACAGCTGTGCGAGCGTCGTCGTGGTCGGGTTGGCGAGCACGGTATTGAACTGGTGCCACTTGTCGGCCTGGTAATAGGCGCCGACGACGAAATCGACGGGCTCATCGGCGGGCGATACGTAGCGCAGCTCCGCGCTCTTCGAATTGCCCGAGAAATCGCGAAACACATCGAGCTGCGGCGCGGGCGTGATCAGCCCGTCAAAGTCACCGCGCGTCACATAATCGAGGTGACGATAGCCAAGCACGGCGGTGATCGATCCATATCCTACATCAAGGTTCGAGGTCCACGACCCACCATAGCTTTCGGTGTTGGCATAGGGGTCAAAGGGCACCGCCGCCTTGCGCACGTCGGTCTTAACAATGTCGGGCAGCAGGTCCCAATTGGGATCCCCATTGTCGAGGACGTGCGGCGCCGGGCCGGTCGTCTTCTGCTTCAGCCAGTCGACCACCAGCGTCGAATTGAAGGCGCCGCCCTGGTCGAAATTCAGTGCGCCGCGCACCGACTTGACGTTCGCGCCATTGAGGCGGTTTCCGGTCACGACGTTGCGGCTGTAGCCATTATAGTCGCGAAAGTTGACCGCGATCTTGGCGGCAAGCGCATCGCCCGCGAAACGCCCCGTGTTGATCTTGCCCCGGAACTGCTTGAGGCCGTACGAGCCCGCGGTGAGCCGGACTTCACCGCCAAAATCGTCGGTGGGGCGCGCGGTTATGACGTTGATGGTGCCAGCAAGATTATTCTTGCCGAACAGGACGCCCTGCGGGCCCTTCAGAACTTCGATGCGCTCGACGTCGAAGAGGTCGAGCATCGTGCTCGACACGAAGGGAATATAGACGCCGTCGATAATCGTACTGACCTTGGGGTCAGCATTGGGGTCCGGGTCGGCGGTGCTCATGCCGCGGATCGAGATCATCGGGACATTGGCGACCAGCCCCTGCGTTTGCAGCACCACGTTGGGCGCAAGGCCGTTGAGGCTCGTGATATTGGTGCTGCCGCTCGCCTCGACCATCTCGGCATTGAAGGCGGAAATGGCGATCGGCACGTCCTGCACGCTTTCCGAACGCCGCTGGGCCGTGACGACGATATCGCCGCTATAGCTTTCCTCGGCGGCCGCGGCGCTGTCGTCGATCGGCGCGCCTGTGTCCGACTGGGCGTGAACCGGAGCGGCCGCAATGCCGGCGAGCGCGGTCGAAATCAAAAATAGTCCCGTTTTCATCTCTGTCCTCCAAAACTGACCGACGCGGCAGCGCTTTTCCGCGCGCAGCAGCGCGGCGGACATGCGCTGCTGCGCATCCGGCCCTTGTTTTTTGGAACGGGGTCTATCTGGCGAAGCCTGTAGGTCCCTCGGCGCAGGATATCTTTTGATTCTCTGTGCGTGCCGGCGGCTCATCCTCCGTCCCGCGGCCTGATTACCACCTGGAAAAAATACTTCAAGTACTAAGTATATTTCCGCGGGAAGCGGCCAAGCAACGCGGGGCGAAAGCCCGATGATGTCTGCGAGAATTGAGGCTCGGCGGCCACCTTCGCCAAGCTTTCCCAAGGAGTTGCGCCTCCGGCTGCGCTCTGTCTGCCGCCATGTACATCGGCCCGCGCCGATTCGTCACTTCGAAAATGCGGCCCTCTTCCTCGCCTTAGCTCTCGAGCGCTTCGCGCGGCACGAGGATCGACACAAAAAGGCCGTCCGGTTTCCAGTCGCGGTCGATCGATGCCTTGAGGGTTGCTGCAACGCCTTTTTCAAGGCGCGTACCGAACCCACCCTCGCGTGCCCCCTCACCTTCTCCCTCGGCCGGCGGCGGACCGCCCCTTTCCTCCCAGCGAAGACGCACACCGCGGCCGCCATCTTCGACGCGAACGAGAAGCTGGCCTTCGGCCACGGAAAGCGAGCCATATTTCGCCGCATTGGTCGCAAGTTCGTGGAGAAGAAGGGCGATGTTCGTGACGGCCCGCCCGCCGACAAGACATTCGTCTCCTTCGACGACGATCCGGCTTTCCGCCACATAGGGCGCCAGGATCGCGTGGATCAATGCGAGCAGTTCGGTCTGCGGGGGCGAGGGGTCCGCCTCGCCAGCGCCTTCCATCGTGAGTTCGTGCGCGCGCGCCAGCGCCTGCAGGCGGTCCTGGATCATGCCGACGATATCGTCGAGCGTGCCGCCGGATCGTGAGCTGATCGCGACGATGGCATTGGCGAGCGCAAAGAGGTTTTTCACCCGGTGGTGCATTTCGCCCATGAGAAGCTGCTGCTGCTCCTGGGCCTTTCGCCTGTCCGTGATGTCCCGGGCTATTTTCGACGCCCCGACAATCGTCCCTTGCGCGTCGTGGATCGGCGAAATGGTGAGCGAAATATCAACCAGTTCACCATTTTTGCGAAGCCGCTGCGTCTCGAAAGGCAGGATCCGGCGGCCCTGGTGAATTTCTGCAAGAATACGCGGTTCCTCGTCCAGCCGCGCGGGCGGAATGAGGATGGTCACCGACTTGCCGATGACCTCATGGGGTTCATACCCGAAAAGCCGGGTCGCTCCCTCGTTCCAGCTTTGAATGATCCCGTTGAGGTCCTTGCTGATAATGGCATCGTTCGACCCCTCGATGATCGCGGCCAACCAGTCCCTGGGGTCGAGAGCACCGTCAAAGGCAGCGGAAACCGCGGCCTGCCTCGCCGGTGGCGGCAGAGGTCCGGCGGCGCGCACATCGAACGGCGTGCGCTCGCCGCTCAGCCCCGCGGGGACATTGCCATTGAGATCCGCCATGTGCGCTCCTTTTGCCCGCGGGTTTTCCAAGCATGAGCGCTCGCGGTGGCCGTGACAAGGTGCCTCGGCGTCTTTCAGCGGCTCGCTTGCGCACCTGGCACTGGGCCGGAAAGGCACGATGTTCGCGTCAGGACACGCTCGCCGTTCCAGTTTAACGCGTTGATATTATTTCCATTACCGGGAAGGTGCGGCCAGTGGATCAGCGCCACCGTGAGAGACGAAGCGTGCAAGGAGTTGGGCGGACGGTGTCTCCCGTCTGGGTATGATTCGCCGATCCACTGGTCATTCGAAGTCCTGTGAGCGGGCGCGCGCAGGAGAGCGGTCCTTCGCCCTCACGCCCCAGTATCGGCTTCAAAAACGAGATCGCGCGTGACGATCACGCGCACCGGCGCTCCTGGACGGACCGTGACCGTAGGCGGAATGGCCGCCTGTCTTTCAACGAGCCGGCGTCCCGTCTGATTGATTGTATCCTGCCCGCTGTCGCGTAACGCCCGCATCAGGCGATCATCGCTGTCCGCGCCGAGTTCGGCGCCGACGCCGAGCAGCGCCGAAACAAGTGCAGCGCGCATCACCTGCCCCCAATGATAATCAGTCCGGTCGGCAATGCCCGCCTTGCCGCTTGCATCACCGCCAGGAAGTCGTCCGAGCTCGAGCGAGCGCCCCCCCGGGAAGATCAACCGGTCCCACGCCAGCAAGAGGCGGCTTTGTCCTGCGACGAGCTCGCTTGAATATTCGCCAATGAGCCGCGCGCCCTGCGGGACCAGAAGCAGATTGCCGGTGGGACTGTCGTAGACATTCTGCGTGACCTGCGCGGTCACCTGGCCGGGGAGGTCCGAGTGGACGGCGGTGATCAGCGCCGCGGGAATGATGCTTCCTGCCTGGAGGATACGCGGCGAGCTTGGACCATGGAGCCGGCTACCGCTTTCGGCCGAGACGGCGCGCGGCGCCAGGAAGGCGCCGTGCCGCTCGTTCGGCACCTGGCCGCTGACTGACGATCCCTCTTCGCGCGGTGCGCTCGGCCCGAGGGCGACCGGCGCCGCGGGCGCCGATCCTCCCCCCAGGAACAAGCGGCTGGCGCGCGCCGCGTCACCTTCCTGCTCGGCGCGCAAGCGCACATCGGCCTCAGGACCCGCGATGGCCGGCGGGGAGTGACGGCCGGCCGGCGACCCTGCCTCCGCTCCGCCACCGGCCTCCCCGGCCGGGGTTTCAAGGTCAGCGGGGCGCGGAGGCGCGAGTTCGGGAAAAGCGCTATAGTCAGCCGCGCTGCCCGCGAGCGGGCCCGCGTGACCGAGCCCGCCCGCCTGGTAGACATTTTGGGCGCGCGTCGGATGCGCCGGCAGGAGCGCATATATGAGCGCGCCCGCGACCGCGATCCCGGCCGCCCCGCCCAGAACGGCAAGGGCTCTTCGGGAAAGCCGCATCGTCTTTGGCGGTTCTGCGCCGAGACCGAGGCTCTCAGCGCCTTTTGTCCCACCGGGCGAGATGGCGCGAGCCCCTGGCTCCGGCGGCGCCCAAGCGTCAGGCGGGGTCACCGGCCGTCTCGGCGCGGCTTGTCGCGGGTGATGCGAACCTCGCGCGCGGCTTTGCCCACGCCGAGACGCATCACCGCGCGATCGAACAGTCGATCGACGATCATGTAACGGCCGCTGACGCGGTAGTTCACAAGTTCGGCCTCGCCGCTCTCATTGAGGAGGAAGATCGGCGGCATCTCTTCAGATGCAATCCCTGCTGGAAATTCCACAAATGTCTGGCGGCCATCCGCAAAGACGCGCAGCGGCCTCCAGCCCACCTTGTCGCCTGCGATCCGGTAACGAAAATCGAGCGCGGCCGGGTCGATGGCGCTCGCGACGGGCGCCGTCCGCTCTTCATCTGCAGGTCCGGCGCGGAGCGCAATCAGCGCGTCGGCGGGGTAGGTCCAGGAAACCGATGCCATGTAGATCGCCGGGGTCGCCCTCAGCTCGAGGTGATAGGTACGGCGGTCGGTGTTGATGACGAGGTTCGTGGAAATGTCAGGTCGCGTCGGTTTTACCAGCAGGTGAACGCGGCGCGAGGGTCCCGCCCCGCTTACCGTGTCGCCGATGATCCAGCGCACCGTGTCCCCGGCGGCGACCGGTCCCGGGCCCACGAGCGCCTCGCCGGGCTCGAGGGCAATATCGGTCACCTGCCCCGGCGCTGCATAAACTTGGTATAGCGCGCCTTCGGCCCAGGCATATTGCTCGATCGCGCTTCGGTAGCCGTGCTCTCCGGGCTCAACCCGCGCCTCGGCATTGGCCTTGCCGACGCGCGCGCGCGCATCGCCAGGTACGGCCGAGGCGGCCGGCGCGAGCGCCATCGAAGCCGCGGCGATCAGGAAGATAGGCGTCATCATTGGCTGAGTTCCTTTGACCATGAAAGGGCAGTGACAAAGAGCCCGAGCGGGTTCTTGCGAAGCGCCTCGGGGGTCCGCGGGGGCTCGATATGGACGGTCAGGATGGCCGACCAGCGCGAGGTCTCGATGAGGCTCCCCTCCTGGTACCGGCGCTCGGTCCAGGCGACGCGAAAGCTGTCGCGGGAGGCGCGGATCACGCTCGAGACATCCACGGCGACCTGGACCTTGCCGACCTCGGCGAAGGGATCGCTATTGCGCGCATGGTCATTGAGCGAGCGCGCACCGCCGTCACTCACAAAGTCATAGGCAGCGAGCCAGTCCCTGCGCAGCACCACCGGGTCGGCCGGGATCGAACGCACATGCTCGATGAAGCGCGCGAGGTGGAAAGCGATCTGGGGATCGCTGGGGTCCCAGTCGACATCAGCCGGCGCGACGGCTCTCGCCTCGCCGAGCGAGTCGACCTCGACGACCCAAGGCGTGACCGTCCCGCGCGCCGATTGCCACACGAGCCCACCGCCGAGGCCGCCCGCGAGGGCAAGACAGCCGAAAAAAGCGAGGCGCCAGCTCTTCGCCTGGACGCGCGCCGAACCGATACGGTCGTCCCAGACCTGCGCCGCGCGCTGATAGGGGGTGACGGGGAAAGGCGAGCTTCCATAGCGCACCGAAGGTCGTCGAAACATGCCTCACTCCTTTTCGCTGATATCGGGGGCCGCCCCCGCGCCGTGCCCGTCGCCCGACCGGATGCTGTGAGCGGCGGCGTTCGTGCCCTGCATCATGGCCTGGCGGCGGCGCAGGGCCTTGGCCCAGGCGGGCTGGTCGCCAGGCGGCGGTGCGAGCGAAGCAAGGCCGCCGCCGTCGCCGCCGGCGCGTCCTTCATAAAAGCTTGCTCGGACCCGGTCGGCGCCCCCCCGGAGCGGGGCAGCCGCCCCGCGCGCAGCGGCAGCCGCCACATTTGCAAGGCCCCCGCCGAGCGCCGCTGACCCTTCGCGCCCCGCGGCTCCCCGTGCATAGGCTGCCGCGGTTCCGCCAGCGATGCGCGCACCGCCAAGCGCGGCGCGGCCAAGCGCGGTCGCCGCCGCTCCCCCGGCCAGTGTCGCGCCGGCGGCGCCGGCCCCGAGCGCTGCCCCGGCAGCCACCGTTGTTCCCGCTGCCGCGCCGGCGCCGAGCTGGGGACCGCCCGCGACGATACCGTTCGCGATCCCGGGACCGAAAATACCGAGGCCGAGCAAGGTGAGCGCGGCGAGCGCGATCGCCATCGCTTGCTCGATGTCGGGTTCGGAGCCGATGCCGGCCTCGAGAAAGCGGTGAAAAAGCGTGGTGCCGATACCCGTGATGACCGCAAGGACAAGGAGCTTGATCCCCGACGAGACGACATGTCCGAGCACACGCTCGGCCATGAAGGCAGTGCGACCGAAAAAGGCAAAGGGCAGGAGCACGAACCCTGCAAGCGTGACCAGCTTGAATTCAAGGACCGTGACGAAGATCTGGACCGCGAGAATGAAGAAGGCGAGCACGACGATGACCCAGGCGACAAGCAGGATCGCGATCTGTGCAAAATTGGAAAAGAAGCCGATCGGCCCCATCAGATTTTCGGTCGCATCGAGCAAGGGCGCGCCGGCATCGAGGCCGGTCGCAGCGATCACGCCGGGCCGCATGAAATCGCCAAGAGCAAGCGCGCCGCCGCTCGCCTTTAGTCCAAGTCCTGCGAAGCTCTCGAGCAGGATTGACGATAGCGCGGAGAAATTCCCGATAATGTAAGCAAAAACACCAATGTAGAGTGTCTTCTTGACGAGGCGTTGCAGGATATCCTCATCCGAGCCCCACGCCCAGAAAAGCGCTGCGATTGTCACGTCGATCGCGATGAGCGTCGACGAGAGGAACCCGACCTCACCACCAACGAGGCCAAAGCCGCTGTCGATATAGGCCGAAAAGACGGCGAGAAACTGGTCGATGACGCCGGTGTCGTTCATTTGGCCGCATCCTCGCGGCAGGCCGCGCGCTGCCGCGAGGCCCCGTCTCCCTTGGGAATTGCTGCGGCGCGCGTGTGGGCGTGCGCATCGCGGGTCCGTGACAGGACCTCTGCGGAGAAACTCGTCACGGGCGTCATCTCAATTCTTGCCCCGAAAGCGCCGAAACCGTTCGCGGGCTTCGGCCTCGAGAGCCGCGCTGCGCGCCGCCTCGATCGCCTCCGCCCGGCCTTGTGCCGCAATCGCCGCTGCAAGATCGCTCAGTTGCTGCGCCTGGAGCGCGAGGAGCTGGTTTCCCGCCTGCGCCGCCTGAAGCGCGCCTCCTGCCGACTGGCTGGCGCCAATGAGCGCAGAAATCGAGGCGCGCGTGACCCCTAGATTGCCAACGATGACCGCCTGCACTTTCATCGCGTCTTCGAAGGCGCCGACGCTGTCCTCCCAGCGCGCCTCGGCGTTAGCAACCAGCGCGGCATCGGAACCGGAGAAAGCGGCGCCCTTGTATCGGCCCCTAAAGGCCGCCTCGATATCCCTTACGTCGAAAGCGATCCGCTGGGCTTCACCCAGGAGTTCGCGCGTTCGGTCGGCCTGTCCTTCGAGCTCCGCCAAAGTCGAGGTCGGGAGCGACGCCAGATTCTTCGCTTCGTTGAGGAGCGAGGCCGTCTGGTTCTGCAGCATGCGGATCTGGTTGTTGATCTGCTCGAGCGTGCGCGCGGCGGTGAGGATATTCTGCGCATAATTGCGGGGATCATGGACGATACCGCCAAGCTGGGCCGAAGCCGGAGGCGAGATCAAGGCCGCCGATGATCCTGCGAAAAGAACGGCGACTAATGCGCCTGGAATCTTTCTGCTCATGCACTTTCTCCTTCTGGGGGTATCGGGGCTTCGCCGGGAGGGAAGAGGTCGGCCGCCCAGTCGAGGCCGCGATGGCGCAGCCAGGCCTGGGCAAAGTGCGCGCGGCCGTATGCCTCGATCATTTCCGTCATGCGGAGCTGGTCGGCTTTCGATGAGGCGGCGGCGAAGGCGAGCGCAATATCGCCGAGACCAAGTTCGAAAAGCCGGTTGCCGCAGCGGGACTGGCAATAATAGTCGCGCTTCGGGGTCGCCCGGCTCAATATCTCGATCTGGCGGTCATTGAGACCGAAGCGTTCGTATATACGTGCAATCTGGGGTTCGGACGCGCGCTCGTTCGGCAGGAAGATCCGGGTCGGGCAGCTTTCGACAATTGCAGGCGCAATTTGCGAGCCTTCGATGTCGGCGAGGCTCTGGGTGGCGAACACCACGCTCGCATTTTTCTTGCGCAGCGTCTTCAGCCATGCGCGAAGCTGCAAGGTGAAGGCCGGACTATCGAGAACGAGCCAGCCCTCGTCGATGATGATGAGGGTCGGCGAGCCGTCGAGACGGCTCTCGATCCGGTGGAAAAGATAGGAAAGGACGGCCGCCGCCGAAGATGCGCCAACAAGCCCCTCGGTCTCGAGCGCCTGTACCCGCGCGCCGCCGAGCCGCTCTTCCTCGGCGTCGAGCAGCCGTCCCCATGGTCCGCCGACGAGATAGGGCGCCAGCGCCTGTTTGAGCATCTGCGACTGGAGGAGTACCGCGAGACCGGTCAGCGTGCGTTCGGGGCGAGGCGCGGTCGCGAGCGAGCCCAGCGCCGACCAGAGATGCTCCTTTGCCGCAAGGTCGAGGGCGACCCCCTCACCCGCCAGCAGCGCGGCGAGCCATTCGGCCGCCCAGGCGCGCTCGGCCGCCTCGTCGATGCGCGCGAGCGGTTGCAGCGCAACCCCGCCTTCGGCGCCGAAGAGCGAACCACCCAGATCCTGCCAGTCACCGCCCATCGCCACCGCCGCCGCGCGGATCGAGCCTCCGAAATCGAAGGCGAAAATCTGGCTCGCGCGGTAACGGCGGAACTGCATCGCCATGAGGCCAAGCAGCACCGATTTTCCTGCCCCGGTTGGTCCGATCACAAGGCAATGGCCCACATCCCCGACGTGGAGCGAAAAGCGGAACGGGGTTGCGCCTTCGGTCTTCGCGTAAAGCAGCGGCGCATCTCCAAGATGCTCGTCGCGTTCCGCTCCCGCCCACACTGCCGATAGCGGCACGAGATGAGCAAGGTTCCGCGTCGAGAGCGGGGGCTGCCGGACATTGGCGTAAACATGGCCCGGCAGGCTTCCGAGCCACGCCTCGAGCGCATTCACACGCTCGATCGTGCAGGTGAAATCGCGGCCCTGGATAGTCTTCTCGGCGAGGCGGAGCTTCTCGTCGGCGCGCGCTGCGTCACGGTCCCATACGATGATGCTCACCGTGACATAGGCGATGCCGGCGCTGTCGGCTCCGAGTTCCTGGAGCGCCATGTCCGCATCGGCCGCCTTGTTCGCCGCATCGCTGTCGAGGAGCACCGACGCCTCGTTCGTCATGACTTCCTTCAGGATCGCGGCCACCGACTTGCGCTTGGCAAACCACTGCCGGCGGATCTTGGTGAGAAGCTTCACCGCGTCGGTCTTGTCGAGCATGATCGCCCGGCTCGACCAGCGATAGCCGAAGGCGAGCCGATTGAGCTCGTCGAGGAGGCCAGGAAAGGTTTCGCTTGGAAAGCCGCTGATCGTCAGCGCGCGGATATGATGCTCCCCGAGGCGCGGCTCGAGCCCGCCGACAAGCGCCTCGTCGGTGAGCAGCGCATCGAGATAGGCGGGCGTCTCCGGGACGCGCACGCGCTGCACCTTGGTCGAGACAGTGCTGTGAAGATAGCTCAGCGTTTCAGGGTCATCGAGCCAGCGCGCCTCGGGCATGAAGCCTTCCACAAGATTGAGGAGCCGGTCGGTGCGATCGGCGAAGGCCGCGAGCCATTGCCTCGGGTCGGCGCCCTTCTTCGCACCGCCTTCGAAAAGCCAGGCCTCGGCGCGCGCACTCTCGTCGGCAGGGGGCAGCCAGACGAGCGTGAGATAATAGAAGCTCTCGAAATGCGCCCCCTCCTCGCGAAACTGCTCGCGGCGCTCGATATCGACGAGCCGGGAAACCGGATCCGGAAAGTCCGAGATCGGATAGCTTTGCGCGGGAAGCCGCTGGGCCTCCACGAAAACGGCCCAGCCCGACCCGAGGCGCCGCAGCGCATTGTTGAGCCGCGTGGTCACCGCGACCATTTCGGCAGGCGTGGCACTGTCAAGGTCGGGGCCGCGAAAGCGCGCGGATCGCTGGAACGACCCGTCCTTGTTCAGCACCACGCCCTCCGCCACCAGGCAGACCCATGGCACAAAATCTGCGAGGCGGGCGGATTTCGAACGATATTCGGAAAGGTTCATCATGGGCGCATCCACCCGGGATATTTGAGGTGACGCCGCGCGACATCGGCGAAGGCGGGATCGCGCCGCGCGGCCCAGACGGCGAGCGCGTGACCGATGGCCCCAAGCAGGATCCCTGCAATCCAGAGACGAAGTCCAAGACCGATTGCGCCAGCGAGCGTGCCGTTGACGATCGCGAGACTGCGCGGTGCGCCGCCGAGCAGGATGGGCTCGGTAAGCGAGCGGCGCACCGGTGCGAAAAAGCCCGGTACATCGTCTGCACGGCTCATCAGACGAGCGCTCCGCCGCCAAAGGAGAAGAAGGAAAGAAAGAAGCTCGAGGCGGCAAAGGCGATCGAGAGACCGAACACGATCTGGATCAGGCGCCGGAAGCCGCCCGAGCTATCTCCGAAGGCGAGACTGAGCCCGGTGACGATGATGATGATCACCGCGATGATTTTTGCGACCGGCCCCTCGATGCTCGCGAGGATTGCCTGCAGCGGCGCCTCCCAGGGCATCGATGAACCGCCGGCATGGGCGGGCGCCGCGTAGAGCAGTCCCGACGCCATGATCGATGCGCGGAGAATATAGCCGGGCACCCGGCCCGCAACCGGGCGGCGCTTCACTGTCATTGTCATAGGAACAATCCTTCGCTGGGGTTGGTGGGAGCGACGAGGCGATATTCGCCGGTTGCAGGATCGAGCCCGTCGACGCGCGCGAGTTCGGACAGGCGGCGGCTGCTGCCTTCGCGGACGAGCACGGCGACCAAGTCGATGGTGTCGGCAAGAAGCGCGCGCGGGACGGATACCGCGGCCTCCTGGATGAGCTGCTCCATACGCCTCAGCGCCCCGAGCGCGCTTCCCGCGTGGATTGTGCCGACCCCGCCAGGGTGCCCCGTGCCCCAGGCCTTCAGAAGATCGAGCGCCTCGGCGCCGCGCACCTCGCCGATCGGGATACGGTCGGGGCGCAGGCGCAGCGATGCGCGAACGAGGTCCGAGAGCGAGGCGACACCATCCTTCGTGCGCATGGCGACAAGGTTGGGCGCAGCGCATTGCAGCTCGCGCGTATCCTCGATGAGGATGATGCGATCGGCGGTGTTTCCCATCTCGGCGAGCAGAGCGTTGGCGAGCGTCGTCTTGCCGGTACCGGTACCGCCGGCAACCAGGATGTTCGCGCGCGCCGCGACCGCGCGCCTGAGGAGCTCCGCTTCGCGATCCGAGAGGATGCCGGCGCCGACATAGTCGCCGAGGGAAAAGACCGCGGCCGCGGGCTTGCGGATGGCAAAGGCCGGCGCCGTCACGACCGGCGGAAGCAATCCTTCGAACCGCTCCCCGCCATCGGGCAGCTCCGCCGACACACGGGGCCGGCCGCGATGGACTTCGGCCCCGACGTGATGCGCGACGAGGCGGACGATGCGCTCGCCGTCAGCAGCGGTCATCTTGAGCCCGCTGTCGCTGATCCCTTCGCCAAGCCGATCGACCCAGAGGCGCCCGTCAGGGTTGAGCATGATCTCGATGACGACGGGGTCGGCCAGCCACTGGGTAATGACACCTCCGAGCGCTGTCTGCAGCATGCGTGAGCTGCGACATTGCGCTTCCGATCTACCTGGCTCGGTGGCCATGGTTCACCCCGCTTGCATGCGCCGGGGCAGACGCCCCGGCTCGATGGGGCGAATCAAGAGACGCAGAAAAGCACGCGCTTCAACAGAAAAAGCTGCGCGTCGTAGAATCGGCTAAAAAAAGAAACTCTAGCGTAGGCAGCACTGGTCAAACGCGGTTCCCGGACCGTGCGATCCGGGAAGCATCGGCCACCGAAAAGAGACTCGGCCGGTGTCCCTTGCGACGGCCCGGTTAGCCGAAGCCTTCCCGCGCCCATGCTTGTTTCCGTTCGCCAGGGGTTTCGTCGCCGAACTCCGGGCCGAAGGTAAAGGACGCCAAACCGGAACTTAAGTGTATGATCGCCCGATCAGAATCAGGCGAGGACCGGCCTAACCCCGCAGTTTTCATGGGCTCAATGACATCCAAGACCGAATCGATCGATGACAGCGTCCATCTCTGGACCCGGCTTACCGAGAAGCAGCGCGACTGCCTTGACCTTCTGCTCGAGCACAAGACCTCGAAGGAAATCGCGCGAATTCTCGATATCTCGAAGGACACAGTCGATCAGAGACTGAAGTCTGCGCGCGATATTTTGGGGACGCGCAACCGGGCCGAGACGGCGGTCCGCTACGGACAACTGAAGCCGCTATACGATCGGATCGTATACGACCGAGCGGATGTTCCCCTTCCGCCGCAATGGGTGCGATCCCGTTTCGCGGACGGAGACCCGCCCAACCTCACCGATCTTCCGGATGGCATCACGCTTCCGGAACTCCGGTCGAGGCCCGGCTCTTTGTTCAGGGATTTAGGGAGACACGATCACGGCGTCACCCGGCGGTTCGGGATCTATCTTGGCCTTCTTGGCCTGACGATCCTGATCCTCCTCGGCGGCCTCGGAATCGCCCAGGGCCTCGAGCAATTGCTCGCCCGCTAGATCCCTTCGTCAACCTGCCCGAAAGGCCGGAGCGCTGCGCTTCCGGCAAAGGAGAAGTCATGTCCGACATATTTGCTGCCATGGCCGCGCGGCTCCAGCGCGAGGTTCCGAACGCGGAAAGCCGTGTCGACGAGAGCCTGATCGCGCTATCGTCGCTGATGACGAGCGTCGTGACCGCGCGCCGCGAGACCGGCGTTCCCCCAAAGACCGGCCAGGGCACCATCCTGCGCCTCGCAAGGGCCCAGCTCTCGCTCGTCGAAGTTGGCGGTGAACTCCTGCGGGCGCACCGCGAACTGGCCGAGATCGGCCGGGAAACCGCAGCCTATGATCTGAGGGAGTGCCCGCCGGCTGCGCTCGCGGAGGTGTCCTCCCTGGCCAAGGCCAATTGACCGGAGCGCGGCTGGCCCTGATAGTGGCGGGCATGCGGATTGCCATTTTCGCCGCCATGTTGCTGGCCGCGCTCATCTACGCTGCGAGGAAAGGCGGCGGCCCCGAGCGGGTCATGGTCGGCATAGCAGTCATCATCCTTCTATGGGACCGCCTGCTCGTCAACCTAGGCCGTGTGACGTATGAGAGCGTCGATATGGGCTATTTTGCCCAGGACCTGTTCGGCGCTTCAGCGACGCTTCTCCTGGCGCTTTGCGCAAACCGCTTCTGGCCGCTCCTCGCGGCGGTCCTCCACACGCTGCCTCTCCTCGCCCATTTTGCGCGCGCCGCCGATGTCGCGGTTAATCCCGCCGTCTATCTCACAATGCAGGTAGCTGCCTCATGGATCGTCCCCCCTCTGCTCATCTCCGCGACCTGGCGCCATCAGAAAAGACTGAGGCGGGCCGGCAGCTATCCGTCCTGGCGGAAATGGTCGCGCTCGTCGCCCCCGCGGACGCCGAGCGGATCGCGGCAAGCCTTCTAGCCGAATTCCAGACAATCGGGCGGCTCTGGACGCGCTCGCCGCAGGCGATCGATAGGGTTGCGGGTCCCGCATCCAGGGTAGCGAGGCTGCTCCTTGGGTCACGAAAACTCGCACTCGAAGCCCTCGCGGCGTCCTTGCAGGGGATCCCGATCGATCCTCGCAGCACGGCCCTCCAGGATTATCTGGTCCTCGGCATGGGCTCGCTTCCCGACGAACAACTTCGCGCACTCTTCCTCGACGCCGGAGGGTATCTCATAGCCGATGAGCATTTGCAGGATGGGACACTGACCCGCCTTGCGCTCTACCCGCGCACGATCTTCCGCCGCGCCCTTGAACTCAATGCGGCGGGCATCATCCTGGTTCACAACCATCCGGGCCGCGATCCGACACCGAGCGAGCATGACATCGCGGTCACGCGGCAACTCGGCCGCATTGGACGCGACCTCGATATCAGGCTTGTCGATCACATCATTGTTGCGGAAAGCGGCACCCGGCATCTTCGCGCCCACGGGACAGAGGAAGACCCGGCACACGCGCTTCGCCCGCTGCTGCGCAGTCCAGAGCGAGGCGCGAGCAGGAACATGGCCCTGGAAAATGCCAAGGCCACGCTCCGGCGGCGCCTGCTTCGCGACCAGCTTTTCGGCGTGCCCAAGCTGTTCGGAGATCCCGCGTGGGAGATGCTCATCGACATTTTCGTCCATGAGTGCGAGGGCGAGCCCCTGCCCCTCAGCTCGGTCTGCATCACGCCAAGCATTCCGATGACCAGCGCGCTCAGGCTCTGCCAGAAATTGTGCCGCGCCGGGATCATCAGTCGCATTCGGGACCCGCGCGATGGTCGCCGAAGCTTCGTCAGGCTGACGCCCGAGATCGCGCACCGAATGAGGGCCTATTTCGAACTTGGACCCGGCTGACAGCTTCGTCAGAGCGGCCCCTCTTCGAGTGGCGAGGTCGGCACGCTGCGCTGGCCCGCCGGCTCTTCTGCCTGCGTCCCGCCGAGCGAGCGCTGCCACAGGCTCGTCGCCGGGCTTGCAGCTACAAAGGGCGGCTCGCCCGGGGGACCGCGCCGCGCGATGTGATCGCTCGTGAGCGATATCCGCGCGACCGGGAGGCCATCGGGAAGGAGCAGATAGGCTTGGTGCCGTGCGAGGCGAAGCTCGCTTTCGAGTACGGCTGGCCGGGTCCTGCGCTGCCGGCCGAGTGTGAAATGGAGACCCGGATTGCGGTCGCCGAGCCCGCCGGTCATGGTGTGGACCTCGACTTCGCAATGGCCGATCGCATCGCTCGCCCACTTCCGGCTCTCGCCGTCGACCATCTGGAGGAAGAGCTTGGTATTGCAGCAGCCGAGCATCGATTCGGCAAGATCCCGGCCATAGCGATGCCGCATCTGGCCGATCGCCTGGAAGGTCAATACGACCGCCGCGCCGAACTTACGCCCTTCGGGGAGCAGCCGGGCGAGATTGTCGACCCGCGGGAGGTCCGCAAGCTCATCGAGAAGGAGCCAGACACGCCGCTCGGGCGAGGGCGGCAATGCGAGCAGCGCGCTTGCTGCACATTCGAGCCAGCAGGCGAGGAGCGGCTTTGAAGCTTCGAAATAATCCTCCTTGCGGGGCACGAAGATCCAGGGCTTCGCACCCCTTCGCGCGTCAAGCCCCGCGATAAAGTCGCGAAAGGAAAAGGGCCTCTCATCGCCCTGCTGCATCCGCAGAAACTGGATGAGATTGGCGGCTTTGGCGAGCATGAAAAGTACGCTTCCGGTCGCCCGGTCGGCGTCATCGGCAAAAATTCGCGCCGAGGAACTGTCGCCGAGCCACGCCTTGAGGTCGTCCCTTGTCCGCTCCTGCAGCGCATGAAGGAGATCGGGCAGGCTCCCCTTTCCCTCGCGCCAGAGCGCGCGCAGCATATTGGCGACGAGGATGCGGCTCGTCTCGACCCAGACGTCGCGCCCATGGTGACCGGTCTCGGTGATCAATTGCTGTGCGATCCGGTCCGCGTCGGCAGGGTGCGCTATCTCGGCAAAGGGCGACCAGTAAGCGCAGCGCGCATCGAAAGGGTTGAGGATGACGTCGCCCCGCCCGGGCCTGAAATAATGGGCAATGAACTCACCGCTCGTATCATAGACGAGCGCCGCCTCCCCGCGCGCCTCGATCGCGTCGAGCAATTGGCGCAGCACCGTCGTCTTGCCGCTGCCGGTGGTCCCGACCATTGCCATATGTCGGGTTTCGAGCCGCGAGGGGAGCGCGACAGGCCCGATCGCGAGCGAGCGCCGGTCCGTCTCGGCGCGCGTCAGCTTTGCGAGCGCCGCCGCGCTCACCACGCGCGTGCCGCTTATGAACTGGTCGCGCAGCGCGCGCTCGCGCCGCCGCCCCGCGACACCTCGGAGAAAGAGCAGGCAGGAAAGCCAGCCCGCGAAGCCGGCGGCGGCGCCGCGCAGGGCAAGACGAGAGGCGACGCGCGCCGCGCTGCGATAATAGGGATGGGCCGCGACCGCACGCGCCGACACCTGGTAATCTGCGCCGGCATGATGGATCGTCGTACTGGGATCGCCGCCTGCCAGCCAGGATCGAAGCGCCGCCTGATACCAGGCTCCGCTCGACTGCAGCGTGGGCGGGTCCAGCAACAGCCAGGGTGCGCCGAGGCCGCCAATAGCGATCGAGCCCAGCAGGACCGATAGCTGGCGCTTGAAGCGGCGGACCTGGCCATGGCGAAGCTGCCGGCGCAGCATCTCGGCATGGAGGCGGCGGTCATGCGGTTCGGTCATGACCGTCCTTGCCATGGCTCTTGGCCGGCCGTTGCCGCTCATCGCGGGTGACGATCCTCTCGCCCATGGCGCGGCGCGGGACCGTGCTGCAGAGATCAAGATGAGCGGCGGAGGCCGCCGGCGATATAGACGCAGGCGTCCGATCGCTCGCTCGAGAATGGTTTCCGCCGCTTGCCCGAAACGGCGAGGCCTCTGGACTCAGAGGCTCCTTGATCCCGCTCATGGCTCGCTGCTTGAAGTCGGGGCGAACACGGGATCGGGCGGCACGAGCAAGGCTGGCATTTCGTGCCCATCCCCCTCTTCGCGTGGCAGGTCGGGCTTGAGCGCAAACAAGGACGCATCGCGCCACGACGGCGGCTCTTGGCGCGCGGCGGGCAACGGTCTTTCGATCGCGCCCCCCATCGCGGGGGCGAGGCGCGCGGCATAGGCTAGCGTTTCGGAAGGCAGGGCGCGGCGGCCGGCTGCATAAGCATCCGCGCGGCCCGGGCCCGCATTATAGGCAATGAGCATCAACGAGATATTGCGATAACGGTCCCACATCGCGCGAAGATAGGCGGCGCCTGCAAGGATGTTTGCGCGGCTGTCGAAGGGATCGGAACCGAGCCCGTGGCGCGCGCTCAGCATGGCCCAGGTCGCGGGCATGATCTGCATCAGACCCATTGCTCCGGCGCGTGACACCGCACGGGGATTGCCGCCGCTTTCAACGTGCATCACGCGCCAGATCCAGTTTTCGGGAATACCAAAGCGGCGCGCGGCCTCAGACACATGGGCCGCGTGGATATCGCGCGGCGGCGCGGCCGGAGCGGGTCGTCCCCGGCCTTGCGCCCCCGCCACCGCGAGCATGGGGTGCAGCGCGAGCGTCAGCGCGCACGCGGCGGCGAGGCGCAGGGGGCGCCGTGCCGCAGCGCCGCGGCCGCGATGGCCCATGCTCGGCACCTTTCAGCCCCGGTCCTGGGGCTGTGGCCGCGACCACAGGAGATGATGTTCACCCTCCTCCCGCGCCGAGCGAATGAGATTTGCGCGGAGCGGCGCGGGCAGAGCGGGGTCATCGATCTGCAGCGCGACATAGGGGCCCGCGCGCTCGCCGGTGCGGTCCCAGCCCGCGCCCACCTCGACGGCGCTGTCGGCATCGCCGAGGAGCACGCGCCAGTTTGGGGCATTTTCGGTGTCGCTTGGCGCGGCGGGAACGATGGCAAGGGCGGCATCCAGTGTCAGCGTGGCAATGCGGCCCGAATAGCCGGTTGGAGCTTCGCGAAAGGTTCCGATCAGCATGAGATATTGTCCTTTTCCTTGGGTTGAAACAAGCAGGAGAGTCCGTGTGAACGCCAGCGAAGCGGGGCGCCGGGCGCAGGCCGCGTCAGAACCGGCCGCGCATGGCCGATGAGCCCGGAGGCAGGCAGCGGTCCGAAATAGCGGCTATCGAGACTGTCGGGCGCGGCATTAAGGATGAAGATTTCGCCGCTGCGAAGCTTATGGCAGCCAGCCCAGCGCGGTAGTTCCCGCCCCTTTCGGTCGGCCGCGCGCGCCACCGCGGCCTCGCGGCCATTGATCCAGATCCCGGCGCCAGACCGGCAGATGCGCGCGCCGGGCAGCGCCGCGACATGCTTGAGAAGCGGCGTGCCCGCAGGAAGATAATCCCGGCGGTCGAGCCAGGCGGCGACCGCGGGTGGCGGCATGATGGCGATGAGGTCGCCGAGCGCCGGCACGCGCGCTTCGATCCGGTAGAGGCCAATGGGAACGCTCGCACTCGCGTTCCAGAGGAGACGAGGACGCGGTGCCTGCCACGTGACCGCAGCAAAGAGGGGCGCAAAGATCGCCACCGCGGCGGCCGTCAACGTGAAATAGCGGCGCTGCGCGGGGCGGCGGCGGAGCAATGAAGCCCAGCTCGCGGCGCGGCCAATCCGCGGATCTGGTGCGCTGGACGCGGGCATCAGCGACGCACCACCCGGCGCGCGGGGTGGAGCATTCTCGTCGGGGGATGGGTCGTCGAATCGCGCCGGCCCATCCCGGCCCAGGCATCGAGGTCGGTAATCTCGTAGACGATCCGACCGCCCAGTTTGAAATATTTGGGCCCAGTGCCGAAGCAGCGATGCTTTTCAAGCGTTCGCGCCGAGAGCCCGAGATGCAAGGCTGCGTCGGGGGTCCTGAGATAGCGATAGCCAAGTGGCTCATAGCTGGCGGTCATTGGCAGTCTCCAGCAGAAAGCGAAGGAGCGTGCCGGCCGGGCTGGCAGGCTCAAGACATGTCTCGGCTATGAGGCCTGCCGCGGGGAACGGACAAACTGGGGGTGGACCAGAATGTCCCGGTCAGGAGGCCGAAAGGAGCGTACGATAGCCGCCGCCGCGCATGGCGAGCGCCCCGCGCTGCCACCGCGCGATGCGGCGTCTCTCGCTCGAGGCGTCCCACTCTGCGGCCGAATAGTGGCGCGCCTCGGCCGTGAGAAGGGCAGCGGCAAGGTCACGCGGCGAGGCGCCCGCAGCGCTTCCATCGAGAAGGCGAAGCCATTGGACGAGGCGCCACCGCTCGGTTGGGCCGGGGTCGACGCCGGTGGGGGACGGCGCCTCCCCCTCCCCGCTGAGGCTGCGATGCAATGCTGCGGCTATCGCGAGCCGAAGGCCGCTCTGTGCATCGGCCGGAGCTATATAGGCGATCTCCTCATTCTCTTCGCAGCCACGGATCGCGATGCGGTAGCGGCGCCCACCGACCAGGAGCACGAGGTGCCATTCGCGATAGCCGATCACTTCGCTCGCGACCCGGCCCCGGCTTACCAAATCAGCGAGCCGTATCGCGGCGAGGCCTTCAGGCGCGGGCTGAGCGATGGCAACCTGCGCGCAGGCACGCGGATGCCAGAGGGCGGGCGCGGCGGCGGCGCTATGTTCGGGGTTGAAGGCGAAAGACCAACCCCCATCGGCGTGCGACACGGCCGCGCGCCGCGGGCAGGTTTCGCGCCGCATCATACTGCCGCTGGTAGACGGGATTGCGACGAAGGAATTCCTGCGCGAAATCGGCGCGATCATATTGCTCGAACATGTTTGCAAAATCTTCGGACTGCCAATCGATCTTGTGCATAGGATACTCCCGGAGCAGAACCGAGGCCAAGGCTCGGCAATTTTGGGCGCGATTTCCGAAATGACGCCGCAGATGGGCGAGTGCGCGCACGGCGAGCATAAACAAGCTCCCCCAGCTTGTGAGGTACAGATAGCCTCAATCTGGTTCTATTCGCCCGGCCGGCCGACGACGCCGCCGAGGTCAGGCGCAGCCCATATGTTTGGACTCGCCCTTGAAGACTGGATTTCATAAAGGGCGCTCATGACCGCCATTGGGACCAAGATTGACGAAACCGGAACGTTGATCCGCGAGGCGGGCGGCTTCATCCTGCGCCGCGACCTTGGCGGCCGATGGAAGCTTGATCTCCACCGCGTTCCCGTCGACCATATCGAAAAGCGCGTCCGGATCACCGGGGTCGTGGTCGGCGAGGGTCTGGTGGACGTCGTTGGCGTATCGGCGGAGACGCCCGGCCCGGCTTGATTGGAGAGCAGTGATGTCGGTCCCGTCCCCCGCTTTACACCTCGCCCTTATCCTTGCCGCGTCCATGGCCGCGCCGAGCACGCTTGCGCAGGATGTAAGCGGTCCCGCGCGCGCCACTGACGGCGACACACTCAATCTGACCGGCATCCCCGTGCGCCTTTGGGGCATCGACGCGCCCGAGCTTGCGCAGAGCTGCGCGCGGGAAGGCGCATCCTGGGGCTGCGGACGGGAAGCGGCCGATAGACTGACCGCGCTCGTTGCAGGCAAGAATGTGCGCTGCATACAGCGCAGCGTCGACGCCTATGGCCGCACCGTCGCCGCCTGCGAGGCGGGCGGGGTCGATCTTTCGGCAGCCATGGTCGAGGACGGATTGGCCATTGCGCTTCCCGATTTCACGACCGCCTATGTCGGGCATGAGGCGCGCGCGCGTGAACAGCGCCGCGGGATCTGGGCCGGTGAATTCGAGCGGCCGAGCGATTATCGCGCCGCGCACCCCGCGCCGCGGTCTCGTCCGGTCCGAGAGTCCGCGCCGCGCGCCCATCCGGCCCCTCCCCGATCCGATGTCTATTATCGCAACTGCGCGGAGGCGCGCGCCGCAGGGGCCGCGCCAATCTACCGCGGGCAACCGGGATATCGGCCCGAGATGGACGGCGACAGCGATGGCATCGCCTGCGAGCCATACCGCGGTCGGCGGTAATGTCGTTCCAATTCGGCGCTTATATTGATATTTGTTCCCGTAAGGATCATATATATGTCTTTTAAAGGGAGCCCGACATGGCCACTGCAGCCGCCAAGGCGATCGACCGCAAGGGCCTCACCGGCCCGGCGCTGCGCACTTTCTTCAGCATCGCCGAGGCGTGGGACCTCAATGAGGCGGAACAGATGGCGCTGCTCGGGCTCGACAGCCGATCAACCCTCCAGAACTGGAAGCGCGGCGAAGTAGCGGCCCTTTCAAAGGATGCGCTTGAGCGGATCTCCTACGTGATGGGCATCTACAAGGGTCTCCAGATCCTCGTGCCCGGTACCGCGGACCTTTGGGTGCGCAAGCCGAACAAGGCGAAGCTCTTCGGGGGCAAGTCGGCGCTCGACCGGATGGTCTCGGGCAATGTCGCCGATCTTTATGTGGTGCGGCAATATATCGACGGCCAGCGCGGCTAGGCGTGGCAGAGGATATTCCCGTCACCGCGACCCGCTGGTCGCCCTGCTATCGCATCATCCCGAGCCGCTTCCCGCCGGTCGGGCTGTTCGACAAGGTTGCGCGAGCGGAGGATCTCGACGCAGTCTTTCAGATCGAGGCGATGACCAACGATCGGCTCCGCGACGAGGTCGGCGACCTTAGGCTTGTGCCACCCGAAGACCGCGTGGCAGGGCCAGGTTCGACCCCGATCATGGCGGCGTTCACCCACCTCAACCCCGCCGGCAGCCGCTTTACCGACGGGAGCTTCGGCGTCTTCTACGCGGCACTCACGCTCGAGACGGCCATCGCCGAAACCAAGCACCACCGCGCGAAATTCCTCGCCGCAACCAACGAGCCTGCGCAGGAGATCGACATGCGCGTCTATGCAGTCGACCTCACCGCCGACCTTCACGACATACGCCCGCTGGCTGCGAGCCACGCGCATCTCTACGATCCCGACACTTACGCCGCTGCCCAGGGCCTCGCTTCAGAGCTCCGCGAAGCGGGCGCCGACGGCATCCGCTATTGGAGCGTTCGCCACGAAGGGGGCGAATGCGCTGCCGCCTTCCGCCCCCGCATCCTCTCGAACTGCCGGCAGGAGCGGCATCTTTGCTACGTGTGGGACGGACACGCGATCAAGACCGTCTATGAAAAGCGGAGTCTTGGCGAGTGAAGCGCGGCCACATCGGCCCGCTGCACCGCCTCCCATTCCTCCAGATTGGGGCCAGATTCGCTTGCCAGAACCTGGCACTCCCGCCAGAGTCGACGCGGAAATGAAAAGCGAAATCGACCATCTGCCGGCAAAACAGCAAGGCGAGCTCGAGCGCATCACGAGGATCCTGATGGAGGAATTCGCGCGCTCGATCGAGCGCGCGACGATGGAATGGAAGCGCAACGGCAAGATTCTCAAGATCATCCTGTTCGGCAGCTATGCGCGCGGCGACTGGGTCGACGCGCCCGAGAAAGGCTATCAGTCGGACTTTGATCTCCTGATTATCGTCAGTCACGAGGATCTCACCGACATTGCCGATCATTGGTATGTCGCCGAGGACAGGATCCTGCGCGATCCCGCGATCGGGCGCACGGTCAACATCATCGTTCACACGATGCAGGACGTGAACCACGCGCTTCGCCGCGGCGAATATTTCTGGGTCGACATCATCCGCGACGGCATCGCGCTCTACGAGCTCCCCAATCATCCGATCGCCGCGCCCCAGCCTCTGACAGCGGGCGATGCACTAAAGATGGCATCGGCATATTTCGTTGCCCACCTGCAGAAGATCGACGCTGCTATTGAGGGGGCGGAATTCTACGCCGGCAAGGGTCACACTAATGATGCCGCCTTTACGCTGCATCAGGCGGTCGAGCGCGCCTATGGATGCTACCTCCTGACGCACACCTTCTACTTTCCCCGCTCGCACAACATCAAATTCCTCCGGTCGCTCGCCGAGGACAAGGACGAACGCCTGATCGCTGTCTGGCCGCGCGACAGCAAAATCGACCGCCGACGCTTCGAACTCCTGAAGCGCGCTTATGTCGAGGCGCGCTATTCATCCAGTTACGAGATCAGCAGCGAGGATCTTGCCGCTTTAGCGGAGGCGGCGACCAGGCTGCGCGACGTCGTCGAGCGCCTCTGCAGCGAACGCATCGACCGGCTGCGGAGCGAAGCCGAGGGCTGAAAGAGGCAGCTTTCTGCCAGTCGGGGTGGGCAACGCGCGTTGTTCCCGCCAAGCTTTGAACATCTGAGAACTGATATGGGGATCCGGAAGCTCCCCATAGCTGCCGGGCGTCGTGCGGAGAGGGCTGCAAAGTGCTTGGCTCGTTATCTCGCCTCGGGTGCCTTCTCCTGAGGAGCCCTGGTTCGGAGCCCGTACTTCCAAAAGAGCATTACGGCCGATACGGCGAAATAAAATGCCCCGAAGGACGCGTAAGGCGCGACATCGGCGACACTGAGACTGGAAGCAATATCTTTCGCCTTCGCGAGGAAGAAGACACCGGCGAGGGCCGATTAGGCGCCGCTCAGGATCATCGGCCACTGCGCAGACGCATTTCGCCACCGCCGCGCAGCGGTTGAAAGCTGGAGAAGGCCCGAAAGCCCCGCCCAGATACCGATCACCGCAATTACGGCATGAAAATCACGTCTCGTTGCAAGCGCGACCGCAAGCGTCACGATTGCGCTCACAGCGGCGTTGAACATCTGGGTGGGGTTTCTGCGAAGTCCTCCGCTGCGCTGAGCGTCCACATAATTGGCGAGGCTGTCCCACGCGGGATAAGCGACGATCAACCCGGCCCCGAGTGCCGGGTGGTTGTCCCGCGGGCTCTACCGGTCAAGCGGGGCAGCATCCCGGCACGCTACCACGCGTTGGCCGCGAAGACCGGCGCGCGACCCTCGGACAATCCACAGCCTGCGTTTCCGAAGGGTGCGGGGACGTTCGCGGTTACCCAGTTTTAACAGGATGGAAGGATCATCGACGCCATGGAAAGATCGGCCCCCAAACCACCGATCGCGCCGTCCTTTCGTCAGCGCCTCTTCGCGGAGCCGTCCCTGCTGCCGCTGCCGGTCTACCGCGACTTCATCGAGATGCTCTACAGCATGCGCTTGCCCATTCTCGGGCTTGGCACTGTTTTTGTCGGCATCTGCATCCTCGTCGGGCTCTACCTTGAGCGCGATCCTCTTTTCCTGCTCGCGGCAGCCGGCGCGGCAACGACAGTGGCGCGACTCGCGACGATCGAAGCCTTTCACCGCGCCGCGCCAATCCTCGCCTTTGAGGAACTCAGACTCTGGGAACGCCGCTATGCGGCGGGCAACCTCCTGTCAGCGGCGCTGCTCGCACTTCTCAACATTGCCGTGATGGGGGGCCATGATCCGACTGTGCACCTCCTCACCATAAGCCTCGTATTCGGCTTTGGCGCGGGCATCGTCTCGCGCACCTCGGTCAGGCCGCTGATCTGCGTCGCGAGCCTGCTCGTGGCGGCCGTTCCTACCGTGATCAGTCTTCTGCTCCATGCAGCGGAGCCGGCCGGCGATCCGCTCCACGGCGAGATGTTCCTCGCCGAAGCCGTCATCATCGCCGCGATCACCGTCCTCAGCCTCCAGACGATCGTCTATCTCTATCGGTCCGCGGTCGAGCATCATACGGCGCGCCACGACATGGCGAAGCTCGCGCGGATCGATGCGCTCACCGGCCTTTCGAACCGTCTCCTGCTGCGCGAGAAATTTCAAGAACGCGCCGCCGCAGCGATGCGCGCCAATAACCTCGTCGCGCTCCACTATCTCGATCTCGACGGCTTCAAAGCGGTCAATGATCGCCACGGTCACCCCGTGGGCGATGCGCTGCTCAGGCAGGTCGCCCGGCGCCTCGAAGCGATCGTGCGCGCGGGCGATGTCGTTGCGCGCCTCGGCGGCGACGAATTCATCGTGGTGCAGACCGGGATCAGCGAGGAAAGCGAGGCTGAGATGCTCGCGCGCCGGATCATCCGCGACCTCAGCAGACCTTACACGGCCAACGAGCTCTCCTTGTCGGTTTCGGTGAGCGTCGGGATCGCGATGGCGCCGAAGCTCGGCCTCGAACTCGAGCGGCTTCTCGCGTGTGCCGATGCAGCGCTCTACCGCGCAAAGGCCGGCGGCAAGGGCCGGGCGCTTTTCTGCGTGGTAGGTGACACCGCCGAGGCCGAACTCGCCGCCTGAGGGGGGCGTCTCGCCACCATTGAAGAGCCCTGGCGCGTGGGTGACCTGATGCCCGCGCACGGGGCCTGCCGTCACTGCCCTTTGCCACCCCGGCGGCCGCCCCGATCGCTCCCTGCAACCCGGGACCAGGCGGGTGGGTTTTCAGACCATCGCTTCAGCCAGCCGGGGACGCGCTCGATCCCGATCGCGCGGCTGATGAGATAGCCTTGCGCAATGTCGCAGCCGAGGTCGCGCAGGTGGGCAAGCTGCCTTTCATTCTCGACTCCTTCGGCAACGGTTGCGATCTGCATGCGACGCGCGATGTCGATAACACCGTGGACGATTGCGAAATCGGCGCTGTCTTCGGTGTCGAGCCGCGAGATGAAGGACCGGTCGATCTTGAGGACGTGCACGGGAAACTGCTGCAGATGGGTCAGCGAGGCGTAGCCGGTACCAAAGTCATCCAGCGCGATCGAGACGCCCTCGGCGGCAAGCGTCTGCAAGGCTCGCGCAACATTTGCGGCGATGTGATCGACGAAGACGCTTTCGGTCACTTCAAGCTCGAGAAGCGTCGGCGGCAATCCTTTTCGCTGGAACTTGTTCAAGATGCGGTCTGCGAAGTCATCGCGGCGGAAGTCTGCGAGCGAACCGTTGACCGCGATCCGCCCGAACGCGACGCCTTTCTCGGTCAAATTCTCGATATCGGCAAGGACATGGTCGATCATCCGATCGGTGAGGGCGGTCGCAAGAAGCGTATCCTCAAAAGCGGCACCAATGGCGTCGGGGGGCTGGAGTCCCCGCCGGTGATGATGCCAGCGCAGGAGTGCCTCGAAGCCGATAATCTCGCCTGTCTCGAGGTCCATCTTGGCCTGGTAGAAGGGAATGATCCGGTCATCGCTGAGCGCACCGCGCGCCTCGCGCAGCATCGACTTGCGGCTTTCGGCAGCCTCGCGCATGTCGGGCTGGAAAGCGCGAATGCCCCCTGCCCCGTCCGATTTTGCGGCATAAAGCGCAAGGTCGGCGCTCTTCAAAAGGGCCTCGGCATCCTGCCCATCGGCGGGCCAGAGGGCAGCGCCCGCGCTTATGCTCACAACGACGACGCCTTCATCGATCGTCAGTGCGTCGCCCACTCCCTTCAGGATGGCGGCCGCCGCCGGCACGATGGGCTCACCGGGCTCGAGACCGGTTATGATCACCGCGAACTCGTCGCCGCCGAGCCGCGCGACCGTGGCGTCGGCCGGAAGATTCGCCTGGAGCCGTTCGGCGACGGTCCGCAGAAGCTGGTCGCCCGCTGCATGACCAAGGCTGTCGTTGAGGAGCTTGAACCCGTCGACATCGATGACCATGACCCCAACGCACCTCGCGTCGGAGGCCGCCGCGGCGAGCGCGGCTTCGAGCACTTCCCCGAAATATTTGCGGTTGGGAAGTCCCGTCAGCGGATCGTGATTCGCCGCCCAGCGCAGCTCTCTTTCCGCCTTTCGCGCGTCGGTAACATCAAGCAGCGCACCGATCGACCGCAGCGCCTCGCCGGCCTCGCCGCGCACGACATAGCCGCGCGAAAAAAGATTGAGATACTCGCCTGTTGCCGCGCGAAAGCGATATTCGTGGCTCCAGCTATCCTGCCGGTTCGCCAGAATCCGGTCATAGGTCGCATTGACGAGGGGACGATCCTCGGGATGGATGCGTTCCTTCCACCAGTCGACACTCGTCCCGTCGGCCGTTTCGGGATAACCGAGGATTTGCTCAGCGCCATTACCCCACTCGATCCGGTCGGTGACGTGTGACAGGTCCCAAATCACGTCATTCGTTGCGCGTGAAGCAAGGCGATATAATTCCTCGCTCTCGCGCAAGGCCAGCTCGGCGGTCACCTGATCGTGAATATCCTCGAGCGTTCCGTACCAGCTGATGATCCGGCCATCCTCGTCGCGGCGCGGATGAGCGCGGGCGCGGCACCAGCGGAAGCTGCCGTCGGAACGCCGAACGCGGTAGCGCACGTCGGCAACGGCATTCTCCTCCGAACTCAGGGCCTCGGTCCAATGATCGAGGACGCCCGGGCGGTCCTCGGGATGCACGGACTCGGTCCAGCCCCACCCGAGCGCGGCGCCGGGCGAAAGGCCCGTAAGTTCGGTCCAGCGCGGCCCGACTTCGACGATCCGGCCTTCAGGATCGCTGATCCAGGGAATCTGGGGATTGAGTTCAACCGAGTAACGATAATGTTCTTCGCTGCGCTGGAGCGCGTCGATAAGCGCGGCCATCTCGGACCGTGAGCGCAGCGATTCAAAGAGCGCCGAACGCGTGGTCGCGATCGTTCGCAAGATTACGCCCGCGCCGAGAAGGAAAGTCAGGCCCATGCCGGTGAAGTAGAAGTCGCCGGTGAGGAGGAGCCCGACGGTCACCGGCATCGCGCCGAACAGGAGCACGAGGCGGGCGGCGGCTGGCAGCGCCTGGAGGCAGTAGCAGCAGCTGATCGAACCGACGAAAATGAAGAGCGCTATCGCGGTGGTGTGGAACGGATCGGCGGCCAGGAAGAGATAGAGGCCCCAGCCGCCGAACAGGAAGCTGAAGGCACCCGCGCGGATGATCGTCCATCGCAGGTACCGCCGCATCTCCTCGTCGCCCGCCACGCGGCCCCGCCGCATGTACCATGCCGCACCGCGCGCCGCGACAATCGCTATCAGCGCGAGCGGCGCGACGAAGCTGATGGCCCAAGTATCACCGTCGGCCGTGACGAGCGCGAGGAACAGGACGTTGAGGAACATCAGCGCGTACATCAACGGAACCTGCCGTACGAGGCTCGCATATTGCTCGCGCACGACTGCTTCCGATTGGACTGGCGCCGAGCCGTCGGCCACGGGGGTTTTTGGCATTGCTGTTTCGCTAGCTCCTCGCCCGAGCGATATGCTTCCCTTCTTAACGACCGGTTTAGCCCGCAGTTGCGCGCACGGGTTTGGGGTGGTCGCTTTTACGCCGGTATTGATGTCCAGACGGCTGATTCCGATCAGCCGGCAGGCCGAACCGGTCGTTCCGCTCACCGCTATTCGCCAGGTTAATTCCCGTTCGCGATCGCCGCGCTGGCCCCTGCCAAGCGCGCGCCCGCTGTCCACCCATGCAAGGCGATACCCAGACCAGCCAGCCCGGTTAGCACGAGGAGAAGTGGGAGGCTCACCCCAGAAAGGCTGCCGAAAGCCACGCCCCACTCGGGCAGGCGCCCCAGCGTTTCGAATGTAATTTGCTGCGCAGCGATAAACGCTGCAGCTATGAGAAAGGGCTGGCCATGCTTCGGCGCCAGGCGGTGCAGATAAACCGCGATGGCAAAAGCGATGATATTTCCGCCCGCCATCGCGTAAGAGAAATTCTCGTCTGGCTTCAGGAACGGGATCAGGTTGGCGAGCAAGCGGAAGCCGATCGGCGAAATCACAAATAATAGGGTTCCGAGCATATAGCGGGCATGAAGATGGATGTTGTGGCGGTATTTGAGGCCGCCCCAGAAGAGCACGGCAAATGCAATATTGGCGAGCGGATCAAAGAAACCAAACTGCGCAAGTTGCTTCCCTTCGACACTGATCGGATTGCCCAAAACAGTCGTTGCTTCGACATGAATAACCCACGTTCCCGCAGCCAAGAAGAATGGAAACAGCACGAAGATTGCCAGTCCAGCCCTTCGGTGCAGGGCCGTCTCACCATGATGAATGGTCCAGCTTTGCACGGCAGCGAGGATCATCCAAAGAACCGCGCTGGCAGCGTGATAGTGGTGGGCCAGTTTCTTGTCGGGCAACTTCGAGAAATATCCGGGCCAGAAGGCGGCAAAAGTCAGGGCCAGGAGTAATAACACCCAGATCCAGGCGTTGCGAAATGGCATGCCCTCTCCCATTGCGGGAACTTCGCATTTCGGATGGACGAGCACAAGCTGCATATCTTGGCGCGCCTCCCCTGGGCGCGCAAACGACACGCGGCTGCCCCTCCCCATCATTTGCGAGTTCGCAGGCCAGCTTCTTCCGCGGCGCCAGCCAGCGAATGGCCACTGGTAGCCAGAAAGATCTCAGACAGGGAAATTCAAATATGAACACTCGTCGCCCGAACCGGTGCGGGACCTTCGTCAGCGGCCGCGCCCTCCCTCCATGCTAAATCCCCAGTCCACCCGAGGACATGTGCCGACGCTATGAGGACCGCTCACCCGGCCGCCGAGCCATTCGCAGATTTTTTTGGAGGTTTCCGCCCGACTCTGTACGGGCTCCAAGTGGGTCGCGTCGGTCGCCCCGTACTCGGCCTCTGTGCCGCGCCGTCCCTATAAACGTAGATCGCCAGGATTTTGAGTTACGATGAATTATCGCCATAGCTTTCATGCTGGAAATAGTGCCGATGTGGTCAAGCACAGCCTGCTGATCGCCCTCGTGAGGGCCTTGCAGCAAAAACCGGGGGCATTGACCCTCATCGACACCCATGCCGGATGCGGACTCTACGACCTTGGCGGTGAGGACGCCCAGCGCACGGGCGAGGCCAGGGAGGGCGTGCTGCGGGTCTTTGCTGACCCGAACCCCTTGCTGGATGATTACCGTGCGGCGGTCGAGGCCGTAAATGCCGGGGCCGAACCTCGCTTCTACCCGGGCTCGCCCCGATTCCTCGCGCAGTTGCTCCGTCCTCAGGATTTTCTGATCCTGAACGAGAAACATCCCGAGGACGCCTACACGCTGCGCGGGGCGATGCGCGGGACATCTGCCGCCGTCCATCAGCGCGACGCCTACGAGCTCTGGCTGGCGATGGTACCGCCTCGAACATCGCGCGGCGTGGTGGTGGTCGACCCGCCTTACGAGCAGACCGATGAACGCGCACGCATCACCGCTACCCTCGCAGCCGCCCACCGCAAATGGGCGCATGGCGTGACGGTGATCTGGTATCCGCTCAAAGACCGCGAGGCGCACCGTCGGTGGAAGGACCAGTTGCGAAAGCTCGGCCTCGCGAAGTTCCTGGTCGTCGAGCACTGGCTCTACGACGCCGATCAGCCCGACATCTATAACGGGGCGGGCCTTTTCGTCGTCAACCCGCCGTACGCCTTTACCCAGGCGCTGCCGCCTCTCCTGGAAGCCCTGCGTGCCGCACTGGCGCCGGAGGGACATAGGGGCGCGATAACGGCCGATTGGTTGGGCGAGTAGAAATAGCGATCACTGCCCTTCCCGAATCAGGGAATTGCGGCGCACAGCTTCGCTGCAGAAGGTCCTCGGCCTGCACTATTTGTCGCGAAACGCCCATGCCAGGCCGAGGAAAATTGGACCTCCGAGAATGGCGAAAACCGCGCCTCCAATAGCCAGGGCGCGTTGACCTTGCGACAAGATCTCTCCCTGGGCCTGCGCATATAACATCTGCCCGAATGCACCCCCGCCCACGACGATGCATAGCGCGCCTACGATAGCGAGCCCGATCCTGGCACGGCGAACTTTGTCTCGCCCCCGTTTTGCGGACGGTGCGGCAAGTATTCCGAGGAAATGCCTGACCAGAGCCCGCGCAGCTGACTCATCAGTGATCGGAAAGCGAAATGTGCGATGAGTATTATGAATATTGCTGTGGCTCTTTAGCGGGTCGATCCACAGCTGCCTGTAACGAATGGCCACATGGGGCAAGGGGACGGACCGCATCTCGATCGCATAGACCGAGGGGTAACGTTCCGGCGCAAAGCCCCAAAGCCGACCACCGAAAAGGAGAGAGTCGCCGGCCCAGGAAATGTCGACGCCTCTGCGCATCTCGCCAAAGGCCGGCCGCCACTCGTTGGGCTCATCCTGTTTCCGGTCAACCTCGAGAAATGCAGCGATGGCGCCGGCTGATAGATGGAAGCCGCCCTCCGGCCTCGCCCGGACGGCGCGGGCTCGCCTGAAATCCGATAAAGCGCCGAGGAAGAACAGTGCTGACAGGAATGAGAGAATCCCCCCGCCAATGATGGCCGCCCCCTCATCCGGCATGTCCCAGTGCAATCCGTCGCCTTTGATCCACCCCCAGCCGGCGAGGCAAAGCCCCGTCAGCATCGCGGTGAACGCCGCAATCAAAACTGCCCGATACCGTATCATCACCCACCCCCCGGCTGGATTGTGATTTCCTGTTATCGACCCGAACTCCTTTAAGGGAATATCACTGTGAAAGCAGAAACGATCAATCGAAAGCGAACTTTGGGAGGCCGTTAAAATACGACCCGGTCGTCCAAGCTCGCTGTGCTGGCAAAGTGCCCGCATTCGTGCGGACCAAGCCTGGTGTGAATGACCTGGCTTGAGCCATCCCCGAAAGGCAGCCACAAAGCCAAATGCTCGCGAGGTCAATAGATCGTGTAGCCACCGTCAATCACGATCGCGTCGCCTATATGAAAACCCGAATGGGAGCTTGCGAGATAGACAGCGATGGCGGAGAAATCGTCACCGTCGCCCCATCGCCCCACGGGAGCCCGGCTGATAACACTGCTGTTGAACTTGTCCCAGCCCTGCAACCGCTCGGTCATGTCGGAGCGTGTCCAGCCGGGCAGGATCGTATTGACACGAATACCGTGCGGAGCAAGTTCAACCGCCATCGCGCGGCTGAGCGAGAGAACCGCGCCCTTGGTCGCGCCATAATGTTCATTGCGCGCCGCACCATGGATAGAGGCTGTCGAGGAAATCGAGACGAGCGAGCCGCCGCGGTCTCCCTCCTTCCCACGCTCGATCATATGCGCTGCGGCTTCGCGCAGCGTGTAGAAGACGCCGTAAACGTTCACCGACTGCAACTTCTCGAAATCGGCCTGACTTATCTCGAACATGTCACGCCGCGGAATGCCGATGCCGGCGTTGGCAATCGCCTGGTCCAATCGCCCAAATTCGTCGATGATCTGCGCGATACCTGCCTTTACCGCGCCCTCGTCGGCGACATCGACCTGGGCGCAGCGGACGGTCCCGCCGAACGATTCCAACTCGGCGAGTGCACGCTCGTTCTTCTTGGGATTATTTCCCCAGATCACGACTGTCGCGCCATGCATCGCAAGACCTTTGGCCATGCCGAGGCCAATGCCGCCATTGCCGCCAGTGACCAGCGCGACCTTTCCCCTGAGATCGAAAAGCCCGAAATTCATTCTCACGTCCTCGCCATGCCAATGCGCGATCGGAGTTGATCACGCCTTACCTTTTTCTTTGCCATAGGGCGCGGAACGTCCGTGGCTCAAGACACTGTATCCGCGAGCCTCGGACCCCGCGGCGCATGTGATCAAGCTGTAGCTGCGTCGCCAACAAGCGGCACATCCAATTTTATCCAACCTTCCATCGTAGCGAATGTCCATCCTCTAGGGTCGAGACTCAATCACAGCCAGAAGGCGACGGCAGCGGCGAGGCTTACG
>JBIQHE010000024.1:0-55747 GCA_044508875.1 Sphingomonadales bacterium | reverse complement strand
GCATTTATCATGGCATGTGTGAATGCCCCTGGCTTCAAGGTTGGCGACCTGTTTGGTGAGGCGGGCGTTCTCTGCGCGGAGGGATTCGATAGCGTCGGCGGCTGCATAAGCGGCAGTCCCATGCTCCTGCCAACAGGGCGCCATCATCTCGACAATCCATATGGGAATCGCCCGCAGCCGTTCGACCAGATCATCCGCTTGTGTGATGCTATCCATTGTTAGGGCCTTTCGTTGGGTGGGCATCTCCTGCTTCGTGGAGTGCGTCCATGAACCCCTTTGCCCAGCGATCATGGGCCATGGTCCCGGCACGATATGGATTGCCCGCCTTCCCGTCGCGGTAGGCCCGCGCGCCTTCGCGCTCGAAGCGTTCGGCTGTTTCTTCGTGGAGGCTCATTAGAATGGGGCTCCGTTCTCGATGTAATCCAGAAAATCGGCGCATTCGTCGGTGTCCGACCATCCGCACTCAAAGCATTGAGCGGGGCCGTATTGAGTGCCAACACCTATATCGACGGCAGATCGTTCGGTTTGCGCCCCGCAGACAGGGCACAGGTCGGTGTCGCCCATCACGCGCGGGGTGGATAGGTCTGGGGTGGTCATGCGGCCTCCCGCGACATCAAAGTCAGCCTGGCCCTAGCCAACGCGCGTTCCATCTCGGCAAGTGCGTTTTCCGCCCGCTGGACCCGACCATCAGCGGAAAGGTCGGTGATCGCTTTTTGCACCGCGTCCCTCACGGTGTAGACGGGTGATGATTCCGGAAGCCCAAGAGCGGCAAGCAGCGGTTTGATGTCAGCGGCTATGACTTCGGCGTCGGCCTTTGCCCCGGCGATGATTTCATCCGCTCGCTTGCGGGCTTCCTCTGTCGGGTCTTTCCCTTCAGCTATCTCACTGGCAAGGCGGGCAAGAGCGTGGCCGAACCGCTGCCCAGCCTGCTGCCGAAACCTGTCCCTGCAACGCAGGGCTTCAGCGTTCGCAGCCCACTTGTCCATCCCCGGATACGGCTCGTGATCAGGGTGGCACGTCAGCAGCTTGGCCATCGCCTGAATGGAGCAAGGGCTCCCCAGATTAGTCGGTCGGCGCTCGGTTCTCCATCCTCTGCCGGTGCGGAACATCACCCCGCATTCCGATGGGATCTCATCCTTGGTCGCCAGACCGTGCGGCATTGCAAACGTCACCGACTGGCAGTGCTCGAGATACTTTCGCCACTTTTCGCTGTTCAGGTCGGACAATAGGTCGCTGCGCTGGACCTTGATTTCAAAGGCAGCGATTTGCGGGTTGTCGTAACGCCAGCGGGCGAAGGCCATGATATCAGGCCGCGGCCCGGACCATGCGCCGACAGTCAGGTTCGTCCACGTCCAGAGCTTTCCGCCATCACGGAGGCGTCGCGCAAGGTCGTTGGCGAGATTGTCGTGCTCCCATGCCGCGACCTTCTTGGTGTCTGCGCCCATCACTCCCCTCCTTTCGTGGCATCCGTGCGGTATTTGGAGAGGGCGGCGCGGGCATCATGGACATAAGCCTCGCTGTCGATGTCGCCTTGGGTAGAGCCGAACTGCCGCCGCCACCTCGTATAGAGGTCAAGCAGATTATCCAGCGCCTCCACAAGCTCAGCCTGTGCGGTGCGGCGGTGGGCGGCGAAGGCCCTTTGGACACTCGGAAAGCTCAATATGTGCTGAGCCGCTGGTACGTCCGCGGGGCGCCCGGTGTTGTAGATCCCGATGATCTCGTCGATCAGGTCCGCTTGTGTGATGCTATCCATTGTTAGGGCCTTTCGTTGGGTGGGGGAATTCCTCGCAAAGTTCGCGCCACCGCTTAGCGGTTTCTGCCCGCGCCTTTTTGAATGCTTCCGTTGGCACAAAATAGCCTTCGCCACCGCAGCGAGTGCACTCCATCTCGCCGCGCCCGCAGCAACAAAAGTCACCGGCGCAAAGGCATTCCTCGGTGCCCATGCCCTGACAGCGATCGCACCACTCGGCGTCCTTCGGCCAGTAGCGCCCACAGTCGTCGTAAAAGCCATCGTCATCGTCCTCTTGGCGTGTATCAACGGTCATGCGGGGTCTCCGGTGTGATCGAGATGACATTGGCGTTGAACTCGATGCTTTCGCCATCGTCGATTCCAAATGGGTCGGTGATTTCAACGACCAGCGTGGCACGGATCGGGCCGTGCTTGGCAAGTCGGCGGGCGAGGGCCTTTCTGCCCTTCATCACGTCAATGATCGCGTAGTTGCTGGTAAAGGCCATCACCCCACACTCCCCCTACAAATCGGACAGACAACACAATCCATATCAGTGGTTGTATAATCGCAGTCGTCGCAGTGGCGGGGGGCTAGTCTGTTAATCTCGGTTCGAATGTCGTCGGTGCAATCGAACCACTCTCCGCGTAGGCGGTGCGCTGCGAACCGCTCATGGTATCTGCGCTCCGCCGCGTAGCCTCCCTCAACAGTCGCTAGGATGGAGAGCGTGTAGGGGTGTCCAGACTGCAGGGCGCGCAGCCTCCGTTGCACGTCCTTCGACACGCCGATCTTAACGGGGCCGCTCTCTGAGCCTATGAAGTAGCAGAGAGCGGTGTCGCGCGCCTCGGTCCAGGCGTCGCGCAAACGCGTGTGTTTCTCCCATTGTTCGCGCTCTTGAAGGTCATGCAGCTGACGCATGACACAAAGCGCCTCCTCCCTCGTGTCGTACTCCTCGATCAGACACTCGGTGCTGTAAACGCCGTATCCATCGCCGGTTTCCCAGACGTGGAACCACTCGGTCGCCATGCCTTCGTACAGGTATGAATCGACGCGCCAGTTGCGGGATAAAGGTTCGCCAATCGCTATGAGACGCCGCAGTTTCGCGTCGTCCATTTTGAGGGGTTCGCCAACGTCATGTGTTTGGTTAGCCATGACTGTCTTAATACAGCCCTGTCCACCACCCTCTGATCCGAGGGCATCCCCAGAAATCGCTGGAAGCCGCAAAAAACCTAGGGTATTATCCTTGGGTCGGCTCCCTTCGTGTCATTCCGTACCACCAAAGCTCAGGCAAAAGGTGTGGGGAAGGCGCTTGCTGCTGACCGACAGCAAAACCGGCCCGCGCACGGCCTGGCTGGCCGAGGCGGCGGCCACGATCCTCCACGCCCTGCCACGCCGGGAGAAGCAGCGGTATGTGTTCTGGAACCCGGCGACCCAGCGCCCGATTACCGATATTGGTAACTTGTGGAGCAAGCTGCGCGATGAGGCAGGCCTTCCCGGCGTCCGCATCCATGATCTGCGGCACAGCTTCGCCAGCCATGCTGCCGCCCATTCCGAAACCCTGCCGATGATCGGCAAGCTGCTTGGCCATGCCGATGTGCGGACCACGACACGCTATGCCCATCTTGACGATGGGCACGCCATCGAGGCAGCACAGCGCATCGGCGACCAGATCGAGCAAAGCTTGAGCGGCTCATATTCATTGAGCCGTAACACTAAGTATGATAGTGGGTCGTTGCTGCATGACTGACAACCCGCGCATCCGCATCTACGCCAACCGCTGGTTCGCCAAGTTCGCGGCAAAAGAAAAGATCAGCGATGCCACGCTTGCTGATGCCGTGCATCGGGCCGAATCCGGCCTGGTCGATGCAGACCTCGGCAGCGGCCTTATCAAGCAGCGCATCGCGCGCCAGGGCGGAGGCAAGTCGGGTGGCTATCGCTCGATCCTGATCTTCCGCTCGGGCGAGCGGGCCATATTCGTGTTTGCCTTCGCCAAGAGCGACAAGGCGAACCTGAGTGCGGCGGAACTGAAGGTCTATCGCAAGGCAGCTAGCATCATGCTGGAGCTGGGCGAAGGCGAGATGGAAACGGAAGTTGAAGCAGGCCGATTGGTCGAGGTGAAAGACGATGAGCAAGGTTAAGGCTAAGACCTACAAGAGCGAGGCAATGGCCGCCGTCCACGAGATGATGGAAGGCCTTCACGACGGGGGCAGCATCGACAAGCGCACTATGCGCGAGTTCGATGAAGCCTGCCTTGCGCCTGCGCCGGTTCTGTCACCGGACGAGATCAAAGCGATCCGCGAAGCGGAGCATGTCTCGCAGCCGGTGTTCGCGCGCTATCTCAACGTGTCGAAGAATCTCGTTTCCGACTGGGAACGCGGTGCGAAGAAGCCTGGAGGCCCCGCGCTGCGGCTACTTTCGATCATCCAGCGCAGCGGGCTCGATGCGGTCGCGTAACAGGACTTAATCCCCATTTGAAAGCATCGGCGCCCTGCGCCGAGCGCCCCGCAAGGGGGCATGAAATGCCCCCTTGCGGGGCGCTTTGCCGTGGTTTCCCTACCGATTTGCCGATGGTAGGACTGCTGCGAAGTAACGGATTGGAACTGTTGGGATTTTCGCGGGAAACTCTCCGCCGAAATCACAGCAGAACCATCTGGGAGGTGCCGACCAACTCGGTTTTTGGTGTGTTCCCGAGCATCAATTCCATCCTGCCATACTGCTTGTCCGTCACCTGAAGCGTTCTGACGCTTCCCTCCTTGGGCAAGCTCGAACGCACTCTGCGAACATGCTTATCCACAGCATCTTGCCCCCTGCAGACGCGCGCGTAAACCGAAAGTTGCAGCATCATGAAGCCGTCCTTTTTGAGGAATTCGCGAAAGCGATTGGCTCGACGCCGTTGCGGCTTGGTCTTTGTCGGCAAATCGAAGAACACCATGAGCCACATGAAGCGGACCTCCTCTGCTTCCATGACTAGGTCCGCCGGGCGAGCGGCATGGCTGGCGTGCTGAGCAGACCGGCATCGCGACCTTCAATGGCCCGCACAAGACTCACCGCTACCGCTTCGGTGGCGGCAAGGATGGTCAGTCGCTCTTCCCCAATTGAGACAGATTCGCCGAGGATGCCCGCCATATGGCGGCGGTCATCCACATCCAGTTCCGTCCCTTCCGTTTCATTTGCACGCTTTTGTGCCAGGCGATCGACGGAAGGTCGAAATGGCTCGATCAGATCATCGACGAGATTGAACGGGTTGGTGCGGGATTTGTGATGAATGCCGAACGCCGGAAGCAAACCTGAAGCAGCACAGGCACGGGCGATAGCTGCCCGAACAACAGCGTAGCCATAGTTGAGGAGGCCATTCTCTCGTGTCTCGTCGTGTCGGCGAAAATCTTCGAACAGCCGAGGCCAGTAGGCACGAGCCGCCTGCGCTTCCAGATTACCGGGATCGCCCGAGCCAACACGAGACGCCATTGCTGATAGAGCCTGCGCGTGGTCATTGCCGATAGCGCGGAGGACTGCCGCCTGGTTTTCGATCTTCGCCTTTACGATCCGCTGCCAAAGGCGTTTTTGGAATGGGGCGGTCATTCCGATCTGGGCGTGGGCGATTTACGCCCCACGGTGCGCCCGCACTGATCGGCGAGTTCGGTATCCCCTACGACCTTGACGAAGGTGCTGCCTTTGCCGCTTGGGCCCGGGGTGAGCGCGACCCTGCAATTTGGGACAAGCACAGCCTGCTGCTGGGTCTGATGTATGATGCACTCGATACGTTGTTGCTCAATGCGACTCAGTGGAACTACACCGCCTCGAACCGAAACGACCTGCGCATTGGCGACGGCTGGAACCAGGAAGATTTGTCGATCTTCTCGCGCGACCAGCAAGACGATCCCGCTGACCCCGATTCGGGCGGCCGCGCGGTGAAAGGATTTTGCCGGCCGTTCGCACGCTATGTGCAGGGGCGAATCCAGGAGATGCGGTTTGATCGCGCGCGCGGCACCTTCATATTGCGGTTCGATGCCGACGAAGCCATCGATGCGCCCACCGAGATCTGTCCCACGGCTCCAGTATCCAAGCGGCGCCCACATCCAAGCAGAGGGCGCTACGGTGCAAGTAGAAGGGCAGATCGCGCGCGCGACCGTCGATCGTCCAGGGCCAGTCGAGATCGTGATTGAGCGCGCGTGACGAGCGGCCCGAGCCCTGCATGCCGCGCCATTTCCCGGACTCGCTGAGCTCCCGCGCGCCTATGCGGCGGAGCGAGGAGTGCCGCTCGATAGCTTGGTGCGGCCCGATCGGCAAAGGCTGAAGCGCGACGTGCCCGCCATCTGCGAAGGGCGTAGCGGTGGGATCACGGGAGCGGACCGCCTGTCACAGCCCTGACCACGTCATACCATCGCTGGCGGGTCCACCGCACCTTCCAGATCTGGTCGACTTGCTCGATCCGGGCGGGATTCTGCGTGCCAATAATGGGAATCGGTCGCGCCGGGTGCAACATGACCCAGCTATACGCTGCCGCCGCCAGATCCACGCCGGACTCGCTTGCAACCTCGCTCAGGACCGCGGTCACGTTTCTTGCGCGATCTTCCTGCGGATCTATCAGCCGCCCTCCGCCCAGCGGCGACCAGGCCAGTACAGCCATCGCGTCCTGCATCGCCTGATCGAACAGCCCGCTGATCATCGGATCGATGTGCAGCGGGGAGAATTCGGGCTGGTGGCTAACCAGCGGGACGGTGAGGAATGACGCCAGGGCACGCGCCTGCGCCGGCGTGTAATTGGAAACGCCAATGGCTCGGACCTTTCCGGCACGCACCGCATCCTCGAGCGCCCGTGCCACTTCCTGCGGATGCGCCAGCATGTCGGGACGGTGGATCTGATAGAGATCGACCCAATCGACGCGCAGGCGCGCCAGAGATGCATCGATCGCCTGCGCCAGATAGTCGGCACTGGAATTATAGGGCGCGGGCGGCATGATTCCACCCTTTGTTGCCAGAACGATCTGGTCGCGCAGGCCGGGCGCTTCGGCCAGTATCTCACCAAGCAGCGATTCGGCGCTGCCAAAGCCGCCTTTACCCAACCCATAGATGTCGGCGGTGTCGAAAAGCGTGATTCCCACGCTCAGCGCCGTGTCGACGAGGGCCCGAGCGTGCTGCACCGGGTGGCCCGCGAAGCGCCACATACCCCAGGCAACCGGGGTTACCTTGACCCCGCTGCGGCCGAGCTGCACCTGTTCGCGCGAGGCAATCATTTCGTTCATATATTTTGGTCAGCCGCTGGAACATGGTGAGTGAGCGCGAGGATAGATGTCGGAAATCAGACCCTGCCGCAAGCTCGGTTCCTCAGCTTATCGACGGCGCCCTCAAGATCTCCGCGCTGGCGCGGGTCCGGATCCAGCGCTCCCGCGCGCGACGGAGTCATTCTCGCGCTAGATGGAGCCTGCCCTGGCACATCGGTGCGGGCGATGGTCGCAAATCCAGTGACGCGTGGCGGCCCCGGCTGTGCGTGAGGTTTGCGTTGTCGCGCCCGAGGGGGGGCGCCTAAGGAGCGCGCGGCCTGTCGCGCTCTAATCGCGATGGCGTAGCGGTGAAATCATATAGTTTGTACCGCTTTGTCATCGCTCTGCTGCTCCATCGATCATCTTGCCGTCGAGGATGTTGACGCGCCGATGGCACCGTGTCGCTATATGCTCGTCGTGGGTCGAAATCAGAAAGCTGGTCTGGGTGTCGGCATTGATGGTGAGCAGCAATTCCATCACCCGATCGGAGGATTCGCGGTCGAGATTGCCCGTGGGTTCATCGGCGAGCACGAGGGCTGGCTGGTTCATGAGGGCTCGCGCCACCGCGACGCGCTGGCGCTGCCCGCCCGAGAGCGCCGCCGGCCGGTAGTCGCGCCGGTCGGCGAGGCCAACGGCGTCGAGCAGCTCCTTCGCCCTTTCGCGCATCGCGCGGGTCTCGCGGCCTGCGGCAGCGGCGGCGGGCATCATGACATTTTCAAGTGCCGAGAGATCGGCAAGCAGATGGTGAAACTGGAACACGAAACCGAGGCGCGTGCTTCGAAACCGGGTGCGCTCGGCGTCGGACGCTGCAAAGAGATCGACCCCGAGCATTTCGTGCCGGCCCCCGGTTGCGCGCATCAGCGTCCCGAGAATGTTTAGCAAAGTACTCTTGCCCGATCCCGATGGCCCGAGAAGCGCCACCATCTCACCGGCCGCCATCGCAAGGTTGACGCCCTTCAGGACGCGAACCTCCTGTTCGCCGCTCCCGAAGCTCTTGGTAAGGCCTTCGACGATGAGAATTGGCTTTGTCGTCATGCGCCGATCGCGTCCACGGGATCGATACGCGCGGCGCGCCGGGCAGGGAGCAGCGAGGCGAGCATGGCGGCGATCGAAGTCAGCAGAACCGCGAGGAGGAAATCGCCCTGCTCGCGGTCGATGGGGAGCTCGCCGATTCGCGCTTCGCTGACGGGAGGGAAGGGGAGTAGCGCGACCCACGCGGCCAATGCCCCCATGAGCCCGCCGATGACCCCAAGGAGAGTGCCTTCGATGAGGTAGATCGTCACAACCAGAGCCTTGGAGGCGCCCATCGCGCGCATGATCCCGATTTCGGCCTGGCGGCGGGCGATCGAGAGGAGCATTGCGCTGGCGATGCCGACGACGATCGTAATGAGCGCGAAGGTCTTGATGATGAGGCCGGTGCGCGCTTGCGCATCGAGTCCTTCGAAAAGCTGGCTATTCTCACGCGTCCAGGGGGTGGCATCGAGCCCCGTGGCCCGCTGCAGCTGCGCGGCGATTGTGTCCGCGCTGGTTGCCGGCCTGACCTTGACCTCGATGCGGGTGACACCCGTTGGAAGATCGAAGAGCGCGCGCGCTGCAGTGAAGTTCGCATAGGCGGTTTGCCGGTCAGCCGCGCCGATCCCGAGCGTGAAAATCCCCTGGACGCGCAGCGAGCGCGAGCGCCCGCGGTCTGACGCGACACGGATCACCTGGCCGACCCTGAGGTCGAGTTCCTCTGCAAGGCGGCTGCCTATCAATATGCCGTCGGGCGGCAAGTCGGCGTTACCGCTGACGATAGCGCCGGCAATGTCCGCGATCGCCGAGAGCTTGTCCGGCATCACGCCAACGAGACTGACAGGTTCTATCGCCTGGCCGCGCTCGATGAAGGCGCCGCCGGCGATTTGGGGCGACACCGCTATGACGTTGGGGGTCCGTTCGATCACGCCGATGAGCGGCTCCCAAACCGGGATCTGGTCGCGGCGGCCAAGGTCCTTCTGGCGTGCGACCAAGGCGGCATCGCCTGCCCACGCGCTTTGCGGAGCCCGCTCGGCGGCTTCGAGCACGATGTGGGGGATGCTGCCCACGGTGCGCGCCGTGAGCAATTCGGCAAGGCCGCCGATCAGCGCGCTCATGAAGACGAACACGCTTACCCCAAGCGCAACGCCCGCCACCAGTAGCGCGGTCTGGCCGCGGTGCGCGAAGAGGTGCCGGATCGCGAGCTTGATTGCGTAGAGCGGCACGTCAGTTCGCCGCCCGCACCCGGTCGCCTGGGCGTGCAGAGGAAGGATCAAGGAGGATGCGCTCGCCGGCCGCGAGACCCGACGTCACGACGACCTTCTCGGATGGCCAGTCGATGAACTGGATCGCGCGCTCGGTGACACGGCCATCGGGGCCGATGAGACGAATTCGCGCACCGCCGCCGGCCTGGAGGATCGCTCCGCGCGGAATGCTGATCGCGCGCTCGCGGCGCTCGATGAGGAGATCGACCGACACAGTCAGACCCGAGGGCACGACGAGATCTGCGGCGTCGAGCTGGATCCGGACGTCGCGCGCGCCGGTCTCGGGGTCGATCCGCGGCTCGACATGCGCGACCCGCGCTGTGCGCACGCCGCGCTCGGGGACCGTGACCCGGGCCGCCATGCCGGGTTCGATCGCAGTGGAATAGAGTTCGTCGACCTCGATCCGGATTTCGGGGTTCGCAAGATCGGCTAGCCGGTAGATGATCGACTCAGCTCCCACCGTCTGTCCGGGGTCAACGGGGCGCTCGAGGATCACGCCGCTGAATGGCGCTCGCAAGGTGCGGCGGTCGCGCAGTTCCCGGGCTTGGACGACACTGGCCTCGCGCCGCTTGAGTTCGCGGTCTCCCTCGGCAACAGCGAGGCGCCGTTCTTCGATTTCGCGGCGCGTTGTAAACTCGCCGAGCGCCTCGAACCGCGCGAGGTCGCGCCTCGCCTGCGCGAGCGTCGCCCTTTGCGCCTCGACCGAAGCTACTGCCTCAGCGATGGCTGCGGTTTCGGGTCCATCGTCGATGCGCGCCAGGATCTGGCCCTGGCTCACCAGGTCACCCACATCAAACGGGAGCGCTACGAGTTCGCCGCCTGCGGTCGGCCGGATGTCGATTTCGAGCCGGGGGCGGATACGCCCATTGAGCGTGAGGACTCTTTCGGCGGGAGCAACGGCCGCGGTCAGGACGGCGACCTCGGGCTCGCGCGGTGCCAGGAACCAATATGCCGCGAGCGCGAGCAGTAATGCGGCGCCCGCGCCGAGAAATATTGGGGTCCTTCTAGCCATTGCCGCTCCATATCGCGTCGAAAATCCGCTTTGTCTCGCGCGCTATCACGCAAGTGAAAGCTTTGAGTTGCAGCCAGCGCAAGTCCGCGTTGCGATTGGGCTCCAGAGTCGCGAGGACAATCGGCACCGCGCGTCCAAATGGCCGTCGGCCGAGCGGTGTGCGACGGCCGCCAGTGCGGACCGCGTTGCAGGGGAGCGGCGCATGTCATTCGGGCCGTTCGGGAGGCGTTTCCTCTGGGTGGTTGTCGGTAAGGACCGGGGTTTCTTCCGGGGAGCGGAAGGGCTCGGGCTCGCGCGAAGGCGCCGGGCGTCTGGGAATGGTCCTGCCGGCGCGTTCGGGCGGCCATGCGGGGGGGCGCGGCGGCACTGAGGGGCGTTGCTGGCTGCACGGCGGGTGCTCCCGATCATTCGTTTCGATTTCCCATTCCGCGTGCGATCGGCTGGGTGCCATTGGGAATTTCCCTTATTCCAGGGTGCAGCGTTGGATCCAAGTGGTTCCGGTTAGGGAACCAGGACCAGGGCGCCCTCCACTTTACCGGCCCGGAGGAGGCCGAGGGCATCGTTTGCGTTCGCGAGTTCGACGGGCGTCACATGCGTCGTGACCGGAATCTTCTTCACGCGTTCCAGGAATTCGCTTCCGTCTTTCCGCGTCAGATTGGCGACCGAAAGAATCGATCTTTCTTCCCAGAGGTCAGCATATGGGAAGGCGGGGATGTCCGACATGTGAATGCCTGCGCACACAACGCGCCCGCCCTTCCTAACGGCGCGAAGCGCTGCCGGGACGAGCTCCCCCACCGGCGCGAATATGATCGCTGCGTCAAGCGCTTCGGGCGGCGTGTCGCTCGACGCTCCGGCCCATTGGCATCCGAGCATCCGGGCGAAATCCTGACCCGCCGCGTCTCCCTCGCGCGTGAAGGCGAAAACCTCGCGCCCTTCGCCAAGGGCAAGCTGTGCCAGAATATGCGCCGCCGCGCCGAAGCCATAGAGGCCGAGCCGTTTCGCATCACCCGCAAGCCGGTATGCCCGGAAGCCGATGAGACCCGCGCAAAGGAGGGGCGCGGCGTGAAGGTCGTCGAAGCCCACGGGAAGCGGAAAGCAGTAGCGGGCATCGGCGATACAATGGGTGGCAAAGCCCCCGTCGCGCGTGAAGCCTGTGAAAGCCGGATTGTCGCAGAGATTTTCGCGGTCCGACCTGCAATAGGGACAATGACCGCATGTCGCGCCGAGCCAAGGGATTCCGACACGCATGCCGATCAAAAAACCGCTCACCCCGGGACCGATCGCCTCGATGCGGCCGACGACCTCATGCCCCGGGACAATAGGGAGGCGACCCCGGATATCCCCGTCCGCGACATGGAGATCGGTGCGGCAGACGCCGCACGCGGTAACTGCGAGCCGGATTTCTCCTGGACCCGGCGTGGGAATCGTTCGCTCGACCCGCCGCAGCGGCGTACCGGGCGCGTCGAGCTGCATTGCGATCATCATCTTGCCCATCCGCACGTCCCGGGCGCCGAAAGTCAGCGCTCTTTCCTGAAAGGCTTCAACGAAGGTCGATCTCGAGGAGCGCCAGCGTCGAGTCGTCCTGATAGGGGCTGGAGGTAAAACCGAAGGTTCGCTCGACCTCGATGGCTTCGCGGTTGGCGCGGCTTTCGATCGAACGCAACCGAGTAAGACCTCGCTTCCGCCCAAGTTCGACCGCATGGTGGAGCAGGCTCCAGCCAATACCGCGACCCTTATAGGCCGGCGCTACCGCGATGGCGACCTCGGCGGTGTCGAATGCCTCGTCGGCGGCGATCAGGAGCGTCGCGGCGAGATCGCCGCTATCACGCTCGAAGGCCAGCAAATGCTCGCGGTGACGGTGGTCGACGCCGACCATCGCGGCAAGCTGGGAACTTGAAAGGCGGGGCTGGGCGCTCAGGAAACGGAAGCGCGTGTCCTCGGGTGCCAGCCCGTCGTAGAAGCGCATGACAAGCTCAGCGTCCGCGGCGGTGACAGGGCGAAGCGAAAGCGTCACACCGTCGCGGGTAACGAGGGACAATATCCCGGCCTCGGAAAGCGTTTTGTCGAGAATTTGCTCGGGCATGGGCGTTATCCTTCTTTGACATCGGTGCCGGAGCGCCGTGCGTGAAGCGACAAGGTCCCCTTGATCCGGCGTTGCGGCGCCGAAGTGGACGCTTCGAGGCTTTGACTCACGCCTGAAGCGGGACGGCTGGCGCGAAAATTTCGGGGGGCAGGGCGGCGTGCCGGGGGGAATGACGCAGCGGTCGAATCCATGGTCGAGCTCCTTTCGTCGCCATAGTAGGCTCGGCTTCCGCGAGCGCAGTGCGTATTGTTACGGAAGCGGCCTCGTTCGAGAACATCAGTCCGGACGCGGCTCCTCGTGCTGCACCCACGACAAGGCCGCGTCCCGCGCATCGGGTTTGAAGACGCGGTAGCTGATGTGAGGGAGCAGTGCGCTCTCGAGCCGGGTTAGCGCGCGGAGGCAGGACTGGTCCGCGACGACCGCAACACGGCCGAAGCTCACCAGCTTGGCGAAGAGCGGGAGGGCGCGCATCAGATAAGCGCCGAGACCTTTGAGCTCGATCGCGTCGACCGCCCGCGTCTCGACGAAGACGTGGATCTTGCTGTGGACCGCTATCGCATCTTCAAGCCGGTCCATGATGGCGTCGAGATCGCTGCCCGTGAGCTTTTGCGAAACCTCGAGCGCGAGGACATCGTCCGCGCTTTCGATCCATCTCAACATGGCTCGTCTCCTGTCCGCCAGAATATGATGGCTGCTCCCAGGATGAGGAGGTCGAGCGCTAGCGCCATGATGACCGGCCCAACCGGCGCGAGCCGCGGGCTCAAGGCAATTGCGAGGGCGACGGCGAGCGTCACCGAAGCCGAGAGGGAGAGGCCAAGCCCGCCCCGACGTCCCGATTCAAGGGCGAGGGTCAGCCGCGCGGCCCCGGCGAGGCCGAGCGAAGCCGCAAGGGTCGTGACCAGCAGGACATTGCCGAGGAGGGGGTCGGCAATGAGAATGGCAGCGCCAACAAGGTAGAGCGCGCCCGCCACCCGCCACGCGATCCGCGCCAGCGAGGCATCGTTCGCCGTGCCTTCGCGCCATTGGAGGAGCGCGTTCGCCGCGAGGAGGGCGACGAGCCACAGGATGACGGCGATCGTCGCGAAAAAGGGGCGCGGCGAGATGAGGAGGATAAGCAGGATCGCCGCGGCGCCAAGCACGATGCCGAGAGGACAGAAGAGGCTGGGCCCGACCCCCGGATAGCGCGGCCCTCTCGCTGCGAACATCTCACATCCCTTTCTTTACCTGGGCCTCGCGGGGATAAAGCTTGGGCGCCCGGGCCGCTGTTCGGGAATCTACGGATGCCCGGGCGGATCTGGGCAATGCTATTGGGCAGTGAGACGGCGCGTTCGCTGGCATCTCCAGGAGGCTTTTCATGAGAACGCTCGCCATCACTGGTCCAGAGCGTCGCACCGGGCTTCAACGCGGCGATCTCTTGCTCCCCGCAGCTCCCCGCTCCCTGGCACGTGCACGCCCTCCATCGAGGCGCGAAAGGGGGCGCATCGCACATGGCTATCCGACCGTGGCCGTGCCGGAGATGAGGAAGCAGGCATGACCAGGCGAATGAAGGAACTGGCGGCCGAGATCGTCCGGCTGCAGGGCGAACTCGACCGCGAGATTGAAACGCGTCGGCGGTCGCTCGGATGGTCGATCCGCGATCGGCTCGTCGAGTTCGAGGAAGGGATCGTCACCCGCCACAAGACGCTTCGCGCCGGGGTGGTCAGCCTCGTGCGTCGCGCTCCCTTGTCGCCGACTATTGTCTCGAAGACGCGGACGGAATTTCTCTTTTGAAAAGGATGCGCACTATGGGGTGGAAAGGTCCCGCTATACTCATCTCGGGATTTGGATCGAATGCGCTGTCGCGCGAGGCCGAGACGGCGGGCCTCGCGCTATCCTTCGAAAAGCCGCTGCGCGAACACGCACTCGTCGATGCGATCCGGAGGCTCGTCCAATAAACGCGCGGCGGATGCCAGCGGCAACCCCGTTCCGCCCATTTGCAATCCTGTCTCGCTCCCTTGAACCACTGGGCGACCCCCCCATATGTCTTTCATCGTCAACAAGCGAAAGGAGGTGGTCCAATGTCTCATTGTCCAATGCCGCAAATGGCCGACAGGATGAGCATGGCCTCCGTCCGCGGGGTCGGGCGCGCCTGATCGGTCCGCATCGGTCAAGACAATGGAAAGGGCCGTCCGAAAGGGCGGCCCTTTTTGGTTTTCAACGCCTTGCGAAAGTAAAAGTTGGGAACCGGGAGGGTGTCAACGCGCTTGCCTGACATGCGAACATGCGATCTTGCCCAATCCTCGTTGATCGACGGCGCGGCCTATGATGAGGAGACGCGGATGCTCTGCCTCCGGTTTCGCGAGGCTGGCTGCTACTTCTACTACGATGTTCCGCTCGCACTGTTCGATGGCCTGTGTGCGGCCTCATCTCCCGGCGCCTATTTCAACACGCAGATCAAGGATCATTTCGCCTTCGAGCCTGATCCGGAGCGGCGGCGGCCAGGGGCAAAGGGCTTGCGGACTTGAGCGGGGTGCAACCGGCGCGGGAGCGGCGAGTTTCCTGATGGAGCGGGGTAGATGGAGGCCGACATGACCGACAACGAGGATTTCGATCGGGCTGCCACAGCGCCAGTGGAACGGATTGCGCGGGCGCTCGCAGGCCACGCGCTCAGCCGGAATGCCGAAGGCAATCTCGCGTCCGCAGGGCCGAGCGTCGACGCCCTTTGGCCTGAATATAGCGATGTCGCACTCGCCGTCCTCAAGACCCTCCGCGAGCCGAGCGGGAGGATGCTGGCGGTCGGCGATGCCGAGGTCTGGGACCGCATGATCCGCGCGGCGATCGAGGATGAAACCATTTCCGAAAGCTGAAACGGAGCGTCTCGCATGCGCCTCATTCGCGACAATAGCCTGACGATCGTCCTGATGCTGCTGTTCGCGGGCAGCATCACCGGCCACTGGATAGCGGGCTGGCATGTCGCGACAGAAGATGCCGTCCGGCATGGGCAGGCGGCGCTATCGCTTGCTTCCTACACAACAAGTCCCGAATTCCTCTCGAGTGTATTCGAGAATTGGGAAAGCGAGTTCCTCCAGATGTCGGCCTATGTCGTCCTCACAGCGATTCTCTTTCAGCGCGGCTCCTCGGAATCGAAGGATCCCGACGCGCCGCCGCGAGACCGCGACCTTGCAGCGCAGGGACTGAAATCCGGAGCGCCGGCTGCTCTTCGCGCGGGGCGTCTCGCGCGCGCGCTTTACGCGCGCTCGCTCGGGATTGCGCTCGCGCTCTTGTTCATCATGTCCTTTGTTCTTCACTGGACGCAAAGCGCAAAAGCGGCCGCCGATGAGGCCATCGAGCACGGCGAAGCGGCTCCAACGCTGATCGCCTATCTCGGCAGCCCGCAGCTCTGGTTTGAATCCTTCCAGAATTGGCAAAGCGAATTTCTCTCGACCGCCGTGCTCGTTCTGCTCTCGGTATTCCTTCGCCAGCGCGAGTCGCCTGAATCGAAGCCGGTCGCAGCCCCCCACGCCCAAACTGGCGAATGAGCGCCCGGCTAATCCCCCACATCAAGGCGAACATCGTCCTCTACGGCGCGCTGTTCGCAAATCTTGGCATCGCGGCGGCAAAATTCGTGGCGGCTGCGATCAGCGGATCCTCGTCGATGATTTCCGAAGGCGTGCACTCGCTCGTCGACAGCGGCAACCAGATATTGCTCCTCTATGGCCAGGCCAGGGCCACGCAGCCGCCCGACGCGAGCCATCCCTTCGGTTATGGACGCGAGCTCTATTTCTGGGCCTTCGTGGTCGCGATCCTGATCTTCGCGATCGGCTCCGGCGTCTCGCTTTACGAGGGGTGGACGCATATCGCCAATCCCGAGCCGCTCCGCGATCCGACGATCAATTATATTGTGCTCGCCATCGCATTCCTCCTTGAAGGCGCATCATGGACGATCGCGGTACGCGCATTTCGGGCGGCGCGGGGGAGGGCGAGCTGGTGGCAGGCCGTGCGGCGATCAAAAGACCCGGCGGGGTTCATCGTGCTCTTCGAGGACAGTGCTGCGCTTGCCGGGCTGATCGTGGCCGCGGCCGGCGTCTATTTGAGCCATGCGACGGGTGATGCGCGGATCGATGGCGCGGCGTCGATCATCATCGGCGTCATCCTCGCCGTTGTTGCAGCGCTCCTCGCGCGCGAAGCCAAGGGTCTCTTGATCGGCGAAAGCGCCGACCCCGAGCTGATCGCGACCATAAGGGGGATTGTCGCGCGCTGTCCGGGCATTGTCACCGTCAATCATGTCCGCACCCTGCACAGCGCGCCCGACGAGATCTTCGTCGCGATCAGCGCGGACTTCGACGACACAATCAGCATGGGAGCGGGCGAAACGCTGATCGAGGACATCGAGACCAAGCTGCGCGAGGCGGTACCGCAGATCAGCTCGGTCTACGTCCGGCCCGAAAAGGCGGCCGATGCGGTGATCCAGCCAGGCTGGAGCTATTAACGGCGCGCAAGCACGTCATAATGCCGGCCGAAGCCGAAGCGGTCGAAACGGGCAAAGCCTGCGGCGCGAAGGCGCGCTTCGATCGCGCCAGCGTCGGTCCAGCGGCTGTCGACTTCGTAGAAGATGGCGGCCAGACGGGCACGGTGCCGCGACGCCGCGAGCGCCTCAACAACGATTTCTTCATGGCCCTCGACGTCGATCTTGACGATGAGCGGCTCCTCGCCTTCGAGAAGCGCATCGACCCCGGCGATGCCGAGGATACTGATTTCTTCCCCCGCAGCGGAACCCGGCGCGGTGCCCCGCAGGCTTGCAGTGCCGCTATGCGCCCTATCGGTTGCAATCGAGGCCATTCCCGAGTGGAGTGAGACCGCTGCGTGGACGGGCCTGATCCGACCGTTGCGCCTGTTGAGCGCGATATTGTCGCAGAGCAGCGCGAAGGTCGCGGCCACGGGCTCGAAGGCGATAGCAGCCACGCACGCCGGGTTTTCTGTAGCGAGCAGGCTGTAGAGACCTTGATTGGCGCCGATGTCGACGAAGACGAAGCGCTCTTCCTGTGCCGCGAGAAAATCCGAAAGGTCGCGGCCATAGGTTGCGGCCTGGCAATATTGGAACGTGCGGTCGTCCCAATTCGCCCGCATTTTTACGCCATAGCGTGACGTCACGACGCCCTCGGTGTCCGCTCGAGGAAGCATGGAGCGCGCGCGAACCCACGTCTTGTGCAGTGTCTTTCGCACGGCATAGCTGAAGAATGCAGCGATCGCCGAGGGTTGCCGAGGCGCCCCGCCCATGATCACGCGCGCGCCATGTAGGAAAGGATTGCTTCGGCCGCACGCTCGGATGAAGGCCGCTCATCAAGGTCGAAACTGTAACGAAACATCTCGCTCTGCCGGTCGTACATGGCTGCCGTCAGCCGCGGTATTTCAGCGAACGCAGTGTCGAGGTCTTTGACCGTCTCGAGAACGGACCCCGCGCGCCAATGTGCAAAATCGGGGTCGCCCTCCCATCGTAGGCGTCCAGGATTGAGGAAGAAACAGGGGCGCGGCCGCCGGATGAACTCGTAGACCTGGCTACTTGCATCGCCGATATAAATGTCGGCGGCGTCGGTATAGGTCATGTCGAGACAGGCCGGGCTACCCGTGTCGATCAAAATATGGTCATGTTTATAATGGTCGGGGCGCGGGCCGTAGTTCCAGCCGAGCGCAAAAGGCGAAAGCGAGGCTGTCAGGCGCTTCTTGAACAGCATGATATGCGGCGCGAAGATGAGATTGTAGCGGTCCTGCGCCGCGAACCAGTCGAGAACATGCGGTCCCATCGCGTACCAGGAGGAGAGCGCCGGCGATGGGTGCGGATTATAGAGGACCGTCGGCCGATCCTTCGGGAAGAGCCGCGGCCCGCCAGTGCGCGGTGGCAGGTCGAATTTCGGATAACCCACGATCGCATAGCCGTCGTCCTTGAGCAGTTCCGCCTGCGCGAGCCGGTCGCGGATTTTCTCACCCGATAGAAGAACGAGGTCGAATCGGCCGCTCGCCTTGTCGAAGCCGATCGCGCGGTCGCCTGCGCCGTGACGGGTGTGGACGAGTTTGAGCGATTTCAGCCCGAAAAGAGTTTTAAGAAGCAGCGATGTCTTTTCGGGAACCACCAGCGCGTCGAGCGCGCGGAAGCGGTCGAGGTTTCGGTTAAGGGTCGAGACGATGTCGGCAGGAAGGGCGCGGCCCGTCGCCAAGTTCGCTGCGCGCGCGATTGCAGACGGCGGGCGAAGTCGAATTATTTCCGGGACCGGTCCGTTGCTCTCGGCCGCAAGGCGGCGCACCTCGTCTTCACAGCCTTCGGAGACGAGGATGCTTACGCGCGCATTGCTTCCGCGGGCGAGCAGCGCGAGCGCGACGGGAAGAGCGTGCGCGACCTGGTGCCCGCCGCTGTGGTTGAAGAGGAACCCGATGTGCATGGGAGGTCAGCGCGCGGCAGCCCTCCAGTCAAGAATTGACCAGCGGCGCTCGGTCGCGGCGGCGCGGAGCGCGCGCGACGGGTTCACCGCAATGGCCTCGTCCGCAAGTTCGAAGACGGGGAGGTCTGAAATATGATCCGAAAAGAAGCGTATATGCGCCATTTTGCGCGCGATACCTGCGGCGGCGAGAAACGCCTCGATGCGCCCCTTCTTGTCGGCGCCATAGCAATTCGTGCCTTCAATGGCGGGCGTCAGGCAGCCACCGCGCCATGTCGAGGCTGTGGCGATCACGTCGGCAACGCCAAGCCTGCGCGCGAGCGCGGCGACATAGAGGTGCGGCGCTGCGCTCGCGATGACGATGCGGCGCCCTGAAGCGCGTTCGCGCTCGATCCGCGCGATGCCCTCGGGGTAAAGGCCGCGCGCGATCAGATCGCGCGCGAAGCGGTCGGCAAGGCGCACGGCGTCGCGCTGCGGCAGCCTCCGCCCGAGCGCGATCCCGTGCATTGCTTCCTTCATCGTCCGGCGGGAGATGAGCTTCACCGCATAGAGTAGCGCGACGGGAACCAAGAGCGGCACGAGAAGGAGGCGCCATGGCGCGCGGTGGCGCGCGGCGAACAAGAGGAAGCGGCTGTAGGTCGGCTGGATGGTAAGTGTGCGGTCGAGGTCGAAGATCGACAGGCCCATGGGGCGTGCGGCCGGCTGGGGGGCGGCTTCGACTTTTCGCTGTGGCCGTGCCATCGCATGCTCCTTCGAGACTGCTATGATGACAGCGCGACGTGACGCGGCGATGACGCCTTCATTTGTTTTTCGACATCTTCGCCGAATGGATGGCCCGGGGCGCGATCTACGATTATCGTGGGGCCATGCACATCCTGGTGATCGAGGACGATGCGCGCGTCGCGGAGCATATCGGCAAGGGGCTGAAGTCGGCCGGCCATCTGGTCGATGTCGAGAGCGACGGGCGCGCGGGCTTGCTGCGTGCGGCGACCGAGAGCTATGATCTTATCGTGGTCGACCGGATGCTCCCCAATGTCGACGGGTTGACGATTGTCCAGACAATCCGCGCGACGGGCGATACGACGCCGGTGCTCTTCCTCAGTGCTCTCGCCGAAGTCGACGAGCGCGTCGCGGGGCTGCGCGCGGGCGGCGACGATTATCTGACAAAGCCCTTTGCCATGTCGGAGCTTCTCGCGCGCATCGACGTGCTCACCCGCCGCGGGCCTGCGATCATTGCCGAGACAAGGCTCGGTGTCGGTGATCTCGAAATCGATCTTTTGGGTCAGGTCGTGCGGCGCGGCGGCAGGCCCGTCGACCTCACCGCGCGTGAGTTTCGCATCCTTGCCTATCTCGCGCAAAATGAGGGTCGGGTGGTGACGCGCTCGATGCTGCTGGAACATGTGTGGGATTATCATTTTGATCCCCAGACCAACATCATCGACCAGCATGTGAGCCGCCTGCGGCAGAAGGTTGACCGCGGCTTTGGCGCGCCGCTCATCCATACGGTGCGCGGTACTGGCTATGTCATGCAGGCCGGCAGGTGAGTGCGCGCGGTTTGGGGCGGCTACGGCGCAGCCTCACGCTTCGACTTGGCGTCATATATGTCGCCCTATTCCTGACGTCGACCGCGCTCATGTTCGCAGCCGCTTACTGGATGGCGGTCTATCGGCCCTTGCAACGGGAAGCGCAGGCCGTGCGCCGCGAAATGGGGAGCCTCGCTGCGATCGATCGCGCGGGCGGACGCGATGCGCTGATCCGGGCGCTGGTGGAGCGCCAGTCGACGGGCCCGAAGAAGCCGTTTCATGCGCTCATCGCGCCCGATGGGGAGCCAATCCTCGCAAATCTGCCGAGTTGGCCGCACGATCCCATTTCCGGCTGGACGCTTCTTGAAGCCGATATTTATAAGGCCGGCCAAGAGCATGATTATGAAGCGCTCGTCGTCGAAAACCGGCTCGACGACGGGGCGCGGCTGGTCGTCGGCCGCGACGTCGAAAGCATCGACGACCGCGATGAACTCTTCACCATTGGATCGGCTTGGCTGATCCTGGTTGCAGCGTGTCTCGCGATCGCTGGTAGCCTCGCGATGAGCGCGGCGGTGGGCCAGCGGATCGACGCGGTGACACGAACAGCGCGCCGGGTCATGTCCGGAAGCCTCACTGAACGTATTCCGCTGCGCGGCACTGGCGACGACTTCGACGAGCTAGCGGCGACGCTCAACATGATGCTCGGGCGAATCGAAGAGTCGGTCGAATCGGTGCGGCGAGTGTCTGACAATGTCGCGCATGAACTGCGCACACCGCTCGCGCGCCTTCACGCGGATCTTGATGAGCTGCGCGGCGCTGGGACCGCGGCGGAGCGCGAGCGCCTGACCAACCAGGCGCTCGCCGAGGCAGAGCGTCTGCAGTCGATCTTCGACGCGCTGCTACGCATCGCGCGGATCGAAAGCGGTCGGCATCTTGGCGGGATGAAGTCGATCGACCTCACGCTACTCCTCGCCGACGCGATCGAATTCCACATGCCCGAGGCGGAGGCGCGCGGGCAACGCATCGAGAGCGAAGTTGAACCGGGTCTCGTGATCGAGGGCGACCGCAACCTTATTTTTCAGGCGGTCTCGAACCTGCTCGACAATGCGATAAAATATGGGGGCGAGGGCGGCGTTGTGCGTGTCTCGGCGCTCCGGGATACAAAGGGAGTGCGCATCGCTATCGCTGATCGCGGGCCGGGGATCGCGCCTGAATATCGCGCCCGCGTGACCGAGCGCTTCTTTCGCGTCCCCGAAACGGCGGAAGCACCGGGGACCGGCCTGGGTCTCGCGCTTGTCAACGCGATCGTCGCGTTCCACCACGGGCAATTGGAAATCGGCGACGCCGCGCCCGGCACGGTGGTGACGCTTGTCCTTCGCGGTGCCTAGCGCCCCTTCTTCCCTGGCCTGGCCTGCGGCAAGCCCGAGGGTTCGCCTGCCGCCAGCTTCGACCGAGCCGAGGAGCAGGGCTGCTCGCACTACTGGTCGATGACCATCGTTCCGGGATGATGCTTGTCGAGGTGGCGCTTGATGATCTTGAGGTTGCGGCTGTTTGAGCGGAACAGGAAGTCAAAAGCATCGCCCACGAGCGGTACGGCGCCGAGCGCCGTATCGACGCCGAGGTTCCCCACCATTCTCCAGATCTTCCATTTCGGCATGCCGAGGTTGCGCGCTTCCCAAATCAGATAGGCGCCCATCAGCGCCGTGATCACGTCGCCGACGACGGGTACCAAGCCGACGATAGCGTCGAGCCCGACCGGGCGGTTGATGCCCGGAATGGTAAAGCTGCGTTCGAGCAGGAACTCAAGCGTTTCGACCCGTTTACGGAGCGCCAGAGGATCGCGCTTGTCCTGGATCAATGCATCGAAGATCGCATCGGTGTCGGGGGTGGAGGGGGCCATCGGCGTCCTTTTCCAGACGCGCACAAGAGGCGTGCGCGAAACCTAGTTGGGAGCGGCGATCAGGTGATTCAATGGGTGGCGCGCGCGACCGTTTGCGCGAAGTCCCGTGAGCCGCTGCGAGGCGACCGACCAACGCAGCGGGGTCGCGAGCGGGATGAACGGGGTGTAGCGTGCGAGCACCGCCTCTGCCTCGCTGATGAGGCGCGCGCGCTCCGCAGGGTCCGTTGCCGCCACGGCTTCCTCGATCTTGCGCTGCGCGTCGGCGTTGCACAGCGTGTCCTTCCGGCACGACAGGCGGCGCAGGCCCCAGACGGCGTCGTCATTGGGCATGGTCATGTCGATCAGCTTGAGGTCGGCTTCGCGATCGATATCGACGCGCTGGCTCGGGACCCCGATGCGCGCGAAATCGGCCGCGATATAGGCAAAAAGAATGCGCCCGCCGGGAGATTCCGGGATCGCGATCCTGAGCGGCTCGATCGTGCGGCCTCCAGCCTTCCAGGCGTCAACGACACGCTTGGCCTGCGCGAGGCGCGAGGCATCGTCATAATCGGCCCAGGCCGGAACGAGCGGCGCCGGGCCCTCGTCGCGCGAATAGAGCGCGGGACGAATGGTCACTTGCGGCTGCCACTCGGCGAGTCCGAAAGCATCGATCATCCGACTGCGCCGGACCGCGCGTGACAGCGCTTCGCGATTGGCGTCGGTTGCAAGAAAACCCTCGGCGCGCATGAAGACGAGCCCGAAAAGTCCCGGAACCGGGTCGACAACGAGGCGCGACCGCCCGATGTTCGAGGCAACGAAATAGGGAAGGGATGAAAAGCGGCCACCGAGCACGCCGTCGGCATAGCCGTTCTTGAAACGCGCGAGCGCCCGCGGGGCGGTGACCCCCACGAGTTCGATCGATGCCGCGGGGTCGGCTGCCGCGGCCTCCGCCTCGTCGGGATCCTCGGCAAGCGGATCGGGCACAGGAGTGAGCAGCATCGCGCTGCCCTGCTTTTTCGGCCGCATCGGTCCCCACCCCATGCCGCGATTCACGATCGCCATCGAGGGCAGGGCAAGCAGTTCGAGGATGTCGGGCTGGGGAACCGAGAGGCGAATTTCGATCACGCTGTCTGTCATCGCCTTGATTGTCTCGATCTCGGGAAAATCGTCGCGCAGGACATGCCTGCTGCGCGGGCCCAGATAACCGCGCAGGATCGACGCAACATCCTCGGCAGTCACCTTGTCGCCGTTTGACCATTTGGCCTCTCGGATGCGGAAGATATAGCTCAGCCCGTCGGCGGTGACCGTCCAGCGCTCGGCAAGGCCGACGTCGATCTGGCCTTCGCCATCATAGCTCACGAGCCCCTGCGACGTCGCCTCGAGGAGGGCGGCATTGGGCGGCGACAATTCGCCGTTCATGGGGTTCGCGGCGGGGTTTAACGGACCAATCGCGGCGATACGGACCGGTCCGCGCTCGCTGAACAGGTCGCAGCTGCTGAGACTGAGCAGGATCAGCGCGGCCGCGATACCTCGCGCCCCTGTGCTGCTGACCTTCATGCGTCTGCCACTCCTGCGCCCACTGCTGCCGCTGGTGCGGACGGCGGGACTCGAACCCGCACACCCATATGGATAGCAGATTTTAAGTCTGCTGCGTCTACCGGTTCCGCCACGTCCGCGCACCCATTGTCCGTCAAGCGGATGGACGGGGGGAGGTCAAGCGCTGTTTGCGGGGGTTCCCCCTGCCGGGGGGGTCGAGTAGAGCAGGGGCATGCAACCCGTCCTCTCCATCTCCGACCTCGGCAAAACCTACAAGAGCGGTCACAGGGCGCTGAGCGGCGTCAATCTCGACATCGCAAAGGGCGAGATTTTTGCGCTCCTCGGCCCCAACGGCGCAGGCAAGACAACGCTGATCAGTATCGTGTGCGGCATCGTCATGCCGAGCGAGGGTGCGGTGAGCGTTGCCGGGCACGACCATCTTCGCGACTACCGCGCTGCGCGCGCAATGATCGGGCTGGTGCCGCAGGAACTTCACACCGATGCTTTCGAAACGGTTCTGGCGACGGTCAGCTTCTCACGCGGCCTCTTCGGAAAGCCGCGGGACCCCGGTTTCATCGAGCGGCTGCTTCGCGACCTCTCGCTGTGGGACAAGCGCGATGCGAAAATCATGGAATTGTCGGGCGGGATGAAGCGCCGCGTGATGATTGCAAAGGCGCTGAGTCACGAGCCCGAAATCCTCTTCCTCGACGAGCCGACCGCCGGGGTCGACGTCGAGCTACGGCGCGACATGTGGACGATGGTGCGCAGCCTTCGCGAGCGCGGCGTCACAATCATTCTCACCACCCATTATATCGAGGAAGCCGAAGAGATGGCTGACCGCGTCGGCGTGATCAGCAAGGGCAGGCTGATCCTCGTCGAGGAGACGCACGCGCTCATCAAGAAGCTGGGGCGCAAGACGCTGACCCTCAATCTTGCCGAGCCGCTAAGCGCTGTTCCGGCCGAACTTGGCGAGTGGCGGCTCGAACTCGCCGCCGAGGGGCACGAGCTCATCTATGAATTCGACAGCCAGGCCGAAGCAACCGGGGTCCCTTCACTGCTGCGCCGGATGAGCGACCTTGGTATCGGCTTTAAGGACCTCCACACCAAGCAGAGTTCGCTCGAAGAAATATTTGTCGGGCTGGTGCACGAAAGCAAGGCGGAGCAGGCGGCATGATTTCCAATCTTCGCGGAATCCGCGCCATTTATCAGTTCGAGATGGCGCGCTTTGGTCGCACCTTCTGGACCAGCTTGATTCTGCCCGTCATCACCACCGCCCTCTATTTCGTGGTCTTCGGCTCGGCGATCGGCAGCCGGATGAGCGAGGTGAGTGCGGTTCCCTATGGCGCATTCATCGTACCGGGGCTGATGATGCTCACGATGTTCACCGAAAGCATCAATAACGCCTCTTTCGGTATCTATATGCCCAAGTGGACGGGTACGATTTACGAGATGCTCTCGGCGCCGATGTCGCCTCTGGAACTGCTTATCGCCTATGTCGGCGCAGCTGCAACCAAGTCTGTGATCATCGGATCGATCATCTTTGCCACCGCGCACCTGTTCGTCGACGTCGAGGTCGCGCATCCCCTTCTGATGGCTGCGTTCATGATCCTGATGGCAGTGACCTTCTGCCTCTTTGGTTTCATCATCGGCATCTGGGCGCAAAGCTTCGAGCAGCTCCAGGTGATCCCGATGCTCGTCGTCTATCCGCTCACCTTTCTCGGCGGCGCCTTCTATTCGCTCGAGATGCTGCCGCGGGCATGGCAGACGGTCACGCTGTTCAACCCTGTCGTTTATCTCATCAGCGGCTTTCGCTGGACCTTCTTCGGGCAAGGCGATGTCGCGATCGGGGTGAGCATGAGCGCGGTCGCACTCTTCCTCTTGCTGTGCCTCGGCGTGATCTTCTGGATGTTCCGCACGGGATTTCGGCTCAAGAACTGATGCCCGGGGGGGCGCGCTCTTGGTCAATCCGGGCAGCGCGAAACCGTCCCTGCCCCAGGGGGCCCGAGACCGTCTCGCCACGCTCGCAACAACTGATCTGAAAAAGCAGCAGCGTCAGTCGTTCAGCCGCTCGCGCATTTCCTTGCCTGGCTTGAAATAGGGCACATTCTTCGCCTTCACCGCGACGGGTGCACCTGTGCGGGGATTGCGACCGGTGCGCGATTCGCGGCTACGCGTTGAAAAAGCCCCGAAACCCCGCAGTTCCACACGGCCGCCGGCGGCCAGCTGGTCCACAATGGAATCAAAGAAAACATCGACGATCTTTTCCACCTCTTCGAGGCGCAAATCGCTGTTTTCGCTCGCGATCTTTTGAACCAGTTCAGACCGGATCATGTGCTTCCCCTATTATCACGCCTGTCCCGCCGAGGCGGGAATATCCGGTCGGTGCCGGCTCGATTGCGTGAGACCCCTCCCAACGCACGCGGAAGCTACCACGAATCGGGGCGCGTTCAAAACATATCCGGCAAGGAAAAAGGCCCGCCGAGGGACACTCGACGGGTCTTTTCATGCGTTGGTCGAAAGCGAGAAGGCTTAGCTCTTCTTGCCCGCCTTCAGCGCCTCGCCAAGGATGTCGCCGAGCGACGCACCCGAGTCCGAGGAACCATATTGCGCGACCGCCTGCTTCTCTTCGGCGATCTGCATCGCCTTGACCGAGAAGTTCGGCTTTTTCGAGCGGTCGAAACCGGCAACCATCGCGTCGAACTTCTGGCCGACCTGATAGCGGTCGGGACGCTGTTCGTCGCGGTCGCGGCCGAGGTCGGCGCGCTTGATGAAGCCGGTCGCGCCATCGTCGCCGGCCTGGACTTCGAGGCCGTTATCACGAACTTCGAGAACGGTGACGGTGACGATGTCGTTCTTCTTCAGCGAGCCCGCAGAGGCGCCGGCGCCGATCGCAGGAGCGCCCTTTTCAAGCTGCTTGATGCCGAGGCTGATGCGTTCCTTCTCGACGTCGACGTCGAGAACGACCACCTGCACCTGTTCGCCCTTGCGGTGGAGGTGCAGCGCTTCTTCGCCCGAGATGCCCCAGGCGATGTCCGACATGTGGACCATGCCATCGACGTCGCCGGGCAGGCCGACGAACAGGCCGAATTCGGTCGCATTCTTGACTTCGCCTTCGACGACGCTGCCAACCGGGTGAGCCTCGGCAAAGGCGCCCCAGGGGTTCGACTGCGCCTGCTTGAGGCCAAGCGAAATGCGGCGCTTTTCGCTGTCGACCTCGAGGACGATGACCTCGACTTCCTGGCTGGTCGACACGATCTTGCCGGGATGGACGTTCTTCTTGACCCACGACATCTCGCTGACGTGGACAAGGCCCTCGATGCCGGGCTCGAGTTCGACGAACGCGCCGTAATCGGTGATGTTCGTGACCGTGCCCTTGAGCTTCGCGCCGACCGGATACTTGGCGGCGACGCCTTCCCACGGATCGCTTTCGAGCTGCTTCATACCGAGGCTGATGCGCTGCGTGTCGCGATTGATGCGGATGATCTGGACGCGGACGGTGTCACCGATGTTGATGACTTCGCTCGGGTGGTTGACGCGCTTGTAGCTCATGTCGGTGACATGGAGCAGGCCGTCGATGCCACCGAGGTCGACGAACGCACCGTAATCGGTGATGTTCTTGACCGCACCTTCGATGATCTGGCCTTCTTCCAGGTTCTGGATCAGGCCCGAACGCTGTTCGGCGCGCGTTTCCTCGAGGATGGCGCGGCGCGACACGACGATATTGCCGCGGCGGCGATCCATCTTGAGGATCTGGAAGGGCTGCGGCAGGTCCATGAGCGGGCCGACGTCGCGCACCGGGCGGATATCGACCTGCGAACCCGGAAGGAACGCCACCGCGCCGCCGAGGTCGACGGTGAAGCCGCCCTTCACGCGGCCGAAGATAACGCCTTCGACGCGGGCTTCCTTGTTGAACTCTTCTTCGAGGCGGTCCCAAGCCGCTTCGCGGCGGGCGCGATCGCGGGACAGCATCGTTTCGCCATTGGCGTTTTCGACGCGGTCGACATAGACTTCGACTTCATCACCGATCTTGAGATCGGCCTTCTGGCCGGGCATGGCGAATTCGCGAAGCGGCACGCGGCCTTCGCTCTTCAGGCCAATGTCGATCACTGCCAGGTCGTTTTCGATGCCGGTCACGGTGCCTTTGACAACGCGGCCTTCAAAGCCGCCGTCGGCGCCGCCCAGCGATTCATCGAGCATCGCGGCGAAATCGTCGCGCGTCGGAAAAGCCGTAGAGGCCATATGGGTTCGTCCTTACTTCATTTGTTCCGGCCAAGCGGTTGGTTCCGCTGGTCTTTTGGCCGATCCGTCCCGTCCGCCGAATGCAAGGCGGGACATCCGCAGTGGCGGCGCCGCGGCGAGGCACAGGCAAAGCAAAAAGGGCGCGACAGGTGCGCCCCGTCACGCCCGACGCTCGTTTTGAGCGGCGGCCAAGCTGTGCCGCAACCGGCGAAGTCGCCCGTTGGACGCGGCGCATATATGAGGAAACCGGGTGGGAAGCAAGGCGAAAGGGTGGGTAAACCCCATCGTAAGACCTTGAGGGTTAGATAGCTCCATAAAGGGGGCATCTATGCAAGGCAATTCAGGCGGCCGGTTCGCCGATCCGGCGGTCGAGGCACGTTTCCAGGTTGCCGCGCGCACGCTACGGCTGCCCTTCGTGCGCATCTATGGCGTGCTCTTCATGCTCGTCGCGCTAGCGTACACGATTGCGAACCCCATGTTCGTAAGCCCGCAGGATACAGTAGCGCTTGCACTACTGCTCGGATGCACCTTGCTTCTTGCCGGCGCCTATGTCGGTTCGACTTTTTGGTCCTCCTACGTCGAGCAGCCCGCGATCGATTTTGCAGCGCTGCTCGGCATCGTGTTCCTCGTCGGGCACATCAACCTCATTCTCTTCGACGAGCTGATCGACATGCATGAAGACATGCATGCCGTTGGCGTGATCAACCGCCTTGCGGTGAGCGCCTTTGCGGCCGTCGCCCTCGCGGGGCGGCCGCGGCTTTTCCTACTGTGGCTTGCGCTCGATTTCACTGTCTTCCTCGCGACGGTCCTCCCGGTGCAAAGCCATAGCGCGGGGCTCTGGTACGCACTTCTCAGTTACATGAGCGGCGCGATGATCATGATCGCGATTAATCTCGCGATTGATCGTTCGAGCCGCGGCGCCTTCGCGCTTTCCGAGGCGCTCGAGACCGAGCGCAGGAAAAACGAGGAACTCGTCTACAATATGCTGCCGCCCGCTGCGGTCGAGCGGATCCGCGACGGACGGATGGTGGCCGACGCCTATGCCGACGCCAGCGTGATCTTCATCGACATGGTGGGCTTCACTAACCTCGCCAAGCGCGTATCGCCCGGGCATCTCGTCGAAGTGCTCAACACCTTCTTCAACCATGCCGATGCCTGCGCGGCCCGGCACGGGGTCGAAAAAGTCAAGACGATCGGCGATGCCTATCTCGCCATTGCCGGGGGGAACGTCACAAGCGGCAACAGCGCGGACGCGGCCATAGCCTTTGCGCGCGAGGTGCTCGCGGGCGTTGGCGAACTCCAGGAAGTCGCGGGAACCGACGTCGGCCTGCGCGTCGGCATCCACAGCGGCCCGGTTGTTGGCGGAGTGATCGGGGCGACACGCATGGCCTATGACTATTGGGGTGAGACGGTGAACATGGCGGCGCGGCTCGAAGGGACGGCGCCCGTCAACGGCATCGCAATCTCCGAAAGCACCTGGTTGCGTACGCGCAACAGGGCCGATTTCGGCCCGCCGCAGCGCGAGATGCTGAAAGGCGTCGGCGAAACCAGCGTCTATCACGCGGCCGCGGCGCCCGCGCCGAAGCCGCTCCCCGAACTCAACCGGGTTGCCTGACTTTCTCGGTGACGAACGCGATTGCCGCCGCAATCGCTTCATCGACCCCCATATCGCTGTTGTCGAGCAAGAGCGCGTCCTCGGCGCGCAGGAGCGGCGCGTCGGCGCGGCCGGTGTCGCGCGCGTCGCGCGCATGGACGTCGGCGAGCACCGCATCATAGCTGACTTCGACGCCGCGGCCCAACATCTCGGCCTGGCGGCGGCGCGCGCGTTCTTCGGGGCGCGCGGTGACAAAGAGCTTCGCATCGGCGTGCGGCGCGATCACCGTGCCGATGTCGCGTCCGTCGAGCACCGCGCCCCCCACCTGGTTTGCAAAATCTACTTGGCGCTGCAGTAGCGCGCGGCGCACCTCGGGGTGCACCGATACCCGGCTCGCGAGACTGCCGGTGCTTTCATAACGCAGCGCCGGGTCTTCAAGCAGACGACTGGGGAAATCGCACGCCGCCAGCGCATCGGCGGCATTGTCGGGGTCGCCGTGGTTGAGCTGCGTCTGATAGCCCACCGCGCGGTAGAGCATTCCTGTATCCAGCACGGGCAGGTGGAAATGCGCCGCGAGCGCGCGCGCGATCGTTCCCTTCCCCGAGGCGGTTGGGCCGTCGACCGCGATGATCACCGCTGAAGCCCCGCAAGCAGCTCTTCGAAATTGGGAAAGCTCGTCGCGACCGGCGCCATATCGTCGATCTCCACCGGAGCCTTGCTGACGAGTCCCGCGACCGCAAAGCTCATGCAGATACGGTGGTCCAGATGCCCGGCAATCATCGCGCCGCCCTGCAGCGGCTCACCCCCCGTGCCGTCGATAACGAGGCCGTCCGCGCTCTCCTCGACGCGGGCGCCGATCGCCTTGAGTCCCGCGGCCATGACCGCGAGCCGATCGCTTTCCTTGACGCGAAGTTCGTCGAGACCCGTCGTGACCGTGCGGCCACCGGCGAGCGCCGCAGCGACGAAGAGGATCGGAAATTCGTCGATCATGCTCGGCGCGGCGGCGGGGTCCACGCGGATGCCCGTAAGCCAGCTGTGGCGGACGCGGAGGTCCGCAACGGGCTCTCCCCCGACCTCGCGCGGGTCGAGGAGGCTGATGTCGCCGCCCATCTCCTTCAAGACCTCGACGAGGCCCGCGCGCGTCGGATTGAGGCCGACATTTGCGATGACGACGTCCGAACCGGGGACGAGGAGTGCGGCGACAATGAAAAAGGCCGCCGATGATGGATCGCCAGGCACGACGATCGTCTGCGGCTTGAGTTCCGCCTCGCCGCGGACGCGGATGTGCCGGATGCCGTCCTTGTCGGTGTCGATGCTCAATTGGGCGCCGAAACCCTGGAGCATGCGCTCGCTATGATCGCGGGTTGGGACGGGCTCTATCACCTCGGTGATGCCCGGCGTGTTGAGCGCTGCGAGCAGGACCGCGCTCTTCACCTGCGCCGAGGCCATCGGCAGGCGATAGGCGAGGGGGATGGCGGGGCCGAGCCCTCGGACCATCAGCGGGAGGCGTCCCCCCGGCGAGGCGGAGATGTCGGCACCCATCTGCGAGAGGGGGTCGATGACCCGGCCCATGGGGCGCCCCGACAGGCTGGCGTCGCCGGTAAAGGTCACGGTGATCGGGTGGCTCGCGACAAGGCCCATGAGGAGACGGGTCGAGGTGCCGCTGTTCCCCATCTCGAGCGCGCCCGCCGGCTGAAGCAGGCTGCCGACGCCCACGCCGTCGATCTCCCACGCGCCTTCGCCGGTGCGCTCGATATGCGCCCCCATGGCGCGCATGGCCGCGGCGGTGGCAAGCACGTCATGGCCTTCGAGCAGTCCCGTCACGCGGCTTCTTCCCACAGCGAGCGCTGATAGCATCAGGGCGCGATGCGAAATGCTCTTGTCGCCGGGAATCGCGATCCGGCCGGTGAGCGGCGGTGAAGCGGAAAAGCGGCGCGGACTGGGGACGGGATCGGTCATGGCGCCGCGCTTTTGACAGCGGCCCGACAATCTGGCAAGGCGCACGCCGATTTGATGGATCGGCCACGAAGTGGCGATTTTCTTCCAAAATTTTCTAACTGTTTTCAGTTATATAAGAGGCTTATATGATAAAAGCTGAATGGGGCACGAAACGCAGCTGCCCGAAATGCGCCACCCGATTCTATGATCTGACCAACGACGATCCAGTCTCGTGCATCAATTGCGGCTACGCCTGGATCCCGGAATCGGTGCTGAAATCGAAGCAGCCGATGCCCTTCGAAGAGGCTGAGAAGCCAGGCAAGGTGATCAAGGAGACGGAGTCGGACGACGATCTGGATCTGGACGTCGATGTCGACGAGGACAGCGATTCGCCTGACAATGACGTCGATCTTGGCGGCGACGATGATCTCGGCGTTGCGACCGGCGACGACGAGGACGACGAGAGCTGACCGGAAGCGCGGGGGGCCAAAAAAGCATCACCGGATGCATTTGGCCCCTTGCATATAGGACGCGCGCTGCTAAAGGCGGCGTCCCGATCGCACTACCCAGAGCGATCCTGCGAAATGGCACGGGGCCTTAGCTCAGCTGGGAGAGCGCTACAATGGCATTGTAGAGGTCACCGGTTCGATCCCGGTAGGCTCCACCATTTCCAACCTGTTCCCAACATGTTGAAATCGCTTTCTGCCTGAAAGCAGGGGAACTGCTGCGCTCGCGTGAAGCCGGGACGCTGGCGGCTCCCATTTTTGCTGATGTTCCCCCTCGAATGAGCCAGATACTCTCCGCCTCAAATGACATGAGGAGGATGCGATGGATCTGGGGCTGGCGGGCAAGAAAGTGATCATGAACGGGGGCGCGCACGGGCTGGGGCTGGCCGCGCTCAAGATTTTCGCGGCCGAAGGCGCCGACGTCGCCTTTTTCTCGCGCGACGCGGAGAAAGTCGCGGCGGCTGTCGCAGCTATCGACGCAGCGGGGCCGGGCAAGGTGTTCGGCGAGCAGTTCGACATGACCGGCAATCCCGATGGATATCGGTCGTGGCTCGAAAAGGCCCGCGACACACTCGGCGGCTGCGATATCTTCGTCCACACGGCAAGCTCGTCCGGGCAGGGCGCCACCGGCGACTGGCAGCGCGGGCTCGACATGGACATCATGGGCGCGGTGCACGGCGTCGAAACGTTGACCGAGGCCCTCGCGGCGTCGGGGTCGGGGTCGATCGTCTTCATGTCATCGACCGCCGCGGTTGAGACCTTCATAGTGCCGCAGGCCTTCAATGCGCTGAAGGCGGCGCTGATCACATATGGCTCGCAGTTGAGCCAGGCGCTGGCACCGCAAAATATCCGCGTCAACATCGTCTCGCCCGGCGCCATCTATTATCCAGGTGGCAATTGGGAGACCATCAAGTCGGCGGTGCCGGCGCTCTATGAAAGCACGCTGGCCCAGATGCCGATGGGGCGCTTCGGCGAGGCCGAGGAAGTGGCGAAGGGTATCGTGTTCGTCGCGTCCCCTGCCTGTCCCTACATGACCGGGGCGCATCTCGTCATCGACGGCGGCTTTACCAAGCGCGTCCAGTTTTGAGAGCCGCGCGATGAAACTCTTTCAATCCGTGGGGCCAAATCCGCGCGTCGTCTTGATGTATCTCTCCGAGACGGGGGTCGAGGTCGATCGGCAATTTGTCGACATCATGGCAGGCGAGAATCGCGAGCCCGCATTCGCAGCGAAAAGCCCGCTCGGGCACACGCCGCTCCTCGAACTTGGGGCCGGCAGCTATCTCGCCGAAAGCGTCGCGATCTGCGAATATCTTGACGAGACGAAGGCGTCGCATGCCCTGCTTGGGCAGACGGCGGAGGACCGCGCGCGCACCCGGATGCTCTTGCGGATGATCGACCAGCTGGTCGTAGTACCCATGACCGCGGGATTCCGGGGCGCCGAGGGCCTGGCGATCTTCGAGAGCCGGACGCTCTGCCTGCCGGGGGGCGCGGCGGACTTGAAGCGGCTAGCGGCCGATGGGCTTGCGAAGGTGGATCAAATCGTCGGCGCGGGCCCCTGGGTCGCTGGGGAGCGCTTCAGCCTCGCCGACATCCTCCTCTATTGCTTCGTCGAATTCGGCGCGATGGTAGGACAGCCGCTCGATCCCGCGCTCACGAGCCTGGCCGCGTGGCGGGCCCGCGTCGCAGCGCGGCCCAGCGCCGCCGCCAGTGCCAATCCCCAACAGGGCATCGGAGAAGCCTGACATGACCGCACCGACGATTGATCGCGACACGCGCCGCAACGGCCAGGAGTGCAGCCGAACGCCACCGGCTGCTCGGAGTTGGCTATGTCCGCTTTGCAACTGCCAATCCGGGGCTGTTCAGGCTCATCGGCAATCGTGAGATCACCGGCGCCATTCCGACCCGCGAGCTCAGCAATGCGCGGGTCGCGGCTGCCCAGCTTTTCGGCTCGGCGGTCCTTGACCTGACCGCACGCCGAAACGATGCGGCTCTCGACCCGAAGCTCGCCGCCATTGCTGGCTGGTCAATGATGCAGGGCCTTGCGACATTGTTGATCGAGGGGCAATTGACCCCCGGCCTATTGGGCGCAGCCGACGAGGTGACGGCCGCCGAGCGGGTGGCGGGGCTCTTCACGGACCTCCTGGTTGGCGACGCCAGGGACGCGTAGTTTCATCCGTTCTGCCCCGCGCGAGGCGGCGCCGCGTCTCGGCCCGTCGCCCTTCGCCACGTGCCGTGCTTATTTGCCGGTGAACCGAGGCGAGGGCTTGGACCTTGTCCGACTCCTGCTCGTTACTTCGGCTGACGCAAGGTCCAACAGACGGAGAAATATATGACCCTGTTCAAGAAAGCCGCGCTCGCGTTCGTCGCCACATCGATGGTGGCCGCGCCCGTCACCGCCTCCGCGGCCCAAGCCTATAGCGGCGTGTCCGCGGTTTCGGCGAGCAGCGGCCAGAGTGAGCTTGAAGGAAATTCGGGCTGGCTGATCGGCCTCCTTGGTCTTCTCGCTGGTATCACGGCGATCATCATCATCGCCGACAATGATGACGACGCGCCGGTCAGCCCCTGAGGCGACTTCGGTCCATTAAAGAATGATACAGGGGACGCCGCGCTAACGCGCGGCGTCTTCGGTTTCGAATAACGGTTCCATTCGGATCGGATCTGCGAGCGTGATGCGGTCAAGAATAGCCGCGGTATCGTCGCGCACCTTCAGCATCAGGCTTCGCAGGCGGCATTCCTTTTCCGGCAGGCAATTTTTACAATGCTCATGCGCGTTGCGACTCGCGCAAGGCACGAGGGCAAGCGATCCGCGCGTCAGGCGCACGAGGTCACCATAGCTGATGTCGATCGGGGGCAGCGCCAGCTGATAGCCGCCGTCGCGGCCACGCTGCGAGATCAATAGCCCTTCGCGCGCCATTTCCGAGAGGATGACGGTAAGGAATTTCGGCGGGATATTCTGCGCTTTTGCAATATCTGCAAGCTGCACCTGCCCCTTGCCCCAATGGTCGGCGAGGTGCTGGAATGCACGTATGGTATAACGGGTCTTCTGCGACAGCATGGCCGTTGTCTGAGCCAGTTCAGCGATAATTTCAACCGGCTGGCATGACAATCTTTGTGCTATTGATCGAAATCACAGCGGGGTTTAGTTTCTGCGCTATAAGAAAGGCCTCGACTGGCCCGGGAGCGGTGCATGAGACGATATTATTTCATCCCCGCCTGGGTGGCGATCACGGCGCTGGCAGTCACGCCTGCCGAGGCGCAGTTCGGCGGCATCCTGCGAAAGGTGGCAACCCCTGCACCGAGCCCCGGTCCTGACAGCAGCGAGGATAATGGCGGCTGCCCCAAGGGAAAAAAGGGCAGCCGGGCGGGGCGCAATATCCTCGGCGGCGTGTTGAACAAGGCGATCGGCAGCGCCGCCAGCAGGGCGGGCGTCTACAGCTATGTACCGATTGCTGAAGTCAGCGACACGCTGACCAACGCCATCGCTTGCAAGCTCGACCCCGCCGAGCAGGTGCAGGCGGCGAAGGCCACCGAAGAGGCGGTGCGCGGCGAAGAAGTCGGGTCGACGGCAAGCTGGACCAGCGAGACGCGCGAGAATGTAAGTGGATCGTCGACGGTCATCGCGCGCAATGACGAGGCGGGCGGACGCCAGTGCATCAACGTCACCGATTTCATCATCGTCGATGGCGAGGAAACCCGCGCGACGAAGCGGATGTGCCGGGAGCCGGGGCAACCGCGCTATACGCTGGCGCAGGCATGAAGCGGATCGCGCGCCCCGCACTGGCTCTTGCGGCGCTTGCGACTCTCGGCGCCACGCCGGCGAAGGATCCTGCGAACCCGACCTGCCCGCTGCACCCCAACTGGTCCACCAATCCGACGATGGTGCTCACTCCCGTCGAGCGCGGCGGCGTCAAGGTGCTGCTCGCCCAAGGCCGTGTCGATCCCGGTTTGCCCGAGCGGCTTAAAGCTGCGCTCGCGGCGAATCCCGACATTACCGAAATCTGGCTGAGCTCGCCGGGCGGAGACGCGCGCGCGGGCAATGCGGCGGGACGGGTGATCCGGTCGAACATGGGGATCACGACGCGTATTCCCTCGGGCTGGGCCTGTTTCAGCGCGTGCAACTTCGTCTTCATGGGGGGCATCCCGCGCTACGTCGATCCCGGCGGGCTCTTCATCGTCCATATGTTCACGCGCACGGGCGATCGCAGCGCAATCGACATGAGCGTCGCGATGGGCACCGATGCGACGACCGAGCTTATCGGCGATGTCGAGCAGGACGCGGCGCTGCTCGCGAGCGAGGACAATGATTTCCTCATCAAGATGGGCGTGTCGCGCAAGCTCTTGACCGATGTGATGTACCAGCAAAAGGCGGTGAAGGGGAGCGGTCCCGACCAGTCGACCCGCCGGTGCCTGACGCGCGAGGAAGCACTGAAATATGGCGTCGACAGCAGCGATTCGGCCGGCGGCTAAGCTTTCGGTCCAAGGTTGCAAAGTGCAACGCATGGCGTAGACTGGCGGCCATTATCGGGAGAGCCGCCAATGAACGACATGACGCACCCGCGCGCGAAATTCCGCGCGATGACCGAGGGCACGCAGGAAGACTGGGACATTATCGCCGCGGAGCAGAAGGAATTCGCTCCCGATAATGGCGCGCGCATCCTTGAACATCTGAAGTTGCTCGCTGGCGACTATGGCGGCTTTCCGGTCGACCGGCTGACGCACTGCCTCCAGACCGCAACGCGCGCCCTGCGCGACGACCGCGACGAGGAGTATGTCGTGATGGCGCTGCTCCACGATATCGGCGACACGCTCGGCGCCTTCAATCATCCCGACGTCGCTGCGGCGATCCTCAAACCCTTCCTCTCAGAGGAGAACCACTGGATCGTGCAGCATCACGGCATCTTCCAGGGGCATTATTTTTTCCACTATATCGGCCTCGATCGCAATATGCGTGACCAATTCCGGGATCATCCCTACGCAGCTGCCTGCGCAGAATTTTGCGAAAAATATGACCAGCCGGCCTTCGATCCCGATTATGACACGCTGCCGCTGGAATATTTCGAGCCGATGGTGATGCGTCTTTGTTCCTATCCCAAGAACAGCATCTACAAGAAGGTGATGATCGAGGAGGCGGCCGAGTAGCGGACCGGACGAGATTTGACCTCGCCATAGGCGGCGTCGCCCATTCGCGGCCGACGCCGAAAAGCGCCCGGCATTCGCGCCGGGGCCGCCTTCCTTGAACGCCTACTTCCCTTGGAAGGCGGTCCTGCGCTTCTCCTGGAAGGCGAGAATGCCTTCGGCAGCGTCGGCGCTGTTGCCCGCGACATATTGTCCCATGGCTTCGGCATCGAGCGTCGCTGCGTAGCTTTGCGAGAGGCCGTCGCGCAATATGCGCCGCATCGTGCCAAGCGAAACGGTCGGACCATTCGCAAGGCGAGCCGCGAGCGCCTTCGCCTCGTCCAGCAATTCGGCGTCCTCGACACATTTGTAGATGAGGCCCCATTCCGCCGCCTGCTCGGCGCCGATTTTCTCGCCCAGCATCATCATCTGGGTGGCGCGCGGCAGGCCGACCAGGCGCGGCAGGAGCCATGACGACCCGCCGTCCGGGACGAGGCCGATATTGACGAAGGCCTGAAGGAAATAGGCGCTCTTGCCCGCGATCGTGAAATCGCCCGACAGGCCAAAGCTGCACCCGACGCCCGCGGCGGGACCATTGACCGCGATGACCACCGGGATGTCGAGATTGGAGAGCGCGAGCAGCATCGGGTTATAATGGTTGCGCAATGCCTTGCGGCTGTTCGCGCCGCCGCCGACCGCAGAACTGTTCCGGTCCCCCGCGAGATCCGCGCCCGAGCAGAAACCGCGGCCCTCGCCGGTGATCAAGAGCGCGCGCGCTCCGAGAACCGGCAGATAATCAAGCGCGGCGCGAATATCATCGGCCATCGCGGGCGGCATCGAGTTCAGGCGCTCGGGACGGTTGAGCGTGATCGTCGCGACATTGTCGGTGACCTCGAACTTGATCGTTTCAAAGCTGGGAACATCGGTCATGGGGAAGAATCCTCTCGCGAGTGCTTTACCTTTACGTTCACGTAAAGATGTGGCGCATTTGGACGGTGAGTGCAAGGGGGAAGGGTGGCTCGATCCGCCGGGGACTATGGGCCTGCCGGGGTTTCCCTGTGGCAGATGCTCGGTGGAAATTGCCTGAGGAGGGCGGCACCAAACCCTTCAAGAAAACTTTGCAGGACTCTGCCGACGCTATTCGAAATTGACCAACCGAACAAAGCGCATGTCGCCCTCCGCGCGGTGCAAGACCGCGCCCTCTTCGCTCTTCTCCGCGCATGTCCCGTCGAAGTCGACAATGCCCATGTCGTTGGGAACGATGGTAATGCGCAGCCGGCCGCCATCGCTTTCGGCGAAGTCGAACCGCCGGACGGCGAGGCCGTACATCGGCTCGCCGACCTCGACCCAGCGGGGAATGCGCTGATCATCATCGGGAAGCGACCAGCCATAATATTGAGTATAGCCCGCGGCCGGTTCGCCGCTGTCGAAGCCGATCACGAAATCGATACCCGGGACGCCGTTGTCATCGGGTCCCGTGACGAGCAAGGTTGGTATCTCTCCGTCGACCTCGATGAGCGGACCTTTTTCGAACACCGGGGGAACGGGTTTGGGTTCGGTGAAAAGGCAGACCTGATCGCCGCGCAGCTCCCATCGCCCCTCGGCGCGCTCGTCGAGGGCCCCGACAACCAGGCCATAGCGAAAGCGGCCGTCTGCTTCGATGAGCAGCCCGCCCGCTGCGTCCGGTCCCTCCGAAAGCCGGTACTCGCCGATCAGCGGCGTGACTTGGGCCGCGGCGGGCGCCGCGACGAGGGCAAAGGCATGGAGGAGCATTCGCATGAGGATAACATGCGCCCGGCGGCGGGGCGGCGCCAGCCCCTTTCCACCTGTCGCCCCACCTGCTAGGCGCCCGCGCCATGTCCAAGCATCCCGATCGCCGAACCTTCGCCATCATCTCGCACCCCGACGCGGGCAAGACGACGCTCACCGAAAAGCTCCTCGTCGCCGGCGGCGCGATCCACATGGCGGGCGAGGTCAAGGCGCGCGGTGCGGCGCGGCGGGCGCGCTCGGACTGGATGAAAATCGAGCAGCAGCGCGGGATCTCGGTCACCTCCTCGGTGATGACGTTCGAGCATCAGGGGCTGGTATTCAATCTGCTCGACACACCGGGCCACGAGGACTTCAGCGAAGACACCTACCGTACGCTGACCGCCGTCGATAGCGCGGTGATGGTCATTGACGCTGCGAAGGGCATCGAGCCCCAGACATTGAAGCTGTTCGAAGTCTGCCGCCTGCGCTCGGTGCCGATCATCACCTTCGTCAACAAGGTCGACCGCGAAGGCCTGCCCCCGTTCGAATTGCTCGACGAGGTTGCCGACCGCCTGGCGCTCGATGTCTGCCCGATGAACTGGCCTGCCGGTATGGGCGGTCAGTTCGAGGGACTCTACGACCTGGTCGATCCTGCGATCATGAAGCCCGGAGGCGACGCATCGCGCATGTATGAAGGCGAGCGCATCACCGTGTCGGGCCTCGACGATCGCGCGCTCGCGGTCGAGCTTAGCACCGACGGGCTCGCGCATCTCAAGGAAGAGACCGAGCTCGCCTCCGCCTGCTATGCGCCTTTCGACGTCGAGGCCTATCGAGGAGGTGACCTGACGCCTGTCTATTTCGGGTCGGCGCTCAAGGAGTTTGGCGTAGTCGATCTTCTCAGCGCCTTGGCAAAACACGCGCCGGGTCCGCAGCCGCAGCCCGCCGAGCCCGCGCCCGTACGTCCCGATGACGACACGGTGACCGGCTTCGTATTCAAGGTGCAGGCGAACATGAATCCAGCGCACCGCGACCGCATCGCCTTCATGCGGCTCTGCTCGGGCAAGTTCGAGCGCGGAATGCGCCTGACGCAGGGGGGAACCGGAAAGGCGATCGCCATCAGCCGTCCGATGCTCTTCCTCGCCCAGGACCGCGAAATGGCGGAGGAAGCCTTCCCAGGCGACATCATCGGTATCCCAAACCACGGCACGCTGCGTGTCGGAGATACGCTTTCCGAGCGCACCGACATCACCATCACCGGCCTTCCCAATTTCGCCCCCGAAATCCTGCGCCGCGTCGCGCTGGTCGACCCCACCAAGACGAAGCAACTCCGCAAAGCGCTCGATGACATGGCGGAGGAGGGGATCATCCAGGTCTTCTACCCCGAAATCGGGTCGAACATGATCGTGGGGGTCGTCGGCCAGCTGCAGCTCGACGTGCTGATCAGCCGCCTCGAGGCCGAATATAAGGTCGAGGCCCGGCTCGAGGCGTCGCCCTGGGACACTGCGCGCTGGATCGCGAGCGACGACCCGGCTGCGCTCAAGGCCTTCCAGGCCGATCACCGCGGCGCCAGCGCCGCGGACCGCGACGGCGCGCCCGTGTTCATGGCAAAGGATGCGTGGGAGGTGGGTTATGTCACCCAGCGGCACCCCGCGATCCGTTTCACGGCGACAAAGGAACGGCGGTTTGCAGCGGCTGGATGAATGACACCGTCTCTTGAAGGGAAGGCCCGCTAGATCAGGCTCAGCAGGTCAGCCGCGGCCTCCCTTTCACCGCCTTCCCCCTCGAATTTGCTCAGCGTCACTCCGAGAAGCCTGATGCCCTGTTCCACCGGCAGAAGCGGCGCGAGGATCGTCTCGCCCACGGCGAGGAGGCTCGCCCCGTCGCCGATCGGGACGGGCACCGATTTCGCGCGCGTAATTGTCCGGAAGTCAGCATAGCGAAGCTTGAGCGTCACGGTGCGGCCGCGCGCGTGCTTCTTGGCCGCGCGGTCCCAAACCACGGTGCACACGTGCGCGAGCGCCTCGCGAATTTCGGTTTCAGAGACGAGGTCGTTGAAGAAGGTCCGCTCGCCCCCAAGAGATTTCAAAGGCCGGTCCGATCGCACGCGCCGATGGTCGATCCCGCGCGCGAGATTGTGGAGCCATTCGGCGCTGTTGCCGAAATGAGCCGCGAGCCAGTCCATGTCCTTTGCGGCAAGGTCGGCGCCCGAGAAGATGCCGAGCCCCTCCATCTTTGCCGCAGTCACGGGGCCGATGCCGTGAAATCGCCGGATCGAGAGCGTCTGGACGAAGGCGGCGCCCTTGCCTGGCGGGATGACGGTCAGCCCGTCGGGCTTGTTCTGGTCCGACGCGAGCTTTGCGATGAACTTGTTGTACGAAACGCCGGCAGACGCGGTGAGGCCGGTCTCGACGCGAATGCGCTGGCGGATCCGCCGAGCCGTTGCAGTCGCGCTTCCAAGCTCCGCCTTGTCGCGGCTGACATCGAGATAGGCCTCGTCGAGCGAAAGCGGTTCTACGTCGTCGGCGTAGTCATGAAAGATTGCGCGTATCTGATGCGAGATTTGGCGATAGACATCAAAGCGCGGCGGCACGAAGATCAGCTCGGGACATTGGCGCTTTGCCGTGATGCTGGGCATTGCCGACCGAACGCCGAACTTGCGGGCCTCGTAGGACGCCGCTGCGACCACCCCGCGCCGTGACGAGCCCCCGACCGCGACAGGCTTGCCCCGCAGCGCCCTGTTGTCACGCTGCTCGACCGAGGCGTAGAACGCGTCCATGTCGACATGGATGATCTTGCGGATCGGAACGTCCGCGCCTTCACCCTCGCTGGCCTTGATCTCGCTCACGTGCGCCGTCTAGCATGTTGCCACGATGTTCTCAATCTCGCCGCTGTGTGCACTTGACGCTCGGGCCGCAAACTGGCAATCGCCGCGGGCCTTGGAGATGCGGGTATAGCATAGTGGTAATGCTCTAGCCTTCCAAGCTAGCTAGGCGGGTTCGATTCCCGCTACCCGCTCCAGAGGCTCTTCCGGGGACGTCCGGTAACGTCCAGAAAACGGCTGATTTCTCCCATTTTTTGTGCTATCACCGTCCGTGTTGATACGGGCGTATTTCGTCGCACCCCGACAATTTGGGGGTATATTTGATGGTATGTCCGAGGCAGTCATGGAAGAGATACCATCATGCTGACGGCGGTAGCAGTCAAGGCGGCGAAGGGCCGCGATAAGCCATATAAGCTGGGTGATTCGGGCGGGCTATATCTTCTTGTGACCCCTGCGGGGCGACGATGTTGGCGGATGAACTACCGCTTTCTTGGGAAGCAAAAGACCCTATCCTTTGGTGCTTGGGATCGTGTCCCATGGGGTGGTGTAGCTGGAGTTTGAGGTGGTCACCGTGATTTTCGGATAGGTTTGGGTTGCGACACTCGAACCTGACGGAAGGAACCACGATGACCGATCCGATGATGCACCTGCGTTCGCTGGTAGAGAAGACCCCTGACGCCGATATTTTGCGCGACATGATCGCGTTTGCTGCCGAACGATTGATGGAGATGGAAGTCGGCCAGCTGACCGGCGCCGGCTATGGCGAGAAGTCTCCGGCCCGGCTTGTCCAGCGCAATGGCCACCGTGAGCGTGACTGGCAGACGCGGGCTGGCACGGTCGAACTGCGCATCCCCAAGCTCAGGAAGGGCAGTTATTTTCCCGGCTTTCTTGAACCGCGGCGAATGGCGGAGAAGGCGCTGACCGCAGTGATCCAGGAAGCATATATCCAAGGCATATCGACCCGCTCGGTTGACGATCTGGTCAAGGCCCTGGGTATGGACGGCATCTCTAAAAGCCAGGTGAGCCGTTTATGCGAGGAGATCGACGAACGCGTCCATGCCTTCCTGGATCGCCCAATCGAAGGCGACTGGCCCTACCTGTGGATCGACGCCACCTACGTGAAAGTGCGCCAGAACGGACGGATTATCTCGGTCGCGGTGATCGTCGCGGTTGGCGTGAACAGCGATGGCCGCCGCGAAGTACTTGGAATGGACATCGGTCCCTCGGAAGCCGAACCCTTCTGGAGCGCGTTCCTTCGCAAGCTGACGCGCCGAGGCCTGCGCGGCGTGAAGCTGGTCATCTCCGATGCCCATGAAGGTATCAAGGCCGCGGTCTCCAAACTGCTGTGCGCGAGTTGGCAACGTTGCCGCGTGCACTTCATGCGCAATGCCCTGGCTCATGCCGGCAAGAGCGGCAGGCGCGTTGTCTCCGCATTCATCGCCACCGCCTTCGCTCAGGAAACGCCCGAAGCGGCAAGCCAGCAATGGCGCTCCGTTGCCGATCAGGTGCGCCCCAAGCTGCCCAGGCTGGCAACCCTGATGGACGATGCCGAACCCGACGTTCTCGCCTACATGACGTTCCCCAAGGAACACCGTGCCAAGCTGCACAGCACGGATGAGATGGACAAGACCCGCGCTGCCGAATTTTGCTATGCAGGTGGTGCGCGGGCGACTCCGTGGCGAAGAGCGGAACTCCGGCCGTAAGTTCCGTCAGGCCGCCTTATCATAGTCCTGCCGGTTTGGAGCGTCCGCGCACCTTTGGCCTTGTCTCCCACTGGGCAACGAATTGCTCATAAGCCTGCTCGGCATGGCGGGCGATGTCCATTTCCTGATCCCGCAAGGCCTTGACGTTGTACGCATGGGCCGGGCCGGGTTTGTTGCCCTTCTTCTGCGGTTTTCCGGCCCTGAGCTCCATTGCCCGTCGCTTGTTGGCGACCAGCGCGGGGCGCGCCCAGCGATAATCGGTCTGCTTGGTCAGCAGGTGCCAGCACAGGACTGCCAGCTTGCGGGCAAGTGCAACCGCCGCCACCTGATGGCCACGCTTGGCGCGGATGCGAACGAAAAAGGCATGCAGCGGCCCCGGCGTCTTGGCGGCTGCCCATGCCGCTTCGACCAGCATCGCCCTGGCGTGGCTGCGGCCCGCCTTGCTGATCCGCCCATGGTGGGCTGCTCCAAGCCCCGACTGGCGCACCCGCGGGTTGAGGCCGAAGTAGCTCACCAGCTTTTGCGGGCTCGAGAAGCGATTGATGTCGCCGATCGCCGCCACGATTCCCGCCGCTACGGTTAGGTTGATCCCTGTGATGGTCAGCAGCCTGGCAACCCCATCATCGTTGAGCGCATCAGTGGCGATATCCTTGTCGATTGCTGCCAAATCGTCGGTCAACCGATCAAGCTCGCGGATGTGTCGTTCGATAGCGCCACGCTCATCTTCCGGCACGGGCTGGCGCAGAAGCCAGGCACGGCCAACGCCGCTGAACAGATCGGCGTGCGGACAGCGCGGGATCAGATGAGCATGAAGGATGGAATGCACCTCGTTCTTGATCCGCGTGCGGTGCCGGACAATTTGGAATCGTCGGGCAGCAAGCCGGCGCATCCGCTCAGTCGCTGCATCCGGCGTCCATATCTCGGGCAAATATCCCGCCGCACGGAGGCTGGCCAGAGTGCCCGCGTCGATCTTGTCCGTCTTCACATGCGCCTGGGCGATCGCCTTTACCTGGAGCGGGTTGGCGATCACCACGCGTGCCACGAACGGCGAGAGGACCCGCGAAACGGCCATGCAGTTGCCGGTCGCCTCGATCACGACCTCGTCGGTGGATCGCAGCCCTTTCCCGAACCCCTCCAGCGCTGTCCGGGTCATGTCGACCCGGCCCGCATGTCTCAATATCCCCCCATCCCAAATCACCACCTCGCCAAAGGTCCGGTGGATATCAATGCCAATGACGCGTCGCATAAGCGCCTCCTGTCAGCCAAAGTGACGGGAGCGGCGGGCGACACGACAACTACGGATCCGCGCTCGCAGCGCAACCGGGTGAGTCGCAGAGGCGGCCAGCTACTAACTCGAGCTCTCAGCTCATCGTGTACATCGGCCTGCCCGCACTTTCGTGCTCCCGGTGCCTCTGTCCCGGATGGTCGCACCATACACCACGACCCGTGAGTCGAAGCAGAAACTTCGGCACCGACATCCTCATACCGGTTACGAATCCCATCGAGCGGCTCAACGGCGAGATCAAACGCAGGACCGAGGTGGTCGGCATCTTCCCGAACGAGGCCGCTATCACCCGCCTCGTCGGCGCCATCCTCATGGAACAGTCCGATGAATGGGCTGTCCAGCGCGCCCGCTACATGACACTTGAAACGATGGCCCCGCTCAGCGACAATCCCAATGTCATGCTCTCGGCAGTACCCGGCGCATGACCGGCTCAGACTGACGCCGAAAATATGCGGGGAGACACCCCAGCTACACCACCCCGCGGGACACGATCCAGAAGACATAGGAAGCTATGCATTGTGCGGCTCTGGAAGGTGGTTATTCCGCCCGGCACGGACATAGATACATCCAGCCAATCCCGCCGCGTTGGCGACGTCCCAATCAATAGCTCATGCAGAGCACACGACGCTTATATCGGCACCAGAGCTGACATCGACGCGCATCGCGCAGATCCGCCAGCAGGTCGAGAAGGCGACGAGAGGCCGCGACCGTAAGAAGCTGCGATTGAATAATTCCAGTCTTCAAAGAGAAAAACAGGAAACACCGCCCTCGCCATTTAATGAAAATCCAGGCAGAAACTTGACTTTTCGAAAAGGATGGCCCATATCACAGTTGCTAACGTCGCCTGCGACGGAATTTTGATACCCCGCTCCGGGGCGATTCTTCCCTTCTCACGCTTCCAGCTCTGTCGGTGCTTTTGCCGGCGGATACCCTGTTTTCGTGAAAGGAAACACCCATGCCGATCGGCAAAGTCAAATTCTTCAACAGCGACAAGGGCTATGGCTTCATCTCGAATGAAGACGGCTCGGGCGACAGCTTCGTCCATGTGACTGCCGTCGAGCGCGCCGGAATGGCGTCGCTGGGCAAGGACCAGCGCGTCTCGTACGAACTGGAAACCGGCCGCGACGGCAAGATCTCCGCGGTCAATCTCGAAGCGGCCTGACCCGGCCCTTCGGCAATGGCCAAGGAAGATGTCCTCAGCTTCGAGGGCTCGATCGAGGAAATCCTGCCCGACGGGCGGTTCCGCGTCATCCTTGAAAATGGCCATCGGCTGATCGCCTATACCGCCGGACGGATGCGACGCTTTCGTATCCGTTCGGTGGTCGGCGACGCCGTCCGCGTCGAAATGACGCCCTATGACCTGACCAAGGGCCGCGTCGTCTACCGCGATCGCGGCCCCGGCGGTCCAGCCGGCGGCGCGCGCAAGCGCCGCTGACACCTGAGAATCAAGAAGACCAATATGTTTCAGACCAACACCATTCTACCCGCGCTCGCCGGCCTCCCGCTGGCAGGCAAGCCGATCACTATAGGCCGCACGCCGCGCCGTTCGCCAACGCTCTCGCGCCGCGAACTGAAGCGGCTGATCGCCGACATGATCGACTGAACGAAAGGAAAGCGCCGTGGCAGCAACCAGCGACAATTATCGCGAACAGGCCGAGCGATGCGAGGCCGACGCCGCCGCGGCGGACCTGACACTGGTTCGCGAGCGCAATCTCCGTTCGGCCGCCGCGTGGCACGCGCTGGCCAACCGACAGTTCAAATCCGAACAGGCCCGCGCCGACAGGGATCGGCTCGCCGAAGCAGTCCGCGCCCAATGTCTCGCCTGAATCCGCGAGCGCGAACCTGAATCACCGGCACGGCGGCCGTCAGCATGACGAAAGGCCCCACCAGGACACCATCATGGATATGAACCAGCTCTTCTATCATCATCAAATGGCCGTGATCGCTGCCGACCGGGCACACCGCGCCGGCGAAGCGCCCGCCGGTTTCGATCTCCCGAACCATTATGCCCGGCGGATCAACCGGTTTCGCGAAAAACGCGGTCTCGAACCTGATTTTGTCGGATATAGCAGCGCGCATGCGCGGCGGCCCGCCGCGGTGATAAAGACCTGCTCGGGCGCGATCGCGCTCGACATCGCCTGGCATCGGCCTATTGTCGTATGACAAAGGCTTTCCTCGCGACCCGGGAAGGCCAATGGGGCTTCCTTTGGTCACGAGCGCAGAGGATGAAAGGGCTTCGCATGCAGATGCGAGGCCCTTTTGCGATGGAGATTCGCCCAATCGTCCGAAGTCTTCGTGATGGCCCGCACGATTTTCGATGCAGCAGAAAGTCCAGATTCCGCGCGCTATCAAACGCGCGGGAGCGACAGCAAAGCAGCCGACGGGAAACCGCCACCGTCGACGGTGAGATAATAACGCCGCGACGAGCCGTGCTGTAGCGCCACGATATCGATCCTCTCTTCCTGGAACCATATCCAGAAGCGATGAATCTCGTCCTTCGTCCAGTCGATGATCTGATCGACGAGGAACAGGCTTTCGCCGACTTTCACCGCCTCGATATGATGCGTCCGCCCTTCGATGCCGCCTTGCCGGATGCCGGTGATTTCATAATCGGCCATGCCGGATGCTCCATTCCTGTGTCATGACCACTAGTAGCGAACGGGCACGATACGAATGCGATCAATCGCGCCGGGCGACGCCCGCGACCGGGCGATCGCTTCCGTACGCAGCATGTCGAGAGTAAGCGCGTCATAGTCCTGCTCGTCGGGCTGCATGGCCAGATCGGTTTCGACGACAAGAATGACTTTGCGTGCCAGCCCGTCGATTTCCCACTCGAACCATGTGCGCGTGATATGCCGCGCGGCTTCCCGATCACCTGACATGGCGCTCACCGGTCTCGGCCGCGCGCGAGCGGATTTCCCGCTCGACGAGAGCGTAGCCCGTATCGCTCAGGGTGGCGATTGCGATCGGGCGGCCGCGCAATTCGGCGCTTTCGCCATTCAGGAAGGTCAGCGCGGGATCGCGCCCGCCGAGCAACTGGAAAGCGAGCGCGCTGATCGCGCCCTGACGCTTCGCTTCTTGCGGCGGAAGCGGTGCGAAGGGCCGGCGCCGCCTGAACGGATTGGTCCGCGCGCGCGCCGCCGGCATCTCCTTGCTGTCAGGCATCATTGGCTTGCCTCCCGGAATTCGCAGCGCTCTCGCGCTGACGACGCAGCGCGGCGCGGGCATCCTCGATATTGGTATAGCGAAAGCTTCCCACGCTGAACTGGTCAACATAGCTATGGACGATGCCCTCGTCCGACTGCGGGCGGAAAGGCCGCAGGTGCACGGCCTGCCGTTCGTCGGGGGCGGGCGGAGGCAGGTCGGCAGCCAGCTTCGCGAGTTTTTCCTCGTCGAGATCGAGGGCCTGGTAGATATCGTGTCCGATGACCCACAGCTCTTCGTGGAGATCGGTCAAGCGCTCGGCTATGCCGCCCAGCGCGCATGCCGCGCGCTCGGCCTCGGTCATGGCCAGCGCCTTGTTGACGAGAAGTTCGGCAACCAGCGTGTCGCCAAGAAAAACCGGATAGTCGTCGCCCTGTGCCGAGGTCGGAGGATCCGCGCGCGGGCCGCCGTCTCGATCGGCCATGAGGGCCGGACCGACGCCGAGGCCGCGCCGCGCGCGATACTCGCCGATCCGCTTCGCATAATAGCGCGGAAGATCGAAATTGGCGTGGGGCCGCCCATCGCGGTGGGCGCGGTTCGCTGCGATCAGCGCCATCTGGTGATGATAAAGGAGTTGATTGAGATCCACGTCCACCTCCCGTTCAGCGGGAGCGCGATGGTCTCTCAGTCCCCGGCAAGCGAAAGGACGCCGACGATCTCATGGAGATGGGGTAGCGGCTTCTCATTTACAAGAGAGGGGGTTCGGCCCCGTGCGCAGGCTACCGGATATGCGGATTTCCTCGGCGACACATTCATTGCCGAGCTTCTCATTCATAAGGCGCTCAGCATGACGCCCCAAGAACGCAGCGCCTCCGCACTCGAAGATATAGTCGATCGACTGGCCGAGATAGAAGAAGCGCGCTGGGTCATCGGCCGTGATATCTATCGGTCGCTCGGATACGATGAAATGGCGCTCGCAGCGCTTGCCGACAATATATCGATGGACGACGGTGGGAGCAGCAGTGCCGTCAATCCCGGCTCTGCATGGCCATCGACGGACAAGGACATCGCGCGCGGCCATACCGGGCAATTGCCCTTGGAGACTTGGCGAAACGTCAACATCCATGATGAACGCGCCGAACTCCTCCGCCAGCGGATTCGGGAGCGCAGCTTGAGCGAACAAGCCGATGCGCCTGATCGCGAACAGGTCATTTCAAGGGCGATGCTCGACGCGGAATATCGCTACGGCAATGCTTCGGAACAATTTGCCGTCGACGAGGAAGCCGGGACGGTTCGCCTTGGCGATCGCGGGGCCGCCCATATCTGGCAAATCGTCGGCGAGCGCCTTCATACGCTCCATGACATAGGCAGGCCGCCCAGGCAGGACTAATGAATTGATCGCGCGCGGCGCAACGCTGCGGAAACGACAAGCCAATAGCGAACGGGCTCGATACGAATGCGGTCGATTGCCCCCGGCGAGGCGTGCGGCCGACTGCGTTCGCAACCGCGCGCAAATCCTCCAAAATCAACAGATCATAGCCATTGCCGTCAGGTTGGTGTCGCTCTGCCCGGGAAGTGTTGGCCGCAATGATAAACATATAGGCATTCGAATTGCCCCGAATTCGTGGGGTGGTTTGCGCGATCCGTGGTATAAGGCCCTCATCACCTGAATTTTGAACAAGCTCCATGTGACAGAGGGACAAAAATTGTGCTCTCGCTTGATGCAGGAGCACGCACCATGTGCCTCAACCAGCTACTCGAAGACGAACAGATCGCGCTGATGCGCTATTCCGCCGCGACCAAACCCTCGGAGGTCATGCGATATCGGCCCAAGATCGAAAGCCTCGGTCAGCGCTTCAAATCCTTCCCCTACCGTCACCGTCCCTATCTTTCTCCGAATGTCCGGAGCGGAGCGATCGCTTCGACCCGCCCGCAGCGCTCGGACGAATTCTCGTATCGGGCGATCGAACGGAAGGACGTCTGACATGGCAAAATCGCAAAAGCGCAGCAACCGCGAGATTCGCAAGCCCAAGGCGGCGAAACCGAAAGCGCTCACCACCCTCGCCGCCCACGAAGCATCCGCGGTGAAGATGACCGCCAAACCGAAAGGCAAGCACTGAGATGGCCTGCACACGCCGGCGCTGCGGATCGCGTTCGTCGGCAATGCCCTCCCGCGCCGCTGTGGCATAGCCACCTTCACGACCGACCTCGAACTCGCGGTCGGAGCGCTCGGCGAGGTTGCGGATACGGCCATTGTCGCGATGATCGAGCCGGGCGGCGACTATGAATTTCCGCCACCCGTCCGCGAGACGATCAGCCAGGATCAGGGGCCGACTATCGCGCCGCCGCCGACTTCATCAATCGCGAGGCCTTCGATCTCGTCTGCCTCCAGCATGAGTTCGGCATCTTCGGCGGCGAGGCAGGCGCGCTGATTCTCGGCCTCGTAGCGAGGCTCGATGCGCCGCTCGTCACCACCTTGCACACGGTTCTCGATCGGCCAACCACGGCGCAACGCCGCGTCATGAAGGATATCGTTGCCGCATCGGCGCGCGTGGTCGTCATGGCTGACAAGGCCCGCGACATGCTGATCAATGTCTATGGCGCCGATCCGGGGAAGATTGACGTTATCGCCCACGGCATTCCCGATGTTCCGCTCGCTTCGGCGCGAGCCGCCAAGGAGCGGTTGGGGTTTACCGATCGCAAGGTGATCCTGACATTCGGGCTGATGAGCCCGAACAAAGGTATCGAGACGATGATCGAGGCCATGCCCAAGATTGTCCGGCGCACGCCCGATGTCCTCTATGTGGTGATGGGCGCCACCCACCCCGCCTTGCTGGCCCGTGAGGGCGAGCGTTATCGCGACACGCTGATGGCGCGGGTACGCGAGCTTGACCTCGATGACCATATCGCGTTCATCAACCGTTTCGTCGATCGCCCCGAACTGCTCGATCATATCGCGATGTGCGATGTCTACGCGACGCCCTATCTGTCGGCGGCGCAAATGACGTCGGGAACGCTCGCCTATTCGCACGGTCTGGGGCGTCCGGTCGTTTCCACGCCCTATTGGCACGCCGCCGAGTTGCTCGCCGACGGCTCGGGCGTCCTGATCCCGTTCGACAATCCGGCGGGCTTCGGCCCGGCGATTTCCGACCTGCTGGGTAACGACACCGAACGCCTGGCAATGGGCCGCAAGGCCTATGCGGCGAGCCGTCCCATGACCTGGACCAATACGGCGCGGCGCTATGCCGCGAGTTTTCGCAAGGCTTGCCGTGAGCGCAGGCTCGCGTCCGGCGGGCAGGCGAGGATGCCCGAGCCCGGACCGGTCCGCCCGCGGGCGAATATCCAGGGCAGCCTTCCACCGATGTCACTCGACCATCTCGCCGCGATGTCCGACGACACGGGGATATTCCAGCATGCCGTTCACGCGATCGCCGACCGCAGTCATGGATATTGCATCGACGACAATGCACGGGCGCTGCTGCTGTGTTGCGGTCTCGCCGGCGGCCCCGATGCGGCGCTGGCGCGGCGACTGTCACCCACGTTCGCGGCCTTCATCCAGCACGGATGGAATCCGGGCAATCGACGCTTTCGCAATTTCATGGGCTTCGACCGGCGATGGCTCGAAGATGCGGGCTCGGAAGACAGCCACGGGCGGACGCTCTGGGCGCTGGGCGCCTATAGTGCGCGGGCCTGCTCCCTTGGCCATGCGCGCTGGGCAAAAGAGCTGCTCAGCGAGGCGCTCGCCGAGGTCGGGGCCTTCACGTCGCCGCGCTCCTGGGCGTTCACCTTGCTCGGCCTCGCATCTTATTGCGCGGTTTATGCCGAAGATTATGCCGCCGCGTGCCTGCGCGCCGAACTCGCCGGCCGCCTCGAAAGGTTGCTGGACCAACGGGAAGGTCCCGAATGGACATGGTTCGAAAATGGCCTCAGCTATGACAACGCCCGGCTGCCGCAGGCGCTGATCGTCACGGGCGCCGCAGCGCGCTCGGCGACCATGATCGAGGCAGGGCTGCGAAGTCTGCGCTGGCTGGTGACGATGCAGACGGCGCCCGGAGGACATTTCCGCCCCGTCGGCTCGCATGGATTCCTGATGGCCTCGCGCAATAATCCCGAACCGTTCGACCAACAACCGCTGGAGGCTTGCGCGACGATCGCGGCCTGTATCGCGGCGGAAGGTGTCGATCCAGCCTCTTCGTGGCGTGCGGAAGTCGAGCGCGCCTTTGCATGGTTTCTTGGCGCGAACGATCTCGGCATCGGACTGGTCGACGTCGCGACGGGCAGTTGCCGCGACGGGCTCCACCCCGACCGCGCGAACGAGAACCGGGGCGCGGAATCGGTGCTGTCCTTCCTGCTCGCGCTGGCCGACATGCAGCGCCTGCGAGCGGCGAACCGGCGGGCGCCGTCACAGCCGAGCCCATCCACACACGAAGCCACCAATGCCTGACGGGGCTCCGCCATCCGCGCCCTTCTTCAACCGGCAGGCGCTTCACTTGCGGCCCGACCCGTCGCGCGTCGTCGTCCGCCCGTTCCGGCCGGCGGTCGAACCCCGAGACCTGAATCCCGTCGACAAGACCCGCGCCAATCACATCGTCGACCGCGTCCTCGCGATGACCCCGGACGAGACCGACGCGCTGCTTGCCGAAACGCTGCGCAACTTCGACGACCGGCACCGCAACCTCCCCGCAATCTTCGAACGGCGCGCCGCGGAAATGGAGGATGCGTTTGCCGCTCACGCGAGTTTCTCGCAGGCGCAGCGTCAGCTCGTCGGCGCTTACTTCCTTCATGAGTACAGCTTCGAAGCGGCGGCGCTGTTCAATCCGAGCATCGTGCCGCACCCCGACCAGTCGGGCGTCGCCGCAGGATGCCGCCGCTTCATTCTCAGCCTGCGCGCCGTCGGCGAAGGCCACATCTCCTCCTTGACGTTCCGGTCGGGAATATTGGCCGCCGACGGAACCGTTACCATCGACCCGCCCGCGCGGCTCGCCGCGACGCCCGTCGTGACCGCCCGTGTCGGCGATCGTCTGGAACTCGGCTTCGATCCCGCCAGCGACATCGCCGAGCGGGTGATCTTCCCTGTCACCGAGATGCAGGCGAACGGGATCGAGGATGCCCGCTTCGTTGCCTTCCAGGACGAAGGCCAGACCATCTATTATGCGACCTTCACCGCCTACAGCGGAAGCGGCATAAGGTCGGAGCTGCTCGAAACCCGGGACTTCGTGACATTCCATCTGGCACCGCTCAAGGGCGCCGCGGCGCACAACAAGGGGATGGCGCTTTTTCCGCGAAAGATCGGCGGGCGCTATGCGATGATCGCGCGCCACGACAATGAGAGCCTGCACCTCATCCTGTCGAACGACCTCCACGAATGGGGTCTCGGCGAGGTGATCGTGAAACCGGAATATCCCTGGGAGTTCGTCCAGATCGGTAATTGCGGCTCGCCCATCGAACTCGACGAAGGCTGGCTGCTCTTCACCCATGGCGTCGGCCCGGTGCGCCATTATTCGATCGGCGCTGTTCTGCTCGACAAGGACGATCCCTCGCGCGTGCTCGGGCGCTCGCGCGTACCGCTCGTCCAGCCCGCGACCGCAGAGCGCCATGGCTATGTCCCGAACGTCGTCTACTCGTGCGGCGCCATCAAGGTCGGAGAGCGCATCCTGCTTCCCTATGCCATATCGGACGCCTTTTCGACCGTCGCCACGATCAGGATCACGACACTTCTCGACCAGCTCACGGATTGAAAGGCTTCGACATGGACAAGAACTCGTCCGGCAACGACCGGTCATGCAAATGCGGCGGTATCGACGCCGCCGAGCGTGAAACACTGGATCGATACGGCATTACCCGCGTGCCCGCCGCGACCTATCTCCTGGACGGTTATCGCTACACCAGCCTTGCCGACGCGGTTGCACTGCTCGGGCGCCGTGGATGAGCAAGGTGCGCAAGTAGGTGTTGCCTCGCTTGGAGATGCCGAGCAGCCGCGGCTTGCCGCCGGTAGTATGCTGACGGGGCACCAGACCGAGCCAGGCACCCAGGTCTCGGGCTTTGGCAAAGCTGCTGGCATCGCCCACGGCTGCAATCAGGGCAGTTGCGTTCAGTACCCCGACGCCGGGGATGGATGTGAGCCGCCGGGCAGCCGCGTCATTGCGCGCCAGCTCGACAAACTCGCCGTTCAGCGCTTCCACCCTGGTATCGAGTTCGCGCCATTCGGCACGCAGTTCGCCCACCAACTGGCGCAGACGCGGTGACAACGTCGTATCCTCATCGGCGAGCAGGGCATCGATGCCGAGTTCCAGCTTGCGCCGCCCAACCGGGAAAATGGTCCCGCGCTCCAGCAGGATCGCCCGCAGCTGGTTGATTAGGCTCCTGCGCTCGGCCACTAGGCGCGAGCGGACCCGATGGAGTGTCTGGATGTCCAACTGCTCCTGGGTCTTGAGTTCGACGAAGCGCATCGTTGGACGCGAGGCGGCCTCGGCGATCCCCTCGGCATCACGATCATCGTTCTTCTGCGCTTTGACATACGGCCGTACGTACTCCGGCGACATCAGTCTGATCTCGTGTCCGTGCGCGGCGAAAAGGCGCCCGAGGTTATGGGCGCCACAGCATGCTTCCATCGCGACCACGCACGCAGGAAGCTTGGCAACGTAGTCGACCAGCGTCTGGCGGCGCATCGACTTGCGTACGACGACAGCTCCTGCCGCATCCACGCCCACCACACTGCAGGCATTCTTGCCCAAATCAACGCCAAGGATCACAATAGACATCGGTCCGCTCCTTTCCTCTTCAAGCACCAGCATCATATCCGATGCCGGGGAAAAGGGGCGGGCCATCCCATAAAGCATGATCGCGGATGGGGGCGACGAAGAATGAGGTATCCCGCATCTGAGAAGCTCGAGATCATCAGGATCGTCGAGCAGTCGCATCTGCCCGCCAAGCGGACGCTGGACCAGCTCGGCATCCCCCGCCGGACCTTCTATCGATGGTATGACCGCTACCTCGAAGGCGGGCCGGAGGCGCTGGAGGATCGGCCATCGGCGCCGAGCCGGGTGTGGAATCGCATCGGCAACGATATCCAGCAGCAGATCGTCGAGATGGCGCTGGACCAGTCCGAGCTATCGCCCCGCGAGTTGGCTGTGCGCTTTACCGACGAAAAGCGCTACTTCGTGTCGGAATCGACGGTTTACCGGCTTCTGAAAGCCCATGACCTGATCACCAGCCCGGCCTTCATCGTGATCAAGGCGGCCGATGCGTTCCACACCAAGACGACGCGGCCGAACGAGATGTGGCAGACCGACTTCACCTACTTCAAGATCATCGGTTGGGGCTGGGTGTATCTGTCGACCGTGCTCGACGACTTCTCCCGCTATGTCATCGCCTGGAAGCTTTGCACCACCATGCGCGCCGGGGACGTCACCGACACGCTGGAACTGGCGCTTGAAGCCTCGGGCTGTTCGTCAGCCAGGGTCGTGCAAAAGCCCAGGCTGCTCAGCGATAATGGTCCGAGCTACATCGCCGAGGAGCTGGCCCAATGGATCGGTGCCAACGGTATGAGCCATGTCCGCGGCGCCCCGATGCATCCCCAGACCCAAGGCAAGATCGAGCGCTGGCACCAGACCCTCAAGAACCGGATCCTGCTGGAAAATTACTTCCTGCCCGGCGATCTGGAGACCCGGATCGAGGCCTTCATCGACCACTATAATCACCGCCGATATCACGAAAGCCTCGGCAATGTGACGCCCGCCGACACCTACTTCGGCAGGGCTGACGCCATCATCCAACAGCGCGAAAGGATCAAACGGAAGACCATCGAACACCGACGCTTGCAGCACCGCAAGCTCGCCGCTTAATATCAACCCCAGGACGAGGCCCGCGCTCCGCTAATCTACGCCGCGATCTGCGCCAAATGTTCTTCTGTGGACGCCCCGACGAACGCAAGCGGTAATTTGGGTA
>JBIQHE010000001.1:0-246230 GCA_044508875.1 Sphingomonadales bacterium | reverse complement strand
CGCCAACGATTGATCTTCCCCAAGAACAACATCGTCACGAATAAGAGCGGCTAGACTGCCGTCCGAATCTCCAACGGCGTAAGGACAAGGCGATGGCTTCGATAGAGCTGGCGAAGATCCTGCTCGACGCGCTCGACGACGAGCGGAAGGCGGAGGCGACCTATGCGGCCGTGATCGCCAAGTTCGGCCCGGTCCGGCCCTTCTCCAACATAATCGAGGCCGAACAACGCCACGCTTCGGCGCTCGAACGCCAGCTCCGACGCCTGGGACTGACCGTGCCGCCCAATCCGTGGACCGGAAAGGTGTCGGTACCGGCGACGTTGAAAGAGGCGTGCGAAAGCGCGGTCGAGGGCGAAATCGAAAATATCGCGCTCTACGATCGGCTGATTCCGATGATCGACGATCCTTCGGCACGACAGGTCATGGAAAATCTGCAAGCCGCCTCGCGCGAGCGCCACCTTCCGGCTTTCAAGCGATGCCTGGAACGCGAACAAGATCGAGGCCGCGTGTGATACATGGAAGCTGCTCGTAATATCGAAAGCGAGGGCTTGAAGGAATGAAGTGTGACCAAGTTTGTTTTTGATGCGTCGACCTTTGTGCGGCCCGGGCATGAGACAGACCCAGGCGAATATTCTGACGAAGCCCGCGCCGAAATCGCGAAGCTCCGTGCCCTTTATCCGGAACTGGCGCATTGGGGCGACCTGGCCCTTGGCGGTGCGTTTGGCGAAATGTCGGAAGACGTTCTGAGTATCAGTTGGGCACATTTCCTATTCGAGACGCGCGAAGAGTTTTTCCTTGGATACTGCTGCTGGCGTCAGACCCGTGGGGAGTGGCATGGCGGGATTGACTTTGACAGGCTCGAAGCACTTACCGACTGGAAGTGAGCCTCACTGGCGGGTGGCGACGTTGGATCGGTGCGATCAGGGAACGAGGATACTGCTCGCGTCGACGCCGGTCGCGCCGGTTTTGGTGTCGATGGCCGTCACGGTGACGGCATAGGCACCAGCCTTGTCAGCGGGGAATGCGCCGGTGAAATAGCCGGTTCGGCCACCATAGGACAGGCGGACTTCACCGGCGAGCCGACCGTCGCGTAGGATCGTGGCCCGCACGTCGTAGCGCGCCGCATCCCAGATACCGCCAGGCCCGATCGGGCAACCGCACATCAAGGCGACGTTGGCTGCGAGCCGCACGCTGGCGCCCGCGGCCCCGCGCTGGTGTGCAGCCGGTTCGACAAGATCGACGACGAGGCCGGGCAGCTCGAGAACCCAGCCATCGCCCTGCGCCGCTGGACGTCCCGGCACGATCCAGCGTTGGGCGGTGACGCGCACCGCTGCCTGCGGCTGTGCGAGCGGGCCATAGGCCTCGACCTCGACCAACCTCGGTTCGTCGATGTCGATCCGCGTCCTGAAGGCGGCCGATGCTTCATCGGCGAGAGGCGTGCCGCGCGGGCCTCCTGCCATGATCCGGGCCGTGTCGCCGGTTGATCCCGCCGTGCGGCCGCGTGCCAGCACTTCGCCGCTGCGCACGTCGCGCACGACGATCTCGGCCCCGCCCATCGACGTGCCGACAAATTTGCCGCCTTCGCTGATGACGCGAATGACAAGATCGGTCGGCTCGGCCGCGGCCGTCACGGGAAGGCCGGCAAGGATAAGCGCCGACAGACGGGCAAGAGCGCCTAACCTCATTGGCTTTCACCCCCATTCCTGATCGCGCGCGACAGGGCGGCATCATCCCACCGAATTGAGGAGGCTCCGCGAAGCTGGCCCGGTGCGAAGCCAGTCGCCTGATCTTCGGGATAATGCGTGCGGATAGCCGCCGTCACTTCGGGCGCGACGTTTTCGCCATGGCAGGCAAGGCACATAGGCATGGTGGGTATGGCGCGCATATAGCGATATTCGCCGCCCTCCCGTGCCGTCCAGCGCTTGGGTCGACCTTCATCGTCGAGCGGCGCGGCGGCCCAGCTCGCCATGATGCGCTGCTCCGTCGCATCGGCCTTGGCTGCGGGATTGCGGGTCTTGAGCGCCGTGCGCCGCACACTCGCGCCGCTTTCCTCCGAGAGTTGCGCCGCAAGTGCCGGGGCGATGCTCGAACAGACGCCGATAGCACCTTGCGGCCCCTCTGCCACCATCGCGGCCGTAAGCGCGCTCAGCAATTCCTTCTGGAAACGATCGGCCAGGATCTCGGACCGTTCCCCCGCTTCCTCGGCCATCCTTGCCCGATCGTCCCCCAGCTCGTGCGACGCGCAGGCCGATAACGCCAGGCCAGAGAGCAACGGAAGGGCCACGCGGCGCATCGGGATTTCTCAGGACTGCCCAGCAGCCGGCCCGAAGCGATCGCACAGCATGTCGATCAGCTTGCGAACGTCGTCGTCGGCGAGGCTGTAGTAGATGGTCGTGCCATCACGGCGGGTCTTGACCAAGCCACCTTCGCGCAGCTTCCCAAGATGCTGCGATACGCTGGACTGCGATTGCTCGCACAGCTCCACCATCTGCCCGACGGCAAATTCACCCTGCGTCAACCGGCACAGAATCAGCAAGCGCTGTTCATTGGCAAGCAGCTTCAGCACACTCGCCGCTTGGGCGGCGTGCTGAGCGAGGAGCGCGAAGGGCGTATCGAGCGGCATCATCTGGTTGCGGGCTTCCCATCATCTCGGAGCACAATGTAAATGGCCGGAATAACCAGCACGGTCAGCAGCGTCGAGGACGCAAGGCCGAACAGCAGCGAAATAGCGAGGCCCTGAAAGATCGGGTCGGTCAGGATCACGGCCGCGCCGATCATCGCCGCGACGGCCGTGAGGACGATCGGCTTGAACCGGATCGTCCCCGCTTCGATCAGGACATCGCGCAGGGATTTGTCCGGAGTGGCCGAATGCCTGATGAAGTCGACCAGCAGGATAGAGTTTCGCACGATGATGCCGGCGAGTGCGATGAAGCCGATCATCGACGTCGCGGTGAACGGCGCGCGGAACAGCATGTGCCCGATGACGATACCGACAAGGGTAAGCGGCACCGGGGTCAGGATGACCAGCGGCAGGCGGAAGCTCCTGAACTGCGCGACGACAAGGATGTAGATCCCCAGCAAGGCGACCATGAAGGCCCCGCCCATGTCGCGGAACGTGACCCAGGTGATCTCCCATTCGCCGTCCCAGAGCATCGACGGCACGCTTTCGTCCTCGGGTTGCCCATTGAGGCGGATTTGCGGCTTCACCAGGCCTTTCGCGGCCCAATCATGGTCGTCCACGGCGCGATCGACGGCCAACATACCGTAGATCGGCGCTTCATAGGCCCCGGCAAGCTCGGCCGTCACCATGTCGGCATAGCGGCCGTCGCGACGGAATATGGCGGGGCTTCCCGTCTCGGTGCGAGCATCGACCACCGCGCCCAGGTCGATGAGCTGGCCGCCCGGCGTTTGCGCGACGGGCGTGCTCGACAAAGCCTGCGTCCAGCTCCGATCCTTCTGTTCGAGCGCGATGGTGATCGGAAGCGGCGTGCGGCCATCACCGCGCGGCGCATAGCCAACCGTCTGGCTTCCCATGAGCATCCCGATGCTGTCGGCGATCTGGCGCTGCGAGAGGCCATAATAGTCGATGCGGTCGCGCTGGATGTCGAGGCGCAGCTTGGGTCGCGGCGTTCCAAAACTGTTGTCGACGTCGACGATGAAGGGGACGGACTTGAAAATCTTCTCAAGCTCGGTCGCCGTCTTCTCGCGCGTGGCCGCATCGGGGCCATAGACCTCGGCGAGCAAGGTCGCGAGCACGGGCGGCCCCGGAGGCGTCTCGACCACCTTGATCGACGCGGTTTCAGGCAGCTTCAGCGCCTTCAATCTCTGGCGCAGGTCAAGCGCGATCTGGTGGCTGGACCGGCTGCGGTCGCCCTTGGGCAGCAGCGTAACCATGACGTCTCCCTGTTCGGGCTGCGAGCGCAGGAAGTAGTGCCGGACAAGGCCGTTGAAGTTGAACGGCGCCGATGTGCCGACATAGGCCTCCATCGACGTCGCCTCGGGCAGTCCGCGCACGATGCCGGCAACGTCTTCCAGCACGCGGCCCGTATTTTCGAGCGCGGTGCCCTCGGGCATGTCGACCACGACCTGAACCTCCGACTTGTTGTCGAAGGGGAGCAGCTTCACAGTCACAGCCTTGAAGTAGAACATCGAACAGGCGACCAGCGTCGCTACGCCGACGCCGATCAGGAAGTTGCGCGCCGACTTGCGGGTGTCGATCACGCGATGCGCGACGCGCGCATAGAGCTGCCCCAGCTTACCGCCGCTTTCATCGTGGCCGTGGCCCGCTGCCAGCGTTTTGCGGGCAAAGCGGATCATCAACCACGGCGCAATGACGACGGCGACGAAGAAGGAAAAGATCATCGCGGCCGAAGCGTTGACCGGGATCGGCGCCATATACGGCCCCATCAAACCCGACACGAACAGCATGGGCAGCAGCGCCGCGACAACGGTCAGGGTCGCGACCACGGTCGGATTGCCGACTTCCGCCACCGCCTCGATCGCCGCCTGGGTGCGGCTGCGATCATCGTCCATCGCCCAATGGCGGGCGATGTTCTCGATCATCACAATCGCGTCGTCCACGAGGATGCCGATGGAGAAGATGAGCGCGAACAGGCTGACGCGGTTGATCGTGTAGCCCATGAGGTTCGAAGCGAACATGGTCAGCAGGATCGTCGTCGGGATGACCACGGCGGTCACACCGGCCTCGCGCCAACCGATCGCGAAGCCGATCAGCACCACGATCGAAACGGTCGCCAGCGCCAGATGGAACAGCAGCTCGTTCGCCTTCTCGTTTGCCGTCTCGCCATAGTTGCGCGTGACCGCGACCGTGACATCATCGGGGATCAGCTTGCCTTTCAGGCTCTCGACGCGCTCAAGGATGGCGTCGGAGACGACAACGGCATTGGCCCCTGCACGCTTGGCGAAAGCGATGCTGACGGCAGGCGCCGAATTCCACTTTCCATTCTCGGACTTCGCCCAGCGCCACGCGCGGGCCTGATCCTCGCGCGGCCCCTGCGTGACGCTCGCGACATCACGCAGATAGACGGGCGCGCCGGTGCCGGACCGCACGGTGAGCAGTCCCACTTCCTGCGCCGACGACAGCGTGCGGCCCGCGGTCACGCCGACGGCTTTTCCATCCTCGCGGATGTTGCCCAGCGGGAAGCTCCGGTTGGCCTGGCTCGCCGCCTCGATCACGCTGCCCAGCGGCACGCCATATTGGCGCAGCTTCGCCGGGTCCGGCGCGATGCGGATTTCCTCGGGGCGTCCGCCAACGAGGAAGCTGATGCCGACATTATCGACCTTGGCGATCTCGGTGCGCAACTTCGAGGCCAGCTCGTAGAGGCTCGCGTCGTTCCATTGACCCGCCGCTCCGGGCTTGGGCGTCAGGGTCAGGACAACCGTGGGGACATCGTTGATGCCGCGCACCGTAACCTTGGGATCGGGGATGCCGACGGGCTTCCTGTCCCAATTGGCGCGCAGCTTTTCCTCGATGCGGATCGCCGCGTCCTCGGGGTTCGATCCGACGAGGAAGCGCGCCGTCACCAGCACGCCGTCATCCTGCGCCTGCGTATAGACATGCTCGACGCCATCGACGCTCTTGACGATCGTCTCGAGCGGGATGCCGACCAGTTCGGTCGCGTCCGCGGCGGAGAGGCCTGGGGCCATCACCTGAATGTCCACCATCGGCACGCTGATCTGCGGCTCCTCTTCCCGGGGGATGGAAAGAAGAGCCAGCAGACCAACGGCGATCGCCGCGAGAAGGAACAGCGGCGTCAAGGGCGAGGCAATGGTGGCCCTGGTGAGGCGACCGGAAATGCCGAGATTCATGGGCGCGCAGCCTTGGCAGACTTACCGGGGGCAAACAGCGTGTCGCCGGCAGACACACCGCTCAATATCTCGACCATGGCGGGGTCGGCTGTGGGCGCGATCTGCACCGGCACCATGCTGAGCCTTTTGCCTTCGCTCACCACCTGGACCTGATCTATCCCATAGCTTGTCGTGACAAACGTGCGCGGCACCACCAGCGCCTTGCGCGTGCCGATCTCGACCGACGCGCTCACGCGGCGGCCGACAAATTGGGTTGAGAGGCCAGGCAGCGTCGCATCGACGCGAACCTGGCCTCCGGTGATCGCAGGATAGACCTGCGTCACGCTGCCCTGGTGCGACCCAGAAGGCACCCCTGCATTATTCAAGCCTGTATCATTTAGGGCTGTGTCGTTGACGATCACGCGCGCGCCGGGGCGGACCTTCCCCGCGACCGATTCCGGCAGCATCAGGCGCAGGACCGGGGGGCCTGCGGTGACGGTGGCGATCGACATGCCCGGCGCGACCGGCGCGCCTGCGGGAATATCGGCGCGCAAGACCCGCCCGCTTGCAGGTGCGATCACCGCCCCCTGCCCCGCGACGCTGGCGCTCGCGCCCTGCTGCGCGCGCGCGGCGGCAACCTGCGCGTCGGCTGCGCGAGCGGCGGCGACGGCCTGATCCAGACGCGCCTTCGCATAGACGCCGTTGTTGTAGAGGTCGCGGATGCGCGCGAGGTCCGCATTGGCACGCGCGGCTTCGGCCTGAGCGGCGGCGGCCTGCGCACCATAGGCGCTCGTCTCATAGCCAAGCCGCGAGTCGACGATCATGCCGATGCGCTGGCCCTTCTGCACCGTGTCTCCGGCGCGCACCGAAAGGGAGGTCAATATGCCGGGGATGCGGGCGAGGACTTCGGCCTGGTCGCGGGTGGCGATCTCCGCGCCAACCGCCTTCATGTCCGCGATCTCCTTGGGGACGAGTCGCACCATGTCGCCTGCGGGCAATGTCGCCGCCGCCTGTTCCTGCTCCGGCTTGCTACCGCACGCCGACAGCGCCAGCGCGGCGCTTGCCAACCAGAGCCACTTGCCCCCGCCGCTCATCATGCCACTCATTCCCCTCTTTCGCGCTTAGCCGCCGACCACCGGCAAACCGGCGTCTTTCCATGCGCCGATGCCGCCGGCGAGATGCGTGTCGATCGCGCTCTGGGCCTGCACGCACTGGTCAAGCGCTTGTCCTGAACGCCGCCCGCCCGCGCATTGGAGCACGACCGTCCGGCCTTCGGGATCAGGGATGTTACGAGGTGAAAAGCCCGACAGCGGCATGTTTACTGCGCCTGCGATGTGGCCGGTCGCGAACTCGCCGGCCTCGCGCACGTCGATCAGCAGCGCCTTGCCGTCCTTCAGCATGGCGTCCAGCTCGGCGGGGCCGATCTCGCGGTGAGCATCACGCTTCTTGAATCCGAACATGGTTGCCTCTTTCAGTTTGTGGATTGCATATAACGTGTAATGATTATATTAGTCAATGTCATTGAATGAGGAAGGATCGCAGATGGGCAAGCCGTTGATCGTGGTATTGGGCGCAGGTCTGGGAGGCACGATCGCCTCCTATGAGATCAAGGCCGCCGTCAAAGGCCGCGCCGACGTGATGACCGTATCCGACACGGATACCTATAGCTTCATCCCCTCCAACCCGTGGGTCGCCGTGCGCTGGCGCGAGCCGGAAGCGATCCAGGTCCACCTTCCCCCGGTGTTCGCGAAAAAGAAGATCGGCTTTACCTCGGTCGGCGCCAAGCGACTCCATGCGAGCGAAAAGCGACTCGAACTCAATGACGGAACATCAATCAGTTACGATTATCTTGTAATCGCGACCGGCCCCGATCTGGCGTTCGACGAGATCGAAGGCCTGGGACCACAAGGCCATACCGTCTCGGTCTGCCAGACCGCCCATGCCGCCGACGCGGCCGATGCCTTCGACGCCTTCGTTGAAAATCCCGGCCCGATCGTCGTCGGCGCGGTCCAGGGCGCGTCCTGCTACGGCCCTGCCTATGAATTCGCGCTGATCCTCGACACCGAGCTGCGCCGCCGCAAGATTCGCGACAAGGTGCCGATGACCTTCGTCACCGCCGAACCCTATATCGGACATCTCGGCCTCGATGGCGTCGGCGACACCAAGTCGCTGCTCGAAAGCGAGCTGCGCGACCGTCATATCAAGTGGATTACCAATGCCCGCGTCAACAAGGTCGACGCCGGCGTCATGCACGTCGAGGAAGTGAATGATGACGGCTCGGTCAAGAAGGCGCATGATCTGCCGTTCGGCTATTCGATGCTGCTTCCCGCCTTCCGTGGCGTCCCCGCCGTCCGCGACATCGAGGGCCTGACCAATCCGCGCGGTTTCATCATCGTCGACAAGCACCAGCGCAATCCCGCCTTCCCCGAAGTCTTCGCGCTCGGCGTCTGCGTCGCCATTCCCCCGACGGGTCCGACCCCGGTGCCGGTGGGCGTGCCCAAGACCGGCTTCATGATCGAATCCATGGTGACGGCGATCGCCGCCAACCTCGCCTCGGTCCTCGAAGGCAAGGAGCCGACCGCCGAAGCGACATGGAACGCGGTCTGCCTCGCCGATTTCGGCGATGGCGGCGTGGCCTTCGTCGCCCAGCCCCAGATTCCGCCGCGCAACGTCAACTGGTCCGCCAGTGGCAAATGGGTCCATTTGGCCAAGATCGGCTTCGAGAAATATTTCCTGCGCAAAGTCCGCAAGGGCGAGAGCGAGCCTTTCTACGAGAAGCTGGCGCTCCACGTCATGGGCATCCGCAAGCTGCGTTTCTGATCGTCGTTTAGCGAAGGAGTGCAAAGATGACTCTCGATCGTGCCGTGATGGCGTTCGCCGGATGTGTCGTGCTGCTGGGTGTGGTCCTGTCGCTGACCGTCCATCCATGGTGGATCGCGCTCACCGCTTTCGCCGGCCTCAACATGATCCAGGCGAGTTTCACCGGCTTCTGCCCCGCCGCGATGGTGTTCAAGGCGCTGGGCATCCGTCCGGGGACCGCCTTCAAATGATCCGCAAGCGAGCGATCCCCTTCCCCCTCTTGGCCTTCCTGCTCGCGAGCGTCGCCATGCCAGCCCAGGCGACGACGCTCGAAGAGGCGATCGCGGCCGCCATGAACCATGCGCCCGAAATCGAAGCGGCGCGTGCGGATGCGGATGCCGCCGATGCCCGGATCAAGGAAGCCAGAGGTCAGGGCCTCCCCAGCGCCACGCTGAGCGGGACGATCGGTTATGGCCGTCTCGATCCGCAGGGCTATTTCGGGCTTCCGGCTGCGAACGTCACCCCCCGCACCGCGCAGCTCACCATCGAGCAACCCTTGTTCATGGGCGGCAGGGTCAGCGCCGGGATCGCGCAGGCGAAAGCCGGGAGCGAGGCCGCGCACGCTGGCGAGAGCATGACGCGCAGCCAGATCGTCGTCGCGACGGTTCAAGCCTATGGCGACGTGCTGACCACGCACCGGATGGTCGCGCTTTACGAACAGATGGTCGGTCAGATGGAGGAGATCCAGCGCCAGGCCCGACTTCGGTTCAAGGCCGGCGAAAGCCCCAGCACCGACGTCGCCCAGGCCACCGCGCGTCTCGCCGAAGCCCAGGCCGCGCTTGAAGCGGCGCGCGGGATTGCCGTCTCGGCCGATGCGCGGTTCACCAACCTGACCGGCCTTGCGCCGCAGGATTTGCAGCCCCTTCCGGCAAACCCGGCCATGCCCGGATCGCTCGATGAAGCGCTCGATATTGCGCGGGCAAACAACCCGGCTCTCGCCCAGGCTGAAGCTGCATTGGAGGCCGCTCGCGCTGGTGCGAGAGGTGCGCGAGCGGAACGCCTCCCCACGGTTGGCGCGTTCGCCGAAGGCTCGACGATCCGCGATCAGTTCTTCCCCGACTATCGCGCCGATGGTGCTACGGTGGGCGTGCGGGCGCGCTGGCAATTGTTCTCGGGCGGGCGCGTCTCTGCGAAGATCACCGAGTCCGACAGCGCGGTCAGAGCCGCCGACGCCCGCGTGCGCGCGGCGCGGTCCGCCGTCGACGAACAGACGATCAGCGCCTTTCAGGGCGTGCGCTCCGCCATGCTGGTCGAAACCGCCGCAGGCCAGCAGGCCCTTGCCGCCGCGCAGGCCCGCGACAGCGTTCGCCATGAGGTCCGCGTCGGCATGAAGCCCCAACTCGATCTGCTCGACGCCGAACGCGAAGCGACCGCGGCCGCCGTGAGCGAAACCAGGGCGCAGGGTGATCGTATCGTTGCCGCCTACCGGCTGCTCGCCCTGCTCGGGCGCTGAATTTTTCCAAGGGAGACATTATGCACAAGGATTGGCCTCAGATGGCCGCCGAACTGAACGGCGCCATCAAGGAAGTGCGGCTCGGCACCCCCGAAGTGATGACGGCCTTTTCCGCGATGGCGGAGGCGGCGACCAAGGCCGGCGCGCTCGATGTAAAGACCAAGGAGCTGATCGCCCTCGCCATCTCGGTGGCGATCCGCTGCGACGGTTGCGTGGCCTTTCATGCCAAGGCGGCGGTCAAGAAGGGCGCGACCCGCGCCGAGGTGATGGAGACGATGGGGATGGCCCTCTACATGGGCGCCGGTCCCAGCCTCATGTATGCCGCCCAGGCCGTGGAAGCCTTCGATCAATTCGCTGGGGATCGAACCTGAGATCGGTAGATGGAACCTACAGCCCGCTTACGATGTCCAGCAGCGGATGCCGTCGATGATCGAGCTGCGCCAACTCCGCTACCTGATCGCGGCGGCTGAGGCGGGCAGCTTCAGCCGAGCGGCGCGCAACCTCAACATCAAGCAGCCGACGCTGAGCCGTTACATCCTCGAAACCGAGAAGCGGCTGGGCATGGCGCTGTTCGACCGCAAGACGCGCGGCGCCACCCTGACGGCGGACGGGGCGACCTATCTGCGGGTCGCCAAGCGGATCATGAAGGAGTGGGACGAGCTGGACGCCTGGGTCAGCGCCACGACCAACGGCCATGCCGGCAAGCTGGCGGTGGGCTTCTACACCTCCTTCTCGGCCGGCAACCTGCGGGCCACGCTGAGCGAGTTCGGTGGGCGCCATCCCGAGGTGAAGCTGCGCGGGTTCGAACGCGACCGCGATATGCTGCTGGCCGGCATCGAGAGCGGGCTGCTCGACATCGCGATCATGATCGGCGAGGCGCCCCATCCGGGGCTGATGAGCCGCTCCCTGGAGCGAGCGCATCCTGGTGGCGATGCCGGAAGCGCACGCGCTTGCGACGCGCGAACGCATCAGGACCACACGCAACGGATGCCCCGGCCGGATGGTGAGCGTCGGCTGCACGTTGAGCTGCCGACGCACGATCTGCTGGCCGGTCTGGTTGATGGTGTCCTGCGATCCGCGGCGCAGGGCGCGAGTCAGGTCATCCTCGCTGTCCGCGCCCAGCTCGGCCCCCACGCCGAGCAGCGTCGAGACGGCGGCGGCTTTCAGCAGGTTGCCCCAATGCTGGTTCACGCGATCCTGCAAGCCGGCATAGCCGGCCGCATCGGCGCCGGGCTGGCGCTCGAGAACGATCGAGCGGCCGTCCGGCATGATGAGCCGATCCCATGCCAGCAGCACGCGCGTCTGGCCGGCGGCGATTTCGCTGTCATATTCGCCGATCAGCCGCGCCCCTTGCGGGATGAGCAGGATGCGGCCGGTAGGGCTGTCATAGACATTGGCCGTCACCTGAGCGGTGATCTGGCCGGGCAGGTCGGAGCGGATGCCGGTGATGAGCGCTGCGGGCACGATGCTGCCCGCCTGCACGATGTTGGGCGAGGCCGGCGCGGTCAGGCGCTCGACGCTCACGGTGCGCTGGCTGGACGCCTGCGCCATGAAGGCCCGCTTGGCGGCCTGGTCGCCCTGCGCAGCCTCGGCGAGCTGCGGAGCGGCAGCGCCGGGCGCCGCCATCGCGAGGTTCGGCAGAGACGGCATCGCAGACGCCCCGGCGCTGCTGCCGCCGAGAAACACGCCGCGCATGCGCGCCGCGTCGCGCTCCTGCTGCGCGCGCTGGCGGGCGGGGGCGCTTCCACGACAGCCGGAACGTCCGCCCATTGTCATCGGCGCGGAACAGCACCGGCCGGAACGCCGCCGGGAAAAGCGGGCTGTCGATCTCCAGCGCGATATAGTCGCCGGCACGTTCGCCGAACCGATGCCGATGCTGCCCGGCCTGTTCGGATAATCGCCAGCGATCTTGAAGAATCGCGCGGATAGGATTAAATCCTATCCGTAAGGAGTGCTATCCATGCGGACGACACAACAGTTCAGCGTAACGCTGCCGAACGACATGGCGGCACAGGTTCGCGCCAAGGTGGCGTCGGGCGAGTATGCCAGCGAAAGCGAAGTGATCCGCGACGGGCTGCGCGCGCTCCAGGCGCGCGACCGGGCAGTCGAGCAATGGCTGCGCAACGAGGTCGTCCCCGCTTATGACGCCTACAAGGCTGATCCCTCGCGCGGCATTCCGCTCGACGACGTGCGGGCCGGTCTGGCCGAGCGCCATAAGCGAGCCGCCAAGCGCGGCTGAACGTGGGATACTCCATCATCCTCACGCCGGAAGCGCGTGACCATCTCGACGCCATCTACGACCATATCGCGGCCGCCGCGTCCCCGGACATCGCGCAACGCTTCACCGATGGCATCCTCGATCATATCGGCAAGCTGACCGACTTCCCCCGGCGCGGCACGATGCGCGACGATCTGCGGCCGGGCCTGCGAACGACGGCCTGGCGCCGCCGTGTGACCATCGCCTTCGCGGTGGAAGACACGGCGGTCGTCATTGTCGGAATCTTCTACGGAGGCCGGGATTTCGAGACCTTGCTGACCGAGGACTCTTAAAAAAGCGCGAGCCGGGCCATGCCCGGCGAGCGACGATCATCCCATGACAGAGCGGCCGCGTCCGGAAAGGGGCGCGGCCGCGAATTATCCAGTCTTGGGCAAAGGGGAAACCGGGACCGCCGTAGCGGCCCCGGCTCCGTCACCTATTCGGCGGCAACCGAATAGGCGTCTTCCTCGTCCACCGTTTCGGGCTCGACCTCCACCGCTTCGGGGTCGGTCGAATGCTCCACCGTTTCGACCTCCACGGCCTCGCCGTCCTCCGCTCCGGTATCGGGGGCCTCCGCTTCGGACGGCTGCGCGGTCCCTTCGGCGTCCTCCGTCTCGACGGGTTCAGCCTCCAGCTCCGGCGTCCGCAGCGCTGCGGGAAGCCATCCGATCCCGGCCAGAAGCTGTTCGGCTTCCTGCGCCATGTCCGGCTTCTTCTTGTCCGCGATCCGGCGGGCGGCATCCTCCGACACGCCTTCGGTGACGGCCTCAAGGATATGCGCCTTGGTGACGCGGCCAAGGTAGCTGTCCACGGTCGGCGTCCAGTCCTTCGCCACGTCCAGCGTCAACGCCGTCGCCAGCCTGTCCGCCGTTTGCAGCGTCCGGGGCTTGCGATCCCACGGCACCCGCAGCGCATTGACGGTGCGGGACGCGCAATGCGCCAGCAACGCCACACGCTGTTCATCGTCCAGTGCGACGATGAAGCCCCACAGGTCGGACACGTCACGCGGCATCCGCTCGGCCCATGCTTCATGCGCCTCGCTCGCCCGCGCCGCCAGCGGCGTATCCTCGATCCCCGCCGCATGGCCGCCAAGCGGGGTCACGGTCGGACGGATTTCAAGGCAACCGGCCTCGGCGTAGCTGTAGAACAGTTGCGCCGTAAGCGTGTGGGTCAGGGCGACCAGCGCCATACCGGGCTGCTCGCCAAGCGCCACGCGAAGGGCCAGCGTCCGGTGGGCGGACAAGTCGCGAATGAGGCTGTCGGAAATGGGCTTGCCCGGTTCCTCGTCCTCATCCTCGAAACCCTGAACGTCCTCGTCGCCGTCCTCGCCTGCTCGTCCTCCACGGCCTCCGGATCGATGGCGTCGGCCTCGTCCTCGGGCTGCGGATCGGCAAGCGCCTCGTCCTCGGGACGGACGAAACCCCGCTCCATCCTGACCGTGCCGTCATGGTGAAGCACCACGAACACCCCGCCATGCGCGATGATGTTGGGATCGTAGGCATGGAGCTTGGCCGAAATGGCGTCGATCTCATCGGACACCGCTTCCAGCTTCGCCGCCACGTCCTCGGGCATTTCGTCATAGGACGAATAGCCTTCGGCAAGCTCGTCATGCTCGGTGGACAGGGCATCAAGCCGGGCCTCGTCCTCGTCGGACAGTTTGACCGGCTCCGGGTAGTAGCGCCGCATCCCATGTGCGTGGGGATAGTCGATATGGGCCTCAACCCACTTCCACCCCTCACCCTGCACCTCGCCCGCGACTTCGCGCAACTTTTCGACGGCAAGCATGTCGAGCAAGCCCGCGTCCTCGAAGAAGCCGCCCCGGTCCTCGGTGAACAGGTCACGGATGATGTTGCCGCCCGCCTCGATATAAGCGTCGGCTCCGACGAACACCGCGCGGCGATCATCGGCAGGCACATTGCCAGCGGTCATGTCGCGCCGGATGATCCACGGCTCGCGATTGTGATGCAGGTTCTCGAACACCTGCTCCTGCCGGGCATGATCTTCGGTGATGGCGAAGGCCATCAACTGGTCCAAGGTCAGCCCATCCTCGCGATAGACCTCCAACAGCTTCGGACTGACAGCGCCAAGGCGAAGCCGCTGCTTCACCACGCCAGCCGACACGCCGAACCGCGCGCCGATTTCCTCCGCGCCCCATCCCTTCGTCTCGGACAGTTCGTGGAACCGCTCGAATTGGTCTGCGGGGTGCATCGGGGTCCTGGTGACGTTCTCGTCCAGACTGATTTCGGACGGATCGTTCTGGGTGTCGAGATAGCAACGGATCGGCTGCGACTTCTTGATCTGCCTGCGCTTGGCGCGCAACAGCATCGCCAGCCTGCGGCCTTCGCCAGCGGTAACGAAATAGGCGCCGGTCGGCGTCCCGTCCGCCTTCACTTCGGGTTCTACCACAAGGTTCTGGATAAGCCCCTTGTGCTGGATGGAAGCGGCCAGCGCCTCGATGGCGATCTCGCCATGCGGCACCTTGCGGGCATTGCGGGGAGACTTCTTGAGCTTGTTGAGGGGCACGAAAATCTCGACGCCCGACACAGGTTCAACAGCGGTCGTTGGGGTAACAGCGTTCATCACACTTCTCCTTCAAACCGCACTCACCCCGGAATGGGGTGGGCGGCGAAGGAGCGACCGGCAGGCCCGCCGGCAGAGCCGGGGCGCACCCGGAGGGCTGGAACGTAAGAAGAGGTAAGCGCGGGCGAGCCCGCGCGTTGCGCCCCGGCGCGGCGGGCCTAGAGGGAAGCGGCGCCCACACCATTCGAGGGGAGAGTCACAAATAAATGCGATCGGGCCGGCGAACGCCCTGGCCCGATCTCCGCAGCTTCAAGAAGACACAAATCCGCCCAGGCGGATTTACGGATCGGCGCGCAGGCGCCGAGCGGGGTGTTGCGGGGTGTCCCCGCAGAAGGGGTAGCGGGAAACCTATGGGTTCCCGGTCAGGGGAAGGATTTCCCCACTATCATCGCCGACCGATTTGAGTGGTCGGGCGAAAGGACAGACGCTGTTGTCTCCAACTTTATAGGCATTGTCTCCAGCCGGTGTCGGCCATTGTCTCCAGTCCTTCGCTTGCCTGACGGGGAGAAACAACCCTCCCGGTAGCTATGGTGGACTGTCATCATTTTCGCCAGCTAACGCCAGAAGCGGCCCATTCTTGGCGATTTTCTGGAGACATTATGGAGACAACGACTATGCAGAGAGGCATTGTCTCCAACGAAAAAGCGGCCCGAAGGCCACTAAGCCACTGTTTTCTTTAGTGAAATCTGGAGCGGGCGAAGGGATTCGAACCCTCGACCCCAACCTTGGCAAGGTTGTGCTCTACCCCTGAGCTACGCCCGCTCTGGCGGCTGGCGACCGGGTGGGTGCCAGCGGGTGAGGCGCGCGATTAGCACCGGCTTTTGGAGTCGGCAAGCCCTCATTGCGCTTTTCGTATCTCGAAGGCGCGAAGGGTTGGCATTGGCGCCTCAATTCCCACATAAGCGAGCGAAGCGTACAGCAAGGGAGCAATGACATCGTGGCCACTCTGGGTCTGAACCCGCAGGAAAAGGAAGCGGTCGAGGCATTTCGCCGCGACGTCGTCGAGCCGTCGATGACCAAGCTCGTCATCCTCGATTTCTGGGCCGAATGGTGCGGCCCGTGCAAACAGCTCGCGCCGATCCTTGAAAAGGTAGCGGCCGATTACGCCGACAAGGGCGTCGTGCTTGCGAAGGTCGATGTCGATGCGAATCGCTTCATCGCCGGCCAATTCCAGGTTCAGTCGATCCCGACCGTCTATGCGATTTTCCAGGGGCAGCCCGTCGCAAACCTCACCAACGCCCGCACCGAAAGCCAGTTGAAGTCGGTCCTCGACCAGCTTCTCGCGCAGCTTCCGATCGAGAGCGAAGCTGGCGCTCGCGCCGTAGAGATCGCGCCGCTGATCGAGATGGGCGAGAATGTCCTCGCCGAGGGCGACGGACCCCGCGCGGCGAGCATCTTCACACAAATTCTCGAGATGGCGCCCGATAATGCCGCGGCGCATGGCGGGCTGATCCGCTCGCTTCTTGCGGCGGGCGAGACCGAGGCGGCGAAGGCCGCCCTCGATGCCGTTCCCGATGAGGTCGCTGGCGACCCTGCTATCGCGCAGGCGAGGAGCGCGGTGGCGCTCGCCGCCGATGCGCCCGACGCGGGCGAGCTCGCGTCGCTCGAAGCCGCGGTCGCGGAGAATGGCGATGATCACCAGGCGCGCTTTGACCTTGCCGCCGCACAGATTGGCGCCGGGCAGCGCGACGCGGCTGCCGACAATCTGCTCCGCATCGTCGAGGCCGACCGCGAGTGGCAGGAGGGCGCCGCCCGCACCAAGCTGCTCGAACTCTTCGAAGCCGTGGGTCTTGAGGATCCCTGGGTCGCGGCTCAGCGCCGCCGCCTGTCGCTGATCCTGTTCGGCTGATGAGCGAGGCGGCGCCTCTGACCATCCAGCGGATTGCGATCTTTCCGCTGCCCGGCGCGGTGCTGTTTCCGGGGCTGCACCTGCCGCTCCATATCTTCGAACCACGCTACAAGGCGATGGTCCAGGAGGTGCTCGCGCGCGATCGCCAGATCGGGATGATCCAGCCGCGGCAAATCGCAGGCGACGAAAGCCGCGAGCCGCCGGCCCTCTATGACGTAGGCTGCGTCGGCCGTATCGTCGATGTCGAGGCCCTCGAGGACGGCCGCTTCAACCTGATCCTGGAGGGCGTCGCGCGGTTCCGCGTTCGCCGTGAGCTCGACGTCACCACGCCCTTTCGCCAGGTCGAGGCCGAGATTGAAGCCGAGGTCGAGCCGGTCGGCGCTCTCTCGAGCATCGAGCGTGCGAGCCTCGAACGTGAGGCGAAGCGTTTTGCTGCGCGGCAGGGCTATGTCGTCGACTGGGATTCGGTGGGCCAGCTTGACGATGCAACGCTCGTGAACGGCATCGCCCAGGTCGCGCCTTTCGATGCGGCGGCAAAGCAGGCGCTGCTCGAGGCCACGCCGATCGACGCGCGCGCAGAGCTCGTTATCCAGCTCATGCAGTTTTTCGGTCGATTTGACGGCGACGACGGCCGCGCCACGCTTCAATAATGTGACGCCGAGTCCGCGGCGACGCCTATATCTCCGCCCCTGCGAGCAACCGGGGAAGATCGCCCGACTCGCCGCGCGCTTCGTCCATGAAGAAGCGCTTGAGTGTCGGGAGCCGCTGCACCGCGCCAAGCCCGGCGCGGCGGACGGCCGAGGCGGCGCGCCCGGGGATTCCGAAGAGGCGGGTCAGACCATCGGTCGCCAGGCTGACCATCAGATTGTCGAGCCCGCGCCAGCGCTGGTAGCGGGCAAGCAGCGCCGCATCCCCGAGGTCGAGCCCGAGGCGCGCGCCGTCGACCAGGACCTCGGCCAGCGCCGCGACGTCGCGAAGCCCGAGGTTGAGCCCTTGCCCGGCAATCGGATGGATGCCGTGCGCCGCGTCGCCGACAAGCGCGATCCGGTCAGCAACGATCGTCGCGCTGTGGTGGAAACCGAGCGGATAAATCATCCGCGGTGCCACGAGCTCCATCGTGCCGAGCAGGCCGCCGGCGCGCTTTTGAAGCTCGGCAATGAACCCGCGGTCGCCGAGTTTGGCAAAGGCTGGTCCTGCTTTTTCCGATACGGTCCAGACAAAGGCCGAGCGATGGCGCCCCTCGGCATCGTCGACGAGCGGGAGCAGCGCGAAGGGGCCTGAGGGGAAGAAGATTTCGTGCGCGACGTGATTGTGCGGGCGGGCATGCGCGACCGCGCCGATCATTGCGTGATGATGATAGGACCAGCTTGCGATGCTGAACCCAGCCTCGTCGCGGGTCGGCGAGCGGCGTCCTTCGGCGACTATCAGGAGGGGCGCAGCGAGCCGCGTGCCATTCCCGAGCGTCAGCGTGACGCCGTGAGCATCGACCGAGCGCGAGGTCACCTTCGCGGGCATGTTGAGCCGAACCAGCGGCGCAACGTCGATCGCTGCGGCAAGCGCGAGGCGGAGCTGGCGATTTTCGATCATCATGCCGAGTGCCGGATCGTCACTTTGAGTGACGAAATCGAGCTCGCCTGCCTGCCCGCCGTCGCTAACCTTGATGGCCCGGATCGCGCAGCCATGCCCCGCGAGCCGGTCGGCGAGCCCCAGCACCTCGAACATCTGCCATGTCGCGCTGGCGATTGCCGAGGCACGGCCGTCAAAACCAGGCGCGATCGTCGTGACCGGGTCCGCGGGATCGACGACCTGCGAGGAGAGGCCGTGATGCGCGAGGGCGAGGGCGAGCGTCTGGCCCACGAGGCCGCCGCCCGAGATCAGAACATCGCTGCGCAGCGTTTCAGTCATGGATGCCGCCCTAGCCCGCCAGGACGCCCTTGGGAAGCGGGGAGGCGGGCCGAGCCGCGCTTGACGGCGAGTCCGGCGCATGCGCATATCGCCGGATTGACTGCAATTGGGGACCGATTTCGCATGGCTAGCCGCAAGGCCGTGACCGCAAAGGCCGATTGGCGCACCGTTTTCCGTGCGAGCATCGCCCGCTCGCTCGTAATCGGGGCCGCGGCGGCGCTCGGGCTGTTCACCCTGTTCCTGACCCTCGCGCTGGTCACCCACGATAGCACCGATGCTGCGATCCACACCGCGGCGGGCGGCAATCCCTCGAACTGGATGGGAAATGCGGGTGCCTGGTTTGCCGATCTGCTCCTGTTCGTCGGCGGCGTTCCTGTCGTGTTGCTGTTGCCGCTCCTCGGGATCATGGCGTGGCGTCTCTGGGCCCAGACGCCGCAACCTTACTGGAAGCGCCAGCTCGTCTTCATGCTCATTGCCATTTCGCTCGTCGGGCTGGGCGCACAGCTTTGGGCGCCCGACAGCGACGCGCCGCTGCCCGCGGGCTGGGGCGGTATCGTCCCGCTGGTCCTTGGAAACGCCGTCTCGCCGCTGTTCGATCGCGCGGGCGAGCCTGCCGCCGCGCTCCTTCGAATTGCGGCTATACTGCTGCTCCTCGTCGCCGGGCTTTGGCTTGCCTCGCGCGCCTTGCGGCTCGAAAAGGGATGGGCGAGCCGTTTCCGCCTTCCCGCCGCCGAAGCCAGCCGCACCGCGGTGCGGGCAGCCGCTGCGTCACCTGCCGAACGCGCACCGAACCTCATGGACCGCGTCGTCCGTCCGCGCCCGCGCGCCGAGCCGAGCGACCGCGCGCCTCCCGAGATCGCCGAACCGGTGCAGCGCTCGCAGCCCTCCAAGCCCAAGGCCAAGCCTCAGACCGAGCTCTTTACCCACTATCAGCTGCCATCGATCGACCTGCTCGCCGCGCCCCCTGCGGGCCCTTCGGGGCAGATCGACAAGGCAGGGCTTGAACGCAACGCGCGCCTGCTCGAATCGGTGCTCGAGGATTTCCAGGTCAAAGGGGTGATCACCGCGGTGCGCCCGGGTCCCGTCGTCACCATGTACGAGCTCGAGCCTGCGCCTGGGACGAAGGCGAGCCGCGTGTCGAACCTTGCCGACGACATCGCGCGCAACATGTCTGCGCTGTCGGCACGCATTGCGCCGATCCCGGGTCGCACCGTTATCGGCATCGAGCTTCCGAACGCGCACCGCGAGCCCGTCGTGCTACAGGAGATGATCGGCAGCCAGCTGTTCCAGGACCAGACGGGCGCGCTTCCGATCATCCTTGGCAAGAATATCAGCGGCGACCCGGTTATCGCCGACCTTGCGCCCATGCCGCACCTGTTGATTGCGGGCACGACCGGGTCGGGCAAGTCCGTCGGTCTCAACGCGATGATCCTCTCGCTCCTCTATCGCCTCGGTCCCGACCAGGTGAAGATGATCATGATCGACCCCAAGATGCTCGAACTCAGCGTCTATGACGGGATTCCGCACCTCCTCGCCCCTGTGGTCACCGAGCCCAAGAAGGCGATCCGCGCCCTCAAATGGGCGGTCGAGCAAATGGAGGACCGCTACCGGATGATGTCGTCGCTCTCGGTCCGAAACCTTGCGGGATACAACGACAAGGTGCGCGCGGCCCTTGCCAAGGGCAAGTCGCTCGGGCGCCGCGTCCAGACCGGCTATGATCCCGACACCGGCCAACCGGTCTACGAGGAAGAGACGCTCGACTATCAGCCGCTGCCGCAGATCGTCGTCGTCGTCGACGAGCTTGCCGACCTCATGATGACCGCGGGCAAGGAGGTCGAATTCCTGATCCAGCGGCTCGCCCAGAAAGCGCGCGCCGCCGGTATTCACCTGATCCTCGCGACGCAGCGCCCGTCGGTCGACGTCATCACCGGCGTTATCAAGGCGAACCTGCCGACACGGATCAGCTTCAACGTGACCTCGAAGATCGACAGCCGCACGATCCTCGGCGAAGCGGGCGCCGAGCAGCTGCTGGGCAAGGGCGACATGCTCTATGTGCCCGGCGGCAAGCAGATCACCCGCATCCACGGCCCCTTTGTCTCCGATGACGAGGTGCGGGCGGTCGCCGATCACTGGCGCGGGCAGGGCCAGCCCGACTATGTCGAAAGCGTGACCGAGGATCCCGAGGATGGCGGCTTTGCGATGGAAGGCGCCCCCGCCGGCGGTGACAGCGCCGAGGACCGAATGTATGCAAAGGCGTGCCAGATCGTCGTCGACAGCCAGAAGGCGTCGACCAGCTGGCTCCAGCGTCAATTGCGCATCGGCTACAATAGCGCGGCACGGCTGATCGAGCGGATGGAAGACGAGGGCCTCGTCAGCCCGCCCAACCATGTCGGCAGGCGCGACGTGCTGACCGACCAATATGGTCAGCCGCGCTGAAGACCCGGGAACCAACAGCGATTTCGCGACTTGAACCTCTCCCAACGCCGGGTTCAGCGCGCATTCAATGCCGCTGCCGCATTTCCGGCGCGATAGAGCCATAAATGAGAGTCCTATGATCCTGACCCCATCTCGCCGGACCCTGACCCGCTTCGCCGCCTGGGCGCTTGCGCCCGCCGCGGCCGCGGGCCTTGTTATCACCGCCCCCGTCACCGCGCAGGCGCCGGGCGCGCTCGCAGCTGTCCAGGCGCATCTCAAGAACACCAGTTCGATGACCGCCGATTTCGTCCAGACCGACCGCAATGGGCAAAGGCTGAGCGGCACATTGACCCTCAAACGCCCGGGCAAGATCCGTTTCCAATATCAAAAGGGCGTCCCCTTGCTGATCGTGGGCGATGGCAGCCGGCTGACGATGATCGACTATGAGGTGAAGCAGGTGCAGAGCTGGCCGGTGAAGAATTCACCTCTCGGCGCGCTGCTTGATCCCGATCGCGACCTCAGTCGATATGCCAAGGTGCTACCGACCGCCAACGACGGGGTAATCAGCGTCGAGGTCAAGGATCCGAAGCGTCCCGAATATGGCACGATCACGATGGTGTTCATGCGCGACGGCGGTGCGCCGGGCGGGCTGCGGCTCCGCGGCTGGGTTGCACTCGATTCGCAAAACAACCGAACCCGGATCGACCTCAGCAACCAGAAGTTCAACGTCGCGGTCGCCGATTCGACCTTCCGCTGGACCGACCCGCGGCCGAAGACGCGCGGGCGCTGAGCTCCTTTCGCTGCGATGCGGTCGCCGACCCCCCGCCCTCCCCGGTGCGAGTGGCCGGCGTTCGACGAATGACATGCTGAAGCCGACGAACGGTCGCCGGAGCGCGCGTGACGGGCTCTCGTTCAGCTTGGCGACAGGGAGAAAGGGCTATTCCATCTCTCGAAGGCGCCGACATGGCCCCCGGCTTTGGGTTTCCCCCTGTTGCCCCACCCGGACGGCCAGGTGTCTTCATTCAAGAGCGTGACGAACGCTGACCTTGAACCCCCGTTCCACCGCCCCTGGGACGGGGGTTTATGATTCGCCTCCTTCCACACCGCAGCGCCATTGCGAAGCCCGATCCGCGCCGATAGAGCCGACGGCATGACAAGCATCGCGTCCTGGAACATCAACAGCGTCCGCGCCCGCATCGGCATCGTCGAGAAATTCCTGCGCGAGGAAGCGCCCGATATCCTCTGCCTTCAGGAAACCAAGGTCGAATGCGGCCTGTTTCCAAAGGCAATGTTCGAGGCGCTCGGCTACAAACACATCGTAACCAACGGCCAGCGGATGCACCACGGCGTTGCAATCGTAAGCCGGCTGCCCCTTGCCGACGTGCGCCAATATGACTGGCAGGCGAACGGCGAGGCGCGCCATATCGGCGTGACGCTGCCGTCGGGTGTTCGGCTCGACAATGTCTATATTCCCGCGGGCGGCGACATTCCCGACCGCAACCTCAATCCCAAATTCGGGCAGAAGCTCGACTTTTTCGGCCGGATGACCGAGTGGGCGGGCGCACTTGCCGAGACGCCGACGGTCCTCACGGGCGATTTCAACGTTGCACCGCTGGAAAGCGATGTGTGGAACCACAAGGCGCTGCTCGACGTCGTCAGCCACACCCCGATCGAGGTCGAGACGCTCGCCCGGCTGCAGGCCGCAGCCGACTGGGTAGACCTCGGCCGCCATTTTATCGCGCCGCCGACGCCGCTTTATACCTGGTGGAGCTACCGCGCGAAGGATTGGGAGGCGTCGAACCGCGGCCGCCGCCTCGATCATATGTGGGTGACGCCTGCGCTCAAGGACCAGGCGATGTCGCACCGCGTTGTCCAGCCCGCGCGGAGCTGGGAACGGCCCTCTGATCATATACCGCTGGTAACGGAGTTTTCCTTTTGAGCGACGCGGCCGGCGAGGGCGCCCGCCGGGCGGCACGCTCCATTGACGCGCTGCGCCGCGGCTGGCCGCTGCGCGTCGCCGCCCAGGACGGTATCCTCGATCTGCTGGCGATCGAGAGCGCGCGCGATGGGGCGCTTGCACAGTTCGCCAGTAGCGACGTGCTGCTTTCGGGCGAGCGCGCCGTGACGCTGAAGCTCACCAACCAGCGCGCCGCGGCGACGCCCGGGCCGGTGCGGCTCGCAGGCGCGGCGACGAGCGTCGCCGAGGCCCTCGCGATCGCCGACCCTGCGCTCGATCTTGCGCATCCCTTCAAGGGTCCGTTCCGCACCATGGCGACCGGCGGCGAAACCGCCGCCGCCGCCGCAATGACGATGGCGCGCCACGCTGGCCTCCTTCCCGCCTTTTTTATTCGAGAGGCGTCGGGTGCGGCCGAGACCGAGTGCACGCCGCAGGATGTTGCAGCGCTGCTCGATCCGGCGCGGCTCGAGATCGCGGCGCGAGCCCGGCTTCCCGTGGAGGCGAGCGAGACCGCCGAGATTGTCGCCTTCCGCAGCCCCGAGGAAGCGTCGGATCACGTCGCGCTCGTGATCGGCCAGCGCGATGGTCAGCCCCCGGTCGTGCGATTGCACAGCGAGTGCCTCACCGGCGACGTCCTCGGCAGTCTCAAATGCGATTGCGGGCCGCAGCTCCACGCTGCGCTCCACGCCATGGCCGATGCGCCCTGGGGCGTCCTCCTTTATCTGAGGCAGGAAGGGCGCGGGATCGGGCTCGTCAACAAGCTGCGCGCCTACGCGCTGCAGGACCAGGGGCATGACACGGTTGACGCCAATCTTCGCCTCGGCTTTCCCGTTGAAGCACGCGATTTTGCGATCGCGGGGCGCATGCTCGGCTTGCTGAACGTGCCGCGCATCCGGCTGATGACGAACAACCCCGAAAAGGTTGCCCGGCTGGAGAGGGAAGGCATCGAGGTCATAGAGCGCATCCCGCTCGCCCTGCCGACAAACCCGCACAACGAGCATTATCTCGCCACGAAGCGCGACCGGACGGGACACCAGCTATAAAAGGCGCGCGATGGCGAGACTAGCATAGATCCCCCCATGCTGACCGGAGACCGCCTCGCGCCGCCTTGCCAATGACGGCCCTGGTTTAGTGCCTTAGTGCACGAACCGCGCGACCACGTCGCGATAGCTGCGGCTCACCTTCACCTGCGCGCCCGACCCCAGGATGAGGAAGCATTCGCCGTTCGTATGCGGCTTCACCTGTTTCACCTGGCTCAAGTTGACGATCGTCGATCGATGGACGCGCTGGAAGTTGCGCGGGTCGAGCCGCTTCTCGAGATCCTTCATCGTCTCGCGAAGGATGAGGCTGTTGTCCGCGGTATAGATGCACATATAGTCGCCCGCAGCGTCGATCCGTTCGATGCTGTCGACATCGACCCGAAAAATCTGCCCGCGATCCTTGATGTTGATCATCTTCTCGTAGCGATCGGCGGCGTGCGCATCGGGCGCTGCCTCGCCTCCGAATTCCTCCGCCGCCTCGGGTGCAACCTCGGCGAGAACGCTCTTCAGCCGCTCGACCTCGGCAGCGCCGCGCTTCTCGGCAAGACGCTGGCGCACGCGGTCGAGGGCGTCGGCGAGCCGTTCGGGCTCGACGGGCTTGACCAGATAATCAACCGCCTGCGCCTCGAACGCGCGGATCGCATGGTCCGAGTAAGCGGTGACGAACACAACGAGCGGAGGTTCGACCTCCATCAGGCCCTGGATCACGGAAAAACCGTCGAACCCCGGCATCTGAATGTCGAGGAAGACGAGGTCAGGTTTGTGCGTCTTGATCTTGCGGATGGCCTCCCGGCCATTCTGGGCGGTGTCGACCACCTCGACATCCGGATGCGCTTCGAGCCGCAGCTGCAGGCCCTGGGTCGCCAATTTTTCATCATCCACGAGGATGGTTCTAATCGTCATGTCTTTCCGGTTCCAATCGTCGCTTGTCCATCGGGCTGAAACGGAAACTCGATTCGGACCGTGAAGCCGCCATCGGCGCCTGATTGCGCCTCGAACCGCTGCTGGTCACCAAAAGCCTGTGCGAGCCGGTCCCTGATATTGGCTAAACCCACGCCCGTCGATTCCGTTGCATGCCCTGTGGTGGGGTTCCCGCCCCCCGCTGACAATCCCGCGCCCGTATCGGACACGGTAATCCGGACGTTTTCACCGGCAAGCTGCGCCGAGATGGTGATATCGGCGCCCTCTTCCTGCGGCGTTACCGCATATTTGATCGCATTTTCAATCAGCGGTTGGAGCAGAAGCGAGGGCAGCCGCGCGCGCGCGACCGCGGGATCGATCTCGAAATGCGGGCGCAGCCGATCCTCGAAACGCATTTTTTCAATGTCGAGATAGAGCTTCAGCGTCTCGATCTCCTGCGCCAACGTCACCTGGGCGGTCGGCTCGTTGGCAAGCGTATAACGCAAGAAGGCCGACAGCCGCGACAGCATAGCATTGGCAGGCTCCGCCTGCTTCAAGAGCACAAGCGTCGAGATGCTGTTGAGCGTGTTGAAAAGGAAATGCGGATTGAGCTGGTAGCGCAGCATTGCCAGCTGGGCCGATGCCGCTTGCGTCTCGAGCCGGAGCACGCGGTCATTCTGTTCCTCGAGCTGGAGGAAATAATTGATCGCGAAGTAGAGCGCTGACCAGGCGGCAAGCGACGTCGCATCGACATAGACGAGGGCGAGCAAAAGTCCCGTCAGGCCCGACTCGCTCTTGGGGTTCACGACCTGCAGCACCCAGGCATCGATAAAGGCCCAGAGCGCCGCTGCGACCGCCATCAGCCCGAAGCTTGCGCTCCACATCAAGATCGGCGGCCGGTTGAACAGGGCCCGATAACAAACCGACAGGAGAAGCGTCAGCGAAAAACCCGTTATCGCGGAGACAATCACGGGGACGAGGAAGGAGAGGGATTGACCCCCGGCAAGCCCCGAGACGCCGCGCAGGCCGAGCCACGCGATCCAGCCCAGAATTTGCAGGTTCCAGAAGGCGCGGACCTTGTTGCCGAAAAAGGGGCCCGGCGAGGTCAATCCGAAGAATGGCATGGAGACTGCTCGGTACCGTTGTTCAGCGGCCCGGCGCGGACCGCCGGACGATGTCCGCGATCATTCGGCCGCGACCGGCGCCATACGGTCGGCGCGTACCCGCGCCTGGCCGAGGGGTTGCAGTTCCGAGCGGTGCTTCCAAACGAGTTCCTTGTAGCCGAGCGGACGCCCGTCGTGCGCGGTAATCGTGACGGGGCCAATGGGCTGCTCGTCGCGCACGTCGACAAGAACCGGGGTCGAAGGCACACCCGCGCCCCATTTCTCGCCCCACTGGCGCAGCGCGATCATCGCCGGGAGCAGTTCGATGCCCTTTTCGGTGAGCTGGTAGTGCACCTTGCGCCGATCCTCGGCCATAACCTCGCGTGCCATGATACCATGATCGACCAGGCGCGACAGCCGGTTTGAAAGAATGTTGCGCGCAATGCCGAGCTCCTGCTGGAACTCCTCGAAATGATGGACGCCATTGAAGGCAGCGCGAAGGATCATGAACGACCATCGCTCGCCCATCGCCTCGAGCGCAAGCGGCAGTGCGCATTTGCCGCCATCGAGATCATTCAACGGTTCGCGTAATTTTCCCATGGGCCAAGCCCTAACGCATTATCCGGCTCAACGCCAAAAATTTTGTCATCGGCCGCTACGGCGCGCGGGCGGGGCGCGGCGGGCGTCATATCGGGGAGCCGGTCCGCCCAGACATTGGGCTGATCGGTGGATGAGGCTGTTCGACCCCGCCGTCCCCCTCGGCCTGGGGCCGATGGCCCAGCATGGCGAACAATCGGGGTGAACGAACAGCCCAAGTTTCGCATTGCATTTGGAGCGTGAGCGACGACATTGGAGACGATGCTCAGGCAATATGAACTTGTCGAGCGCGTTCGCGCTTATGATCCCGACGTCGACGAGGCGTTGCTCAACCGTGCCTATGTCTTCACTGTCCAGAAGCACGGAAGCCAGAAGCGAGCCTCGGGCGACCCCTATTTCAGCCACCCGGTCGAGGTGGCGGGGATTTTGACCGACCTTCACCTCGACAGCGAAACAATCGTGACAGCGCTCCTTCACGACACGCTCGAGGATACGCTGACGACGCCCGAAGAGATCGAGCGGCTCTTCGGCAGCGACGTTGGCCGCCTCGTCGACGGCGTGACGAAGCTCAGCAAGATCGAGGCTCAGACCGAGAATGAGCGCGCGGCAGAGAATCTGCGCAAATTCCTGCTCGCCATGTCCGACGACATCCGCGTGTTGCTGGTCAAACTTGCCGACCGGCTGCACAATATGCGCACGCTGCATTTCATCAAGAACCCGGAAAAGCGCCGCCGCATCGCCAAGGAGACGATGGATATATATGCCCCGCTCGCCGAGCGGATCGGCATGTATGAATATATGCGCGAGATGCAGCTCCTCGCCTTTCGCGAGCTCGAGCCCGAAGCCTATGCGACGATCACCGGCCGCCTCGCCAAGCTGACCGCCGGCGGCAAGGACAAGGTCGCGGCAATCAGCCGCGAATTCAAGGAGCTGCTTGCGAAGAACGGCATCGAAGCCGAGGTGTCGGGACGAGAGAAGCACCCCTATTCGATCTGGCGCAAGATGCAGGAGCGCCACGTCAGTTTCGAGCAGGTCACCGACATTATCGCCTTTCGCATCGTGACCCCGAACGATGCCGATTGCTATGCGGCCCTCGGCCTCATTCATCGCAAGTGGAAAATGGTGCCGGGGCGCTTCAAGGATTATATCTCGACCCCGAAGCGCAACGGCTACAAGTCGCTCCACACGACGATCATGCATCAGCAGAATATGCGGATCGAGATCCAGATCCGCAGCGTCGACATGCACCAGCAGTCCGAATTCGGGCTCGCGGCGCATTGGGCCTATAAGCAGGGGGGCACCGCGCCCGATGGACAGGCGGGGTGGATCCGCGACCTGCTCGAGATCCTCGAACAGACGCACGATCCCGACGAGTTTCTCGAAAACACGCGGATCGCGATGTATCAGGACCGGATCTTCGCCTTCACCCCGAAGGGCGTGCTGCACCAGCTTCCCAAGGGCGCAACCCCGGTGGACTTCGCTTATGCCGTGCACACGGGCCTCGGTGATCGCACCGTCGGCGCCAAGGTCAATGGACGGCTCGTGCCGCTGCGCACCCAGCTTGCCAACGGCGACACAGTCGAGATCCTGACCTCGGACAAGCAGGTACCCCAGCCTGCATGGCTCGGCTTTGCGGTCACCGGCAAGGCGCGCGCCGCGATCCGGCGCCATGTGCGCTCAAAGGAAAAGGTCGAACTCGCCGCCCTCGGGCGCAAGATGTACGACGAGATCGCCCGCCGCCTTCCCGGCAAGATCGGCGACAAGGCGCGCGCGGCCGCGATCGAGCGGCTGAAGCTTGAGGACGACACCGCGCTCTATGTCGCGATCGGCAAGCGGCAGCTTAGCGACAACGCGGTGCTCGAGGCGCTGGTGCCGGGCATTACCGCCGAGATGAAGTCAAAGCCGGGAAAGCTCAAGCAGGGGGCGGCGGTGTCGATCGAGGGTTTGACCCCGGGCGTCGCCTACAAGCTCGCCGATTGCTGTCATCCGGTGCCCGGCGACCGCATTGTCGGCCTCGCGCGCCCGGACGAAGGCATTGAGGTACATGTCATCGACTGTCCGAGCCTCGCTGACGGGGTCGATGCCGACTGGATCGACCTGCGCTGGCAGGAAGACAGCGAGGGCGGCAATGCTCGCCTCTGCGTGGTCATTCTCAACGAGCCGGGAACGCTCGCGGAAATGTCGGGCATCCTGGCCGCCAATTCGGCGAATATTACCAATTTGCGCCTGTCGAACCGCGAAGGCGATTTCCATACCTACGACATTGTCGTCGAGGTCCGCGACGTTCACCATGTCATGCGCATCCTCTCGGCGCTGCGCGCCTCGGATCAGGTCGTGCAGGCGGAGCGGCTCTAGCCTCCAATCCTTCGCATCAACACAGCGCCCCGACGCGCAAGATCGTAGCGGGGGCGGTTTTTTCCCTGACGCGGCATTGGGTTGCAGGTGGCTTCGGCCGGGCGGCTGCCGTCGCCTTGGCCAAGACTCTGGTCGCAACTTATGGAGATCGCAGATGAGCGCTTATGAGAGCATCATGCAGGGATTGAACGAGGCGCTGGACCATGCCCAGGGCAAGGATGTCGGCGCGCGCGTTCACCGGATCGAGGTGCCCAGCGTCGATGTCGCCGCGATCCGGGCCAGCACGGGTCTGTCGCAGGGCGCCTTTGCACGCAGCATCGGCGTCGCCAAGGGCACCCTCCTCAACTGGGAGCATGGTCGCAGGCACCCCAGCGGCCCCGCCCGGGTGCTGCTCGCCATGCTCGCGAAGAAGCCCTCGTTGGTGAGCGAGCTGCTGCGCTGACGGCCTTCATGGCCGACAGCGAAGCAGGGCCGCGATGCTCCGCATCGGACCCGTAATTTGGATACACAGCTCACGCACGGGTGGGTCCAGCCTTTCCTCACTTTTCGAGAGTGTGATTTCGCACCCTCATAGGATACGGGGGAGTCGGGTTGGTGGTTTTCCGCCATTTCTTGAGGCTGCGGATCGCCCTCATCCTTCCTCGTCGCCGGCCTCGGCATCAAGCGCGAACAGGGTTTGGCGGGTGTCGCCGGCGTCGGGATTTCTTGCTGCGCGGGGCGACCGGCCGGTCGGCCGCGGTGACGGTTACTCGGGATATTTGAGCGGTGGTCGCCAGCCGCTTTGATCGACCGCATCGCTGACCTTATAGACCAGGCCCTTGCTGTTGAGGAACAGTTTCTCCATCTCGGGCCGGGTGAAGGGCCGCGAGCCGATGCGGCCGAAGATCGCGAGCTGCCCGCCGGTCTCGTCGACCGCGCGGTCGCGGTCGAGCCCCTTCGACAGTGATAGCGCGGGCGCGGGGGTTTTGGCCCAGGCGATCAGCTCGGGCGTGGGTTTTGGCGAGAAGCCATAGAGGCCGGGATTTTCGGGGCTGGTGAGCTGGAGTACCTTGATGCCGTTTCGCCCATCGGCGACATAGGCAAAGAGCGAGGCGTTGGTGGTCGCGACGATCACATCCTCGGCATCGGTCATCGTGCCGCCGAAGGTCAGCGGGGCGCCCACGACGGGCGCGGCGGGGCGCGTGACGTCGACGATGACCAGCCCGTCGGCTTTCGCCGCAACATACATGTAGGTGCGCGCGAGATAGAGTTTGCGCGCGTTAGCGAGCGGCACCGTCCCCGAGGGCACCGGCACCGGCTGGCCCATATGGGTGATATCGAACAGCTTTACCCCTTCGGCGTCTGTAACCCATAGATAGCGGAACTGCACCACGCTCGCCCGCGCGTCGGCGAGCGGCAGCCGCGCGGTGATTTTCGGTTCGAGCGGGACCGAGAGATCGACGACAACGAGCCCGCTATCGGCGGTGATATAGGCATAATCGCCCGCGAGCGTGATGTGCCGCGCACCGGCGAGCATGTTGTCGGGGTTCCAGGTCAGCGCGCGGGTGAGCCGGTTGTTGCGGAATTCGCCGTCAGCCAGCGTGTCGACATCGACCAGGATGAGGCCTTCGACGCTGTCGGTAATGACCGCATAGCGATAGATGGGATGCAGCGCCTGCTCCTCATTTTCCGGGAAATTCTTCCGGATGAACTCGTTGCGCGCCATGCTGATCGGTTGATTTGTGCCGATCGCCATGCAGGTCGCATTCTTCGTCTTGACGTGCGTATCGTGCCCCAGCGGCGAGAAAGGGGCGCGCACGATGCGTTCGGAGAAACCCTTGTTGCCGATCGAGGCGACGTCGTAGACGCGAAAGCCGCCCTTGCCCTCGGCGACGAACATATATTCTCCGCGCTGCTGGAGGCAGTTCACCCGCCCGCTCGTTCCCTGAACGAAGTTGCGAAATTCCTCGAGCGACCGGCTTTCGCCCGACCCCTTCTTGTCGAAGGTCTTGCCGCGCACCCAGTTCTTGAGCTCGCGGCCATTCCGCTCGACATGCAGCTTCCAGTAGTCGGGATAGGCATAGCGCTGGAGATAGCTGCCGATCACCGCCTGCGGCTCGTCCCATTCGGTCACGCGCGTCGCCTGGAAACCATCCTCGAGCCCCGACCAGACGTTGAGGCCGACGAAGTTGACGAAGTTGGTGCCGAGCAGGAGGAGCTGCGACATGACCGCATTATTGTCGTCCGCCGCTGACAGGTGGCAGTCGGTACACTGCTTTGTTTCGCTCCGCCGCACGGTGTGCGGGAAGTGCGGCGCGAAGGCCTGGCTCGAAAAACCCGCAGCGGAAATCGGCGCCTGCTGCACATAGATGCGCTCGCGGTTGATGTTCGTCGATGACAGGACAAGCGCCGAAGACGAGCGGATCGGGGCGATAATACCGCGCGGGTTCCCCTCGGCGTCGGGTTCACCGGGCTTGGTGAGCATGTGCCGGCCGATCTGAAACATTTCGTCGCGCGCCACTTGCGGGTTGTAGGTCGCAAAATTGCGCGTCTCCTCGCCCTCGAAATGGTGCATCTTAGTCTTCCAGTTCGCCTCGATCGGCAGATGGCAGCCGCCGCAGCTCGTGGTCCACGACAGGTGACAGGTGAAGCAGGCAATGCGGTCGTCGCCGTGGGCGCGGTCCTCGCGCGCGATCCCCGGCCCCCAGGCAAAACTGCCATCATCGGCGCCCGAGCGCGACATCAGCTTGGCGCGCGCTGCCTTCGCGTTGAAATGCGGTCCCGGTGTCACCGACTGCTTGACGAGGCTGACCTGCCATTCGAGCTTGGGGTCGACGATCGAACGCTGAACGAGGCCGGTCACCTCGCCGTCGTCGCCATATTGGAATTCAAAGCGCCGCCGCCCGTCGGGATTGCGCAGCAGCGCGAGGTTCGTACCCTGCGGCCGCGCCGCGACGTTCGAGGTCAAAAGGTTGGGAAGCGCGTCGGCGGTGCCGTGACAATCCTTGCAGCTGATCTCGATCGCGTTCGCGACCTCGCCCTGGATATAGCCGTTACCGTGGCTGTCCTGCGCGAAGTGGCAGTCGGCGCACTGCATCCCTTTTTCGGCGTGGATGTCCATCATGTGGACCGCCTTGCCGGGATTGAGCCCGGGTGGCACGAATTTGCCCTCGACCCCGGGCTTGTCCGGGTCGGCGCTCGCCAGGCAGAGGTCGCGCTGCCGCGCGTCGCTGTAGTGCGCGCAGCTCTTGCGCCATTTCTCGGGGTCTCTGGGGTCGACAATATGCGCGCTATCGGTGCCGTAGGTCGCCATATTGCCCTCGGCATCGAGCAGGTTACCGCTGCGGTCGCGCTTGAAGACACCGCGAAAGTTCCAGCCGTGACCGTGATAGTCGGCGAACTGCGTGTCCTTGTTGCTGTCGTTGACGTCGTAGACATCCCGCAGGAATTCGACGTCGGACCAGAGGCCGCGAGGACTCGCCCCTTCGGGATTGCGCTCAAGCGTCCGATGGACCTCGGCCGCGGTCGGATAACGCTGCTGCTTGTACGTCTTGCGATACTCTTCGTCGCTCATCCCCGGCGGGCGCGGCGTGCTATTTTCCGGCCCGGGCCAGAGCTGCGGCGCGTCCGATTCATAATCCCACATCGTGTAGCCGAGATAGGAATTCAGGAAGATGTTGGGCTGGTGCATGTGGCAATTCATGCACTGCGCGGTCGGGATCGCGCGGGTGAAGGTGTGGGTGATCGGATGTCCCGATTCGCTGCGCGGTTTCACCTGTGCTCCGGCCGCGGCATCCGCAGGGGCAATGAGGGCGCCATGTCCCTCGGCCGAGGGCGCATGCCGGGCGGCATCGGCGTGTCCACCGCCATGGTCCCCCTCGTTCGGTTGCCATGGCTTGCCGGCAATCGTCGGGTCGACCGTCGCGGTCTCGCCGTCGCGGCCATAAGCAGCATAGGTCAGACTGTGCCGCGGCTCGCGGTCGTTGGCGTAGATGATATGACAGCCCGCGCAGCCCGACTGGCGATAGTCGCCCGGCTGGTCGTTGGTCCCCATGAACCACATATAGGGGTCGTTGAGGCGCGTCTTGTGGATGTTGAGCACCGCAATCGCGATGCGCAGCCCGGTGCCGGGGCCCCGGTTCGACTGTTTAAGGTCGGGGCGTCCGGGCTCTTCGAGCCGCTGGATGCTCCCCGTGGGGTTGGGCAGGCCGATTTCGGGGAACTGGGTGTTGATGTTGCGCCCGCCGCGTTCGAACACGCGGAACACGTCGCTCGGCGGCATAACACTCCAGCGCGGCAGCGGGTAGAGCCGCGCGAGCGCCCCGCGCTTCGTCTCGCTGTCGGTCAGTATCTTCTCCGACGCGAAACTCGGTTTGCACGCCTCCTTATACTCTTCCGCCGTCAAGAGCGAGGAGGGTGACAGCACGCAGGCCGCCTCGCCGGTACGCGTATAGGCTTCGCCAAAGATCGATTTCTTGAAGGGAACGATGCCGTTGTTATAGGCGCCGCCTGCCCAGAACATCGCTGCGGTCGACATCAGTGAGCGCTCGGCCGCCTCGATGATCTCGAGATGGCAGGCGCCGCAAGCCTCGCGCGCGACGCGATAGTCGCTGGGATTGACGAAGCGGATATACTCGGGCGCTTCCTTGTTGAGGAGTGTATAGCTCCGCTTCGGGTTCGCCGACGTATCGCCCCATGCGCCAGGCAGCGTCGGCTGCGGATGCGCGCGCTTCATCACGGCCTTGTTGTGGGGGGCGTCATAACCAAGTTTCGGATCGCCGAATTCGCGCGCGTCGCCCCCGTGGCAGTCGGTACAGCCAAGACGTACCGCGGGGGACGCGTGCATCGTCGGCTGATCGGTGCGAACATGGCAGCTGTAACAGCCTTCCGACTTCGCCATCATGTCGGCCTCGCTTTGCTCGCGCGGCGCGGGCGGGGTGAAGCGATATTCGACCTTGACGGGCTTCTCCTCTTCGGATGCGCGGACCATCTGCGCGGCAAAGGCCAGCGACATCAGCAGGAAGGCGGCGAAGGCGAGGAGCTTGCGGGTCATGGCCTAGAAACTCAAGATCACATTGGCGAGGACCGACACATAGATGTCGTCCCTCTGCTTGTTTTCGAACAGATCCTTGAACCCGGCGCCGGGAACCAGGACCGCGGCGCTCAACCGGCCGACGATATTCTGCGTGGCCTTCGGGCGCCAGATGCCGGCGAGTGACAGGTCCCAGCCGATGTCCTTGGGGATCGAGCCCTCGCTACGCAGCACCTGGAGGCTCGAGGTGTTTTCGAACCACAGGTGGTTGATGTTGGCGCTGACGCGAACTTGCGGCGACAGGTCGAAATCGCCGCCCGCGCCGACGAGGATGGTGCCCGGGTTGTTGAAGTTCGACTGCCCCTCTTCCTTCGACGAGCGCAGCGAATTCAATATGCCGTTGCGGCCATTGACCGAGATGACGCGCCCGCCGCCTGCGAAGGGGATGGTCTGGCGGATCCAGTAGCTGGTGTCGGCGCCCGCGAAGACCGGATTTTCGAAGATCGCGTCAAAACCACCCTCGGTACGGTTATAGGGATCGCCATCGCCGGTCGCATAGAGCCCTGACAGGCGAAATCGCATCCAGTCCTCGTCATAGCTGAGCTCGGCTGCGCCGAATCCGGCGCGGATCCTAGCGGGCTCGCTTGTGAAGAAGCTGTTTCGGTCCTTCCCGAGCGCCGCATAGAGGCTCGTCGTCAGGTTGATCCGCCCGATCCGTCCATCGGCGCTATAGCCTAGATAGACCACGTCATAGTCGCGCCCGCGCAAGTCGCCGAGCAGCGCGGGGCGCACGGGAAAACCATTATGGTCGATCTGGACGTCGTTCTTTTCGCGGTTGATGTTCCACGTCGCGCTGAGCTGGCTGGTGAGGCCGACGAAGGGGAAGTCCTGGCGATAGACGTTGGCGGTCAGGATGAAATCGTCGCGCGGGCTCTGGGCGATGTCGTTGAGCCCGCTGTTGGTATCCTTTTCGAGTCGCCAGAAGGCCGCGAGATTATATTGGAAGCGATTATTGTCGCGATTGCCGAAATACCGGATCCCCAGCTGGCTGTCATTGAACAGGAAACCGCGGAAATCGCTCTGGAACGGCTGGATGCCGACACGGATCGAGTGGAAGTCGTAGCGGTCGCTGTCATTGCCGAGATGCTTGTCGATAAAAGCTTCCTGCACGCCGACGAAATGGTCGAACCGGTGGCTTTTTTTCGATGGGCGCACGTCGAGCACGCGCCGTTCGGGCACGTCGACATAGTTGATGTTATAGGCGAGCGTCAGGCGGTACTCGACGTCGGGCGGCTTGAAAGCGGTCGAGCCCTTGATCAGCGCAAAGCCGCCGATGAAGGTCTGGGCGGCAACAAAGCTGCGGTTCTTTCCGAAGACGTCGAGGCTTCCCGGGCGCGCCGTTGTCTGGACGCCATTGGGAATTGGAAAGGTTCGCGGCTCGAATACGCTGTCTGAAATCAGATTCGCGACGAAAAACCAGTCGTCACCCTTGATCGGCAGCCACTTGAGCTTGCTGCGGTCGATCGGTCGATCGCCCTTCAACGTGTTCTGGTGGTAGGGGTCGAACCAGCGTTCCTTCACCACACCCAGCGTCTCGATCAGTCGCCAGCGGTCGGGGATGGGCAGCTGATCCTCGATCCCCGGAAAGGCCTGGGGCGGGGGCGGGCGGAGCGCCCCTTCATTGTCCTGGATGAGCCGGTTGGGAAGAACAGGGTTATAGCCCGGGCGGCGCCGGCCATCGAGAATCTGCGTGACGAGGTCGTCGCCGATAGCATCCTGCCAATTGACCGGCGGGGGCGGCGGGGGCAAATCGTCGAGCGAAGGTTCGAGTGGCCCGGACTGCTCGGCAGCAGGGGAGGGCGCGGGGGCGGGCTCGCCGACAGGCGCGGCCTGCGCGGCCAGGCCCGCGATCAATGGCCAGATGCTACTTCCCCCCATCATCGCCTAGAGCCCATCGCAGACATTTTGCCGCGCCGTGTCGAGGAAAGGCGCGAAGGGACAGCTGATGTAGCGCAGCCGAACCGTCGCACCGTCCGCAAGGCGCACGACGATACGGTCGGCACGCAAATCCAGCGGGGCATTGCCAAAGCCCCCCGCCCGGGCCCCGCCATTGTGGGCGCCGAGGAAGCTGATCATGTCGTCCTGGTCGATACCGTCGCCCGATACGCCAATGCCGCCGACAAGGCGGGTGCCGCGATAAATGGGGACCGATCCGGGAAAGATCTGAATGCCGTTCTGCAACCGGTTGTGCCCCGGCGCGACGTCGGGAAGCGTCGTGCAACGCTGCGGCGTGTCGGTCGCGCTCGCGCCCGAGACATAGGCAAGATGCTGGCCAAGATTGCCGATGATCAGGGCCGACTGCAGCCCGGTCGAGAAGGGATTGAACTGCGCGATCGGTCGCGACAGCGGACCATGGGGGCGCCCGACTTCGCCATCGGGGAAATAGGGCCGCGACAGATTGCCGCCCGAGCGGTCGGCGAAGGCAACTCCGCCGGTCAGCGCCGACGGGTCATTCAGGAAGCCGCGCAGCGCGGGGACGAACTGGCGCACGTCGGCGCTTGTGTTGGCCGAAAGCTCCGCGCCCGCCTGAGCGTGTGAGAAAAAGGTCGCGGTCCGTGCTTTCTGGAGGCTGACGTCGGCGCCAAAAACAGGCGCATCGGGCGACCGGACGATGCCGAGTATCTCGCCGTTGGTGTCGACGACACTGATTGTCACCTGCGCGCGGCTGTCGAGCGGCCGGCGAATCTGCGCGCGGGCGCGGCTCATTACCGCAAACGCTTCCTCGAGCAGCGCGCGCACCTCGCTCGCGCTCAGCGGCGCGCTGTTCGACGCGCTATCGGTACCGCCGCGGATCGGAAAGCGGTTGGTGCCGCTTCCATCGGTCAGGACGAAAGCATCGCGGTTCGAAAATTCGCTAGGCGTGGAGGGGCGGACGCCCGACGCCTCGCTGCCATAGGCGGTCCCCGCGATGACCGCGGCGCTGGCGTAACCGGTGACGGCGACGAGGCTTCCTGCACTGCCATTGAGGCTCGCGAAGCTCGCCCCACCGCTTGTCACGAGCCCCGCATGGGTTGCATCCGAAAAGCGCAGGCTCGTCCCGTCGACGGTGATCTTGTCGGCGGTGATGCTCGGCGGCGCCTCGAAGCCGCGCGTGCCCGCGAGCGCGATGAACTCCTCGGCATCATTGTCGATATCGAGGATATTGGGATCGCTACCATAATCGCCGTCGCCCATCACGCCGATTCCGCCAACGAGCACGCCGTTCTTGTAGAGCGGCAGCCCGCCGGGGTCGGCGGCAAGGCCGAGCGGCGAGCGCTTCGGGCCGATCAGCGCCGCGGCCCCCGCGGCGCCGAAGCGCGACGAGAAATCGCTGCAGGGAAGCTGGCTGAACTGCACACCGAACAGGGGACCGCTTTCGAGACCCGCTGTCGTGGGCGCAGGCGGAAAATGCTCCTGGACGATCTGGCTCGCGGTACGGGTCGAAAAGGCGTTGCCGCCGCTCGACAGATAAGCGCCGGTTATCGCCTTGGCGATCGCCCCCGCCTCGGCAGGGAAGGTGACGTCTTGCGCGTCGATATGAGCGCCATTGGGCGCGGCAGAGGTCGTTGCCGTTGCCCGCGCCCCGTTCATGCGGAAGACGGCGAGGACGTTGCCGACGCGGTCGGTCACCGCGATCACCGAGGGCAGGCTGCGCGCCTGCGCTTCGGCGATGGCATTTGCAAGGATCTGCTGCACCTCGGCGACGCTCAGCGCCGCAGCGGCGGGAGGCGTGTAAACCCCGCCGGTGGGCGCCGGCGTGGGGGCGGGGGCGGGGCCTGGCGTCGGGGTGCCTCCACCGCCGTCGCCCCCGCCGCCGCACGAAGCAAGGAGGAGCGCGCCGAGCGCGGCCAAAGCGGCGGGGCGAAAGAGGGGGGAGCGCGACTGCATGAGGATCACCGAAGCGCCTGGATCGCGCGCACCGCGCGGCCGAGCGCCGCCTGGAAATCGCCGGGCCTGTAGGCGTTGGGATCCTTGACCGCTGCATAGGCGCGGTCGAGGTCGGCGCGGATGCCCGCGGCGGCGCCTACGGTCACCCGTCCCGAGGAAACCATCGATCCGAGCAAGGTGTCGACCCCCATTACCGCCTGCGAGGACCCTGCATAATCGGTGAAGCGGTCGTTGATGGTCTTCGCCCCGATCGCATCGACGAGCGCGAAGGCGTCGGTGCCCGAAAAGCCGCGCGACGCGAAGGCCGCTTTCAAGGCCGCGACCGTCTGCGCGAGCTCCCCCGCCGCCGCGACGGCGCTCGTCCGGTCGATCGCAATGGCGCGGTGGAAGGCCGCGCTCCGCGCGCCAAGCTGCTCGGCTAGGGCGGGTGAGGCGAGCCGAGCGGCTGCCGACAACATGATCAGATTCTCGTCATTATAAGGCGGCATCCCCTCGGCTATGCCGGGGCGCCCCGGATTGCCGAGGCTTGTTTTCACCGGTTTTGCCTGATCGTAGATCCGGCGGTGGCAGCTATGGCAGTCGAGGAAGTAGAATTCGGGGAACATGCCTTCGGTGCCCCGCTTCGACTGGAAGAGGGCGAGGCTCCGCTCAAGCGCCGTCGCCTGTCCCACGGCCCACATCTGGACGTGGTCCGTCCGTCCGCTCGCGGAACCGAATTTACGCCAGCCATAGTCGCTATCTTCGTCGTGGTGCGCCTGCAGCGCCGAGAAGAGATCGAGCTCGAAGGAGATACGCGGATGCCCTGCCGCCATGATGCGGTGGGTGACGAACTGTCCCTCGCCCGCCGACCCGAAATGACAGTCGACGCAGACCCCCGCGCGCACCACGGGGTCTTCCAGCTTTCTCAGGCCCGCGCGAAGATTCGCGAGATGCTTGTCGCGCATTTCGGCGCCGGGATCGGGGTTGGTTCCTACCCCGGCATAGTGGGTCGCGATCCAGCCGCCGGCGGGGCCATGGCACGTCTCGCAGCTCACCCCGTCGGCGAGCGGCGCGGTGCCGCGGCTCGCTGCCGCATCGCTGTGACAGCCAAGGCACATCGCGGTGCGGCTCGGATCGCCGATTCCCAGGTTGCGCGCGATGAACTGGCTGCGGCTGTTTGAGAGCACGTTCCAGGCGCGGCTGTGGGCGCCGCCGGGGGTAGAGGGCTCCTGCCATTTCATCAGCTCGTCCTGGCGAACGACGGTGCCGTCGCCCTCCATCCGGCCGTGACAGGTCGATCCCGCGCACGAGGCAACGCCAAGAAAACGGCCGCCGCTTTCGCCTTGCGAGCGCGCCGGGGGAACGGCGATGACGACCGCGAGAATCAGCGCCCCGAGCATCAGCGCAAAGCCCGCCAATGCCGCCCAAGGCCGATCGCCGCGCCCCTGTCCAGCGTGCGTCGTCATCCGCAACAGTCCCCTTTTTCCCGCCCGGCGCTTTTGCCCTCGAGCGGCTCCTTATACCACCCCGAATGCCAGCATTGCGTCGGCCACTTTCTTGAAGCCTGCAATATTGGCGCCCTTTACATAATCGACATAGCCATTGCCCTGATCGCCGTAGGTCAGACAGCGCGAGTGAATGCCGGCCATGATGTCTTTCAGCATCTGTTGCAGCTCGCTCTCGTTCCAGCTCCGCCGTGCGCTGTTCTGGCTCATTTCAAGACCCGACACTGCAACGCCCCCCGCATTCGCCGCCTTTCCCGGCGCGTACATCAGCTTCGCATCGCGGAAAATGTGAACGCCCGCAAGGTCGGTTGGCATGTTCGCACCCTCGCTGACCGCGATACAGCCGTTCTTGACGAGCGTTTTTGCATCTTCGCCGTTCAGCTCATTCTGTGTCGCACAGGGCAGTGCAACGTCGCAGGGGACGCCCCAGGGTGTCTTTCCGGGAACGAAGGTCGCCGACTTGAACTCGCTGACATAATCCTCGATCCGGCCCCGGCGGTGGGTCTTGTGGGTTTTTACCCAGTCGATCTTTTCCTGTGTGATGCCATCGGGGTCGTGGATGAACCCGCCCGAATCGGAAAGGGTGAGCACCTTGCCGCCCAATTGGACGATCTTCTCCGCCGCATGGGTCGCCACATTGCCCGAACCCGAAATGACTGCGGTCTTTCCGACCAGATCCTGGTCTTTCGCCGCCAGCATGTTGGCGAGAAAATAAACCGCGCCGTAGCCCGTGGCCTCGGTACGGATCAACGAGCCGCCCCATTCGAGGCCCTTGCCGGTGAGAACCCCGGTAAACTCATTGGTGATGCGCTTGAACTGGCCGAACATGAATCCGATCTCGCGCCCACCGACCCCGATGTCCCCTGCGGGCACGTCGATATCGGCGCCGATGTGGCGGTAAAGCTCGGTCATGAAGCTTTGGCAGAAGCGCATGATTTCGCGCACGCTCTTGCCCTTGGGGTTGAAGTTCGACCCGCCCTTGCCGCCGCCCATCGGCAGTCCGGTCAGCGCATTTTTGAAGGTTTGCTCGAACGCGAGGAACTTGAGCACGCTTTCGGTTACGCTCGAGTGGAACCGGATGCCGCCTTTATAGGGACCGATCGCATTGTTGTTCTGGACGCGCCAGCCACGCTGGACACGGATATGTCCATTGTCATCTTCCCAGCAGACGCGAAAGGACACGACCCGGTCGGGTTCGGCGATCCGGCGCAATATCTGCTGCGAATGATATTCTTCCTTGTCGGCGATGAAGTCGAAAATATCCTCGGCGACTTCCTGCACCGCCTGGACAAACTCGCTCTGCCCCGGATTGCGCTTCTTCACGCCCTCCATGAACGTCGGAAAATCGACGTGATCCGAAACCGCCATGCACCCCTCCCCCTTAGCTCAAACCGGGAAAATTTGGTGCGACCCCATTGTTTTACGAATTTGTCGTTGACCGACCTTGCCCGATAAAGGCTACACCATCAGGGCGCAAAGGCAAGATGGCAGCGACGCCGTGGCCGCTTTTTGATGTGCGATGCGGAAGGGGCAAAAATGAGTGAGACCAAGGGCCTGTCGGGCACCAACCGGGCGATATTGATCGCGGCCTTCGTGCTGCTGCTCGCAGCGGTGGGCTATGCCATGTGGCGCGACGCGGGCGCGGCGGCTCAAAGTTCCGCCGCCACCGCCGCCGCGCCGGCCGATGATCTCGCTGCTCTTGAGGATCGCACGCGGCGCGAGCCCCAGAGCGCGGAGGCGTGGACAATGCTGGGCGCCGCGCGCTTTGATATGGGCGAATTTGCTGGCGCGGTCGCGGCCTATGAAAAGGCGGTGGCGCTCGCCCCTGAAACTGCCCCCATCTGGTCAGCGCTCGGCGAGGCGCGGGTCATGGCGAGCGAGCGCGACCCCTTGCCTGCCGCGGCGCGCGAGGCTTTCGACAGGGCAATCGCGCTCGACGCAAAAGACCCGCGTGCGCGCTATTTCATGGCGGTGAAAAAGGATCTTGCGGGCGATCACAGGGGCGCGATTGACGACTGGTTCGCCCTGCTCGCCGACACCCCGCAAGGCGCGCCGTGGGAGGCTGATCTTCGCCGTACGATCGAACAGGTCGGCGCAATCCACAAGATCGAGGTTGCAGCGAGGCTCGCGCGAACAGTCGCGCGGCCTTTGGCGCCCGACGAACTTCCGGTCGCCGCGCGCGCGATCCCTGGCCCGAGCCGCGCCGAGATGGAGGCCGCCGCCAAGCTTCCCAAGGGCCAGCAGGATGCGATGATCGCGGGCATGGTCGACGGGCTGGAGGCAAAGCTGAAGGCCAGTCCTCGTGACGTCGACCGCTGGATCATGTTGATGCGCAGCCGCATGACGCTGGGCGAGACGGCCAAGGCGGCAGAGGCTCTCAAGGACGCAATCGCTGCCAACCCGGACGCCGCGGCCCGGCTGAAAGCGCAGGCGGGACTGCTCGGCGTACCCGGGGCCTGAGCATCTTGCCGCCCCGGTGGGCTAGAATTTCACGCTCACTCCCGCGGTGATGCGGCGGTCGGTGAGGCCCTGGAAGCAGAGCAGCGCCTTGTTGTTGACGCAATATTGGTTCTGGTCGCCCCGCAACAGGTTGATCCCTTCGACCCCGAGATTGATGTTGTCGTTGATGTCGTAGTTGATGCTCGCGTTGAGCTGTCCGCGAGCGCCATTGATCAGCGGCAGGCCGAAGAAGAAGGGATCGGTCGATACATAGCTTGATCGCCACGTATAGCGCAGCCGCGCGTTAAGGCCGTATTTGTCATAGAAGAGCGTGGTGTTGTAAGAAAATTTCGACAGGTTCGCGAGGCCGATCAGGTCCTGCGCACCGGGGTGCCCGAGCTGGGTGAAGACGGTGCGCGGGCCGTCAGCCTCGCGATATTCGCGCGCCGAGCCGCCGGTCTTCTGATAGGTGAAATTGCCGATGAAGCCGAAGCCCGACGCAAAGCCCAGCACATCCTCCCACGCCGACAGGTCGTGCTGAAAGGCGATTTCGATACCGGTCTGGGTCGTGGTGCCCGGCACGTTGAAGGTCGAGCTGCGGGGAACGCAGATGCCCACGCCCTGCACCGGGTTGTTGATGTTGCGATTGGCGATCGGGTTGTAGATCCCGCCGCCAGGACAAGATGGGTCGATCGAGATGTTGAGGTTGCCCTCGGCGTCGAGATTGGGGTCGGGGTCCTCCTGCCGCTGCGCGAACAAGTTGGTCCGGCTCTTGTGAAACAAGCCGACGCTGATCAGGCTCGAGGGGGCGAAATAATATTCGCCCGAGAGGTCGAACGACCACACCGCCTCGGGGACGAGGTCGGGATTGCCGACCGCGACGGGGGTATTGGGGCCGGTGCCGAACGAGTAGGATGTCGACAGCGTGTCGAAATTCGGGCGGCGGATATCGCGCGAAATGCCGGCGCGGACGAGAAATTTGTCGGCGGGCTCGAGGACCAGGCTGAGCCGCGGGAGCAGGAAGCTGTAATGGCTCTTAGCGACGATTTGCCCCGTGACCTCGCCATTGGCGATATTGTTGCCGATCGAGGAAAGGCTGGTCCGCAGCCACCTGACGCCGACATTGCCGCGCAGCGGCATGCCTGCGATGTCGCCTTCCATATTGGCCTGGAAATAGGCGGCGTTTGTCGTTTCCTTGATCTTGAAGAAACCGGCGAAAGATTCGGTCGGCGTCTCGAGCGTGGCGACCGGCGGGCCCTGGGTGGCCGCGGCGTTGCTCGCGGCAATCGCCGCGTTGAGGGCGTCGAGCACGCGCCCGGGGTCGCGAAATGCCAGCCCGCCGTCGATGAGGAGGAAGTCGCCGAAATAAAGATCACGCCCGTCCGCCGCATTGAAATTGCTCGGCCCGGGAACGAGGATGTCGGAAAATAGATCGCCCGACGGCCGGTTCCACGCATTGGTGGTGTGCGTGAGGCTGACGTTGCGGGAGAATTCATTATTCTCGGCCGAGGTCCGATTCCAGCGGTAGCCGACGTCGATCGACGTTACGAAGGGGTTGAGGTCGCTCGTATCATAATGGAAATCGAGCCGGCCGGCGCGTTCCTGGTTGTCGGTCGTGTTCGCCCCCTGCGCGACCTGCTGGAGCTGGTAATTGGCGGGGTCGAGCAATTGGGCGGTCGTTGGCGCGAAGGGGCTCGACTGGTCGATCCCGAATTGCAGCGTGCCGCCGCGAAGATCGAATGCCAGCGGCACGCCATTGTCGATACTCTGTCCAATGACGGGCTGCGGGCCGTTCGGGTTGATGAAATCGAGCGTGGTCGAGAAATTTGGAAATCGCGATTTCGATGTCGACAGCGATAGCTCGGCGCGCACGCTGAGCTTGTCGGTCGCGTCCCACTGGGTGCCAAGATCGAACACGCGGCTTTTGGTTACGCGCGCGCCGGTGTCGCTTGACATGCGCATGTTGGGATCGATTACGCTGCCGGTCGACCCGCCAATGCCGATCGTGCCTGCGACCGCGGCTTCGACCGTTCCAAGGTCGATCGGGCCGTCGGGGCCGTTAAGGCTGCCGAAGTCGACCGTTTCAAAGGCGGTGTTGTTCATCACATCGACGACGGACGGGGTCGCGGTGCCCGAAATCTGGACCCGGTGACTCTCCTGCGCGCGCCGCTGGTTGTTGAGCGTCGCGTCGAAATAGAGCTTCAGATTGTCGCTCGGTTTCCACTCGAGCGCGGCCGTGCCATTGTAGGTTTCATATTCGTAATTCTCGAGGCCCTGCTGAAAAAACTGGATGCGCAGGAAGGGGAAGGCCTCCGCGCTCGGCCCGGATCCCGGTAGGACGACCGCATCGCGGTCGACGCGGGGCTTGAATGCAGCGACATCCTGCCGGGCGTAGCTGCCGCTCAGGACGATACCGATCTCGCCGATCGCGGTGTCCCAATTGTTTCCGACGGTCGCGGAGAGCCGGGGCAGGGTCGATTTCGCAAGATCGCTATTCTCCATCTGCGCGCGCGCCGCGATCAGCGGCCCTTGCAGGTCGAGTGGGCGGATCGTGCGAAGATTGATCGTGCCGCCCACCGATCCTTCGATCGTCTGGGCGGTCGGCACCTTGACCACCTCGACCGAGGCGATCAGCGACGCAGGCAGATCCTCGAAGCTGATCCCCGATCGTCCCGCGCCGGATCCCACGGTCGACACGCCATTGATTTCGACGCGGTTGGCATCGGTGCCGCGGATCTGCACGGCATTGCCGACACCGGCCTGGCGCGTGATCTGGACCCCGGTGACATTTTCGAGCACTTCGGCAAGGTTCTGGTCGGGCAGCTTGCCGATATCCTCAGCCTGGATCACCTCGACCAGGTTGTTCGCGTCGCGTTTCTCGACCAGCGCATTCTCGAGCGAAGTGCGGATCCCCGTCACGACGATCGTGTCGCTTTCGCTCTCCTCGGCCGCGGTCTCCTGCGCCTGCAGCGGTGCTGCGAGCCCCGCCACTGCCGTGCTTGCCAGTACTGCCTGGAGCACGCGCGAACGCATTCCGGCTGCACCTGTCCCCACCCGTGTCATCGACTTTCTCCCTCGCCATTCTGCTTATGGCGGGGGACGCTGGATTGGCCTGAATGAAATGTCAACCAATGATGCAGACCATGATAGGGAATAAATGCCGATAACTGGTAGGACATAATGTCCTACCAGTTCGAATATGCGGCGGAAATTATCCTCTCCGCGCGCGGGCCAGGGGCGGGCAAAAATGGTCGCAGGCCCGGGGCGCGCGCAAACGGCGCGATCCCGTCAGAAATCGGGCAGCACCTGCTGGGCAAAGCCCCATCCCTTGAGCTCGGCGCTCACGGCGCGGTCGAGAAGCGCTTGCGCATCGCCGATGCTCCAATGCCCCGGGCTTTCAATGGCGGTGAGCGCGTCCCAGCCAATGGGAGCGGCAACGGGCGCGCCCGCGCGCGCGCGCGCAGAATAGGGCATGATCGCGGTGCTGCCGCGCTGATTGCGAAGGTAATCGATGAAGATTTTTCCCTTCCGCTTCGCCTTGCTCATGGTCGCGACATAGCGGTCTGGCTCGGCGAGGCTGAGCGCTTCAGCGAAACGTTTCGAGAAGTCCTTGTGCGCGTCCCAGCTATGTCCGGGATTGAGCGGGACGACGACGTGGATGCCCTTGCCGCCCGAAAGCATCGCGAAACTGACGAGGCCAATGTCGGCGAGTTGGCGGCGAAGATCGCTCGCCGCCTTCTTCACATCGGAAAAGTCGAGACCCTCGTCGGGGTCGAGGTCAAAGACCATGCGGTCGGGCTGCTCAAGCGCGTCGACATGGCTGTCCCAGCCATGAAATTCGATCGTTCCCATCTGGACGCAGGCAAGGATGCCGTCGGCATCCTCGACATAGAGATAATCCTCGTGACCGCCGTCTTTCTCGCGGATCGGGACATGATGCACATGGCCGCCGAAGCTGCCCGAATCATGCTTCTGGAAAAAACATTTCTTCGCCCGCCCCTGCGGGCAGCGCACGAGGCTGATCGGACGGCGCGCCATGTGCGGCAGCATGATGGGGGCGACGGCAGCGTAATAATCGGCGAGGTCACCCTTTGTCGCCTTCGCCTCGGGAAAGATCACGCGGTCGCGGTTGGTGATCGCGATATCGCTTGTGGGCGCAGGAGCGGGCTGTTTCGTTTCGGGGGTCACGTCCTTTGCCTCCTTGTCGCTGCGCAGGCCCAGGAAGCTCGCGTGGCGCACCGACCCGCTCGCGGTAAATTCGGCGAAGGCGATCTCGGCGACGAGATCGGGCTTGAGCCAGCGGACATGCCGCGATGCGGTCTTGTCGACATCAAGCGGGGCGGTCTTGCGTTCACGGCTTGCGAACTTCCTTGCAAGCTCGGCCATGGTTTCGGAGTTGAAGCCCGTCCCGACATTGCCCTTGTAGACGAGCGCTTCGCCCTCGCGCTGCGCGAGGAGTAGCGATGAGAATGGACGTTGTTTCGTCGACGAGGGCTTCCAGCCGACAATGATGAATTCCTGCCGCCGAGTGCATTTGACCTTGACCCAATTTTTGGTGCGGCGGGGGGAATAGGCAGCATCAGCGCGTTTCGAAATAATGCCTTCCTGGCCTGCACGGCACATCGCTTCATAGAGTGTTTCGCCCGCGCCAATCACATGGTCCGCGACCGCGATGGGGGGGCTCGCATCGCGCAGGAGCGCCTCGAGCCGTTCCTTGCGTTCAACATTGCCGAGGCTTGCGAGGGACTTTCCACCTTCTTCGAGCAAGTCAAAAGCGAAGAAGAGAAGTTCGGTGCGATCGTCCTGCGCGCCGTGACCGCGCTTCAGCACCGCCTGCAGCGACGAGAAATCGGGGTTGCCGTCCTTGCCATAGGCAACGATCTCGCCGTCGATCAGACACGGCGGCAGATCGAGCACGGCAATATGCCGAACCAGCGGCAGGAACTTGTCGGTCCAGTCGAGGCCATTTCGCGTGTAGACGCGCACTTCACTCCCCGCCGCCGCAATCACTGCGCGGTAGCCGTCATATTTGATCTCGTGGATCCAGCCGTTCCCCGCAGGCACGGCATCGACGAGCGTTGCGAGCTGAAGCGGACGAAATTTGGGGGGCTTGGACGATTTCGCTTTCGCCCTCGGCCGAGCGACCTTCTTATTATGGGCGGCGGCCGCTTCCATTTTGTTGGCGAAGGCCGCCCCCTTCGCACCTTCGAGCGATTGTTCGCCGCCTTCATCGCCTGCGATCTCGGCCATTGTACGGCCCGTCAGGACACTGGTGAGGTGGCGGCCCGTCAGATCGTCACTCCCGCCTGCCTCGGCATCGCCGACCTTGCGCAGCAGCCAATTCTCGCGCTTCTCGCCGGGGCGGGGCTTCATTCGCACGAGCAGCCACTCGCCCTTCATCCGTGTTCCCTCGAGGATGAAGTGAAGATGGCCCTGTTCGATGTCTTTCGCGCTCTTCCCTTCGACCGGCGCCCAGCTGCCGCTATCCCACAGCATCACCGTGCCCCCGCCATATTCGCCTTTAGGGATCACGCCCTCGAACTCGGCATAGGCCATGGGGTGATCTTCGGTGCGCACCGCGAGGCGCTTGTCGTCGGGATTGGCGCTTGGGCCCTTGGTCACCGCCCAGCTCTTGAGCACGCCATCCACTTCGAGACGGAAGTCGTAGTGGAGACGCGTCGCGTCGTGCTTCTGGACGATGAAGCGGCGACCCGCTCCTTTCTCGACCTTGCCCGCGGGTTCCGGGGTCAGCGAGAAATCTCGCTTGGCCTTGTACCGGGCGAGGGAATCTGCGCGCGCCACGTCAGGCCCGCTTCTTGGCTGGTGCCTTCTTGGCAGGCGCCTTCTTTTCTGGCGCCTTCTTGCTCGCCTCGGCGGGCGCCTTCTTCTTGCCCTCGACCGAAGCCTTGAGCGCCGCCATCAGGTCGATGACGTTCGAACCGCGGTCAATACCTGCGGGTTCCTCGACATCCTCAAGGACCTTCTTGCCTTTGGCTTTCGCTTTCTTGGCGATCACGCGCTTCAAAGCGTCGACATAATGGTTGTGATAGTCCGAGGCATCGAACTTGCCGCTCTTCTTGTCGATGAGGGTTTCGGCGAGGTCGAGCAAGTCGGCGTCGGGTTTCCCATTGCCAACGTCACGGAAATAATTGGCGGCCTTATTTACCTCGTCGGCGTAGCGCAGCACTTCCAGAACCAGCCCGCGGCCACAGGGGCGAAGTCCGACGAGCTGTTCCTGTCCGCGCACCGATAGCTGGCCGAGACCGACCTTCTTGGTGCGCCGCAGCGCCTCACGCAGAACGATATAGGCCTCTTCGGCCAGTTCATCGGCGGGCACGACATAATAGGGCTTGGCATAGTAGAGAATGTCGATGTCGCTCGCGTCGACGAACTGGACGAGTTCGAGGGTGCGCTTGCTTTCCAGCTTGACCGCCTCGATTTCCTCATCCTCGAGCAGGACATAATTGCCCTTCGACGTTTCATAGCCCTTGATGATGTCGTCGGTGTCGATCGCGCCAATGCCGGGTACGATCTTCTCGTAGCGGATCGGCTTTCCGCTCGGCTCGTGTATCTGGCGGAAGCTGATGCCCGCACCCGATTTGGTCGCGGGATAAATTTCGACGGGGATCGAAACCAGCGCAAGCCGGATTTGCCCCTTCCAGTAGGCGCGTGCGGCCATCGAGAGTCCTTTCGCTGCTTCCCACTCAAATGATCGGCGCGCCCGCGGGTTCCGCGGCTCATGCAACACCGCTCTTAACGCTCCTTTCATGCTGCCGCGCCAGGACATGTCTCTTCGCGCCGAGGAAAGCCTTATGCCGTTCGTCCACGAACTGCGCCGATTGCGCACCGAGCATGCCGATCTCTCGCGTCTGTCGCGCGAACTCATCGCGCTGCTCGGCGCGCCCGATGCGCCGCCACCGGCGATGCTCGATCCGATTCGCAAAGCGTTCGGTGACACGCTGACGCGCCATCTGAAATGCGAAGACTGGGCGCTCTATCCGCGCCTCCGGGCGACCGGCGAGGCCGAAGCGGCAGATCTTGCGCGCGAATTCGCCGGCGCGCTGGGCCATATTGCGGACGATTACGAGGCTTATGAGCGGCGCTGGCCGCCTGCTCGCGTCGAGGCCGAATGGGAAAGCTTTTGCGCCGAGACCACCAAGATATTGGGGGCCATCGAAGCGCGAATCGAACGCGAGAATTGCGAGCTTTATCCCGTGGTGGATCAGCTGGCCGGCCGGTCGGTTCACGCAAGGTGACGAAGAGCCGCCGTGCGTGGTACTCGCCGCGGCGCACCGCCCCCTTGATTTGCTCTCTCCGCTCGCCTAGCCGCGCCGGACAAACCGGAGATTTTCAATGACCGATACCCCGCCCGACCGCCTGTCGACCAATCCGCGGTCGCCCCATTTCGACATGGAGGTGCTCCAGCGCGGCATCGGCATCCGCTTCAAGGGCAAGGAACGCACCGACGTCGAGGAATATTCCATCTCGGAAGGATGGATTCGCGTCGCCGCGGGCAAGTCGAAGGATCGCTTTGGGCAGCCGATGACGATCAAGCTGTCGGGCGAGGTCGAGGCATGGTTTGAGGACGCGGCAGCCGAAGACAGCGACGAAAGCTGAAGATACCGATGTCGCAGGCGCTCGCCTGACGCGAGGCGAATTCAATAAGCTCAGTTGCTGAGCGAGGCCGCGACCAATTCGAGCCCGTTGCCCGGCTTCCAGTCATTCTTCGCCCACACCGGGGCGTCGAAGCTGCGCGGCTCTGCCGCATTGCCGTTCGGATAGATGAAGCCCTGCACAGGGTTGGGGCGCAGGCCGAGATCGCCGATCGGAGCGTACCAGACGCGTACCATGCTCCAATCGCCCGCCTCGCTGACGTCGACGACGCGGACATTGCGCTCGATCTGGCCGCGGCGACCGTTGATCGGCGACCAGTTCGCGTGGCTGATGAGGATTTCACGTTCGCCCAGGACCTTCTCGACGACGGCGACATGCCCCATGGGCATGCTGCGGGTGCCGGCGAATGCCATGACGGCGCCCTTGCGGGGTTCGTGGCCGCGGTCGTAGGCGGCGGCCGCCTGGTTCCACCACGTCTTGGCATTGCCGCGAATCTCGATACCCGATTCGGCGCGGGCAAAGGTAACGCACTGGAGATATTCGCTTGCCGCACTCGGAACGCTGGTCATCAGGCCGGCAAGCAACATTGCAGATGCAGCGGCGGCACCGAAGAAGCGGCGAACGGACATGAGATGCAAACCCCCGATTGGCTTGTGTTCAAGTGTTGCGGAGTGTGTGCGCGAACGTGCAGAATGCGGCCAGCCTCACGCGATGAATTGCGGGATAGGTGCGGTAAGCTGCGGAACCTTTTGGTAAGGATTTCCGTTTGCCGCTCCGCCCCGGCGGTTCGTCGCGGATCGTCTTTTCAGGCGGCGGCGCTGGAGCGGGATTCGGGCGCGCGAAACAGCGTCAGCACTTCGCTCGCGGGCATCGGGCGACCATAATAATAGCCCTGGATATTGCTGCAGCCGAGGCTGCGGATCGTCTCGACCTCGCGCTCGGTCTCGGCACCCTCGGCCGTCGTTGCCATCCCGAGACTGTCGGCTAGCGCGACGACGGCGCGGATGATCGCGATGGACTCGGTATGACCCTTTGCGGCGCCGACAACGAAAGTCCGGTCGACCTTGATCGTCGAGAACTGGGTCTTGCGGAGATAGCCAAGCGACGAATAGCCGGTGCCGAAGTCGTCGAGGCTGAGACGGATGCCGAGCGCGATGAGCTGGTCGAGCAATTGCGCAGCGCCCCCGCCGTCACGCAGAAACACGCTTTCGGTTACCTCGATCTCAAGCCTTTGGGGCGGGAGCCCGCTCTGGGCGAGTGCGGAGACGACGAGCGAGGCGAACTTTGGGTCGGTGAGCTGCTCGGCCGAGACGTTGATCGCGACCTTGAGGTTCGAGGGCCAGCGCATCGCCTCGGCGCAGGCATTGCGCAGCACCCACTCGCCGATCGGCGCGATCAGCCTGCTGTCTTCGGCGAGCGGGATGAACCGGGCCGGCGAGACGTTGCCAAGCGTCTGATTGTTCCAGCGGATCAGGGCCTCGAAACCGTTGAGCGTGCCATCCTCGGCCGTGACCACCGGCTGATAATAGAGCTCGAACTCTCGGCGTTCGAGCGCGCCGCGCAGCTCCTGCTCCATCACCCGCCGCTCCTCTGCCTGGGCGTGGAGCGAGGCGACGTAAGGTGCAACGACGTTGCCGCCCTTGTCCTTCGACTTGTAGAGCGCAAGGTCGGCATTGCGGGTGAGCGTTTCGACCGTCGCGCCGTCCTGCGGGCCCATCGCATAGCCGATGCTCGCGCCGACGAAGAGCTGGTGATTGTCGACGACATAGGGACGACTGAGTGCCGCGATGATCCGGTGCGCGATCGCTTCGGCCTCGGCCGCCGTGCCGACGTCGTGAAGCACGACCGCAAACTCGTCCCCGCCAAGGCGGCCGCAGGTCATGTCGCTACCCATCAGGCTCTTCAGCCGCTTTGCGACCTGCGCGAGGAGCTGGTCGCCGACCGGGTGGCCGAGCGTATCATTGACCGCCTTGAAGCGGTCGAGATCGATCATCATCAGCGCGCAGCGCGCTTTCGTGCCCTGAGCGTGCGCGAGTGCGCGGCCGAGGTCCTCGTGCAGGCTCAGGCGGTTGGGCAGGCCTGTGAGATTGTCGAACCGCGCCATGCGGGCGATCTGCTCGGCGGAGGCACGCTGTTCGGTAACGTCTGAACCGACGCCGCGGAAACCGAGAAACTTGCCCTGATCGTCGAGCCGCGGCGAGGCCGACAATTCCCACCAGTGCGGCTTGCCGCCGATCGTCACGGGGACGATGAGGTTGGAGAAGCTCTCGCGCCTTCTCATGCGCTCGGCCAGGTCGTGGAGGCTCTTGGGGAAATCGCCGGTTTCCCAGGCGTCGCCTGCAAGCGCCTGAAGGAGCGGCATACCTTCGAGCGCGTCGGGCGACGCGCCAAAGGCGAAGGCGAGGCGAGGGGATACATGGACGAGGCGCCGGCTGTTATCGGTCTGCCACAGCCAATCGGCAGATGTCTCCTCGAACTCGCGCAGCAGCAGGCTCACGGTTTCGGTCTTTTCGTGCAGCGTCTCCTCCGCGCGGCGGAAGCGGATATGGTTTTGCGCGAACCGAATGCAGAAACCGCATAAAAGCAGTCCGGCGACAAGCGCGATCACGGCGAGTTGCGGTGCTCCAGCGAAGAGGAGGCTGGCTGCTGCGGCCAGGCTGACCGGCAGGATGAACAGCGCGCAGGCGAGCGGGAGGGTGTGCGCAACCATCGCGAGGGTCAACATCATCAGCAGCGCGATTGGCCAGACCGACAGAACATATCCCAGCGAGGGCGGTACGCCTTCGAACCAGAAGGGAGCGGACCAAAGGAGCGCCGAATAAAGGGCGTGGCGATGGCAGAGCCGGAAAATCGAGAGGCTCGAGAGCTTCGGTTCGCCGAGCGGGAGGGCGGCGAACGAGCGGCTGGACCAGAGGCTGAACAGCAAGGCGGTCGTCAGCCAGCCGCCGGCGAGCTGCCAGGGGATGCGTGTTGCCATGGTGAAGGCGGCGACGAGCGCCATGCCGATCCCCATCCACAGCCGCAGCTTTCCCTTGCCGCGAAGCGGGGCGAGCTGAAGCTGGCGCAGCTCGCCCGTATCTTCGCCGCGCGGGCCCAGTCCCATCAGGGCACGGGCAGAAAGATCGTCGGCTGGTTTATGGTCGGTTAAAAGGCTCTTCACAAAGCCCGTAATAGCGGTGCAGGGTTACCCGATGGTAACCGTCCCGACGCCAGAAAGCGCCGCGGTCTGTGCCGCGGCGGGACGAAATGGGGCGCCGCGGATCAGAAGGCCTGGATGTCGGGCGCCGCAAACCCGTCTCCGGCCCGGCCAAGGATCATGCCGGCGGCCGGAGCTTGCCATGCCGCCCGGGGCCTCCCTGAACCGAGCGGGCGTTCTTCCCTACGCCGCGATCGCGAAGGGCTGGATTTCGCCTGCCAGATATTGCGCACGCGCCTTCGACCGGCTGAGCTTGCCCGAACTCGTGCGCGGCAGCGTGCGCGGGGGGATGAGTTCCACGAGGCAGTTCATGCCGGTAATGGCGCGAACGCGGTCCCGAATGGTCTCGCGCAGCGCGATACGCTCGGCCTCGTCACTGGTGCGGCATTGGACGAGCACCGCGGGGGTCTCCTCCCCTCCCGGCGCCGTGATTGCGAAGGCGGCGATGTCGCCCGACTTGAAGCCGGGGAGCTGCTCGACCGCCCATTCGATATCCTGCGGCCAGTGATTCTTGCCGTTGATGATGATCATGTCCTTGGCGCGGCCCACGACATAGATATAACCGTCCGACAAATAGCCCATGTCGCCGGTGTCGAGCCATCCGTCCGCCATACATGCGGCGGTCGCCTCGGGATCGCGGTAATAGCCGGTCATCAGCGAGGGGCCCGTGCACCAGATCTTGCCGACCGTCTGGTCCGGGAGAATGTTTCCCGCCTCGTCGCGGACTTCGATCACCATATCCTTGACGGCCTTGCCGCAGTTGACGATCGCGCGGTAGCGTGTGGGGCGCCCGGCGTCGCCCGTTCCCCCCGAAAGCTCGGTCTCTTCGACGAGTTCGACGACAATACCTTCGCCCGGGGGCATGATGCTGACAGCGAGTGTCGCTTCGGCCAGGCCATAGCTCGGCAGAAAGGCGCTTGCCTTGAAACCCGCTTCAGCAAAGGCGTCGACGAAGCTCTGCATGACGTCCGGGCGGATCATGTCAGCCCCATTGCCCGCGACCCTCCAGCGCGACAGATCGAAACGTTCGGCGACATTGGTCTGGCTGGAAATGCGCCGCGCGCAGATATCGTAGCCGAAGGTCGGCGAATAGCTGAGGGTGGTACCCTGGTTCCGGCTGATCAGGTCGAGCCAGGCGAGCGGCCGCCGGGCGAAATCCTCGGTCTTGAGATAGTCCACCGACACCTGGTTCGCGACCGGGGACAGGAAGCAGCCGACAAGGCCCATGTCATGATACCAGGGCAGCCACGAGACGCAGCGGTCGCTGTCCTGAAGCTTCATGCCGTGCGCGTGCGCCGACAGATTATTGAGCAGCGCGGCATGGGTGACCGCGACGCCGTGCGGAAAGCGGGTCGAGCCGCTGCTGTACTGGAGATAGCAGGTCGCCTCGGGCGTCTGTTCGGGCAGGTCGGCGATCGGGGCAGCGCGGCTTTCAAACTCGCTCCAATCGACGGGGGTAACCCCCTTGGCCTCGGCGGCTTCACGCGCCATCGCCGCAATCTCGGGCGGGAAGAAGAGCATCGCGGGATCGCAGCTCGAAAGCTGCACGCTGAGCTGGCCGACATAGGATTCGCGGCCGCCGAAGCTGGTCGGAAGCGGCAGGGGAACCGGCCAGGCACCTGCATAGATGGTGCCAAAGAAGAGCGCGGCGAATTCGGGCCCGGTCTCTGCGATCAAGGCGACGCGATCGCCGGGTCTGATGCCTGCCGCGACGAGCCGGTAGGCGGCGCGCTTCGCGTCTTCCTTGAGCTCACGGTAGCTATAGGCGCGGATAAGCTTTCCGCGCGGATCGTGGAAATTCAGTCCGCGGCTTCCCGCGGCGGCGTAGTCAAGCGCTTCGCCCACGGTGGCAAAGTCCGAGAAACGGCGCGGCTGCGCGCATTTGGTAGGTGTAGGGACGAGTTCGTCCGCGGCGACGTTATTTTTTTCAGTCATAGGGGGTGCAAAGTCCCGGGAAGCGGGGCGCAGGGCAACAAGCATCTCATCTTTCGGACCCATGATGCGCTCGGCGATCCCTTGCAAGTGGAACAAATCGGCCCTTTTCGGACCATGATGACCCGATATGGCGGCGCTGGTCGTTCTCAATCGGGCTTGACTGTGGCATAAACATGGCATGGGCCATAGCGACGCTCGATCCGTCCGACAGCGAAAACCACTCGACGCCGCCCGGCTCGACGAGCTGGCGCTCGCCTACGTCACGCGTTTCGCGACGAGCCGGGCGAAGCTGGGGCGCTATCTCGCTCGAAAGATACGCGAATCAGAGTGGAGCGATGCGGCGGACGCCATGACGTCATGCGAGGCGGTCGTCGACAGGATGGCGCGGCTGGGCTTCGTGGACGACCAGCAATATGCGGCGATGCGCGGCGCTGCGATGACCCGGCGCGGGCTCGGTGCGCGGCGAGTGAGGGCCCAGCTCCGGGTTGACGGGATTGACGAGAGTGATGCCGGCGAGGCTCTCCAGAACGCGCAGGCAGCAGCGCTAGTGGCAGCGCTGGGCTTTGCACGGCGGCGGAGAGTTGGGCCCTATGCGAGCGTTCCCACAGGCGACGCCGCGCTACGCGAGCGCCAGGTTGCAGCTTTCGTGCGTGCTGGCCATTCGCCCAGCCTCGCGCGCCGCATCCTCGCCATCGCGCCGGGCGACGACGCTGCGCTGGCGGCGCTGGACGAGGCTGCGGCGCTCGATTAGGACTTGCCCCCTTTCTGGCGAAAGGAAGTGCCGATGCGCGTGATCTTGACCGCTCTTGCCTTGATGATGGCGATGCCGATGGCGGCCTGTGCCCGCGACAGTGACGCCCAGTCCGAAAGCACTGCGACGATCCCGCTCACTATCGAGGCGGGCGGCAAGACGCACAGGTTCAACGTGGAAGTCGCGCGCACCAGCGAGGAGCAGGCACGCGGGCTGATGTTCCGTACCAGCCTCCCCGCCGACGGCGGCATGATCTTCCCCTTTCCCAAGCCGCGCATCGCCAGCTTCTGGATGAAGAACACGCTGATCCCGCTCGACATGATCTTCATCCGCGCTGACGGCAGCATCGATCGGATCGCCGAGAATAGCATTCCCGAATCGCTCGACCCCGTCGTCAGCGGCGGTGAGGTCGCGGCGGTGCTCGAACTCGCGGGCGGCACCGCGGCGAAGCTCGGTCTCGACGAGGACGCCACGGTGAGCTGGAAGGATCGTTGAGACGGGCTCATAAACCTCCCCGCGGCGCCCTTTCGCGCTTGCGAAGCGTACGGCCTTGCCTGTAAACGCCGCAGCCATGAGCATCTTGGGCAAGATTTTCACCTGGTGGGACGGCGCGACCGTCGGCACATTGTTGAACAGCTGGCGCACCGGCAAGAAGGTCGGTGAGGACGCCCTGGGCAACCATTATTACCTCTCGCGCGACGGCAAGCGGCGCTGGGTCATCTACAATGGATCGAACGACGCAAGCCGCGTTCCGCCCGAATGGCACGGCTGGCTGCATCGCACCTTCGATGAATTGCCCTCCGAGGTGCTGCCCGCGCCGCGTGCCTGGCAGAAAGAGCCGACCCCCAACCTGACGGGCAGTGTGCGCGCTTATCGCCCCGCAGGGGCGCTCGAGCGCGGCGGACGCCGCGCCGCCGCGACGGGTGACTATGAGGCCTGGCGGCCCGGCGCCGAGTGAGGGCTGCAATGGCGCGCCCGCTCGTTTCCGCGCTCGTCCTGACACTGACGCTCCCGGCGCTGGCGGGATGTGATCGCACGAGCGACAAGCGTGCCAGCGACGCCAAAACCAGCGAGATCGTGCGCTCCGAGCAGGTGCCGCAGGAAGTCGGCGGTATCGAAGGCGCCACTCCAATGGCCGAACGCGTCGCTGTACTCGGCCTGCTCAACAAGCGAAACGGGCTGGTGCGCGAGCTTGAGATGAAGCCCGGTGAATCGGCGCGCATCGGCCGCGCGATCGTGCGTTTGCGGGCGTGCGAACAAACCGCCCCGTGGGAAGACCCGCCGGAGACTGGCGCCTTCGTGCAACTGACCGTGCAGGATCAGCGCGACGACAAATGGTACCGCGTCTTTTCGGGCTGGATCTTCAAGGAACGGCCTGAGCGCAACATCATCGAGCACCCTATTTTCGACGTTTACATCAAAAGCTGCGCGATGACATATCCCGGCGGAGAACCTGTCGCGCGGTCGGCCTCCAGGACCGCGTCTTCGTCTGCCAAGGCGTCGAGCGCCCCCCAGTCACCGGCGACGAATGGCGGCGAGGGGGGTGCCCCAGAGGCAGCGGCGCCGCCGCCTGCGGCTCCCTCCGCCCCCGACAGCACCGAATAGAGCCGCGCGAGATAGTCGGCCTGCGGGATTTCGATCGCCCCGAGGCTTGCAAGATGCGGAGTGATGAACTGGCAGTCGAGCAATAGCCAGCCGCCCGCGCGCAAGCGGGCGACAAGATGCGCGAGCGCGACCTTCGAGGCATCGCGCGCCCGGCTGACCATCGATTCGCCGAAGAAGGCGCGTCCCAGGGAAACGCCATAAAGCCCTCCTGCAAGCTCGCCATCCAGCCAGCATTCGACGCTGTGGGCATGACCGAGGCGGAACAAGCGCTCGTAGCTCGCCTTGATGACGGGATTGATCCACGTTGTCGGGCGGTCGGGCGCGGGTTCGGCGCAGAGCGCCAGCATGTCTGAAAATGCTGCGTCGGTAGTGACGCGGAAGCGGTCGGCGACAATGACCTTCTTGAGGCTGCGGGACAGGCGAAAACCATCGAGCGGCAGGATGGCGCGCATCCGCGGCTCGACCCAGTGCACCGACGGGTCGTCGGCCCCGTCGGCCATCGGGAACAGCCCTTGCGCGTAGGCACTGAGCAGCAGCGCGGGGTCGATCGTTTCCTGGTGCCGTGTCAGATTGCGGGCTTTACAAATTTGAGCGTCATGCGATCGGATTCGCCTATTGCGAGGTAGGTATCGCGGCCGGCCTCCTTCTGGCTCAGCGTCGGAGGCAGCGTCCAGACCCCGCCTGGATAATCATGTGTGTCCCTGGGGTTCGCGTTGACGTCACTCTCGCCCGCGAGCTGGAAGCCCGCGGCCTCGGCGAAGGCGACGATCGAGGAGCGCTTCATATAGCCGCTCTTCTCTTCGAGCGCCGAATCCATCGTCTCGGGCAGGCGATGATCGACGACGCCGAGCGTGCCCCCGGGTTTCAGCATCGCAAAGATCTGCCGAAACGCCTCGGCGGTGTTGTCACTTCCCGAAAAGCGCCAATTGTGGACGTTTCGGAAGGTCAGCACGACGTCGGCGCTGCCGTCGGGTACCTTTACCCCGTCCTTGTGCGGGAATTCAGCGAGCACGACCGCGCCGTAGACGTCGCTCATCTCCGCCTGCCATCTCTCGATCGTCTTGAGCCGCCCTGCGGGGGCCGCCGCATAGAGGGTGCCGCCGCCAGCCCTGGCGAGCGGGGCCAGAATCTCGGTGTACCAGCCGCCCCCGGGCCATAGTTCGACGATCGTGTCGCCCGGCTTCACGCCGAAGAACGCGAGTGTTTCGGCCGGGTGGCGGTAGGCGTCGCGCGCCCTGTTCGCAGGCGAGCGGGTCGGCGCCGCAACAGCGGCCGCGATCGCGCTGTCGCCCCTATCCGTCACTTCCTGCGCCGCGGCAGGGCCCGAGGTCATGCTCGCCGCGGCGCAGGCTGCGATCAGGACGGCACTTGCAACATGAGGGAAATGACGCATATCGGCACCTTTCGGCTGGGTGGACCGGTCGTGCCGGCTTCACTTCGGAGCCGCCATAGTGCGAAGGGAGCGGGGTCAATGCAAGTGTCCATGCTGTCGGTCAGCATCGGCGCTGCTGCGCTGTTCGGCCTTGCAGAAATCGCCGATTGGCGCCGCCGCAACCGCCGCGACGTCGACAATGTCGGCTTCATGCCGTGGCGCGGAATCGCGCTCGCCTCGGTCGCGGTCGCGCTCATGAGCGCCGCTGTGTGGCTGCACACGGGATGATCACGCCCCTGGCGTGCGCCGGGGTCGATTCGCCGGTTTAGAGACAGGCCTCGAGGAAGGGCTGGTCAAAGCCGAACTGGCGCGCCTTCTCGAGCGTGTAGGGGCGCAGGCCCATCGAGCGATATTCGCCGACGATCTTTCCGTCCTTGTCTTCGTCCAGATATTCGAACTTGAACAATTCCTGCGTGACAATCACGTCGCCTTCCATCCCGATCACCTCGGTGACGTTGGTGACGCGGCGCGAGCCATCGCGCAGGCGCTTGATCTGGATGATCAGGTCGACCGAGTCGGCGATCTGCTTCGAGATCGCTTCCTTCGGAATCTTGATGTCGCCCATCAAAACCATGTTTTCCATACGGCCAAGACATTCGCGCGGGCTGTTCGAGTGGAGCGTACACATCGAACCGTCGTGACCGGTGTTCATCGCGGCGAGCAGGTCGAAACACTCGGCGCCGCGAACCTCGCCCATGATGATGCGATCCGGGCGCATACGCAGCGCGTTCTTGACCAGGTCACCCATATGGATGGCGCCATTGCCCTCAAGGTTAGCGGGCCGGGTTTCAAGCGGCAGCCAGTGCGGCTGCTGAAGCCGAAGCTCGGCGGCGTCCTCGATCGTCAGCACGCGCTCGCCTGGGTCGATCATCTTGGAGAGGGCGTTGAGCATCGTCGTCTTGCCCGAACCCGTACCGCCCGAGATTACGATGTTGAAGCGGCTGGCGCCCGCGATCTTCAAAGCCGTGCACATCTTCTGGCTCATGGCGCCCCATTGGCACAGCATGTCGAGCGTGATCGGCTTGGCCGAGAATTTACGGATCGAGATGGCGGTGCCGCGCAAACTGAGCGGCGGGACGATGACGTTGACACGGCTGCCGTCCTTGAGACGTGCGTCGGCGAGCGGGGTGGTCTGGTCGACGCGGCGGCCAACCTGGTTGCAGATGCGCTGCGCGATCTGGAACAGATGCTGCTCGTCGCGAAACTGGATGGGCGCGAGGACGAGCTGGCCCTTGCGCTCGACATATGTCTGATAGGGCCCGTTGACCATGATGTCGCTGATGTCCGGGTCGGCGAGCAGCTCTTCGAGCGGACCGAAGCCGAGCAGTTCGTCGACAAGCACCTTCTCAAGCGCGAATTGTTCGCGGCGATTGAGCGTGATGCGCAGCTCGGCGAGCACTTCGAGGATGATCGGCCGGAATTCCTCGGTCAGTTCGTCCTTGCTCAGCGTTGCAGCGGCCTCGGGGTCGACGCGTTCCAGCAGGCGCGGCAGCACCTGTTCCTTGATCTTGTGAACCGATGCTTCGAAGCCCTGCAGCTTTTCGGGCTCCATCGCCTCGGCGCTCGACCGCTGGTTCAGCCGATCCATCGCCTCGAGCTCGGGCGCGAGGGGGCTCGACAGGGGCTCGGCCACCGGGGCGGTGTCGAGCGCGGGGAACTGGCCGCCGCCGACGGCGCCCCCCTGCATCGGCTTGGCTACGCCAAAGGCGGGGCGGCCTGCTGTTCCCGGTCGGCGTCCGAATGCACTCATCGTTTCACCTTGCTTCGCTTTGGTCTCAAGCGGGGGATTGCCGCGGTTTCCGCAAGCGAACCCTCATCAACGAGGGTGAATAAGGCGGAAACTTTGATATTCTCCTAATGCCGCCGCCGACATGGCGGGCGGAAAAGGGGAATGACGATGCGAATCACTGTCTTGGGGCTCGCTGCACTGCTTGCGGCGTCGCCGCTTGCCGCCGCCGACTTGTCCGAACTGCCCGGCTGGATGTCCGGCGCGTGGGAGCAGGCCGGCTCCGATGGAGGCTGGTCCGATGAATTCTGGTCCTCGCCGCGCGGCGGCATCATGATCGGGGCGGCGCGTATCGGCAGGGATGATCGTGTGACGGTTTTCGAACATATGCGGATCATCCAGAAAGATGATGGCACGCTCGTCTTTTTCGCGCAGCCGTTCGGGAGACCGGCAGCAGAGTTTCCCATGGTCGACCGGGGCAACGCGACGATCGAGTTCGCAAACCCCGCGCATGATTATCCCCAGCGCATCCGCTATTGGCGCGAGGGCGACAGGCTGAGGGCGCGCATCTCGCGGATGGACGGTAGCAACGCCGAGGAATGGGACTATGGTCCTATGGGCCGCGCCTTGGAATAGCGCCCGGCGTTATTGCGCGGACAATCCTTAACCCTCGCGGCTCCCGGAAAAGCCCCCCGCGCGAAAGCAAGCAGCAGCGTGACGAACGAAAATTGGGTTCGTTCGCGTCCCGAAAAAGAAAAGGGGGCCGCGAGGCCCCCTTTGAAATCGTGCGACGAGGCCGGCGTCAGCCTGCGATATGCTCGGCGAGCACGGTCAGCCCCGTCTCATTGACTTCGGCGAAGCCGCCTTCGACCTCGATCGTCTCGGGTTCGCCGCCATTGGTGACGTAGATGGTCAGCGGGCCGTTCCGCAGCGTCGCCATGAAGGGCGCGTGGCCTTCCAGCACCGAGAAATCACCCTCGCTGCCCGGCACAGTGACCATATAGACATCGCTCGACCGCTCGAGGCGGGCGGGGGTGACGAGTTCGAACTTCAGGGCCATGATCTGTCCTTAGACCCCTCCCGAAGGAGGGAGGGGCGATGATTACGCTTCTTCGGCGAGCTTCGCGGCCTTGGCGACCGCTTCGTCGATACCGCCGACCATGTAGAAGGCGGCTTCGGGCAGGTGGTCATATTCGCCGTCGACAACCGCCTTGAACGACTTCACCGTGTCCTCGATCGCGACGAACTTGCCGGGGATGCCGGTAAAGACTTCAGCGACGTGGAACGGCTGCGACAGGAAGCGCTGGATCTTGCGCGCGCGCGCCACGACCAGCTTATCTTCTTCCGAAAGCTCGTCCATACCGAGGATCGCGATGATGTCCTGCAGCGACTTGTACTTCTGCAGCGTCTCCTGAACGCGGCGGGCGGTTTCATAATGCTCCTGACCAACGACGGCGGGCGTCAGCACGCGCGAGGTCGAATCGAGCGGGTCGACCGCGGGATAGATGCCAAGCTCCGAAATCGCGCGGCTCAGCGTCGTCGTCGCGTCGAGGTGCGCGAAGGAGGTTGCCGGCGCGGGGTCGGTCAAGTCGTCCGCGGGAACGTAAATGGCCTGCACCGAGGTAATCGAACCCTTGGTGGTCGAGGTAATGCGTTCCTGCAGCGCGCCCATGTCGGTCGACAGGGTGGGCTGGTAACCCACCGCCGAGGGAATACGGCCGAGCAGCGCCGACACTTCCGAACCTGCCTGCGTGAAGCGGAAGATGTTGTCGACGAAGAACAGAACGTCCTGTCCTTCCTGGTCGCGGAAATATTCGGCCATGGTGAGGCCCGACAATGCGACGCGGGCGCGGGCACCCGGGGGTTCGTTCATCTGGCCGAACACCAGCGCCACCTTCGACCCATCGGGGGTCGGATTACCGTCGGCGTCCTTGGCGATAACACCCGCGTCGAGGAACTCGTGATAGAGGTCATTGCCCTCACGGGTGCGTTCACCGACGCCCGCGAACACCGAGACGCCGCCGTGACCCTTGGCGATATTGTTGATCAGTTCCTGGATGAGAACGGTCTTGCCGACGCCGGCGCCCCCGAACAGGCCGATCTTGCCGCCCTTGGCATAGGGGGCGATCAGGTCGATCACCTTGATGCCGGTGACGAGAATGGACGCCTCGGTCGACTGGTCGACGAATTCGGGGGCCTTGGCGTGGATCGGCGCCTTCATGTCGCTGTTGACAGGACCGCGCTCATCGATCGGGTCGCCGATGACGTTGAGGATGCGGCCGAGCGTCTGCGGACCGACGGGCACCGAGATCTGCGCGCCGGTGTCGGTCACGGGCTGGCCGCGCGTCAGGCCGTCGGTGGCGTCCATCGCGATGGTGCGCACGGTGTTCTCGCCGAGGTGCTGCGCGACTTCGAGGACGAGGCGGCTGCCATTGTTGTCGGTTTCAAGCGCGTTCAGAATCGCCGGCAGCGGGCCGGTGAACTGGACGTCGACGACGGCGCCGATGACCTGCGCGACTCGGCCCGTGGCGGTGCCAGCGGGAGCAGCCATCTTGGGCGCAGCGGCCTTCTTCGGCGCGGCGGCCTTGGGCGCGGCCGCCTTCTTGGCGGGAGCCTTCTTCTCAGGGGCAGGTGCGGTTGCCATGGTCTTCTTCCTTGGGTTGATCGGTTAGAGCGCTTCGGCGCCCGCGATGATTTCGATGAGTTCGGTGGTGATCGCCGCCTGGCGCGTGCGGTTGTAAACGATCGTCAGCTTGTTGATCAGTTCGCCTGCGTTGCGCGTCGCATTGTCCATAGCGGTCATCGACGCACCCTGCTCGGACGCGGCGTTTTCAAGGAGGCCCTTGAAGATCTGGATCGTAACGTTGCGGGGCAGGAGGTCGGCGAGGATCGCTTCCTCGTCGGGTTCATATTCGACCGCCGCGCCGCTCGACGTCGGGGCTTCGGCAGGCGGCGGAACCGGGATCAGTTGCTGCCCGGTGGCGATCTGGAGCAGCGCGGAGCGGAACTTCGAGTAGAAGAGATGCGCAACGTCGAAGGCGCCGGCTTCGTAGAGCTCCATCACCTTAGCCGAGATCTCGTGTGCCTGCTCAAATCCGATGTCGCGGATGCCGGTCGTCTCATATTGCTCGATGATCTGCCCAGGGAAGAGGCGCGCGATCACCGGGCGGCCCTTGCGGCCAACGAGGTAAAACAGGACCTTCTTGCCCTCGGCCTGAAGCTCGAGGGCCTTGTCGCGCGCAGCCTTGACGATGTTCGAGTTGAACGCGCCTGCGAGGCCGCGGTCGCTGTTGAGCACGACGAGCAGATGGGTGTCGCTCTTGCCGGTGCCCGCGAGGAGCTTCGGCGCCGAATCGGACGCGCCGACCTTCGATGCGAGGCTCGCGACGACGCCTTCGAGACGCTCGGCATAGGGACGCGCGGCCTCGGCTGCGGCCTGCGCCTTGCGCAGCTTTGCTGCGGCGACCATCTTCTTGGCCTTGGTGATCTTCTGGGTCGATTTGACCGAGACGATGCGCCCTTTGAGTTCCTTAAGCGATGCCATTACGGCCCCTCTTGTTCGTCAGCCCGGCGCAACTGGCCGGGCTCACGGTCACTTGGCTTTACGCGAAAATCTTGGCGAATGCGTCGAGTGCCTCGACCAGGCCCTTCTTGGCATCGTCGCCCAGGTCCTTGCTGTCGCGGATCGCCTTGAGCACCTGCGGATGGTCGCTGCGCAGATAGGCGAGCATCGCCTGCTCGTAGCGCGACACGTCCCCGGTGGCGACATTGTCGAGATAGCCATTGGTACCGGCGAAGATCGAAGCGGTCTGCTCCTCGAAGGGCATCGGCTGGAACTGGGGCTGCTTCAACAGCTGCGTCAGACGCGCGCCGCGGTTGAGCAGCTTCTGCGTGGACGCGTCGAGGTCCGAACCGAACTGCGCGAAGGCTTCCATTTCGCGATACTGGGCGAGCTCGAGCTTGATCGAGCCCGAGACCTTTTTCATCGCCTTGGTCTGCGCGGCCGAGCCGACGCGGCTCACCGACAGGCCGACGTTGATCGCCGGGCGGATACCCGCGTTGAAGAGGTTGGTCTCGAGGAAGATCTGGCCGTCGGTGATCGAAATCACGTTGGTCGGAATATAGGCCGACACGTCGCCCGCCTGGGTCTCGATGATCGGCAGCGCGGTCAGCGAGCCCGAGCCATTGTCTTCGTTCATCTTCGCGGCACGCTCAAGGAGGCGGCTGTGAAGATAGAAAACGTCGCCCGGATAAGCTTCGCGGCCCGGCGGACGGCGGAGCAGCAGCGACATCTGGCGATAGGCGACCGCCTGCTTCGACAGGTCGTCGTAAACGATGACGGCGTGCATGCCGTTATCGCGGAAATATTCGCCCATCGTGCAGCCGGTATAAGGTGCAAGGAACTGGAGCGGCGCAGGCTCCGACGCGGTCGCGGCGACCACGATCGAATATTCCATCGCGCCATTCTCTTCGAGCTGACGAACGATCTGCGCCACGGTCGAACGCTTCTGGCCCACGGCAACATAGATGCAATAGAGCTTCTTGCTCTCGTCGTCGCCCTTGTTTGCTTCCTTCTGGTTGATGAAGGTGTCGATCGCAACGGCGGTCTTCCCGGTTTGGCGGTCGCCGATGATCAGCTCGCGCTGGCCGCGGCCGACGGGGACGAGCGCGTCAAGCGCCTTGAGGCCGGTCTGGACGGGTTCGTGCACCGACGTACGCGGGATGATGCCGGGGGCCTTCACTTCGACGCGCATGCGCTTTTCGGCCTGGATCGGACCCTTGCCGTCGATCGGGTTGCCGAGGCCATCGACGACGCGGCCAAGAAGACCCTTGCCGACGGGGACGTCGACGATCGTGCCCGTGCGCTTGACGGTGTCGCCTTCCTTGATCTCGGCGTCCGAGCCGAAGATCACGATGCCGACGTTGTCGGCTTCAAGGTTCAGGGCCATGCCCTTCACGCCATTGGCGAACTCGACCATTTCACCGGCCTGCACATTGTCGAGGCCGTGGACGCGGGCGATGCCGTCGCCGACCGAGAGCACCGAACCGATTTCGCTGACCGTGGCGTCGGTCCCGAAATTGGCGATCTGGTCCTTGATGATCTTGCTGATTTCAGCGGCGCGGATTTCCATTATTCAGCCTTTCATCGCAGTCGCGAAGCTATTGAGACGGGTACGGATGCTACCGTCGATCAGCTGGCTGCCCAGCTGGACGACGAGGCCGCCGAGGATGGCGGGGTCGACGGTCGTGGCGATGCTGACATCGTGGCCGACACGGGTCTTGAGATTGGCAGCGAGCGCCTGCAGCTGCTCGGCGCTGAGCGGATGCGCACTCGTCACCTTGGCGGTCATCTCGCCGCGGTGCGCGGCGACGATCGCGTCAAAGGCATCGATCATGCCCGCGAGGTCGGCCAGGCGGCGATTCTCGGCGAGCACGCCCAGAAACTTGGACGTCAGCGAATCGAGCTGCATCGCCTCTGCGACCGCGGCCACCGCCTTCGCGGCGTCACTGCGGCTGACGACGGGGCTGGCAGCGAGCGCGGCAAGATCCGTCGACTCGGCGAGACCCTGACGCAGCGCCGCGAGGCTCGTCTTGACGCTGTCGATGGCGTTGGATTCGCGCGCCAGATCGAACAGCGCGCTGGCATAGCGGCCCGCGAGGCCCGCCGTGATGTTGCCCTGAATGCCGCCGGAATTCTCCACGCGCGAAAGTCCTTTTCTACGATCCCGAGGGGGATGGCTGCGCGGATTTTCATGGACTCCGAAGAGACCCCCGCTGCACAGTCGCGGCGCGCGTAGCAACGATTTTGTTGCAATGCAAGGTGGGGTCGAATGAATCGCACCGGCTTTCCAGCCGTGGCTCTTTGCCGCCTTGCGCCGTGCGCGGTCTCTGCTTGTCGAAGGGCGGTCCTTTCTCCAAAAAGGTGCCCAAGGAAGAGCCCCCTGCACAGAAGAGTGTCAGTGCGAAGAAGGAACGATCAATGGGTGAGATGATCCGCATGACAATGGACGACGGCGCGGAGATCGCTGTCTATCATGCATGGCCCGAAGGCGAACACCGCGGGGGCCTCGTGCTGGTCCAGGAAATCTTCGGGGTCACCGACCATATCCGCGAGCTGTGCGACGAATATGCCGCCGACGGTTATGAGGTGCTCTCCCCCGCGCTGTTCGATCGCGAGCATCCGGGGTTCGAAAGCGATTATTCCGGGCCGCAGTTCGAGCGCGCCGTCGAACTCGCGCGCCAGCTTCACCCGTTCGAGCAGAGCCTGAAGGATGCGCAATGCTGCATCGACGCTCTCAAGGGGAAAGGTCCCGTTTTCATCACCGGCTACTGCTATGGCGGCTCCGTCGCATGGCGGATGGCGCAGATCAGCCCCGACCTCGCGGCTGCATCGGCCTATTATGGAAGCCTGGTGCCCACGCAGTTTGCAAACGAGGCGCCGCGCTGCGCGGCGATCGCGCATTTCGGGCGTTATGATGCCGGAATTCCCATGGATGGCGTCGAGGCGCTGATCGCCCAGGATCATCCCACCGCACAGGTCTTCGTTTATGAGGCGGGGCACGGGTTCAACAGCGACCGCCGCAAGGATTATCATGAGCCGAGCGCCGATCTGGCGCGCGAGAGGACGCTGATGCTGTTCAAGGCATGCGGAGGGTAAAGGCGAGGGCTATTCCCCGGCCGCTCCCTGTTTCGCCGCCGGGCCGGCGAGCCTCTGGCAGTCGTAGACCAGGCGCTCGTTGGGGGTCGTAGGCAAGGCGTTCCGGATCGCTTCCTGCTGCGCGGCGAAGGCGGCGAGCGCGTCGGGGTCGGCAGTGCAGCCCTTGATCATCGCGCCCGACCGAATTTCTCGCGCCTTGGCCATGGTCTCGGCGTCGAGCAGATACCGCTCCACGCGATAGTCGTGCCCCGCGGTATCGATCGAGGCGATGGTGACTGTTGCTTCTTCATTGGGGACGAGAATGCGCTGCCAGCGCCCGTCGGCGCCCTGCGTATATTGGGTGCGCTGGTTCACGCAGCCGCCCTTGCCGAGCGTGACCGGAACGTCATCGGTTGCAGAAACGGTGATGCGGCTGCGGTTGGGCTCGATCGTGCAGAGAAAACTGCCCTCGGCCAGCGCCGGAACCGCAGGCGCATCATCCTCATCTGCCGCCACCTCTTCGGCGATGGTGCCGTGGGCGTCGGGACGGGTCACGAAGAGGATGGCCGCGAGGAGGATCAGGGCGGCGCCTCCGCCGCCAGCGATCTTCGCCTCGCGAAGCTTCTGCTGGTTGTAAAAGAGGAAGCCAGCACCAGCGCCCAGCGCGCCAAGGACGAACAGCACGCCGGCGAGCGCGATACGATTTTCGCGTGCGGCAAGCGCCTCTTCATTGGCGCGCTGCAGGCGAAGTTGGCGTTCGAGCTGCGCCGCCGCTGCTTTCGCGGCGCGGGCTTCGGCAGCAGCGCGCGCCTCGGCATCCAACAGGGCGCGATCGCGCTCGGATGCTTCAGCCATTGAAAGGCATGGAGTACCGACGCTGGCGTATGTCTGCTGCGCGTCAGCGAGGAAGCGTGCGATCTCGCGCACCGATATGGCAAAAGCGAAAGGCGAATCGCCATCGTCGGCCCTGGTGATGAACGTATTGATACCCACGACGCGGCCGCACTGGTCGACGAGCGGCCCGCCCGAATTGCCGCGCGAGATTTTCGCGGTGTGGACGAGCGTCGCGATGCCGTCGACGCTCTGCGTGTTCGACAGATTGCCCTCGCTGCGCACGGGTGTGCGCGGCGTTATATAATCGGCGGCGCTGCGCGCGGTGGCGAGATCGACGTTTCCAGGATATCCCAATGCAACGACATCGGCGCCCGAATCGAGCGGGCCCGTATAGATCGCAGCCGCCGGCAGGCGGCCCTCGGTAATCTGGATCAGTGCAAGATCACGCCGGGTGTCGATCGCGATCAGCTTGCCGGCATAGCTCTTCTGACCTTCCGACGGGACGACGCCGAGCGCGACATTCTGCGGATATTTAGCGGCCGACTCGACGACATGCGCATTGGTCAGGATGCGCGTCGGGGTGATGGCGATGCCGCTGCCGTGGCCGAACCCGACGACCTCTCCCTCGACCATCGCGACGGTGACGACGCGCACGACGCTGCGCGAGACCGCCGCGATATCGTCGGCAGCATGTGCCGGGAGGATGGAGGCGAAGAGGGCGAGGAAGAGCGCAATGAGGCGGGTCATGGCGGGCCAGATTAGAGAGGCGCGCTTTGAACGCAAGCTTCGGGACGCGCGGGGGCGGTGCTGCATGGCAGAACGGCGCCAGCGCAACGAAAGGACAATCCTATGACCTACACCGTTACCGGCCTCGACCCCGAGCCCTTTGCGCCGCTTTTCGCCATGAACGAGGCCCAGCTCGCGGCACATGGCGCCCGCCGCGTCACTGCCGACCGCGACCGCGGCTTTCCCTGCAGGGTCAGCCTCGAGGATGCCAGGGCGGGAGACGAGCTGATCCTGCTCCACCATGTTCACCACGATGTCGCGACGCCCTACCGCAGCGCCTATGCCATTTATGTGCGGCAGGGCGCGGTGGCGACGCACTGGCGCGATGCGCCGCCGCCGGTCTTTGCAGGCCGCACGCTCTCGCTCCGCGCCTTTGACCGCCTGGGGATGCTGCGAACCGCGCGGCTCGCGGGGCCGGGCGAAGCCGACGGCGCGATCCGCGACCTGTTCGCCGATCCTGTCACCGCCTATATCGACGCGCATAACGCCGCTTATGGTTGTTTCGCCGCGCGGATCGAGAGGGACAGGCCATGAGCTTCGCCGCGATGACCGAAGACGAGTGCTGGGCCGCGATGCGGCGCCGGGACAAGGGGTGTGACGGGCGCTTTATCGTCGGGGTAATGACGACCGGCATCTATTGCCGTCCGAGCTGCGGCGCGCGCCAACCCTTGCGCGCGAACGTAAGGTTTTTTGCCGATGGCGCCGCCGCGCGCGGCGCGGGGCTGCGCCCCTGCAAACGCTGCCTGCCCGACGATGTCGGGCGCGACGAGGCGGCCGTCCTCGCAGCGATCACAGCAATCAAGGACAGCGAAGAGCCGCTTGCTCTCGCGGATCTCGCGCAGACCACAGGCTATTCGGCGACGCATTTCCAGCGCGTCTTTACCCGCCAGACAGGCCTGTCGCCCGCTGCCTACGCCCGGGCGCTGCGCGAGGAGCGGGCGCGCGCCGCGCTCAGCGACGCGGGGCGGGTTACCGACGCGATCTATGACGCCGGCTTTTCGGGGCCGTCGCGCTTTTATGACAGGATGGAGGGACGCATGGGGATGACGGCATCGGCCTGGGTGAACGGCGGAAAAGGTGCAACGATCCATTTTGGGGTTGTTCCGACGAGCCTCGGTGACATGCTCGTCGCGGCGACCGACAAGGGCGTGTGCCGCTTGTCGTTCGCCGAGGGGCACGACGCGCTCGAGCGCCGCTTTCCCGCCGCAACGCTGGTCGAGGGGGGCGCTGAATTCGAAGCGCTGCTGAAGGAGGTCATCGACGCGGTCGAAACGCCCGCGCGGGGCTTCGACCATATCCCACTCGACGTAAAGGGCACCGCCTTCCAGGAAGCGGTGTGGCGCGAGCTTCGGAAAATCCCGGCGGGCGAGACGCGCAGCTATGCGGACATCGCTGCTGCGGTAGGTAAACCCGGCGCCGTGCGCGCGGCGGGGAGTGCCAATGGCGCGAACAATGTCGCGGTGCTCATCCCCTGTCACCGCGTGGTGCGCAGCGATGGATCCCTCGGCGGTTACGCCTATGGGCTCGAAATCAAGGAAGAGCTTTTGAAAAGGGAAATGAAATGACCGACAAGATTGCCGAGTTCCGCGCGCTCCACGCGCCGGGCGATCCGCTGATCCTCGTCAACATCTGGGATGCGGGAAGCGCAAAGGCGGTTACGGCCGCGGGCGCGAAAGCCATTGCGACAGGCAGCTTCGGCGTCGCAGGCGCGCAGGGGCGCGCGGACGGGGAGGACTTCCCGGTCGAGGATGTGTTCGAAAATCTCGCGCGCATATTGTCGGTTACCAACCTGCCCGTCACCATCGACATGGAGTCGGGCTACGGCGCCGACCCGGCCGCGGTGGGCGTATCGATCGGCCGTGCGCGCGCTGCGGGCGCGGCGGGGGTCAATATGGAAGACCGGCTGCCCGGCACGAACGCGTTGCTGCCGCTCGGCGAGGCGGCCGCGCGCTACCGCGCGGCCGCCGACACCGGGCTGTTTGTCAATGCGCGCTGCGACATGTTCCGCGGGGCTGATGCGGCGAAGGAGGGGGAGGCGCTGGTTGCCGCGACGCTCGAGCGCGCACGCGCCTATGCCGATGCAGGGGCGAGCGGTCTATTCGTCCCCTTCCTCGCCGATGCGAAGTGCATCGGCGCGATCTGCGAAGGCTCACCGCTTCCGGTGAACATCTTGCGCAGCAAGGCCGGCCCGACGCACAAGGAACTTGCCGGGCTCGGCGTCGCGCGGATCAGCCACGGGCATCAGCCCTGGGCGGCGGCAATGGCATGGCTCGCCGGGCAGGCGGAAAAGGTGCTGGGCGGCGACGAGCCGGATTATTGAGTGCGATGAAAAGTCGTTCCAAATTCGTTTGGTCCATGCTTTCGAAGCGCGGCATTTCGCTTCGGCGCCAAGGCGGCGGTCAATATTGGGCAAGCGCATCTGGAACCGCTTCGGATCAGGGCGCCCCTGTCCCCGACGGCCGCGCCACTGCATACATCTCCTTCGCTATGGTCTTTAAGAGCCCCATCCGGTCGTCACCCTCGGTATATAGGTCGAAATGGGTGCGGCCAGGGACGAAGCGGAACGATGATCTCGCGCCGAGCCGGTCGAGCACCGCCTTGAGCCGGCGGGCCGGCCCGTCGAGGTAGAAGGTGTCGGCGTCGCCGACGATGAGGTGGATTTTTCCATCGAGATCGGGGCGGAGCCGCTCCCAATCGCGTTCGACAATATGCGCGATGTCATAATTCTCGCGCCAATAAGCGGCGACCGCGGGATCGATCACGCCGGTCGCGCGGTCGAACAGCGGGCAGGGGCGTCCGTCGGGGCAACGCGGCGAGAAAACCCAGTCAAAGCTTGCGAACTGGCCGCCGTACGCGCCGAGCACAGCTTCGAGCTGGGCAAACTGCCTGAGCGTCGCGATCACCTTGCCCTTGTCGCGGATCAGGGGATAATCCCGGCCGTCGGCGCCCGTATAGGCGTTGGCATTCGCGGCGTAGATGTCGATATTGGTAAAGTCGTGGAAGTCGCTTGCGTCAGGCGCGGTCGGCCAGGTGCCGCCGAAGATCTTGGGGTAGGCGACCTGCAGCCAGAGCGTCGACCAGCCGCCCGAGCTATGGCCGTTGAGGAAGCGGCCCGAGGCGCGCGCGTCCATCCGGTATTTCGCCTCGAGCGCAGGAATCGCCTCGCTCGTCAGCGCGGCACCCCACGGGCCATTGTTTACCGAATCGGCGAACTCATGCGTGCCGGTTGCGATATGATGGTCGAGAATGACCCAGATCATCGGGGGCATCTCGCCCTTCGCCATCGCCGCCGCGACGCCCGCGGCGTTCATCTTCGCGCTGTCGAGGGTGCTACCGAAACCGCCGTCCGAATAGGCAGTGGGATAGGTCTCCGCTCCCTCCCGATAGCCGGGGGGAAGGGCAACCCAGCCCTTGATCGACGTCGCCCGGCCCGAAAAGTCGCTCATCAGCTTCGAGGGAATGTCGAGAGCCTCGACGCTCTTCAATCCTTCCTCGACCTCGGCGCGCGTCTCCGGCGGTAGCGACGCGAGCCGTGCGGCAAAATCGCGCGCGGGAATTTCGGTGGCAAGCGTCAGCACCGGAACCGGGCCGGGAAGCGCCGCCTCGACGACGGCGGAAACAAGGTCGCCGGGACCGCGCCCCGCGTAATTATAGTCGTGGTTGCGATCGAGCACCGCCTGCAACCGGTAGGTTCCGGGCGGAAGCTTCGACCAGGCGGTGGGAAAGGCGTCGACTTCGGTGCCGACGAGGGCGGCCGCACCAGGCGCGAGTCGCCGGACCTCGAGCGCGGCGACCGCGGTGCCGGCGGGATCGAAAGGCGAGGTATCGACCTTTTCCTGCGGCTTCGTATCGGGCTCGATCCGCTGCGCAAAGACGAGCAGCCGGCCGCCCGCATCGCTGCCAAGATCCTCGGCCGTAACGACAGGCACCGCGCGGGACGCTGGGTCAGCTTGCGCAGGACCCGGGGCGGCGAGTGTCAGGGCGATGACGGGGGCAAGGAGCGAAAGCGCGCGGCGCGAGACGGAGCGGATCATGCCCGAGGTCTAACCGCCGCGCGAGCGCTGTAAAGTTTGGTCTGCCAGGTCAGCCCTATTTATTGCGCTCGTCTTCCAATTTCTTGAAGATTTGGGCCATCTTGGCCCGCGCGTCATCGAGGTTTCCCTCGTCGATGGCCTTCACCACCTCGAGGGGCAAATTTTCATCCTCGCCTCTATGACCCCAAAAGGCGATCTGCGCGATGACCGCGCGGGCAAGGTCGCCCTTGCTGTCCTCGAGCAGCTGGCGGGTCATGAGCAGGCGATATTGCGGATCGAAAGATGCTTCCGGATAGACTTGTTCGAGCGCCGTGATGGCCGGTGCCGGGATCGGCTCTCCGGCTTGGCGGAACGACATATAATAGCCGATCGCGGGGCGGGGATCGAGTTGGTCAAGGTGACGTGCCTTGATGTAATAGGGCCGCGCCTCGGCATAGGACTTCTTGTCGGTCTTGCCTCTGCCCATGGAGACCTGGGCCTTGAGGAGATAAGCGGCCGACGATTCAGGGTCGATCTTGATCGCCCGGTCTGCCGCTGCCTCGGCAGCGTCCCAGTTGCGCGCGTCGAGCTGTGCCTGGCCGACCCAGAGCTGCGCCGACAGGCTGTCGGAATAGAGCGCGTCCTTGCCCCTCATGTCGCCCGCGACATCGCGCGCCTCCTTGGGGTCGACCCCGCGCTGTGATCGCATATGATGACGGATCAGTGCTTCTTCCGCCAAGGTCAGCCGGCGGATCGCCACCTTGGGTTCGACGTAATCGCCTGGCTTCACATCATAGCCGAGGAACGGGCCGCGCTTGTAACGGCGCACCTCTTTTTGCAGCGCCTCAAGGTCGCCGAAGATACGCTTCGCGGCAGTCAGGCTGTCCTCGCCGCTGTTGAGCGCCTTGAGATAAGCGACAAGCTGTCCCTTCCGCCCGGGGGCAAAGTTCAGATAGTGCGAGAGGAGCCAGCCGAAGGTGTAGGATTGAAAATGCTGCGTGCCGCTCAGCGTCGCCTTGCTGTCAAATAGACGCACGAGCGGGACGTCGGGCAGATAGTCGAGCGCGGCGCCGCGAGCCTGCGGGACGTCGCCGACGTGAAAGCTGCCGTCGTCCATGAAACGGATCGTGCTGTAGAGTTCGGCGACGCCCTCCGTATACCAGTGCGGATAGGCGGTGCTGAAATTCGAGAGCATGAAATGGTGCGTATATTCGTGGAGCAGCACCGTCTTGATGTCGAGGCGCGGACCCTGTTCGATGCCCTTGCTCGTCGCGATGCGTTCGCGGGCCGGGACGAAGGCGACCGGATTGCCTGCGCGCGGGATATAGAAACCCGCGATGCCCGATCCCGGCGCCCGCGCAAAGACCGCAACATTGTCGGTGTCACCGGATCGGTACACCTTCACGCGGTTCGCCGCGCCGATTTCAGGGCCGGGAACCGGCATGCCCTGAAGCGTGCGCAGTGCATTGTCGAAGCGCTCGAGCAGGACCGCGAACTTCTCCGCATCGCGCTGACTGCTTTCCGAATAGACGACGAAGTGCGAGGTCGTCGCTTCCCACCATTCTGCTCGCGCGGTCGGGCCCACCAGCACCGCCAGCATCGCCGCCACCGCGCCGAGAAGCCGCGCAGCTCCCCGCTTCCATGCTGTCCCCGCCACTCTTTTCCCCCTTATGGTTCCTCAAAGGCACAGCATAGCGGTCACTCCGGCGCCTTCAAGTCCTTGGGTTCAAACGAAGCTGTAGGGATCAACGTCGATCGCCAGCCGCGCCTTTGCCGGCCAGTCGACGCGCGCCACCCAGTCGCGGATCGTGCCCTGCAGGTCGAAGCTGCGCGGGGCGTGGAGAAGGAGGCGGAAGCGGTGGCGGCCGCGGAGCATGGCGAGGGGAGCCGGGGCCGGGCCATAGATGGCGAGTCCGTCGGCGGCTGGCGCCTTTTGCCCCAGCCGCTGCGCAACACCGCGCGCGACCTCGATATCCTCCGACGAAATGACGAGGGCAGCAAAGCGGCCGTAGGGCGGCGCTCCTGCGTGCCGGCGCGAAGCTGCCTCGGCGGCATAGAAGCCTTCGCGATCGTTGGCGACGAGCGCCGCCATGACGGGCGCGTCGGGCACGCGCGTCTGGATCAGTACCTCACCGGGCTTGACCCCCCGTCCAGCCCGCCCCGCGACCTGCGCAATCTGCTGAAAGGTTCGCTCGGAGGCGCGAAGATCCCCGCCGTCGAGCCCCAGGTCGGCATCGACTACTCCCACGAGCGTCAGATTGGGGAAATGATAACCTTTGGTGACGAGCTGCGTGCCGATGATGATGTCAACCAGCCCCGCTTCGACATTGTCGACGAACTCGGCGGCCTTCGCCGGAGACCAGAGCGTGTCCGACGTGACGATCGCGGTGCGTGCTTCGGGAAAGCGCAGCGCCACCTCGTCGGCAACGCGCTCGACTCCCGGGCCGCAGGCGACGAGACTGTCCTCGTCCTCGCACTCGGGACATAGCCGCGGGGGCGGCATGACATGCCCGCAATGGTGGCAGGCGAGGCGGTGAACGAGGCGATGCTCCACCATCCACGCGGTGCAATTGGGGCACTGGATGCGGTGCCCGCACGTCCGGCAGAGTGTGAGCGGCGCAAAGCCGCGGCGATTGAGGAACAAGAGGCTTTGTTCGCCCTTGTGGAGCCGGTCGGCGAGAGCCTCGACGAGGGGCGGAGCGAGCCAGCGGCCCCGATCGGGCGGGTCCTTCCGCATGTCGATGGCCGCGAGGTCGGGCAGCGTTGCGCCGCCGTAGCGTGCCGGGAGGATGATGTGGCGGTAGCGGCCCGCTTCGACCTGCGCGAGGCTCTCAAGCGCCGGGGTTGCGCTCGCAAGGATCACTGGCAAGCCCTCGAAATGCCCGCGCATCACCGCGACATCGCGCGCATGATAATGAACGCCATCTTCCTGCTTGAAGCTCGTCTCATGCGCTTCGTCGACGGCGATCAGGCCGAGGCGGGCGTAGGGGAGGAAGAGAGCCGAGCGAGCCCCAACCACGATTTTCGCCTCGCCGCGAGATATGGCATGCCACGCGCGGCGGCGTTCGGTCGAGCGCAGTCCGGAGTGCCAGGCGACAGGCTCGCAGCCGAATCGGGCGGCAAATCGCGTCAGCATCGGCTCGGTCAGCGCGATCTCGGGGAGAAGGACGAGCGCCTGCTTCCCTGCTTCGATCGCGGCGGCGATCGCTTCCATATATACTTCGGTCTTGCCTGACCCGGTGACGCCGTCGAGAAGCAAGGTTTCAAAGGTTTCGGCGGCCACGGCGTCGCGGAGCTCTCCCGCCGCCGCGGCCTGCTGGGCAGAAAGATCCGGCGGCCCATAGCCGGGGTCGGGTTCGGGATATGGCGCGTCGGCCGCCACGCTCACAGCCTCGAGCGCGCCTGCCTGCACCAGCCCGCGGATCACCGCCTCGCTGACTTCAGCGAGCGACGCAAGTTCGCGGACCAACCCCTGCCGCGTGCCGATTTTTTCGAGCGCGACGGTGCGCTGCGGGGTCATTCGCGCTGGCCGCTCGCCGGTCGCTCGATATTCGATGATCGGGCGCCGCGCGTCGGCGAAGGCGGCGCCGGGCAGAACCATGCGCAGCACCGCGCCGGGCGGGGCAAGATAATAATCGCTCGTCCATTCGACGAGTCTCCGCAAGGGTGCGGGCACTGGGGGGACTGGCACAATCTCGTAGAGATTTCGGAGGCGATTATCGCCGACCGGCTCGGGCGCGCCGAAACTTTCATCCTCCCATATAACGCCGCCCATCCGCCGGGGTCCCAGCGGTGCGACGACGACGCTGCCGAGCGGTGCTTCGCTCCCTTGCGGGACGCGATAGTCAAGGGGACCGAGGGCGGCGGTGAGAAGGAGGACGCGGGCGCGGGTCATGGGCTGGAGAGGATATAGGCGCGCGAGGGAAATAGGAAAGCGGCGAGGGCGCCCGCGGCCGATTACATGGCGTCGATGACGGGCTCAGAGCCCTGGCGATGGGTCGGGCTAGCAAATGTCCGCCTAGGTCTTGCGGCCGCGGCGTCGCTTGGCTTTGTCCGCTTGGTGCCGGCGGGCTGGCGGCGGTGCGCGCTGGGCGGTCTTCGCCGGATATCTGAGCCTCCCGCTTATCCCCTGGGGAACGCGTTCAAGCCGGGCGGCAGTTCCTATTCAGCCAGTACCCATCGTCCGGCTCGCACGGGCTGCTGGATATTTATGAGGCTCGCCGCACCCGGGCGCTTGGGTCCCAGCGATCGTTGGCTGCCTCCCACTCCCGCCACCCGCCTATGTCGAAGCCAGCGCCGCCCTCTCCATCGCCCGCTTCACCGGTTTCGGCCGCTTGAACCAGAAGGTCCAGACCGCGAAACTGCCCAGCATCGTCAGCGACAAACCCGAGATTGTCAGCACCAGGCGCCAGAGAAGGCCGCCCACCTTGCCGGCGTGTAGCGGATAAGCCTTGTTGAAGGCCTGCGCTCCCGGCGCCATGGTCAGCGCGTCGCGCGCACCAAGAAGCTGGCCCGTCGATGCGTCGAACCACAGGGTCGTACGTCCGTTGGGCAGCCATTCAGCCTGCTGCCGCATCCGCAGGCTGATCGGCTCACCTGCCTTGCGCGGCAGGCTGAGAATGCGGAACTCCGCGTCGGGAAAGCGCCGCCGTGCCTCGGCGAGCATCGCGGCATACTCAGGCTTCGCGGCGAGCGGCCCGCTCTTGTATCTGGGTGGCTCCAACGATTTTACCGTTTCGGCGACGGGACCGAAGGGCGCGACCACAACCATCGCGAAAGGGCGGAAGATCATCATCGTGCCGGTGACTATCGACAGGAGCAGGAGCGGTGCGGCGATGGCACCGAGGTCGCGGTGGTGCGTGATGATCGCTGGGCGGCTCATCCGCTTCGGCCACAGGCGAAAGCGGAATGTCCTGCGTGTCTGCCACCACAGGATCAGCCCCGAGATCACGAAGAAAAGGCCGCACAGCCCCGCCGTGCCGATCACCCACTCGCCCGTGTCGCCGGCAAAGAGATGGTGGTGGAAATCAAAGATCCAGAGCTCGGGCCGCTCCCACTGGCTCGTCCAGCGCGCGACAAGCTCGCCCGACTGGTCGGCATAAAAGCCTGCTGTTTCACCGAATTGGAAGCGCCCCTGATGAAGACCAAACCCGTCGCGGGCGTAGATGATGCCCTGCGGACCCCCGGGAAGCGCCATGATCGTCTCGGTGGCGACCTTGACGCTGGCAAGGTCGGTGCGCAGCGGATCGCCCGCATGCGCGAGGCCGATCCACGCATCCTTGTGCAGCAGGATCGTGCCCGACAGGCCGAGCAGCGCGAGCACGAGGCCGATCAGCCCCCCCGTCCAGCGGTGCAGCGTATCGAGCAGCCTTATCATCTAGAAGCGGTAGTCCCAGCCAAGAGTGAAGGTGCGTCCACGTCCCGCAAAATTGAAGAAATTGTCGGTCGGGCGCTGCGTGTCGCTCGCGTAGCTGATATATTGCTTGTCGAAGAGATTCTGCACCGCCAGGCTGATGCCACCGATCCCGGTCTGATAGCGGGCGAAGGCGTCGGTGAGGGTATAGCCTTCGAAGTCATTGCGTGGGTCGCGGTTCGGCCCGCGGAAGCGGCGCGACAGATAAAATTGGGTTTGCACCCGCGCCGACAGCGGCCCCTTTGCGTAGGCCGCGGCGAGGTTGAGCCGGTCGGGCGAAATGTTTGCGCCGTCGAGATCGGTATCGACCACGCCGTCCTGATCCTCGTCGAAGCGGCCCTTGATATGGGCATAGCCCCCCGAGACGGTCAGTCCGTCGATCGGCAGCTTGACGGCAAGGTTAAGCTCGAGCCCCTCGATCTCGACGCGCTGGCGCACGACGTCGAAGATGCCATCGGGCCGGGCGATCAAAAGCTGTCCCTTGGTGCTGGTGGACCAGAAATAGGTTGCGCTGGCGTCGAGCGGTCCGCGCTTCACCTCCACCCCGATCTCGCGATTGTTGGAAACGATCGGTGCGATGTCGAGGTAGTTGTCGATGTCGACCCCTGCATCCTTCACCGCGCGGGTGATGCGGCCGATGTCGGGAACCGTATAGCCCTCGGCGTAGCTCGCATAGGCTCGAATGCCTGCGACCGGTTCGACGATGACGCCGCCATTGAGCAGCACGTCGTCAAAGGTCGGACTTCCGCCTGCGACATCGACGCCTCCGTAGGTGGAAAGGCCGCAGGGCCCGCTCGGCACCGCTGGGGGGGCGGGGCAGGCGACGAATGTGTTCGCGGCGAGCGTGTGGTAATCGCCAATCTTGATCTTCACATTCTCATAGCGCGCCCCGCCTGCGAGCCGCAGCGCGCCGTCCAGCAGCTTGAGATTGGCCTGGCCGAAGGGGGCAAGGCTGCGAAATTCGCTCGGCGGCACCCAGGTTCGACCGGTTGCGATCAGCCTTTGCTCGGTCGTGTCCCAAAGGGCGTCAAAGCCTGCGATCAGTGTCAGCGCCTCGAGGCCCGGCACGGCGCGCTCATAGCTGAGTTTGCCGCCGATCTTGCGGCTGCGATTCTGGGACTGATCGAACAATGTGCCGACCGGCGCAATCGCCGGGTCCTGGAAACTCGCGATCGGCGCGGGCTCACCACCGAATGTATCGCGGCTCCGGTTCCAGAAGACCTGGCTGATGAAATTGCCGCCGCCAAGGTCGGTGTCGGTGAGCGACAGAGCGACGCTTTCGGTGCGGTTGGTCGCCGGGATGCCGGGCGGGACGCCGGGCTCCGCGCTCGTCGGCAGTCCGCCAAGCTTATTGCCTGCCACGGGAGCGTAATCGCCGTCGCCTTCGAGCTCGAAACGGCTCGCGATCAGGTCGAGCCGCATCGTGTCGTTCACCGCATAGCCAAAGCGGCCGAAGAGCGACAGCGCCTTCGAATCCATCGTCTCGCCCTGCGTCAGGTTGATACCGACCGGGCGGCCCTCGCCGTCGCGGAACAGCCCGCGTAGCTCATATGCTGCGCCAACCGACGCGTCGAAGCGGCCCGCCTTGTACTGGACCAGGCCTGCGACCTTTCCGCCCATGCCGGCGTCCGAGAACTCATTGTCAGCCGTTCCCTGCAACAGTGCGCGGCCCGATACGCCATCGACGGTCGGAGCGCCAACGGTGACCTGGTTGACGATGCCGCCAGTGCCGCCGATCCCCTGCAGCGCGTTCGACCCGAAAATGACCTCGACCCGGTCGATGAAGAAACCGTCGATCGTGAAGCCGTCGCGGCTGCCGTCACGCAGCGGGGTCGATTGCGGGATGCCGTTGATCGCATAGAGCGGCGACCGCCCGCGCAGCGTCTCGCCGGCGCCCGACAATTTCTGCCGCGTCGGGGAGAAGCTCGGGACAAGCGTCGCAACGGCGTCGGTAACAGATCCCGAAATGGCGATCTGCTGGTCGAGTGTTTCCTTGTCGATGACGTCGACCGTCAGCGGGAGTGCATTGGCGGGAAGGATCGAGCGCGCCGCGGTGACGACGATGCTGTCCGCATCAGCTTCGGCCATCGCTGCTGCGCGATCCTGCGCATAAGCGGTCGAGGAGAGCGCGGTGCCCGCAAGCGCAGAAAGGACCAATTTGCGATTCATTCTCATCTCCTCTTCGCGTGGCCGCTAATGCGAGCGATTTGCAGATGCAAGAGTTTTCGCGCGCCGATGCAGAAACCTGGTTCGGCCACGCCCACCCCCCTGTTCCCTTCTGACTGCCGTGACGCCTTCGGGGTGCGGGGCGTAACCGTTTATCCCGTATCGCGCGCGTCACCGGGTGCCTGATCTCCGGCCTGTTTTTCCTGCCCCATCGATGGACCCCTCCTCCCGGGCAGGGGTCACAAGCCTGCGCCTTTCCATTTAACCCTAGCCAAGCCCCCGACGTTCATTCTATGTTCTGCGCATGAACCTTGCCTCGCTGCTCCCCGCCCTCGTCGCCCTCGCCGTTGGTGCGCTTATCGGTTGGCTTTTTGCAGCGCGTCAGACGGCCGGGCTCAAGGCCGAGCGCGACGGGCTTGCCGAGCGGTTCAAGGCGGCGGTGACCGACCTCGCGGCGGAGGCCGAGGCGCGCAAGGCTGCCGACCTTCAGCTTTCGGCACTTCTCGCAGAGCAGAAAGCCCGCGATGCCGCCCATGACGCGCAGATTGCCCAGCTGAGGGATGCGCAGGCGGCACTGACCGCGCAATTCCGCGAAGTGGGGCAGGTAATGCTCAGCGAGGCGCAAAAAGCATTCCTCGAACGCGCCGATCAGCGCTTCCGGCAAAGCGAGGAAAGTGCGGGCCACACGCTAAAGTCGCTGCTCCAGCCAGTCCATGAGCGGCTTGCCCGCTACGAGGAAGCCGTGAACAAGGTCGAGGCAGACCGACGCGATGCCTTCGGTTTGCTCCACGGCCAGATCGCCGCGATGCGCGAGGGGACCGAACGTGTGTCCAGCGAGGCGGCCAAGCTCGTGAACGCGCTGCGCAATGCCCCCAAGGCGCGTGGGCGCTGGGGCGAGCAGCAGCTGCGCAATGTGCTCGAAAGCTGCGGCCTGTCAGAACATGCGGATTTCCAGACCGAGGTCAGCGTGACCGACGGCGACGGCGGACGGCTGCGCCCCGACGTCGTGGTCAAGGTGCCGGGCGGACAGAGCCTTGTCATCGATGCGAAAGTCTCGCTCAACGCCTATCAGGATGCGTTCGGGGCGGTCGATGAAAGTGAAAAGGCGGCGCATCTCGCGGCACATGCCGCCGCGATGAAGGCGCATGTGAACGCTCTTGGTGCCAAAGCCTATTGGAACCAGTTCGACGACACGCCTGATTATGTTGTGATGTTCGTCCCTGGTGAGCATTTCCTCGCCGCAGCGCTCGATCACGACGCTGACCTTTGGGACTATGCGTTTGAGCGCAAGGTGCTGCTCGCTACTCCGACCAACCTCATCGCGATCGCGCGCACGGTGGCCGCGGTGTGGCGACAAGAAAAGCTTGCAGGCCAGGCGCGCGAAATCGCGGCGCTTGGCAAGGAACTTTACGCACGGATGGCGACGATGGGTGCCCATATCGCCCGCGTTGGCAAGAACCTCGATCAAGCGACGGGCGCCTATAACGCGTTCATCGGTAGCTTTGAATCGCAGGTGCTCACACAGGCGAAGCGCTTCGAAGCGCTCGACGTCGAAACGGGCGGGAAGGAGATCCCGGTCTTGCCGGTCGCCGAGCAGGCGGCGAGGCCGCTCGCCAAGCTTTCGGCTGCGCCGAGCGCGGTCAATGACGGGGAGTAAGGCGTTTCAGTTCGCCCTCTTGAGCACTGCGGTCCGACCCTCGGCGCCGGTCAGTACCAGCGTCCCGTCCGACGGGAAGTCGATCCTCGCCGGCCCTTCGATCAGCGCGAAGAAGACGGTTTCCTGCGTCATGGCCGCCCCGGGGCACGCCATCTTGGTCGCCATCAGCGGGCCGGCCCTCAGCGTCTTGCCGTCGCTCGCGTAGCTCCCCGAGAAGCGGTTGCAGCCGGCGCTGCCGCTCAGCTTTCTTTCGTCGAAGGCGAGCGTGGCCGGACGGTCGCCCGCCACGGGCACGCCGCCGATTGACACGAAGATCCAGTTGGTTCCGGAGAGAGCTTCGGGCGCGAGGATGCCGCCGCCGCATCCTTTCACCGTTTTGCCGTCGGCGGTGACCGTTACCGTGTCGCGGTAGCGCCGGTCGCTCATTCCGTCACTGCATTCGACGTGAGCGACCTCGACTGCCAGCCGTTTGCCGGCATAGCGCTCGCCATTGAAGCTTGGCCGGGCGCCGGGGTTCGGCTCCAAGATCTTGGTGTCGCCATAATCGCCCGTATAGTTGAGGAGCCCGGGCGTGATCTCAAGCGTCCAGCCAGGCTCGGTGCCGAGCGCCATATAGGCGGCGGGCTGGGTGCCGGGCGCCTGCGGGGGAATGGCGGTGCACGCCGCGAGGCCGATGGGCAGGGCAAGCAACGGCAGACAGCGGATCATCGAACGGCCTTTCATCTTCGTCCCCCTCGAACGGCTTCAAGGGGGCGAGGTTCCTAGGCGGCGGAGAATGTCTGCGCCCTGAACGTCAGCGTCGCCTCTGGTTCAGCACTTCATAAGCCATCACCGCGCCCGCGACCGCGGCGTTGAGACTGTCGGCCTTCCCCATCATCGGCATTTTCACACGCACGTCGGCGGCCGCAGCATAGGCTTCGGGCAGCCCCTGCGATTCATTGCCGATCAGGATGAAGGTCGGCGCGGTATAGCGCACTTCCTGGTAATCCTTCGTGTCGCCGCCCAGCCACGTCGCGACCAGTTCGCCCGGACCTGCGCGCAGCCAGGCGAGGAAATCGTCCCAGCGCGCCTGCGCGAGCCGCTGGGTGAAAATGGCTCCCATGCTCGCGCGCACCGCCTCGACCGCATAGGGGTCGGTCGACTCGTCAAGCAGGATCAGCCCGCCGGCGCCGACCGCATCGCCGGTTCGCAGCATCGTGCCAAGGTTGCCCGGGTCGCGCAGCCGCTCGGCGACGAGCCAGATCGGGGCAGCGGTCCGGTCGAGGTCGGCAAGGCGGGTCTCGGGCTCCGCGTAGATGCCTACCACCGTCTGCGGATTATCCTTGCCCGACAATTTCGAGAGGATCGCAGGCGTCGTGTCGATCACCTCGCCGCCGCTTGCGAGCGTCGCTTCGACAAGCGCTTTGGCGAGCGGATGCGCCGCCGCGCCATCATCGGCAAGAAACAGCCATTGCGGCGACACTCCGGCCTCGCGCGCCTCGGTCGCAATGCGTAGCCCCTCTGCCAGGAACAATCCCTCGGCCCGGCGGTGACGCTTCTCGCGCAGCAGCCGCATCCGCTTGACCAGCGGGTTGGAAAGGCTTTCGATTCGGGAACGGCGACCGGTCGCCATGGGTCAATCCTCGCCGAAGCTGTCCTTGACCAACCCGACGAGCTTGAGCAGCGCCGCGTCGGCGCCGTCCCCCTTCGTGTGGATGGTGATCGAATCTCCTTTTGCCGCACCAAGCATCATCAGACCCATGATCGAGGTGCCATTGACGCGGTTGCCGCCCTTTTCGACCTCAACGGTCACGCTTTCGGGCAGACGGCTGACGAAGGTAACGAACTTGGCGCTGGCGCGCGCGTGAAGACCGCGCTGGTTGGTGATTTCGACGGTCTCCGACAATTCGCTCAAAGGCCCACTCCCAGCATTTCCGACGCGACCGATATATATTTCTGCCCCGCCTCGCGTGCCGCGATGACCGCCGGGCGAAGGTCCATCGTTTTGCGCGCACTTTCCAGCCGGATCAACATCGGCAGGTTGACGCCTGCAATGACCTCGGTCCGTCCGGCTTCGAGAAGGCTGATCGCGAGATTCGATGGGGTGCCGCCGAACAGGTCGGTGAGCATGATGACGCCGCGGCCGCCGTCGACCGCACGGATCGCCTCGGCGATTTCCTGCCGCCGCATCTCCATATTGTCATTGGGGCCGATGCACACCGTCGCCACCGCGCGCTGCGGGCCGACGACATGCTCCATCGCGGTGACCATCTCTTCGGCGAGGCGGCCGTGCGTCACGAGAACCATTCCGATGAGCGGCAATGCTTTATCGCTAGGCATGCAGTCGGGGACCCTTATGCTTTACCGCCGGATGCGGTTGGGGGCTTGCCCTCAAGCCCATCTTGCGGGGCCGAGTCAAGGTTGCGATGGAGGAGGTTGGGCGCGTGACCGGCCGCGCGCAGCGTCCGGGCGACGCGCTCTGCGACATGCACCGAGCGGTGCCGTCCGCCGGTGCAACCGAAAGCAATGGTGACATAGCTTTTGCCTTCGGCGCGATAGCGCGGCAGCAGCGTGAGCAGCAGGGTTTCAATCTGCGTCACTGTCGTCTCGTAGGCGGGGTCGGCCGCGACATAGGCGGAGACATCGGCATCGAGGCCCGTGCCGGGGCGCAGCTTGGCATCCCAGTGGGGGTTGCGCAGATATCGCATGTCGAACACCAGATCGGCATTGCGTGGCAGTCCGCGCGCGAAGCCGAAACTCATCACCGTCAGCGAAGGCTCGTCGTCGCCTGTATCGGCAAAGCGGTGGCGGATCTCCTGCTGCAGATCATTGCTGCTGTAATTGGTCGTGTCGACCACATGCTCGGCCCAGCGGCGCAGCGATTCCATCATTTCGCGCTCGCGCGCGATGCCGTCGGCAGCGGGACGATCTTCGGCGAGCGGATGGCGACGGCGGGTTTCGGAGAAGCGGCGCTCGAGTTCGGCGCCGGCGCAGTCAAGAAACAGGGTCTGGATGTCGCGGCCACCGGACTCGCGCAGTTCCTTGATCCGCTTGACGAGCCGAGCGGGCTTGAAGCCGCGACTACGGCTGTCGATGCCAACCGCGATCGGTCGCGCCGCCTCACTCGATTTGACCGGGGCCTCGATCAGCGGTTCGAGCAGCGACAGCGGCAGATTGTCAACGACCTCCCACCCCAAATCCTCGAGCACCCGGAGCACGGTCGATTTGCCTGCGCCCGAAAGGCCGGTGACGAGGAGGAGGCGCGGCTCGGGGGTGGGAAGAGGATCGCTCATGCCGCCGCCTCCAGCCGGTCAAGCGCGAGCAGGACCTTCACCGGCGCCGAAGCCTCAAAAGCCGAGAGCGTCACCGCGGGGAGGGGATTTCCCGCGATCATCTCGACTTGGTTCGCGGGAGGCATGCGCTCATAGCGTTCGGCAAGTCGCACCGCGAGCGCGAGGGGCACGGGCGCGGTCCACGGCTGTTCGACGATGCCGAGGCCGCGCACCTCCATCTTGCCTGCGAGTTCGTCCGGTGGGCGGCACCACAGCCGGCCGCGGTCGAACCAGACATCGCAGCGGTCATCGGCGACCAGCCGCGCACCGCGATCGATCAGCCGCAGCGCAAGATCGGACTTGCCGCGTCCAGAGGGGCCGAGCAGCAAGATGCCCCGGCTGCCAGCGGCGACGCAGCTCGCGTGTATATTGGAGATGACAGGGGCGGTCCGGCTCGAAAGCATGCGGCGAGGCTTACCGGCGCGCGCGCGGCGCCGCAAGGCGGATGGCTAGGCCGTCCCGTCTTCATCCGCCGCCGGTAGGGTGATCAGCAGGCTCGCGCCCGGCTTGCCGTCCTCGCGGTCGCCCGCGGTGATCGTTCCGCCATGCCCCTCGACGATGGTTCGCGCGATCGCAAGGCCAAGCCCGCTGTGACGACCGAAGGCTTCGCCATTGGGGCGTTCGCTGTGGAAGCGGCGGAAGATAGCCTCCCGCTGAGCGGGCTCGATTCCCGGCCCATCGTCATCGACTCCGATGTGCACGTCTTGCCCCAGCCGCGTCGCGCGAACGCAGACGAGCCCGTCTGGAGGTGAAAAGCTGATCGCATTGTCGATAATATTGTCGATCGCGCGCTCGAGCCGGTGGCCGTCGCCCATCACGGTCGCGGTGCCCTTGCGCGGTCGGGCGAACGCGATGCGCGGCTGGGGGGCCCCTCCCTGCTCCGCGCGTGCGGCGCGCCCCGCCAACATCGATTCGATCATCAGCCCGACGTCGATTGGTTCAAAAAGCGTGCGCGACAGCTGTGCATCGATGCGACTCGCGTCGCTGATGTCGCTGACCAGCCGGTCGAGCCGGCGCACATCCTCGTCCGCGATCGCCAGGAGCTGCGCGCGCTGCTCATCGGTCTTGACCCTTCCGAGTCCCTCGATTGCCGAGCGCACCGAGGCGATGGGGTTCTTCAGCTCATGCGTCACGTCAGCGGCGAAATGTTCGCCCGCGTCGATGCGTTCGCGCAGCGCCTGCGTCATGTCGCTGAGTGCGCGGGCAAGCGTGCCGATTTCGTCGCGGCGGCTCGGCAGGCGGGGAACCACGACCTCCCGGGCGCGCCCGAGGCGGACACGCACCGCGGCGCGCGCGAGGCGGCGCAGCGGGCGAACGATCGTGCGCGCAAGGAACAGCGAAAGCAGGACCGAGGCGATCAGCACCATCGCGAGGACGACCGCGAGGCGGAAACGCTCGGCGCGCACCGTTCGCGTGATGTCGCGGGCGTTGACCGTCATCAACATCACTTCGGGGGTCTCAAGATCGACCACGCGCGTCGCGCTGAGCAGCGGAGTCCGCTCGGGGGCGTAGCGGAAGCGGCTCGTGCCCTCGCCGCTTCGCTGCGCTTCCTTGACTTCGGGCCAGGCGGCGCCCTGGTCGATCGCGGGCTCCTCGAACTCGGGATAGGCAGGAGCGCCGACGATCCAGTCGATGCCGCGGTCCATTGCACGCGCGGCATCGCGCTTCCAGGGCTGCAGGTCGGGATCTCGCAGCGTGTAGGTCGGCGGTCCATGCGCGAAGCTGTCGTAAAGCTTGCGGCCATCGGGGGCGTAGAAGCGAAGACGCGATTCGCTGGCACGCGTGAATTCGCTGATCAGCCGCTCGCGCTGGTCGGGGCGCGCGGCCTCGAGCGCGCTGTCGAGCAGCGCGAGCTGATCCTCCATGACCGCGATCCTGGTGTCGACGAGGCGGGTGCGATAGGTGTCGAGATAGAAGAACCCACCCGCGAGCAGCGCAACCGCCAGAATGTTGACCACGAGGATGCGCGTGGTCAGCGACCAGCGCGCCGACCAGACGAGGGGCAGGTCCTCGGCGGCGGCGGCGCGGTTGTCAGCCCTCGTCAGCAAAGCGGTATCCTGCGCCATAAAGGGTCGCGATCGCATCGAAGTCGGGGTCGACCTCGCGGAATTTGCGGCGGAGGCGCTTGATGTGGCTGTCGATCGTGCGGTCGTCGATATAGACATCGTCCTGATAGGCCGCGTCCATCAGTTGATTGCGGCTGCGTACGATACCCGGGCGGCTCGCCAGCGTCTCGAGAATGAGAAATTCGGTGACGGTCAGGGTCACGTCCTTGCCGTCCCATGCGACCTTGTGCCGCGCGGGGTCCATGGTAAGTCGTCCACGCGTGATTGGCTCGGCGACGGGCTCGTCCTCCTCGCTTGGCGGACTGCGGTTTAGCTCGACGCGGCGAAGGATGGCGCGAATGCGCGCGATGACCAAGCGTTGGGAAAAGGGCTTGGCGATATAATCGTCGGCCCCCATCGCGAGCCCCAACGCCTCGTCGATCTCATCATCCTTGCTGGTGAGGAAGATGACCGGAAGCTGGCTCTTCTCGCGCAGCCGGCGCAGGAGTTCGAGCCCATCCATTCGCGGCATCTTGATGTCGAACACAGCAAGGTCGGGGGGGTTGTCTATCAGAGGCTTCAGCGCCGCCTCGCCGTCCGAATAGACGCGCGTCACAAAGCCCTCGGCTTGCAGGGCGATCGACAGGGATTGCAGGATGTTGCGGTCGTCGTCGACCAGCGCGATGGTTGCCGTCATGCTCTTTCCATTTGGGCGGGACCCGGCGCTCGATTAGCCGATCCCGCACCCACCGACAACTGCGGCCGCGTATCACCGGTTCCCTTGCGGCGCTCTCGCCGCGCCCCCGGCACGCTTCCCGCTTTAATCTTTGACCTCATTGGCCATCGCCGCTAACGCGACCGGGAATTTTCGGAATCGGCGTCATCGTCGGCACCCATCACGATGCGGGCCTGCCCTTTTGCTCGGCGGGCGTTGCATAGGTATTCAAGGGGTTCGGCGAAGAAGGGAAAGGCCAGGACATGACCAAGGTGGTGATCGGTAGCGAAGCCGTCGAAACACGGGCAGACATGGCTGAAAACTGGGGCACAGCGCAGCTTGTCGAGGAAGCCGTGCGTCACGGCGAGGGACTCCTGGCGAAGGACGGCCCACTTGTTGTCGCGACAGGCAAGCACACCGGCCGCAGCGCCAAGGACAAGTTCATTGTCCAGGACGATGAGACGCGCGACACCATCTGGTGGGGCAAGACCAACGTGCCGATGACCCCGGATCATTTCTCGGCGCTCAAGGCCGATTTCCTCGCCTATCTCGCCGACCGTCCGCGCCTCTATCGTCAGCAGTTGTTTGGCGGTTCGCAGCCCGAGCATCGCGTGAGCGTGCAGGTCATCACCGAACTTGCGTGGCACAGCCAGTTCATCCGCACCCTGCTTTGCCGTCCGACCGCAGCCGAGCTGGCAGCGTTTGCGGCCGAATATACGATCATCGACCTGCCAAGCTTCCGCGCTGACCCGGCGAAGCACGGCACGCGCACCGAAACCGTCGTCGCGGTCAACTTCACCGAGAAACTCGTGCTGATCGGTGGCACCGCTTATGCCGGCGAGATGAAGAAGTCGGTGTTCGGCATCCTCAATTATCTGCTTCCCGTGAAGGGCGTCATGCCGATGCATTGCTCCGCGAACATCGGTCCCAAGGGCGACACGGCCGTCTTCTTCGGCCTCAGCGGCACCGGCAAGACGACCCTTTCGGCCGACGCTTCGCGTACGCTGATCGGCGACGACGAACATGGTTGGTCGGACACCGCCGTCTTCAATTTCGAAGGGGGCTGTTACGCGAAGATGATCCGCCTCTCGCCCGAGGCCGAACCGGAAATTTTCGCAACCACGAAGCGGTTCGGCACGGTGCTCGAAAATGTCGTGATCGATCCCGAAACGCGCGAACTCGATTTCGACGACGCGAGCCTCGCAGAGAACAGCCGCGGCTCGTACCCCATCGACTTCATTCCCAATGCATCAGCGGAAAATATGGGGCCGGTACCGCAGAACATCATCATGCTCACGGCCGATGCCTATGGTGTCCTGCCGCCGATTGCGAAGCTGACGCCCGACCAGGCAATGTATCACTTCCTCTCGGGCTATACCGCGCGCGTGGCGGGCACCGAGATCGGCGTGACCGAGCCCGAGGCGACCTTCTCGACCTGTTTCGGCGCCCCCTTCATGCCGCGCCATCCGTCGGTTTACGGAAATTTGCTGAAAGAGCGCATCGCGAAAGGCGGCGTCCAGTGCTGGCTTGTCAACACGGGCTGGACCGGCGGCATGGCGACGATGGACGGCATCGCACGCATGCCGATCAAGGCGACGCGCGCGCTGCTCAACGCTGCCCTCGACGGCAGCCTGAACGATGCCGAGTTCCGCAAGGACCCGAACTTCGGCTTCCTCGTTCCGGTCGAGGTGCCGGGCGTCGACAGCGCGTTGCTCGATCCCCGCGAGGCATGGGCCGACAAGGCGGCCTATGATCGCACTGCCGTGGCGCTGGTGCAGCAGTTCATCGACAATTTCGCGCAATTTGCGGACCATGTAGACGAAGGCGTCCGCCAGGCGGCACCGCGCGCCGCCGTCGCGGCCTGATTCTGCCCGGTTCCGCCGGGTGGCCCGTCACCCGGAAGGAGCCGGAAGATGACGACCGATTTTTCCCCGCGCCTGTTCGGGCAGCACCATGAAATCTGCGCGCTCGGCGAGGCTCTGCTCGCCTGCGCGCTTCCGCGCGAGGCATGGACGCACGAGGCGCATCTGGCGGCCTGTCTATGGCTGCTGACTGAACGTCCCGACATTGATGTCGATACCGAGATCGCGGGAATAATCCGCCGTTTCAACGAGAGTGTCGGCGGGGTAAACGACGACCAGAGCGGCTATCACGACAGCATCACCCGCGCTTATGTCGCCGGCGTGCGCGCGTTTCTTGCCGAGACCAGCGAAACCGGACTGACCGCGCGCGTCAATGCGCTGCTGCTCTCGGACATCGGGCGGCGTGACTGGCCGCTGCGCTTCTACAGCCGTGAACTGCTGTTCTCGGTTGCGGCGCGGCGCGGGTTCATCGAGCCTGACCTGGCGCCGCTACCCACAGCATAAGCGGTCGTTACGCTTCGCCGAATTCGCAGACGGCGGCGTGATCAGGCTTTCGCGCCGGCGATATATTCGTCGACGTTCTTCGCCAGCACGTCGAGCGGCATGTTGCCGCCCTCGACCACGACGTTGTTGAAATCGCGCAGGTCATATTTCGCACCCAGTGCTGCCTCGGCGCGGCCACGCTGGCGCACGATTTCGCTATGGCCGACCTTGTAGCCACATGCCTGGCCCGCCCAGCTGCAATAGCGGTCGACCTCGCTCGCGACCTCGAGCGGATTCGATCCGTTACGCTCGACGAAGAAGCGGCCCCCCTCTTCACGTGTCCAGCGTTTCGCATGAAGGCCGGTATCGACAACCAGGCGGCACGCCCGGAACGCCAGCGACTGAAGATAGCCGAGCCGCCCTACCTCGAAATCATCATAAAGCCCCAGCTCGTCGGCGAGCTGCTCGGCGTAGAGCGCCCAGCCCTCGGAATAGGCATTGAAGGCGAGTATCGAGCGGATCAGGGGCATCTGGTTCGCATATTCACCCTGCCACACATGCCCTGGAATCGCTTCATGCATTGCGAGGTCCGGCAACGAATATTTGCTGTGCAGGTCGGTCGTACGCAAGTTGATCCAGAACTTGCCCGGAATGCTGCCGTCGATCGACCCCGCGCCGCCATAGGCCGCAGGTGCGCCGGGCTCTTCGGCGAGGGGCAGGCGCTTCACCTCGACATTTCCCTTTACCAAGGTGCGGAAGGCGCGCGGAAGCTGCGCGCGAATCTTGCCGAGCCAGACCTGGATATAGGCCTTGATCTCCTCGCGCCCCTTATCCCCTTCTGGAAATTTAAAGCGAGGATCCTGCGCGAGCGCGTTCATCCGCGCTCCGACCGACCCGTCGCTATAGCCGAGTTTCTTGAGGATCGGGTCCATGCGCCCGTGAAGCTCGGCAAGCTGGTCGAGCCCCATCTGGTGGACCTCCTCGGGGGTCATGCGGGTGGTTGTTGAGGCGCGCAGCCCCCACGCATACCATTCATCACCGCCGGGCCTTGCCCAGAGACCTGCATCCATCGTTGCCTTCGGCCGCTGCGCACGCATCTCGAAGATCTGCCGCTCGAGCGCGGGGACGACTGCGTTCTTGACGATCCGTTCGGCGCGCGATCCCCAGTCCCCAGCGATTTTCAGCGCCGCGGTCCTTTGGGTAAGGCCCTCGACCAGTTCTCCGCCCGCGCGCGCGTCGGCAAGGCTCGCGTCCATCTGCTTCAGCGCCGCGTCGATAAGGAAGGCGGGGGCGATCAGTCCTTGCGCGCCGGCCGCCTTCAGCCGCTCGGTCTCGCCGTCGAGGGCCGCCGGATAGGCGTTGAGGCGCGCCAGATAGGCCTCGGCATCGGCGGCGTTTCGCAGCGGGTGGTCGCTGCCCAGAAAACGAGGAATATCGAGATAAGCGCCGACATTCTGGATCACGACATAGGGGGTGTTGCGCCAGCCGCCGACCGCCACATCGCCGTAGGGAAGCGCGAAGCCATCGAGCGCGACGCTGTAGGCGCTGTCGACCACAGCGAGGCTGGTGCGCGCCGCGTGATCGAGTCTGCTCGTATCAACGGCGCGAACGCGCGCGAGATCCGCCTTCAACGTCGCGGCGAGCGCTGCGACCCCCGCGGGCGAGCGGTCGGACAATTGCCCGCGCATAGAGGCGCGATCACCGGTGTCGATGCCGAGCGCGGTCGCGCCCTCCGGAGCGTGTGCAAGGAGATTGTCGGCCACCGCGCCTAGCAGTTGCTCCGCCTCGCTTTTCGGCGTCTCCTGCAGGGCAGCTGCAGGGTGCGCGACAGCCATTGTCGCGGCGCCGGCGCCCAGGGCGGCGAGCGTCTGGCGGCGGCTCACGGGCGTGGAAAGCGGATGTTGCACTGGCGGCTCCCTGCGACTTTGTTTCTTCTGAAACCTGTCTAAGGGGCAGGGCGCGCCGGTCAATGCATTGCGCTCGTATTGGAGCGCGGTTTCTGGAAAGCGGACCGCCGAGGGAGCAAAGCGTGCGCGCCTCTGCTCGGTGGCCGCGCCGCTTTCCACTTCAAGCCGCCCCAGGGAGGGTTTTCCTCAGTCGGTGAGGTCGGCTGGCACCTTGCCGCCATTCGCCGCCAGTTCGCGCATCACCGCCTTGTGCAGCCAGATATTCATCTCCGCGCTGCCGTTGAGCTCACCGGTATAACCGAGTTCCTGGGCCAGTTCCTTGCGGTTTTGGAGGCTCGAGTCGATGTCGAGCAGTTTCATCAAGTCGACGATCGACGTGCGCCAGTTGAGCGGCTGGGTCGCATAGGCGTTCTGCGCGGTCAGAATCGCTTCGACATCGACCTCGCTGATCGGCGTCGGCGCGGTGGGGGCGGGCTGCGGGCTCGCCGCCGTCGCCTCGGGAGCGACGCCGGGCTCGGCGGCTGCAGCCTTTTTACCGAAAATTGCGTCCTTTATCTTGCCGAAAATGCTCATGATGGGACTCCCTCTCCTGGTGCGACCTCGAGAGGTCGCCTGGCCGGCGCCGCGAACGACAGGAGAATGAACGCCTCCCCGCCGGCTCGTGCGCTGCTATACTAACCCCTATCGGCGCATTTCGATCCGCGCCCCAGACGGAGAATATCCATGAACCTCACCGACATTTTGCAGCAGGCCGGCGGCATCGAATCGATGGCAAAGGAACTGGGCGTTTCACCCGGCGTCGCGCAGCAGGGCGCCGACGCGCTGCTTCCCGCGATCCTCGGTGGATTCAAAAAGCAGGCGCAGGGCGGGGGCCTGGAGGGGCTTGGCGCACTGGTCGGCCAGCTCGGGGGCGGCGCGCTTCTCGACTCGGTGCTCGGATCGCGTCCGACTCCGGTCGGTCAGGGCAATGAGGTGCTCGGCCAGATCTTCGGGTCAAAGGAGGTCAGTCGCAGCGTCGCGGGCGACGCGGCAGCCAAGACCGGACTCGACGCAGGGCTTCTCAAGCAGATGCTCCCGATGCTCGCGATGATGGTCGCGGGGTATATGGCGAAGCAGAGCGGCGAAGCCTCCGGTGGCGGACTAGGCGGCATGCTCGGCAATGTCCTCGGCGGACTGGTCGGCGGCGGGAGCAGCGCGCCCGCAGCAGGCGGACTCGCGGGCGGGCTCGGCGGTCTGGGAAAGCTCATCGACATGAACGGCGACGGCAATCCACTCGACGACATTCTCGGCATGGCGGGCAAGCTGCGGGGGTAGGGGGCAGGAGGTCCCCATCCGTCCAGGGGCCGGAAGGGGACCGAATCAAGCCGCCTGCAGCCGCCAATCGCCGCGAATATCATCGGGCCATCGCGCGGCTCCGAGCATGGCGACGGGAGCTTCATCGCCGTCTCCATCGCTGCCCGGCGCCGCGATGTCGCGAGCATATTCGATCGTCGGAGCAGCTTCGCCGCGGCCAAGGCTTCCGCGCAGGGGGCGCCGCCCCGTCGGACGGAAGCCAAGCTTGTGCAGCACCGCCCCCGAGGCGGGGTTGTCGGCGAAGTGCGACGCGACCAGCCTTTCGATGCCCAATGTCCGCGCGAGGTCGATCATGTGCCGCCCCGCTTCGGTCGCATAGCCAAGGCCCCAATAGGGACGCGCAACCCAATAGCCGAGTTCGAACTCGCCGCTTTCGGTCCGGTCCATCCCGACACCGCCGATCAGGCGCGGCGCACTTGCGGTGCGCTGGAGCATCAGGAAGCGGCTCGGATGGCCGTCGGTCCAGCCCGCCAGAAAGGCGCGGGCATCCTCCTCGTGATAGGGCCAGGGCGCGCGCGCGAGGTTCCGCACGATCGCCTCTTCGCCGATCGCAAGCGCGAGCGCGGGGGCATCCTCGTGCCAGCCGGGCCGCAGCAGGAGTCTATCGGTGCGTGCAAACATGTTCGTCACTCCCATTGGCGGTCGCTCTGGCGTCAGATGGTGACGCTTTGACGACAGCCGATATGCGAGGGAGATGATCGGTTCCTTTTTTGCGTCCCGCGCCGAGCAGCGGCTAGCGGGCAAGAAAAAAGGGAGGCCGGGGGCGACCCGTCTCCCTCTTTTCGAACCTGGTTTCCGCTTGGCGGCGGAAAGGGCGGCTCCGGGTCGTCCCTGGTGGACGACCTCGGTGAAAGTCGTCCCTTATTCGGCGGCGTCTGCCATACAGTCGACCGACACATATTTGCGGCCAAGCTTGCCGTCGTGGAATCGGACGCGGCCGTCAGCGGTGGCAAACAGCGTGTGGTCCTTGCCCATCCCGACGTTGACGCCCGGATAGACCTTGGTACCGCGCTGACGCACGATGATGTTGCCGCCGATCACTTCCTGACCGCCGAACTTCTTCACGCCAAGGCGACGGCCGGCTGAGTCGCGACCGTTGCGCGAGGAACCGCCTGCTTTCTTATGTGCCATGACTGATGCTCCTTAATCTCTTGGGCCGAGCCGCGGGATCGCGCTCAGGCTTCCTTCTTGGGGGCCGCCTTCTTGGCAGCGGGTTTCTTGGCGGGGGCGTCCTTGTCGGTCGTGGCTTCCTTCTTGGGAGCTGCGGCCTTCTTGGGCGCGGCCTCCTTCGCGGGAGCAGCCTTGGCCTCGGTCGCAGGGGCGGCCTCTTCTTTCTTGGGCGCCGCTTCCTTCTTCGGCGCTGCCTTCTTGGCGTCGCCGACAGCGAGGATGCGCAGCAGGGTCAGCGACTGGCGGTGACCGTTGCGGCGACGGTAATTGTGCCGGCGGCGCTTCTTGAAAACAATGACCTTTTCGCCGCGCGTCTGGGCAATGATTTCAGCCGAGACCGTGAGGCCCTTGGCGTCCTTCACTTCGCCGCCGTCGCCGGCCAGCAGGACGTCGCCCAGCGACACGGTGTCACCGGCTTCACCCTCGATCTTCTCGACGGCGATCTTGTCTCCAGCGGCGACGCGATACTGCTTGCCGCCCGTGCGCACGATTGCGAACATGGTCTTCCATCCAATCAGAAACTAAAACACCCGCGCTGCCAGTCACCCGCCGAAGCAGGCGATTTTTCCGGCATGCGGGAAAGTCAGCGCCACTAGCGGCCAAGCCCCGTGCTGTCAACCGCATATTTCCGCGTTTTTCGGGGTTTGGGCTGCCGCTTTCGGACTCCTGGCCATCCATCCCCCGATTCGGCTTGCCGCCCGGCCCCGCGACCCATATCAGGAGCGGCGATGACGCGCATCCTCCATCTTCTTCCCGCGGCGATCGCGGCCTCGCTGTCGCTCTCGGCGTGCGCTACCGCGCAGGAAAGCCATGCGCCCTCGCTCGCCAAGCGGCCCGTCGAAGGGCGATTCGACGTTGCGCCTCCCGCAGTGGTCGTCGCGCCGCCGGGGCCCCTGCCGACCGATCTCGCCGGGCGGCTCGCTCGCTGGGAATCTGACGCAGTCGAGGCTGAGCGGGCTTTCGCGGCCGAGCGCGTTGTGGCCGCGCCGCTGGTCTCGGTCGCTGCCGGATCCGCAGTCTCGAGTGAACGGTGGGTCGTCGCACAGCAGGCGGTTTCGCGCCTCATCGCGACCCGGGCCCCGCTTACCGGCGCGCTTGCTGAGATCGACCGCCTTTATATCGACCGCAGCATCGAGGAGGCGATCGATGGATTACCCGAGATCTTCGCGCTGCGCGAACGGCTCACCGAAATGGTGTCGGCGCAGGATGCGGTCATCGGGGCGCTCGAGGCGCAGCTGCCGGAGCAATAAGGCTCGCTGCCAGCGCAAGCGGGGGCGCCGCTCACCCATTTCCGCGTTCCGTCCGGCTGGATAGGCCGAGGGGTTGGCTCGGTCGCTGCGCAGTGGGCGTCTCGCTATTGATTGAGCCCATGCTTTTTCAGGGCGTGGCGGATCTGGTCATAACTGAGCCCAAGCGCTTCGGCCGCGACCTTTTGATTGTAGCGGCAGCGCGCCATCGTGTCGGCGAGGATCTGCCGCTCATAGCCGTCAACCGCGGCGCGAAGGTCGCTGACAGGGCCGGTGGGCGGCGCGGCGGGAGGAGCGGGCGAGGCGGCCGGCGGGGCCGCAGGCGCTGCGCCGTCTTTCACTTTCGGGCGATGGACCGGCTGCCACGGGCTTGCGAAGGGGTCGAAGTTCAGCGCGTCAACCGGCCTCGCGGGATCCGGCCAGCGATAGATGGCGCGCTCGATCACATTCCGCAGTTCGCGGACATTGCCCGGCCAGTCGTGACCTTCCATCTGCGCGAGCGCGCGGGGGCCGAAGCCCGGCCATTCTTCCCAGCCGAGTACGGCCGCCATGCGCTGCCCGAAATAGGTCGCGAGCACCTCTATGTCACCTTCGCGGGCGCGCAGCGGGGGGAGGGTGATGACCTCGAAAGACAGCCGGTCGAGCAGGTCCGCCCGAAAGCGGTTCTCCTCTACCAGCGCGGGGAGGTGCTCGTTGGTGGCAGCGACAATGCGCACGTCGACGCGGATGGGGCGTGACGATCCGACGCGCGTGACCTCGCCATATTCGACCGCGCGCAGCAGCCGTTCTTGCGCTGCCATCGACATGGTCGCGAGCTCGTCGAGGAACAATGTCCCTCCGTCAGCCTCCTCGAAGCGCCCTGCGCGGCTGCGCGTCGCGCCGGTGAAGGCGCCGGCTTCATGCCCGAACAGCTCCGATTCAATCAGCGTCTCGGGCATCGCCGCGCAGTTCATGATCAAATAGGGTTTGTCCCACCGCGCTGACAGGCGATGAAGCCGCTCGGCGATCAGCTCTTTGCCCGTACCCCGCTCGCCAATGACCAGCACGGGACGGTCAAGCGCCGCCGCCTGGCTTGCGCGTTCGACCGCGTCCTGAAATGCGGCCGACTGACCGATGAATTGCGTTTCACGCTCCATTCCCAATCATTGGCAAAATTTCCCGCTGATTGGCAAGGCAATTCGGCGTCGATTGCCGACATGGCGCAGAAGAGGGGCTTTTTCTGCGCTTTCGAGCAATTGGCACACCCCCTGCATAGTATTTGTCGAACCGGCACGCTGGTGTGCCGGAGCAGCGAAAACAGGAAGGTTGACCCATGAAAACGACGTTTGCCCAAGCCGCCACATTCGCGCTCAGCGCGGTGGGAGCCCTGGCGATCCTCGTTGGCGTGATCGACCAACCCCAAGTCGCCTTCAGCGCCGTGCACCCCGCCGGCGTCCTGGCGGTGACCGCTGCTGCATCCCCGGCGGTCAGTCCCTTGGCCTGACCGACGCTGGTGCCGGGGCACTCTCCCCCCTTGCCCCGCCCCGGCACCAGCTTTTCAATCAAGGTTTCAAGAGTTTCGACAGGAGTTAGTAAAATGGGTATTTTCTCACGGACCCGCGATATCATTGCCGCCAACGTCACCGATCTGCTCGACCGCGCGGAGGATCCCGAGAAGATGATCCGCCAGATCATCTTCGAGATGAACGAGACGCTCGTCGAAGTTCGCGCCTCGGCCGCGCGCACGATCGCGGACCAGAAGGAGATGCGCCGTCATATCGCCAAGCTCGAAGGCCTGCAGGATAGCTGGAAGGAAAAGGCCGAGCTTGCCCTTTCGAAGGACCGTGAAGATCTCGCGACCGCCGCGCTGATCGAAAAGCAGAAGGCCGGTGACATGGCCGATCGGCTGAAAGCCGAGATTACGGTGCTGGACGACTCGCTCAAGGGTTATGAGGCCGATATCGCGAAGCTTCAGAAGAAGCTCTCGGAGGCGCGGGCGCGCCAGGCGAGCGTCGTAAACCGCCTCGAAAGCGCCGAGAACCGCTACAAGCTGCGTGAGATGACGAATGGAGACCGCGTCGAGGATGCCTTCTCGCGCTTCGAAATGCTCGAGCGCCGCGTCGACGAGGCCGAAGGCCGTGCAGAAGCGCTGGGTCTGGGCTACAAGAAGTCGCTCGACGAGGAAATCGCCGAATTGCAGGCGGCCGACAAGGTTGCCGACGAGCTTGCCGCACTGAAGGCCGCGCAGGGCAAGAAATAAGGAGCCCGACCGATGGAAGATATCATCGTTGTTCCCGTCGTCATCGGGACGCTCTTCCTCGGTCTGCCTTGGCTGATCCTCCACTACATCACCAAGTGGAAGCAGGCCAAGACGCTGACCGGGGAGGACGAGCAACTCCTCGACGAACTTTACGACACCGCCCGCAGGCTCGAGAATCGTCTTCATACCGTGGAACGCATCATCAGCGCCGACCATCCCGACTTCCGCCCTGCGGTGCGCAGCGATGAGGACCTGGCGCAGCTCGAAAATACAAGCAGGAGGAACTGAGATGTCTGCTAGCCGCACGAAATTCTATCTCGACAAGCAGAACGCCAAATGGAGCGGCGTGTGCGCAGGGATCGCGGACTATAGCGGCGTCGACGTCCTCTGGGTTCGCGTCGGCGCGGTGCTCCTGACGCTGATGGGTGGCTTCCCCTGGACGCTCATCGCCTATTGGATGGTCGCCTGGATGGGAACGCCCAAACCCTTCGCTCTCTATGGCTCGAACGAAGAAGCGAAATTCTGGCAGGGCGTGCGCTCGAACCCCAGCGCCTCGACACGCGACATCCGCTCACGCTTCCGCGACATCGACCGCCGGCTTGCCGACATCGAACTATACTACACCAGCCACAACCGCCGCCTCGCCGACGAGATCGATGCGCTGCGCTGAGCGCAAACGCAGGCAGCAGGGAGAAGAGACATGAGCATCGGTGGCCCCGCCTTCATCCTCGCAATCGTCGCCATGTCGATGGTCGGATGGATGGCGACGACGTGGATGCGCGCGAAACACGGCTATCCGGTCGAGAATGAATGGGGCGGCACGGTTCATCGAACCGCCCCCGACACTGATCGAAAAATCACGCTTCTTGAAAGCGATAATGCCAAGCTCGCCGACCAGATAACGCGGCTCGAAGACCGGATTTCGGTGCTCGAGCGGATCGCAACCGAAACGAACGGCGGCGCGGCCCAGCTCGCCGACCAGATCGAACGGCTGCGCTAAGACTTGCTTAGAGAGGATTGGACATGAACGCATTGACGGTCATCGGCGCCATCGCCCCGATCGTGACCATCATCACGGTGGTGGCGATCGGTGGCTGGGTCTTCACCACCTGGCTTCGCATCAAGAACGGCTATCCGCTCGATGGCGCCTGGGGGCAGGCGGTCTACCCCAAGACAAGCGACGAGACGGTCGAGCGCGTCAAGCTGCTCAGCCAGGAAAATGCCCAGCTTCGCGCCGAGCTCGGCTCGGTCAAGGACCGGCTGGCCGTGGTCGAGCGCATCGTCACCGATGAAAGCCACCGCGTGGCGAGCGAAATCGAGGCGCTGCGGCGCCCGGCGAACTGAGGAGATAGACGATGAACGGCCCCTTTGTCCTTGGCTTTTTCTTCATCGTCGTCGGCATCCCGGTGATCTTCGGCATCGCCGCCGACATGTACAAGAGACACCTGAAATTCAAGGAACGGCAACTGACGGCGATCACCCATGAAGCCGCGGAAAGGGCGGCCCAATATGCGGCCCAGACCCAGCGGCTTGAGGAACGCGTCCGCGTCCTCGAACGCATCGTGACCGACAAGGGCATCGACGTCGCCGACGAAATCGAAAAGCTGCGCGGCGCGCCGCTCAACTGAAAAACAACAAGAATCAGGCGAAAGGATCTTCCCCATGAACCCCTTTGAAATGGTCATCGGCATCGTCCTCATCGTGACGATCGGCAGCATCGTCCGCGCGAAGTACGGCGTGCGGCGCGACCATCGCGGCGGCGAGTATTTCGTCGGCCAGGACACTGCCGAGACCAAGGCGCTGCAGGCCGAGATCCGCGCGCTCAAGGAGCGCATCCAGGTTCTCGAACGCATCGCCACCGATCACAACCGGGCCGCCACCCTCGACGAAGAGATCGAGAAACTGCGCGACCGGTCTCTCCCGTAACGCGACGAAGAAGGAGCCGAAGCATGGCCGCCATAACGTCCGACATCAGCATAAATCTCATCACTGCCGCGATTGCGCTGAGCGCGCTCACCATCATCAGCCTTGTCGCGCTGCGCGGCTGGCGCGACTGGATCCAGCTCAAGCGCGAGGAACTCGCCGCGGGCCGCGCCCCGGCGCAGGAGGCGAGCACACAGCATGCCGGATCGCGCATCGAGATCGCCGACCTTAAGGAACGGCTGCGCAAGCTTGAGGCCATCGCTGCTGGCGTAGATCTTTAGGAGCTCGCAGGATCGTCCGTACCAGGCGAAGGCGAGGCGCCGGCAGCCAGCCGCTCTGTCCACCGCCTGCCGCGCCTTCGTCCAGCCCGCATCGCGAAATGCCGGGGCTATCTTCCCACCGGACGTCAAATCTGCCACTGCCGCGCCTATGCGCAGCCTCTCCGACATTTTCGACGAATATGATTTCCTCGACGGCGACGATCGCTATCGCCTCCTGATCGAACTGGGGCGCGAGCTCGAACCGATGCCCGATGCGCTCAAGACCGACGCGACGCTGGTGCGGGGCTGCTCGGCGAGCGTCTGGGTCTATCCGGTGCCGCGCGACGATGGCCGGCTCCACTTTCTCGCCGACAGCAATGCCGCGATCACCAAGGGCATTGTCGCGCTGGTCCTCGCCGCGGTGCAGGACAAGCCCGCGTCCGAAGTCGCCGGCATGGACATCGCCGCCGCGCTCGCCCCCTTTGAGCTTACACGCCAGCTTTCGTCGAACCGCACCCAGGGCGTACCGAACATGATTGCGCTCGTTCAGGACACGGCCCGCCGCCTCGCGACCTGATCTACCGACCAGGCTTCACGAAAAAGGGCGGCCCTCGCGGACCGCCCTTCATCTTCTCGCTGATACCGCGGGTCAGTCGCTCGCGGGTTGAAGGTTCACCGCCGCGAACTTGCCGCGGTCGTCGACCTCGATATCAAATGCCACGCGGTCGCCCTCTTCAAGGCCCGCCATGCCAGCGCGCTGCACAGCGCTGATGTGGACAAAGGCGTCGGCCTGCCCATCGTCGCGCGCGATGAAGCCGAAACCCTTCGTCGTGTTGAAGAATTTGACCGTTCCCGAAGTCCGCTCGCCGGTCAGCTGGCGCCGGCCGCGCGCACCCCCGGGGCGATCCTCGCGCTGACGCGGCGAGAATTCCTCGACCGGGAGCGGTTCGCCCTCGATCTTGAGGTCAATCGCCGACACCTTGCCGTTGCGTTCGACGAGGGTGAAGGCGAGCGGCTGTCCCGAGGCAAGACCCTGGAGACCGGCCTGTTCAACCGCGCTGATGTGCACAAACACATCTTCGCCACCATCGTCGCGGGCTACGAAGCCAAAGCCCTTCGAGGGGTTGAAGAATTTGACCGTGCCCTGGCCTTCTCCGACAACCTGCGCCGGCATGCCGCCGCCGCGTCCACCGCCGAAGCCGCCGCCGCGATCGCCGCCGCCGAAGCCGCCGCGATCACCGCCAAAACCTCCACGGTCGCTATAACCGCCGCTGCGGTCGCCATAACCGCCGCGCGGGCCGCCGAAGCTGTCACCGCCGTAAGGCGACGGTTCGAAGCTGTCGAAATTTCCGAAATCATCGCGCTTACCGCGTCCCCGATGGCCACGGCGATCCTTGTTGAAACTCATTGCTTAGTAGTCGCTTTCGGTTCGTCCACGCCCTATTGAACCGGCTCCTTGCGCCGGACGGGGACGCAGTTCACCACAGGCACAGACTCGCCCCGTGCCACCAAGGGCGCAATATATAACCTATAAAGGCGGCTTCTGCGAACAGAAAATTCAAGGATACTGTGGCGTCTTTGCCACGCTTGGACGTGGCCGGGCGTCTCGCTGCGCTGCGGCCGAAAACCAGTCATTGAGCGGCGGGGCAACAGGCTCTAAGGCGGGGCGATGAGCGTATATTTCCACGAAGAAGATCTGCCCGAAGGTGTTTTGGGTTCTGGCCCGGTCGCGATCGACACCGAGACAATGGGTTTGAACCCGCTGCGGGACCGGCTGTGCCTCGTCCAGATCAGCGACGGGTCGGGGGACGAGCATCTCGTCCGTTTCGGCCCCGGCAGCGCCTATGACGCGCCCGTTCTCAAGGCGATTTTGACCGACCCCGGCCGGCTGAAACTCTTTCATTTCGCGCGCTTCGACATCGCTGCGCTTCAGCATGCGCTCGGGGTGGTCACCGCGCCCGTTTATTGTACGAAGATCGCCTCGAAGCTGGTGCGCACCTACACCGATCGCCACGGTCTTAAGGAACTCGTTCGCGAATTGCTCGGCCAGGAGGTGTCGAAGCAGCAGCAGTCGAGCGACTGGGGCGCGGCGGTCTTGAGCGAGGCGCAGCGTGACTACGCGGCGAGCGACGTGCGTTTTCTCCACGCGATGAAGGAGGTGCTTGATGCGCGGCTCGCGCGTGAGGGACGCACGCACCTGGCCCAGGCCTGCTTCGATTTTCTGCCGACCCGCGCGGCGCTCGACCTTGCCGGCTGGCCCGAGGTTGATATTTTCTCGCACAGCTAGGAGCGAAGCCGAAAGCGACGATGTCCGAACGCGCCGAACTTGACCGGACGATGCGGCAAATGTGGGCGGCCAAGGGGTCGAGCCACGACAGGGTTGTGCGTATCCTGCGCGTGGGATTGCCGCTCCTGATCGGTGTGGTGGCCGCGGTGCTCGTCTTTTCGCCCTTTACGCAGCGCAGCGAGGTGAGTTTCCTGCTCGCTAAGGACAAGGTCGAGGTCGCGAAGGAACGGATGCGCGTGACGCGCGCCGAGTATCGCGGCCAGGACGGCAAGGGCCAGCCCTTTGCCCTTGTCGCGGGAAGCGCGGTCCAGAAGTCGAGCGCCGAGCCGATCGTGCAGATGACCGACCTGTCGGGTGCGATCCGGCTTGAAGACGGCCCCGCCACCATTGCTGCCAAGCAAAGCCTCTACAACATGGAGACCGAAATGGTCGTTGTACCGGGCGAGGTGCTGGTGAAAAGTGCTGACGGCTACCGCATCGTTGCCGACGGCGTGGCGTTTGACCTCAAGAAGCGCAGCCTTGCGGGCGACAGCGGGGTTCAAGGCACGTTGAATATCGGGCAATTTTCGGCCAACCAGCTTTATGCCGACCTCGATACGCGGATCGTACGCCTGTCGGGCAATGCGCGGCTGCGGATCAACCAGGGAGTGATCAAATGAACCGCCCGTCCACGCCGCGCGCCATTGGCTGGAAGAGCCTGGCGCTTGCCGGCGCCAGCTTCGCGGCGACGAGCCTTGCGATCCTCGCCACCGGCGGCGGAGCGCCGGCCCATGCCCAGGCGCTTGCCAACCACAACAGCAATGCACCGGTGGACTTTGCCGCCAATGTCATCGAGGTGCAGGACCGCTCCGATCGCGTTGTCATCTCGGGCAATGTGCGGGTGACGCAGGCGGGGATGACGCTGACCGCGCAGCGGATGACCGTGGCCTACACCCGAACGGGGGGCACCGACGTCAATCGCCTCGACGCCTCGGGCGGGGTCACGGTGACGAAGGGCGACGAGACCGCGAAGGGCAATGTCGCGATCTATGATCTCGAGCGGCGGTTGATCACGATGGTCGGCAATGTCGAGCTGCGCCAGGGCGCAAACCGCCTGTCGGGGGGGCGGATGGTCATTGATCTCAATTCGGGGCGCGCGACCGTGGACGGGCGCGGCGCAGCGCGCGGGCCTGACGGCAATCCTGTGCAAGGCGGCACCGGCGGGCGGGTGACGGGCACCTTCACCGTGCCGCAGCGCACACCCCAATAGCGCCAATAAGGCGGTAACCAGTCCCATTTACCGGCGCGAAACCATGCGCGCCGATGATCACGTCAGGGACCAGATCGTCTGCGGCGCCCGGGGGCGACGCCGCCTAGCGAGGTCAGCCCCCATGCGCTTGTTCACTCCGATTTTCCCGCCCCGCCGTCCCAACTTTGGCCGCCGCCAGGTCCATGATCCCGAACCGGCGCCCCGCGCTGGACCCGATGCGGAGTCCCGGCGCCTTATCGATCGCATCCTGCGGCATGCCAGCAGGCGCGACGGGCGGTAGGCGACCGTCTGGCCGCTTCGCCTATTGAGCCGCGCCGGGTCTACGCACCGGCGACATTGCACGAAATGCATCCCGACTTCTTTGGTGCCGGCTTGGCGTTCCGCACCGCAGCACCTACATGGCGTCTCCATGCCACCCGACACCTCGACCTCCGCCAGCGCGACGCGCGAACCGCCTGTTCTGGCGACGCTGAAGCGCTTCCTGCCTTATCTTTGGCCGGCAGGGCACCGCGAGCACAAGATACGCATAGTCCTTGCCGCGCTGATCGTGCTCGCGTCGAAGGGTGTGCAGCTTTCCATGGGCTTTCTCTACGGCGCCGCGATCGACCGCATGGCGCCCGGAATGGAGGAAGGCGTCGCGCTCGCGATCGGGCTCGTGCTTGCCTACGCGGGTGCGCGGTTTGCGGGGGTCCTGTTCGACAATCTGCGCAACGTCGTGTTCGAGAGCGTCGGACAGGATGCGACGCGCGAGCTCGCGATCGCTACCTTCACTCACCTCCACGCCCTGAGCCTGCGCTTCCATCTCGCGCGCCGGACGGGCGAGGTGACGAAGGTGATCGAGCGCGGGACCAAGAGCATCGACACGATGCTTTATTTTCTGCTGTTCAACATTGCCCCGACACTGATCGAGCTGGTCGCGGTGCTCGCGATCTTCTGGAGCAAGTTCAGCTTGGGCCTCGCGGGGGCAACGGCGCTAATGGTGGTCGTCTACATCGGTTTCACGCGCCGGGTCACCGACTGGCGAAACGCGCTGCGTACGCGCATGAACGACCTCGACACGCTCACCGTTGGGCGCAGCGTCGACAGCCTTCTCAATTATGAGACCGTCAAATATTTCGGCGCCGAGGAACGTGAGGCAGCGCGCTATCGGGACGTGGCGGACCAATATGCGCGCGCCGCCATCAAGAGCGAGAATAGTCTCGCCTGGCTCAATATCGGGCAAAGCCTCATCACCAACGCCGCGATGGCGGGGGCGATGGCCTATACGGTCTGGGGCTGGTCGAAGGGGCAGTTTGCTGTCGGCGACGTCGTACTGGTGAACACGCTGCTAGCCCAGCTTTTCCGCCCGCTCGATATGCTCGGCATGGTGTACCGCATCATCCGGCAAGGGCTCATCGATATGGAGGCGATGTTCCGCCTGATCGACACTCCGCCCGAAATCCGGGATGCCGAGGGCGCGCGGCCACTCGTTGTAGCCGGGGGCGCGGTCGCCTTCGAAAATGTCGTCTTCGGCTATGAAAGCGACCGAACGATCCTGAACGGCGTGAACTTTGCGGTAGGCGCGGGCGAGACATTGGCGATCGTCGGACCGTCGGGAGCCGGGAAATCGACGATCGCGCGCCTGCTCTTCCGCTTCTATGATCCGCAAGGCGGGCGGATCCTGATCGACGGGCAGGACATCAAATCGGTGACGCAGGCGAGCTTGCGCGCCGGGATCGGTATTGTCCCGCAGGATACGGTCCTCTTCAACGATTCGATCGGATACAACATTGCCTATGGCCGCGCCGAGGCGAGCGTCGAGGAGATTGCGGCGGCGGCTGAGGGCGCGGCGATCGACGGCTTCATCGCGCTCCTGCCGCAAGGCTATGAAACGGAGGTCGGCGAGCGCGGGCTGAAGCTCTCGGGCGGCGAGAAGCAGCGCGTCGCGATCGCGCGGACGCTCCTCAAGAACCCCCCGATCCTGATCCTCGACGAGGCGACGAGCGCGCTCGACAGCCGCACCGAGGCAGCGATACAGGCGACGCTCGACCGCATTGCAGAGCGGCGGACGACCCTGGTGATTGCGCATCGCCTCTCGACGGTGGTGAACGCCGACCGGATCATCGTGCTGGAAAAAGGCCGTGTCGCCGAAACAGGTACGCACGAACAGCTTCTCGCCATGCGGGGTCTCTATGCCGACATGTGGGCGCGCCAGCAGGCCGAGAAGGAAGAAGGAACGATCTAGGGCGGAAGCCCATTAGCTCGAGCCACGCACGGCTCGTCGCCGCGCGGTGCCGCGCAAGAAAAAGGGCGCGGGAGTTGCCTCCCGCGCCCTGATGCGTTTGGGGCGATCTCCCGGCTTAGAAGCCGACGACGATCGAACCGATGAAGGTGCGGGGCGCACCGATCTGAACGAACGGAACCGAGTTGGTGGCCAACTGGCCGTCGAAACCGCCGACATAAAGCTTGTCGAACAGGTTGGAGACGTTGAACTGGAAGTAGGTCTTGTCGCCCAGGCCCGCCCAATCGAGGCCGACGCGCGCGTCGAGATCGACCAGCGTGTAAGCCGGGGTCTTCGCGCCGTAAACGATCGTGTTGGGAACGCCGTTGACCGTCTGGATCAGCGGCAGATTCTGGTCGTTTACGTAGCGCGGACCAGTCCGCTTCACCTGGGCGCCGAGCTGGATTGGGCCAAGCTCGCCCTGCATGCGGCCGCCAAAGGTGTAGACGGGCGCACCCGATTCACGCTTGCCGGCGGTCGGCGCATAGATCGGATCGCCATTTCCGTCGATGCCGTTCAGCACGTCGTCCTTGATCTTCGACTTCAGGTACGAACCGAAAGCGTAGATCGAGAATTCGGGAATCGGACGGTAGGAGATGCTGCCGTCTATGCCGTATTTGTCAACGCGGCCGAGGTTACGATAAACGTTGCGCTCGGTCTCGGGGTCGAACGACGAGGCGAGGCGATCGTTGAAGATCGTGTACCACAGCCCCACCTGGGCCTGGACCCGGCTGCTGCTGTAGCGCAGACCCGCATCGAAGTTGTCGGTCGTTTCCGGCGCGGGGTTTGCCGACGGCGTATTCGCCGGGAAATAGAAGGCGTTGTAGAGGTTGTCCGTGCCCGGGACCTGAACACCCTTCGAATAGTTGGCAAAGATGCTGAGAGCATCGGTCAGGTCATAGGTCAGGCCGAGGTTCGGCGTGAACTTGTTATACTTGCGAACGCGGCGCTGCGGACCTTGTGTATCAAAGGTTACACCGGCGACGGTCTGAGTCGGATTGGCGGCGAGCCATGCTTCCAGACCTTCGGTATTGGTACCGAAGCATTCGACAAAACCCGTAACGCTCGAAGTTGCGCAATAGTTGGTCAGGTCGCGCTTGAACATCTTGTACGCACCGCCGACCTGGATCGTCAGCGCGCCAAATTCACCGCGATATTCGCCGCCGAACATGTTCAGCATGGCGATCGACTTGCGGTCGCGCTTCTGAAGGACATGTCCGTCAACGTCGGCGAGCGGGTCGTTGACCGGGAAGACGTCGACCGGCGAGCCGTCGAGCTTCAGGAAGCCGACCTGACCGGTCTGGCGGTGGCTGGCGCGATCGAAGCTGTAGAAGACGCGGAAGGTGTTGCTGTCGTCGAGCTCGTAACGCAGGCCCGCGATGACACCGATGCGGTCGGTCTGCGTCTGGCTGGGCGCCAGGAGGCGGATGGTGTCGAGAATATCGCCGTCACCGTTGAGATCGCGGCCGAAGTAAGGCGCGCCCGAGATATAACCCGTCTGGAGCGAAACGCCCGCGCCCGGATCTACATCACGGAAGCCTTCGTTAGCCACGACCGTGCCGCCGCCATTCGCCTTCACATATTGATAGCTCGGGTCGATGGTCAGCACGAGGCCGTCCGACAGGGTGAAACGCGAGTTCACGCGGACGTTACCGGTGTTCGACGGGTTGAAGCGCTCGTCGAAGGTCGAGCCGCAGCTGTTGGCCGTGTCGCGGACGCCCGGAGTGGCGACCGTGTTGATCTGACAGCGCGCGATTCCGTAGTCGCGGTCATCCTTGCTCTGCGGGAAGATGTTGGGAACGAAGTTCTGCCCGGTGTTGTGGACGTTGCGCAGGCGGACCGAGCCGAAGAAGTTGTTGCGGTTCTGGTTATAGTGACCCGAGATCGAGATGAAGTCGCCGTTATCGCCGATCGGCTGGTAGATCTTGGCGTTGTACTGCTGCTTGTCGATCTTGCCCTTATGCGAGGGAACGCCGGGGAGGTCGACATTGCCGAACACCGTGTCGTTGGTTGCCGTGCTCGCCGAGAAAAAGGCGCGCGTGCCCCACGGGGTGAAGACGCCGGTGTCGACCATTCCGAAGATACGGAAGAAGCTGAAATCGCCCGCCGAACCGACCAGCTTGACGCCGAATTCCTCACCCGGGTTGCGGGTGCGGTAATTGACGGTCGAACCTGAGGCCGCGGCGGTCGGGCTGTCAACGTCGGTCGAGCCCAGATTGACGTTGACCTGCTCGATCAGCTCAGGGTCGAGCTGCTGGTTCGAATAGAGCGCGTAGTTGCCCGAGTCGTTGAGCGGAATGCCGTCGAACGTCTGGTTGATGCGGGTGTTGTCAAAGCCGCGGATCGTCATCTTGCCGCCAGCCGAGCCGAACGGGTCATTGTTCTGGAAGCTGACGCCCGGAAGCTGATTGATGATGTCATTAACCGTCTGACCCGGTGCCTGATGCGCGATGAATTCCTGAGTCAGCACGGCCTTGGCCTTGGTCGTGTCGGGCGCGACAACGCCCGCGACGCCCTGATTCGCACGCGAACCGGTGACGACGATCTCGTTTTCGAAGTCCTGCGAGCCCGTCGACTGGGCAAAAGCGGGCGCGGAAAGCAGCGCGACCGGAAGCAGCGCGCAGCTAGCGGCGAGCGAATGACGAAATTTCATGTCAGAGTGTCCCCTTGGTGGTTGGCCGGCCGTAGCGTGCGACAGACACGCGATAACCTGGTCGGGCCCCTGACGCCCCTCTATGGCATGATTGTGACAGTGCAACCCCGCCGCTGGCCTCGCCACAAGGTGGGGCAGCAGAAAAGCGCAGTTTTTCCGATACAATCGCGAGGCGGGAGCCCGCCGGAAGCGACGTTTTTTCAGCGACTGTTGCTGCAATGCAACATTGGAGCGAGGCGACTCGGCCCAACCTCCAGTTTGCTCGCTCGGAGGGTCAGAGAAGGAGCGGCAAGGCCGCTCCCCTCAAACTGCCGCTTCAATCAAGCAGCGTCACCTGCTTCTTTCGCCTTGTCAGCGTAGACACGTACCGGCTGCTTGCGGCCCTCGACCACGTCCTTGTCGACAACGATCTCGACGACGTCGGTGAGGTCCGGAAGATCAAACATGGTGTCGAGCAGGATCGCCTCGACGATCGAGCGAAGCCCACGCGCGCCCGTCTTCCGCTCGATCGCCTTTTTGGCGACGGCGACCAGCGCATCATCGGTGAAGGTCAGCGCGACCTCCTCCAGATCGAACAGCTTCTTATACTGCTTGACCAGCGCGTTCTTCGGCTCGCCCAAAATCTTGACCAGGGCATCGACATCGAGATCCTCGAGGGTCGCGATGACTGGAAGGCGGCCGACGAACTCCGGGATCAGGCCGAATTTCAGAAGATCCTCAGGTTCGATCTGCTTCAGCACTTCGCCCGCACGGCGCTCGTCGGGACCGGCGACGTGCGCCCCGAACCCGATCGACTTGCCCTGCAGACGGTCGCCGATGATTTTCTCCAGCCCCGCGAAGGCACCGCCCGCGATGAAGAGGATGTTCGTCGTGTCGACTTGCAGGAATTCCTGCTGCGGATGCTTGCGGCCGCCCTGCGGAGGAACGCTGGCCGTGGTGCCTTCCATCAGCTTCAACAGTGCTTGCTGCACGCCTTCGCCCGACACATCGCGCGTGATAGAGGGATTTTCGGCCTTCCGGCTGATCTTGTCGATCTCGTCGATATAGACGATGCCGCGCTGCGCCTTTTCGACATTATAGTCCGACGCCTGAAGCAGCTTGAGGATGATGTTCTCGACATCCTCGCCGACGTAGCCGGCCTCGGTCAGCGTCGTCGCATCGGCCATGGTAAAGGGCACGTCGAGGAAGCGCGCCAGCGTCTGCGCCAGCAGCGTCTTGCCGCTGCCGGTCGGACCGACGAGCAGGATATTCGATTTTGCAAGCTCGACATCATCGCCACGGCCCGAATTGGCGAGCCGCTTGTAGTGATTGTGCACGGCGACCGAGAGCACGCGCTTCGCCGTGTTCTGGCCGATGACATAGGCGTCGAGATGCTGGCAGATTTCCAGCGGCGTCGGCACCGCGCCATCCTTGCGCGCGGCCACTCCGCCCTTGATCTCTTCGCGGATGATGTCGTTGCAAAGCTCGACGCATTCATCGCAGATGAACACGGTCGGCCCGGCAATCAGCTTGCGGACTTCGTGCTGCGACTTGCCGCAGAAGGAGCAGTAGAGTGTGCTCTTGCTGTCCGAGCCGCTCAATTTCGTCATAAAACTTCCTTTGGCTGGCGCCAAAAAGAGCGCCAGCACCTATATCCTAGCCCCCGTCCACCCAATTACAATATGGCAATTGGGTGACTCGCAGACAATGTTCCGACCCAATTCCATCATGGAGCAGGGCGGCGAAGGACGCGTCAAGAAATGCGGTTACCGCAAACTTGTCGCATCCACCGCTCAGGGCGTCGGGCCCTCGCTCGGCTCGCTCGGCGTATCCGCCTCGGGCATGCCGGGACGGCGGTCGAATACCTGATCGACAATTCCGAACTCCTTGGCCTCGTCGGCCTCGAGGAAGGTATCGCGATCCATCGCTTTCTCGATCTCTTTCAGAGACTTGCCCGTGTATTTGACGTAGAGATCGTTCATCCGCTTGCGAATACGCAGGATTTCCTTTGCCTGGATCTCGATGTCCGATGCCATGCCGCGCGCGCCCCCCGACGGCTGGTGCACCATCACGCGAGCGTTCGCCAGCGCGACGCGCATCCCGGGCTCGCCCGCCGCGAGCAGGAAGCTGCCCATCGAGGCGGCCTGGCCGATACACACCGTGCCGACACGCGGCCGGATATATTGCATCGTGTCGTGGATCGCCATGCCTGCCGTGACGACCCCGCCGGGCGAGTTAATGTACATGTAGATGTCCTTCTTCGGATTTTCCGATTCGAGGAACAGCAACTGGGCCACGATCAGCGAAGCCATCTGGTCTTCGACTTCGCCCGTGACGAAGACGATCCGTTCGCGCAGCAGGCGGGAGAAAATATCAAAGCTGCGTTCGCCGCGGCTCGTCTGTTCGACGACAACGGGAACAAGGGCGGCGAGCGGGTCGATCATTGGAATTATGTCCTTACATTTGCCGGGCTGCCCGGCCGAGAACCGGCGGGCTGCCCCTCCACACTTTACATCGGCGGCAATGCGGAGGGTTTCAAGGGGGCAAATCGCCCTGTGTGCCCCAAACGGAAAAGGGCGGGTAGAACCCGCCCCGATCCCTCTTTCCCAATGCTTTGGAGAATCAATCGCCCTCGCCAGGTTCGGGCGAGAAGAATTTCTCATACTTCCCTTCGACGCCCTTATATTCATCGGCGTCTGCGGGGCTATCCTTCTTGGTGGTGATATTGGGCCATTCGGCGCTGAACTTGCTATTAACCTCGAGCCATTTCTCGAGCCCGCTTTCGGTGTCGGGCAGGATCGCCTCGGCCGGGCATTCGGGTTCGCAGACGCCGCAGTCGATGCACTCGTTGGGATTGATGACGAGCATATTCTCGCCCTCGTAGAAACAGTCGACCGGACAGACCTCGACGCAGTCCATATATTTGCAGCGGATGCAGGCGTCGGTGACGACGTAGGTCATGGGTAACGGCTCCCTTATCGCGGCGCGCGGGCGCCGTTCGACTGTACTGATTCCTCGCCTCTATGCCGCGTGGCGGCGGCGCGTCAACGCTTTCGGGCAGTTGCGAATCACTTTCACTCCATAGTCCGGTCGAGCGCGCTCCGGTTAACAGCTTTTCCTTGGTCACTGATAGCCGTGCTGGGGGGCAAGGGGACATTGGGGCCGAGCCGCCGGTAATGCGCCTGCGCCTCGCTTGCCGGGCCGCGGCGGCCCGGAAGCGAGAGGAGGCGCAGCACCTCGATCCGCTCGCCGACTGGAAGGACGAGCGTCTGGCCCGCGTGCACGGCACAGGAGGCGCGCGTAACGCGGCGGCCATCGAGGCGGATATGTCCCGACGCGATCAGCGCCTGCGCAAGACTGCGCGAGCGCGTGAACCGCAGATACCACAGCAGCTTGTCGAGCCGGATGCTCCCTGCCGCGCCGGGGCTCGCCATCAATCTTCCCGTGCACCCGCGAGCAGGTCCGCGAGTCCCGCGAACGGGCTGTGCGGCGAGGGGCCCCGCCGCGCCGGGCGCTCGGCGCGGGGTGCGCGCGAGGGCGTGGGCGGAAGCTTGCCATTCTTGCCCTTCTTCGTGCGCGCGGGCTTGTCGGTGCGCGCCGCCTGCGGCTTGGAGGCTCCGGGGCGGGGTTCGGCACCCTTGCGGCGATGGCGGGGGCCGCGCCCCTTCCCGCCGCTGCGGCGCCCGAGCCAGCGCCAGCGCTCGAGCGACGGGTCGCCCACGCTGCGGAACCCGAAGCTGGAAAGCAGCGCGCGCCGAGCGTCGGCATCAAGCCCAAGCGAGGTGGCGAGCGCTGGGTCGATCGGGAACCCAGGCAGCGGCGCAGCCTCGGCCTCGGCTTCCTCGGACGATTCGGCGTCGTGGTGAGGCTCGCCGCCGCCTATGGGCGCGGTCGGGGGCGCAGCCGCCTGCATCCGTGCGGCATGCGCCTGCCGCGCGAGCTTTTCGGCCATGTCGATCCGCAGCCAGCCCGTCGCGCAGCGACGGAAGCCCGCAACGCGCAATCCTTCGGGGCTGCCGTCCTTTTGAAGGACCGCGCCGTGCGGCGGCAGCGCGGGCATGAAGCTGCCCTGCTGCGCCGCCGCCAGCGCGGCGCGCCAGCGCACCGCCTCGGGTTTCAGAAGTTGCGGATGAAAAATGTCGAGGGACCCGATGGTGAGGCCGAGCTTGCGGAGCTGCGGTCGCTCCTCGGTGCTCATTGCCATGAGCTGCTCATCGACCACGGCGCGTTCGACGAGCCCGCTGCCGTCGGCCATCGCGGCGAGCAAGGCGCGGACCCGCGGCGGGGTGAATAGGTCACCGGCGGCCGCGCCCATCGCGGCCAGCGGCGCGGCGTGCCGCGCGAGCTGCTGGGCGACGAAGGCTTGCAACCGCTCGGCAATCGCCTGGACCTGCGATGGCTCGAGGCGGCGCAGCGCGGGTTCGAGCAGGATCGCGGGCTGGACGAACGTCGTGCCTTTGGCGAGCGTCGCAATGACGTCGCCATGCCACGCAATCCGCGGTGGGCGCCCGGCCTCGCTGACCAGCGAAAGCGCGGTCCCATCGCCTTCGGCGAGCGACGCGGCGCGCCGTGCAAGTTCGGCGCGCAAATGCTTCTCGGCGGCGGCGAGCAGCAGCCGGTGATCACTCGCCCGCGCCTGCGCGTCGACCTTGAACTGGAATCCGGTCAGCGTACCGATCGGCTCCCCGTCGACCGCGACGGTACCGTCGCTGCCTACCGCGACGGGCAGCGCGGTGTGGCGCTGCCCGGCGTCGCGGATGAGAAGTGCAAGGCGGCGATCGACAAAGCGCTGCGCGAGCCCGGCGTGCAGCGCGTCGGAGAGTCGTGTCTCGACATCTTGCGTCTGCGCCGTCCAGCCCGCAGCGTCCGCGATCCAGTCGCCGCGCTGCGCGATGAAGCAGAGCGTGCGAACGGCAGCTATGCGGCTTGCAAGCTGGTCGATATCGCCTTCGACGTCGTCGAGCCGCGTCAGCCGCCGCGCGAACCAGTCGGGGGCGATCATCCCGTCGCCGCTTGTCCGCCACTGCCAGAGCTTCAATACGGTGCGGCTATGGTGCTCGGCGCCCAATTGTTCGAAATCGGGCAGGCCGCATACGTCCCATAGCCGCGCGACTGCCTCGGGGTCAGTGGCGCGCGCGCGCACGTCGATATCGCCCGCGATGTGCTTCAACACTGCAAGATCGACCGCCTCCGGTGCCGCGCGCAGCGACGAATGGGCGGGCGGGCGGCCAAGGTCGGCGATCAACCGCTCGAGCGAGTCGAAGCGTGGGCGGGGCTCGCGCCAGAACAGGCTCGGCAGCGGGGGAAAATGATGCCCCTCGATCGCCGCGATTTCCTCAGGCGTCATTCCGCCCTGCGGCAGGCCGATGGTGCCGAAGCTGCCGTCCTGCTGATGCCGCCCCGCGCGGCCCGCGATCTGCGCCATCTCGGCGATCGTCAATCGGCGGAGACGGCGACCGTCGAACTTCTGGAGGCTCGCAAAAGCGACGTGACGAACGTCGAGGTTGAGGCCCATGCCGATCGCGTCGGTAGCGACGAGGTAATCGACCTCGCCCGCCTCGAACATCGCGACCTGGGCGTTGCGGGTCCGGGGGCTGAGCGCTCCCATCACCACCGCCGCGCCGCCCGCGAAGCGGCGCAGCATCTCGGCGATCGCGTAAACTTCCTCCGCCGAAAAGGCGACGATGGCCGATCGCTTCGGCAGGCGCGACAGCTTCATGGGCCCGGCATAGCTCAGCGTCGAGAACCGCGGGCGGGTGACGATCTCGGCCTCGGGCACCAGATCGCGGACGAGCCCGGTGATGCTCGCCGATCCCAGGATCATCGTCTCCTCGCGCCCGCGGGCGCGAAGCATCCGGTCGGTAAAGACGTGGCCGCGTTCAGGGTCCGCGCCCAATTGTGCTTCGTCAATGCCCACGAAGGCGACGTCGCGCTCGACAGGCAGCGCCTCCATCGTGCCGAGCAGATAGCGCGCGCCCGCCGGCATGATCCGCTCTTCCCCCGTCACCAGCGCTACCTGGCCCGCGCCTTTGATCGCGACGACGCGGTCATAGACCTCGCGCGCGAGGAGGCGCAGCGGAAAGCCCATCATGCCGCTGGCATGAGCGGTAAGGCGCTCGACCGCCAAATGGGTTTTGCCGGTGTTCGTGGGGCCAAGGACGGCCTTGACCGGATGGGACGAGGGAGATGGCATGTTCTTGTGAAGCGATGCTGGCATGGGCGGCCCTGCGGTGCAACCGCCGATCGTGGGGCTGCGGCGTTTTCCGCTCGTACGGCTCGAAGGCGGTCACGGCGTGTCAACGTACCCGGGCCACGGTTCGCCGCAGCGAAGAGCGCGATATTGCGCGTTAAATTGACTTTAACGGCCTTTGTTTACAAAAATCGGCGCGAAAATTCATCGATGGCCGCTGCGAAAGGGCAGCCCCGTCGAGCGGGGGTAGTAACTTGTTTCAGCGCCACGAGCCCATTGCGGGGATGCCCGGCAACGCGGCCGCACTCGCTTTGTCGCAGGCGATTCCGCTGCAAAAGGGACGGGGCGCTGCCGAGCCGCCGCTGACGTGGCGCGAGCGCCTCGCGCAGCTTGATCTGGTCCCCGACCTCGGCGCCGACATCGGGTCGGCGGAATGGTGGCGTGGCCTCGCCACGCTGACACTGCTGTGCGGTACTGCAATCGCGACCTTCCCCGGTATCCAGCCCCTCGGCGTGGGCGGGGTTCCGGCGCTCGACACGGCCGATTTCAACGAAGCGCGCGCCCAGATGATCGTCCCGCTGGCTCTCGGCGCCGATACCGGCCGCCACATGGCCGCGACCGACGCGGTGCGTCCGCTTTCCCAGACCCCTGAACGACCGCAGATCGAGCTCACCGCCACGCTCGGCAGAGGGGACAGCTTTGCGCGCCTGCTTGAACGCTCGGGCGTTGGTCGCACCGAGGCCCAGGCGCTTGCCGACCAGGTGTCGAGCGCGGTTCCCCTCGCCGACATTGCACCGGGGACGCGCATTGACCTCATCCTCGGTCGCCGCGCCACGCGGACCATGCCGCGTCCGGTCGAGGCACTCGCAATGCGCGCGCGGTTCGATCTGCGGATCGAGATGGAGCGCGAGGGCGACCGCCTGGTGATGCGTCGCATTCCGATCGCGGTCGACGCGACCCCGCTGCGCATCCGCGGCCGGGTCGGAGACAGCCTCTATCGCTCGGCCCGCGCCGCCGGCGCGCCGCCCGAGGCGATCCAGTCCTATCTGCGCGTCATCAGCCGCGAGATGCCGGTCACGGCAATCCGTGCTTCTGACGAATATGATATCATTGTCGAGCATCGGCGCGCCGAGACGGGCGAGAGCGAGAGCGGCAAGCTACTTTATGCAGGGCTGCTCAGGGGCGGGAAGCCGAAGCTGTCCATGCTCGAATGGAACAAGGACGGTAAAAGGCAGTGGTTCGAGGCTTCGGGCGTCGGGCAGCAGCGCGGAGGCATGGTGCGTCCGACCCACGGCCGCGTTACATCGACCTTCGGGATGCGCCGACACCCCATTCTCGGCTATCGCCGCATGCACAGTGGCATCGACTTCGGCGGTGGTTATGGCGCGCCCATCTACGCCGTGAGCGACGGTGTTGTCACCACCGCCGGCCGTACCGGGGGCTACGGCAACTATGTGAAGCTCAATCATGGCGGCGGTCTCGGCACCGGCTATGGTCATATGAGCCGTATTGCGGTGCGTGCGGGTCAGCATGTCCGCCGTGGGCAGGTGATCGGCTATATCGGTACGACCGGCCTTTCGACGGGGCCGCACCTTCACTATGAACTCTACCGCAACGGTCATGCGGTCAACCCGGCGTCAGTGAGCTTCGTCACGAGAGCGCAGCTCGAGGGCAAGGAACTGGCCGATTTCCGGGCGCGCATCCGCCAGCTCACCCAAGTGGAGCCAGGCGCTGCGCTGACACCGATCGCGCCGAGGCAGATCGAGGGCCCTAAACTCGGCAGTTTGGCCGATGTGGCGTCAAAAAGAGCGGGCGACGGGATTTAGGCCCATTGTGCCCGATGGCCGGGCCGATCGAGCCACCAATATTCCTTTCCTCTGCCGCTAAGGCGCGGCTATGCACGCGCCATGACTCACGCCGCTTTTCCTGATCTGCGCCTTCGCCGTACCCGACGCACTGGTTGGAGCCGCGCGATGGTGCGCGAGACGCAGCTTTCGCCCGCGAATCTCATCTGGCCGCTCTTCGTGTGCGCCGGCGAGCGAGCCGAGGAACCCGTGGCGAGCCTGCCCGGCGTGTCGCGCTGGTCGGTCGATCTGCTCCTCGAGCGGGCCAAAGATGCGATTGCGGCAGGCATCCCCTGTCTCGCGCTTTTCCCATATACCGAGTCCGGTCGCCGCAGTGAAAACGGCGCCGAGGCCCTTAATCCCGACAATCTCATGTGCCGCGCGACCGCGGCGATCAAGGATGCTTTTGGCGATGCGATCGGGGTGCTCACCGATGTCGCGCTCGATCCCTATACCAGCCATGGCCAGGACGGGCTGCTCGACGAGGCGGGCTATGTCGTCAACGACCCGACGGTCGAAGTGCTGGTTGGGCAGGCTCTCAACCAGGCGCGCGCGGGCGCCGACATCATCGCTCCGAGCGACATGATGGACGGACGTGTCGGCGCGATCCGCGCGGCGCTGGAAGCGGAGGGTTTCGGCAACGTCCAGATCATGAGCTACGCCGCCAAATATGCGTCGGCCTTCTACGGCCCTTTTCGCGACGCAGTGGGCTCGCGCGGGCTTTTGAAGGGCGACAAGAAGACCTACCAGATGGATCCGGCCAACACCGAAGAGGCGCTACGCGAAGTCGCCCAGGACCTCGCTGAAGGCGCCGACAGCGTTATGGTCAAGCCGGGTCTTCCCTATCTCGACATCGTGCGGTTGGTGAAGGACCATTTCGCCATCCCCGTCTATGCCTATCAGGTGTCGGGCGAATATGCGATGATCGAGGCCGCGGCGGCGGCAGGAGCGGGGGAGCGCGACGCGCTCGTTCTTGAAACGCTCCTCGCTTTCCGCCGTGCTGGCGCGTCTGGCATTCTGAGCTATCACGCGCTCCACGCCGCGCGGCTGCTCGGCGCATGATCGAGACCGAGCGGCTCGTCATGCGGGCGTGGCGCAACGAGGATATTGCGCCCTTCCAGCAGATTTGCAGCGACCCTGAGGTCATGGCGACGCTTGGACCGCCGCTCGATATGGACGCTGCCGCGGCGCGGATCGGATGGATGAGCGAGCATGAGGCTCGCCATGGCCATTGCTTCTGGGCGCTCGAGCGACGCGACGATGCGCGCCTGATCGGCTGGTGCGGCGTGATCCGCGGGGACATTGCGCCCGTCGCGGACAAGCTGGAGATCGGTTGGCGGCTCGCGCGCGATTGCTGGGGTTTCGGTTTTGCAAGCGAGGCCGCGCGCGGAGCGATCGCCTGGAGCTTTACGACCCTTTCCGACGACGCAATCTGGGCCATCACCTGGCAGAATAATCTCCGGAGCCGGGCGGTGATGGACCGGCTCGGCATGCAATATCACCCCGACCTCGATTTCGATCATCCGCAGCTTGCCGACACCGACCCCTTGCGTCCGCATGTCGCCTATTCCCTGGAGCGTACAGCATGGGAGGCTGGATGACCGGTTCACCGCGCCGTTGGCTGTTCGTACTGACGATTTTCGTCGGCAGCTTCCTGCTCTTTCTCGTCCAGCCGATGGTCGCGCGGATGGTGCTGCCGCGGCTCGGCGGCGCGCCGATGGTGTGGAACAGCGCGATGCTCGTCTACCAGGCGTTGCTGCTGGGCGGCTACGCCTATGCACACTGGCTTGGACGCTTCGCTGTACGGCGGCAGGCGGCGATCCACGTCGCGCTACTGCTCGCCGCCTCCTTGTGGCTGCCGATCGGTATCGCGCAGATTGCACCGCCGGCTCCCGGCCAGGAAGCCCTGTGGGTGCCGTTGCTCCTCACCGCGTCCATCGGTCCGGTCTTCTTTGTCGTCGCGGCGCAGGCGCCGCTGATGCAGCGGTGGTTCGCTGCCGATAGCCGGTCGGGCGACCCCTATATTCTCTACGCCGCCTCCAACCTTGGCAGCTTCGCAGGGCTGGTCTCCTATCCCGCGCTGGTTGAGCCGACGATGCCGCTCGCGGCGCAAAGTCTCAGCTGGTCAGCGGGATACGCCCTGCTATTCCTGCTCGTCATCGCGAGTGCGGCGGCACGTTGGCGGGGCGTGGCGGGCGCTCCCCACGGTATCCAGGCCTCGGGCGAGCCACGCCCTGCACTCGGACGGCAAATTCACTGGTTGCTGATCGCTGCGGTTCCCTCGGGACTGATGCTGTCGACGACGACGCACCTCACGACCGATATCGTGGCGATGCCGCTGCTCTGGGTTCTGCCCCTTGGCCTCTATCTCCTTAGCTTCGTCATCGCCTTTTCCAATCTCGACGGGCTCAAGCAGATCTTCGCCTCCATCGCTCCCGCGGTGCTTCTGATTGCGGGTGGACAGGCGCTTCTCAGCACCGGCGGCGGGACGATGCTGGTCGCGCTGATGAGCCTTGTGATGCTGTTCGTGGTCGCGACCGCGCTTCATGGCTATCTCCACCATCTGCGTCCCGCGCCGCAACATCTGACGCTCTTCTATTTGATCATGTCGGCGGGCGGCGTGCTCGGCGGTGCCTTTGCCGCGCTCGCCGCGCCGCTGATCTTCAACTGGGTTTACGAGCATCCGGTGCTCGTGCTCGCCGCAGCATGCTTGCTTCCGCTGCCCGCGCTTCTGCCGTGGGATCACTGGCTGAAGATTTCCCGGCCGGCGCCCTATGTGGCTGTGCTGCTGCTCGCCGCCGTCTTCGCCTGCTGGCGGCTCACATCGGGCTGGGACGGCACTCTCGGCGGAGCTAACGGGCTATGGGCCGGGTTGCTTCTCGCGATCGGGCTACTCGTGATCGCATGGCGCTGGGCCTATGTTCCCGCGCTGCTGTTGCTCATGCTCGGTATCGGCGGCCTCGACACGCTTGAAAAAGGCCAGCATGGCATGCGCGTGCGTAGCTATTTCGGCGTTTACACCGTTACCGATGATCCCGCGAACCAGCAGCGCCGCCTGGCCCATGGCACGACGCTCCACGGGCTCCAGCGCACCGACAGAGAGCATCTTTACGATCCGACGACCTATTACGGCCCGCAATCGGGTGTCGGCTTGACGTTGGGTGCCGCAAACCGGCTGGCCGGCGCAAATGCATCGGTGGGCATCGTTGGCCTCGGCGCGGGAACCTTGTCCTGCTACCGCCAGCCGGGGCAGCGGTGGACGATTTTCGAGATCGACCCGGCCATGGTCGCCATCGCCCGCGATCCAGGCAAATTCACCTTCCTGTCGCACTGCGCGGGGGACACGCCGATCGTGATCGGGGATGCGCGGCTCGAGATCGCAAAGCAGCCCCCGGGAAGCTTCGATATCCTCGTAATCGACGCCTTTTCGTCCGACGCCATCCCGCTTCACCTGCTGACGAAGGAAGCCATCGGCATCTATGCCCGCGCGCTCAAGCCCGACGGCATTCTGCTCATCCATATCTCGAACCGATTCTTTGACCTTGAACCCGTACTCGCATCCGAGACAAAAGCGCGCGGCTGGTCGGCGGCGATTCGTATGGACCCCTCGGGACAGAAAGATCGATATAGCGCTCTTACCGGTTCGAACTGGGTCGCGTTGACCGCGACAAAGGAGCGCATGCGCGAGTTGACCGGAGGGTTGAGACCGCGCGAGGAGGGGCAGGAAGATGGCGCCTGGGTGCCGCTGGAGGGGCGGGCGCATTTCGAACGCTGGACCGACGACTATGCCTCGACGCTGCCGGTCCTGCTCTGGAAGCATATTATTGGAGGCCGCGAATGACCCGCAGCGACATTTCCATCATCAGCGTGAACGGCAAGACGCCTCGGATCGACCCCAGCGCCTTCATTGCACCCGGATGCCGTATCATCGGCGACGTGGAAATCGGACCCGACGTCAGCATCTGGTACAATTGCGTGCTGCGGGCCGATGTCAGCCATATCCGCGTCGGAGCGCGCAGCAATATTCAAGACGGCAGCATCGTCCATTGCGACGGCCCGACCCCGCAACGTCCTGAGGGCTATCCGACGATCATCGGCGAGGATGTGCTGATCGGCCATCTCGCGATGGTGCATGGCTGCACGCTCGCCGACCGGGCGTTTGTGGGATTGAAAGCCACGGTGATGAACGGCTGCCACATCGCCAGCGACGCCATGCTTGCGGCGGGCGCGCTGCTGACCGAGCACAAGGAAATTCCTTCGCGCGAGTTGTGGGCGGGTGCGCCCGCGCGCCGCGTGCGCGAAATCGACGATGCGCAGGCCGCGGGGATGCAGGCCGGGGTCGCGCACTATGTGCTCAACGGACGGATGCACAAAGCGGCCATCGGTCCAGGATAATCGCTGCGGCCTTGGAGTTAAGGGCTATTTTGCCTCGCTTTCGGGCACCGCCAGTCCGTTTCTCATCATCACCGGCAATTGCGTCAGCGTGAAGAGGAAGGAGAGGGCAGTGACACCCCAGACCTTGATCGTCAGCCAGAGGTCAAAGCTCATCTCGCCGGCCTGAATCAGTTCGTACATGACATGATTGGCGATGCCGAGCGCCGCGAAGAAGAGGCCCCAGTTCCGGGACAGCACGAGCCAGCCCCTTTCCGTCACGCCGTCGAGCGCCGACTGGAGCAGATATTTGAGCATCGGCTTCTTGAAGAGCCAGCCGCCGAGCAGCAAGGCGGCGAAACCTGCATAGATGATCGTCGGCTTCATCACGATGAAGCGTTCGTCGTGGAACCAGACGGTCAGCGCGCCGAAGCCGAGAACGAGAATGCCCGACACCCACAGCATCGGCGAAATCTTGCCGAGCTTCCATTTGGACACCGCCATCGCGATAACGATCGCGACCATGAAGGCGAGCGTGCCCTTGATCGCGCCCGCCGTCGCTGCAAAGGCGCCCTCGCCGCCGGATGTAAATTTATAAGTGACGAAGAATACGAGCAGCGGCCCGAAGTCGATCGCGAAGTTGAGCCAGCCATGCTTGGCGGGCGGCGGCGCGGGCACGGCCTCGGGGCCAGCGGGTAATTGGTCGAGCGGTTCGCTCATCGGATATTTCCTGCAATGATGCCTGCGATCTCGTCGGCGTCGAAGGGCCTGAGGTCGTCGATGGTCTCTCCGATCCCGATCGCGTGGATCGGAAGGCCGTGGCGCTCGGCCGCGGCGACGAGCACGCCGCCGCGCGCCGTGCCGTCGAGCTTGGTCATGACCAGGCCCGTGACGCCGGCAACCTCGCGGAACACGTCGATCTGCGACAGCGCATTCTGCCCCGTGGTCGCGTCGAGTACGAGCACGACGTCGTGCGGCGCCGCTGGGTTGAGACGGCCCAGTACCCGCTTGATCTTGGCGAGTTCGTCCATGAGCTCGCGTTTGTTCTGGAGCCTTCCGGCCGTGTCGACGATCAGCACGTCGATCCCGGTCGAGGTCGCCTGCTTGACGGCGTCGAAAACAATACCCGCCGCGTCACCGCCCTCGGGCCCTGCCATGATCGGAACCCCAAGGCGGTCGGCCCAGACTTTCAGTTGCCCGATCGCGGCGGCGCGGAAGGTGTCGCCCGCGACGAGCATGACGCTGTAATCCTGCTCCTGGAACAGGTGCGCGAGCTTGGCGATCGTCGTGGTTTTACCCGACCCGTTGACGCCGATCACCAATATGACCTGCGGGCGCGGAAAGGCGTCGATCTCCAGCGGCTCGGCCACGGGGCGGAGCACTGCTGCAATCTCGTCGGCGACGATCCTTCTCAGCTCCTCGACGTCACCTGCTACCGCGTCGCGTCGCTCCGCGAGGCGTTCGCGGATGCGCGCCGCCATGCCGGGGCCGAGGTCGGCGGTGATCAACGCCTCTTCGATGCGGTCGAGATCCTCGTCGTCGAGTCGCGACTTTCCGGTCAGGCCGGCGAGATTCTCGCCAAGGCGTTCGGACGTGCGCCTCAGCCCGCCGAACAGCCGCTCGCTCCAGCTCGCGCCGCTCATCCTGTAATCCTTTCGGCGATCATTCGCTCACCGTCCCGAGCGGCAATGCGCACCGGGATGATGCTTCCCGGCGTCGCCGGGGAGACCAGCCTCAGCGCGGCAAAAGTCTCGCCATGGCCGGTCAGCCCGTCGCGCTCGACCAGCATCGACGCCGAGCGGCCCAGCTGGGCGTCCATCCACGCGTGGCGGCGCCGCGCACTGGCCTCGCGCAAGGCGCCCGCGCGCTCGCGCGCGAGGGTTCGGCCGACCTGCGGCATTCGCGCGGCAGGCGTTCCGGCGCGCGGGCTGTATGGAAAAATATGCCCAAACACGATATCGGCATCGTCGACCAGAGCCAGGCTGTTGGCGAACATCTTGTCATCCTCGGTAGGAAATCCGGCGATCAGGTCAGCGCCGATAGCGATGTCGGGTCGCGCCGTCTTGAGGCGCTCGACGAGGTGCACGGCGTCGGCGCGGCGGTGGCGGCGCTTCATTCGCGTCAGCACCATATCATCGCCGGCCTGCAGCGACAGATGAACGTGAGGCATGACCCGCGCCTCCTCGGTGAGTAGCGCAAAAAGGGCATCGTCTATCCGGTCGGGGTCGAGCGACGAGAGGCGCAGCCGCTCGACAGGTAGCTTCAAGAGCGCCTCGATCAGCGCGGCGAGGCTCGTCCCGCTATCGTCGCCATAGCTTGCAAGGTCCACCCCGGTCAGTACGATCTCGCGCTGGCCCCGGTCGAGCGCGGTGCGGGCGGCATCGACCACGGATATGACGGTCGCGGATCGCGCGGCGCCGCGCGCGAGCACGGTGGCGCAGAAGGTGCAGCTGTGCGAACAGCCGGTCTGCACGCCGAGGAACGCGCGGGCGTGGTCGGCGCCCGAAAGGGCAGGGGTGTAACGAAGCTTCGCGCCGAAGAGGGAGGACGGCCGATCAACCGAACCGCCTCTCAAGTCCGAGCGACGCGAGCTTACGGCAGTTTGATTTCCGTCTCGGTAGCTTGCGGGCAGGCCCTTTGCATCGTTCGCGACCACGCGCGCGCCCATTTCGGTGAAGCGCTTGGCCTCGAGCTCTGCAGCGCACCCCGTCACAAAAATGTTCGCGCCCGGTCGCTCGCGCAAAGCGCGGCGAACTGCCTGCCGCGCCTGCCGCAGCGCTTCATCCGTCACCGCACAGCTGTTGAAGACGATCGTGTCACGCACGCCTGCGAGCGCGGCCGCGGCCCGCACGGCCTCGCCCTCGGCGATGTTGAGCCGGCATCCGAAACTGATGACTTCGACACCTCCCGAAGCGCTCATCCGAAGCGCGCCCAGTCGGTTTCGCCCTCGAAGACGCGCGTCGCGGCGCCGCTCATGATGATCGGCTCTCCGTCACTCCATCGAATCACAAGGTCGCCGCCGGGCAGCGAGACGGTGACCGGCGACTGGACAAGGCCCGCGCGGATCGCCGCGACCGCGGTGGCGCAGGCGCCGGTGCCGCACGCCTGCGTCAGCCCCACCCCGCGCTCCCAGACGCGCAGCTGCAGCTGATTATCGCCGTCGAGGCTTGCGACGTTGACGTTGACGCGCTCGGGAAAGAGCGGGTCGGTCTCGATCCGGGGCCCAAGGTCGGCCAGCGGAACCGCATCAGCTTCGGGAACGAAGAAGATCACGTGCGGATTGCCGACGTTGACCGCTGCGCCATGTTCAAGTTCGTCCCACGCCACGGGCATGTCGCGCGTATCCATTGGCATCGCGAGCGGGATCTGCTCCCATTCGAAGTTGGGCTCGCCCAGCGTCACCTCGGCGCCGCCATCGGCCGGGGTCACGCGCAGCATGCCGCCGAGCGTCTCGATCACTGCAGCTTCGCCGATCAGCGTTGCGACACAGCGCGTCGCATTGCCGCAAGCCTCGACCTCGCCGCCGTCGGCGTTGAAGATCCGCATCTTGAGATCGGCCTTCTCGGAGGGCTCGAGCAGGATCAGCTGGTCGCAGCCGATGCCGTGCCGCCGGTCGGCGATGGCATGCGCGCGCGCCGCCGTCATCTCGACGGCGCGTGTGCGCGCATCGATGACGACAAAATCGTTGCCGAGGCCATGCATCTTGGTGAAGCGATCCGCCATGTTCGCGCATGTAAGGGCGCGCAGGCGGGAAGTCTAGCGAGGCGCACCCCACGCGCCGCCTCTTCGTCGAAGGGCCGTCCCCCGGGCGCCGTGCGAGAGGCGCCTATGCCGATTGGCGCCGTGGGACGCTTTCGCCTTCCGCTGTCTTCTGAGCCGTCCGTGGCCCGCGCAGCAACCCGCGTTCAGCGAGCATTGCGGCAGTGTCCGCGGCCGACATCGCGCGGCCATAATGCCAGCCCTGGGCCTTTGCGCAGCCGAGCCGCGTCAGTTCCGTGGCGGTGGCCGCATCCTCAACCCCTTCGGCGGTGATCGGCATGCCCAGGCTTTCGCCGAGCCGGACGATGGCGACGACAATCGCCTGCGCATCTGGGCTCCCGCGCATCGCGGCGACGAAGCTCTTGTCGATCTTGATCCGGTCGAACGGGAGCGCGCGCAGGTGCGACAGCGAACTATAGCCGGTGCCAAAATCGTCGAGCGCGAGCGAAACACCCTGGTTCTTGAGACTGGTGACGATCGAGCGCACCAGCGGGAGGTTCTCGAACAGCGAGCTTTCGGTGATCTCGACTTCGAGTTGGTTCGCCGAAAAGCCCGTCTCGACGAGCAGCTTGGTCAGTTTCTGGCTGAACCAGGGATCTTTGAGCTGTTGCGGCGCGATGTTGACCGCCAGCGAAATCAATGGGTCCCAGGCCTTGGCGATCTCCATGGCGTCGCGAATGACCCGCAGCGACAAATCGCCTATAAGCCCGCTGTCCTCGGCAACCGGAATGAAGCGTTCGGGGGGTATCATTCCGTGCTCGGGCGAATCCCAGCGCATCAGCATCTCGAAACCGACGAGCCGTCCGCTCGCGATGTCGACCTGCGGTTCGAAGTGCGGAACGAATTCCCCGCGCGGCATGCCATTGCGAATGCCCGTTTCGATTTGATTGCGGGCCTGCATGGCCATTTCCATACCCGGCTCGAACCAGACATGGCGATGCCGGCCGTTTTCCTTGCCATGATACATGGCGATGTCGGCTTGCCGAACGAGCATTTCCATCGTCGCATCATGTCCGCTCGCGAGTGAAATGCCCAGCGAACTGCCGATCCGGATCTGCTGGCCTTCATAGGCGACCGGCTCTTCGAGCGCGGCCACCAGCGCCGCGGCGAGGGCGTCGATCTGGTTCCGCGCCGCGGGTTCGAAGAGGATCATGGCGACGAACTCGTCGCCGCCGAGCCTGGCCTTGGTCGCGCTCGGGGGCAGGATCGCCGTAATCCGCTCTGCGGCGACCTGCAGCACATGGTCTCCCGCGACGTGACCGTGAACGTCGTTCACCGTCTTGAAATGATCTAGGTCGAGCAGCAGCAGCGCGACATGGCGCTTTTCCGCCGCGGCTGCCGCGATCAGCGACGGGCCCGCGGCGAGCAGCGCGCGCCGATTGAGGTAGCCGGTCAAGGGATCGGTGTCGGCAAGGAAGCGCGCGCGCTTTTCTGCGAGTGTACGTTCCCGAATTTCGCGGTTGAGGTCGTCGTAGCGGCGCCAGCCGAACAGCATCAATGCGATGTTCAGGATCAGCGTCGCTGCCAGCACGCGGTCGGTGCCGCCGCCGACCCCCGCGAGGGCGCGCACGACCGATTGCATCACATTGCTGCCCGTTCCGACGAACAGCAGGATGGCGGCGATGACAATGCCGCCTGCGACGATGTCGCGCTTGGCCCCCTCGCTGCGATCCCATTCTTTCGGCACGATCGTCTCGGCTCGCATTGCTATGCCCCCACAATCGCACCTGCTTGCATTCCAAGCGGTGAAATTTGCGTTAAATGGTGGCGGGACCTTCTGCGCTGCACCGGGAACGCCGGAACGGCGTAGGCTTGCCTTCTTTCGCGCTTTCCCGTAAGGGCGCCCCGTTCGACCGCGTCTTGCGGGCGGGCATATCGACATCCGCGACGGGAAAATCTGTCCACGGATAGCCGCTGGTTGGCGAGGTTTCGCTCACCGGCGTCTTTTGCGTTGCGGCCTGTCAGAAGGGAATTTGGGCCACATGTTCGACAGTCTGAGCAATCGGCTTGGCGATGTTTTCGGGAAGCTCCGCGGCCGCGGCGCGCTGACCGAGGCGGACGTGCGGGCCGCGATGCGCGAGGTTCGAATCGCCCTTCTCGAAGCCGACGTCGCGCTGCCCGTCGTGCGCAGTTTTGTCGACCAGGTGACTGAACTCGCGGTCGGCCAGAATGTTCTGCGTTCGGTCACACCGGGGCAGCAGGTGGTCAAGATCGTCAGCGACGCGCTGACCGAGATGCTCGGTTCCGAAACCGCGGAGCTCGACCTCAATGTCACGCCGCCCGCGGTCATCATGATGGTCGGTCTCCAGGGCTCGGGCAAGACGACGACGACCGCCAAGATCGCGAAACGCCTGAAGGACAAGGAGCGCAAGAAGGTGCTGATGGCGTCGCTCGACGTCAACCGCCCCGCTGCGCAGGAACAGCTCGCCGTGCTTGGCCAGCAGATTGACGTCGCAACGCTCCCGATCATTGCCGGGCAGCAGCCGGTGGAAATCGCGCAGCGCGCGATGCAGGCTGCAAAGTTGCAGGGCTTCGACGTACTGATGCTCGACACCGCGGGCCGCCTCCACGTCGACCAGCAGTTGATGGACGAGATGCAGGCGGTGTCGCGCGCGGCTAATCCTGCCGAGACTTTGCTCGTCGTCGACAGCCTGACCGGCCAAGACGCGGTGCAGGTTGCGCAGCGCTTCACCGACCAGGTGCCGCTCACCGGCGTGGTGCTCACACGCATGGATGGCGATGCCCGCGGCGGCGCTGCGCTCTCGATGCGCGCAGTCACCGGCAAGCCGATCAAGTTCGCCGGCACGGGGGAGAAGCTCGATGGACTCGAGCTCTTCCAGCCCTCACGCATCGCGGGCCGCATCCTGGGCATGGGCGATGTCGTCAGCCTCGTTGAACGCGCTGCCGAGACGATTCAGGCCGAAGAGGCCGAGGCGATGGCGAAGAAGATGGCGAAGGGTCAGTTCGACCTCGACGATCTTCGCACCCAGTTGAACCAGATGCGCCGGATGGGCGGCATTGGGGCGCTCGCCGGGATGATCCCCGGGCTCAAGAAAGCGCAGGCCGCGGTGGCGCAAAGCGGTGCTGACGACAAGATGCTCCTCCATTTCGACGCGATCATGAGTTCGATGACTCCCAAGGAACGCGCGAAGCCCGAGATCATCAACGCCAAGCGCAAGATCCGTATCGCTAACGGTTCGGGGACCAGTGTCCAGCAGGTAAACAAGGTGCTGAAAATGCACCAGGAAATGTCCACTGCGATGAAACGCATTCGCAAGATGGGCGGACTGAAGGGCCTCGGCGCGCTGTTCGGCAAGGGCGGGGGCATTCCCGGCGTGCCGGGTCTTGGCGGCGGCGGCGGAATGGGCGGCCTTCCCGGCCTTGGCGGCGGGGCTATTCCACCCGACATCGCTAATATGCTGAATAAAAAGAAATAACCAAAGACAACTGCAGTTCTGACTAGAAGGATATTATCATGGCTACCTCTATTCGCCTTTCGCGCGGTGGTTCGAAAAAGCGCCCCTATTACAAGATCGTCGTTGCCGATTCGCGCAGCCCGCGTGACGGCCGCTTCATCGAGCGCATCGGCAGCTACAACCCGCTTCTCGCCAAGGACAATCCGGAGCGCGTGAAGCTCGACACCGAGCGCGCCGCGCACTGGCTCTCGGTCGGCGCCCAGCCGACCGACCGCGTCGCCCGCTTCCTTGATGCCGCGGGCCTCAAGGAACGCGCCGCGCGCAGCAATCCCAAGAAGGGCGAGCCCGGCGAGAAGGCCAAGGAGCGCGCTGAAGAGAAGGCTGCGAAGCTCGCAGAAGCTGAAGAGGCTGCGAAGGAAGCCGCTGCTGCTCCCGCTGAAGAAGCTCCCGCCGAAGAGCCTGCTGCTCCCGAAGCTGCCGAGTCCGATGCAACCGGCTCGGTGAAGAGCGAAGAGACCGCCGAAGCGGTTGCCGACGCGGTTGCGGATGAGGTTCCGGCCGAAGCGACCGCCGAGGACGCAGCTGCGATCGCCGAGGAAGTCGCCGAGGGCGGCCCGGTGACCGAAGACGCAGGCGAAGAAAAGGCCGAAGGCTAAGTCCCTTGGCGCACGCCGACCGCCCCGTCACCCTCGCCGCCATTGCTGGCGCGCATGGGGTGCGGGGTGAGATGCGGCTCAAACTGTTCGGGGAAGGCGCGGAGGCTCTCCGCGCCTTTTCCACTTTCGACGCCGGCCCCCGCAAGCTGACGCTGGTTTCGGTTCGCCCTGCGAACCAGGGCGCGGTTGCGCGCTTTCGTGAAGTGAACGACCGGGCGGCTGCCGAGGCGTTGCGGGGGACGCTGCTGACCGTGCCCCGTTCGGAGCTACCCCCGCTTGGTCCCGGCGAATATTATCATCACGACCTTATAGGCCTTGCTTGCACGTCGACCGACGGCGCGGCGCTGGGCACCGTGGTCGCGGTGGAGAATTTCGGTGCGGGAGACATCCTCGAGATCGAGCGGCCGGCCGGACCGGGCGAGAAGCCGAAGCGCTTCCTGGTACCGATGATCCCGCAAGCCGTGCCCGAATGGAGCGATGTGGGGGTCATCGTGACGGCGGCTTTCGTCGAATAGGGATCGTTGCCCAGCTAAGGGTTGGACGGAAATCCCGCCGCAAGGGGGAGCGGCCGGGCGCGCAGCTTGCGCGCCGCGGCACGGTCGACAGGATTCCCGTCCGTCTCAGTGCGCCCCGGCTCGGGGCTTGGAGCCCGTCGCCTCACGCGTGTCACGACCGCGCCAGTCGCGCCACCTCTTGGCAATCTGGGAAAAGCCGCGGTCGAGGTCGGCGCTGAAGCGGCCGTGATTTTCGGCCCATCCGCGCATCCACATTTCGTCCATCATCGATTGCCTCCTGCTGGTGGGGTGCCCCATCAATGCGCCTCGCCTGGCGACCAGGCCAACAAAAGCTTTGCGGCGGGTCATAAGCCTGCCTTATAAGGGCGCATGTCCCGACTACCGCCCCTTGCTGCCATAAGGGCCTTTGAAGCTGCTGGAAGACTGGAGAATTTCTCGCGGGCTGCCGAGGAACTCGGGATGACGCAGGCCGCGGTCAGCTATCAGGTTCGCCAATTGGAAGACCGGCTTGGCCACGCGCTGTTCGTGCGGGAGAAGGGGCGGGTACGCTTGTCGGAAACCGGGCAGCGACTGCTTCCAGCGATCCGCGCCGCCTTCGCCTCGATGGACGAAGCCTTTTCATCGCTCGACAACGACGAGGCCGAGGTGCTGACGATCAACGCCGCCACCAGCTTTGGAGGAACATGGCTCAGCGCGCGGATCGGCCGCTTCCAGCTGCAATATCCCGACCTTGCAGTGCGCATGGCGATGAGCAATGTGCTCGTCGACTTCGATGCGTCGAATGTTGACGTCGCAATCCGTATCGGGCGCGGGCATTGGCCGGGTCTGCGCGCCGATTTCCTGATGCGTCAATATCTCGCGCCCATCGCTTCGCCCGCCTTCATCGAGGAGCACGACATCCGCGAGCCGGCCGATCTCTTGCGCGTCCAGCGGCTCGGGCCGAACGACAGCTGGTGGGGCGCCTGGTTCGCCGCCGCCGGGGTCGAGATGCCGCCCCCGCCCTCACGGCGCGGGATCGAACTCGACAGCCAGCTCCAGGAAGCGAGCGCCGTCCAGGCGGGTTTCGGCGTCGCGATGATGACGCCGCTCTATTGGCGGGCCGAACTGGCGAGCGGGCGCCTCGTCCAGCCCTTCGATACGCTCTACGTCTCGGAGGCATCGGGCATGTGGCTTGTGCACCGCGAAAACCGGGTCGGGGTGAGGAAGATCGAACGCTTCCGCGAATGGCTGCACGCCGAGATCGAGAAGGATCGCCACATCCTGCCCGAGGCGCTATGGCGGCCGCTGCCATGAGGCGAGGACGCGTCGGCAGCGGAGCCAAGAAAGGACTGCAAGCGATGTCAGATGGCCGGGTTCTCATCCTGCTGCTGCTGGGATCCACGATCTCGTCCGGAATATTGGGCTATGGTCTCGCCAGATTCCGTCCGCGCTGGTCTAGAAGGCGCATTGTGTTCCTGTCTGCCTCATTTGTTCCAGGACCCCTGGCTGCACTCCTTGTCTTTGCTTTCCTTCATTCGCTGATCACGGGCTTGACGGCGCCAGAGAGATGCGGGGTCGACGCGTGCAGCATGGTGATGTCGGCCTCGATGATAGGGCTTGCCGCCGTGCTGTTATCGTTTGTCGCGGCCGCCTTTGTTGCTTCGCTCAGTGTTGGGGGCAGGCACCGATGACCTTCACCGCTGTCCCCCTCACGCTTTATCCCGACATGTTCCCGGGGCCGCTGGGACACAGCATGGCGGGCCGCGCGCTGGAGAGCGGGACATGGGCGTGTGCGCCGGTGCAGATCCGCGATTTTGCGATCGACCGGCACCGCACCGTTGACGACACGCCCGCTGGCGGGGGCGCGGGGATGGTACTGAAGGCTGACGTGCTCGGCCGCGCCATCGACCATGCGGTCGCCGCCTATCCGGGGCTGCCCGTGCTCGCGATGACGCCGCGCGGGGCGCCCATCACCCAGGCGCGGGTGCGCGGGCTTGCGGAGGGTCCCGGCGCGATCATTCTCTGCGGCCGCTTCGAAGGATTCGACGAACGCATCTTCGAGGCGCGGCCGATCGAGCAATTGTCGATGGGCGACGTCGTTCTATCGGGCGGAGAGATGGCGGCGCTGCTGCTTCTCGACGCTTGCATTCGGCTGCTTCCCGGCGTAATGGGCGCGGCTTCTAGCGGAGACGACGAATCGTTCGAGAATGGTTTGATCGAGTATCCGCATTATACCCGACCTGTCACATGGGAAGGGCGCACGATCCCCGAAGTGCTGCGATCGGGGGATCATGCGAAGATCGCCGCCTGGCGGAAACAAAGGGCGGAAGAGGACACACGGTTACGCAGGCCGGACCTTTGGGAGCGCCATGAGGGCGCTCGGGACCGACCTGCCTCTGGCGCGCGGCAACAGAAGAAGGACTAGGGGCATGAACCTCATCCAGACGATCGAAGCCGAAGAAATCGCCAAGGCTGGCAAAGACATTCCCACCTTCCGCCCCGGCGACACCCTGCGTGTCGGCGTGCGCGTCGTGGAAGGCGAACGCACCCGCGTTCAGAATTTCGAGGGCGTTTGCATCGCGCGCTCGAACAAGGGCATGGGATCGAACTTCACCGTGCGCAAACTGTCGTTCGGTGAGGGCGTCGAGCGCGTTTTCCCGCTCTATTCGCCGAACATCGACAGCATTACCGTCGTCCGCAAGGGCGCCGTCCGTCGTGCGAAGCTCTATTATCTGCGGGGCCGCACCGGTAAATCGGCGCGTATCGCGGAGCGCCGCGATTACCGGTCGGAAGCCGGCGAAGGCTAAGGAGAGCTTTCTCCCTACAAAGCCGAAACAGCTTTCCAAAACGACCGGTTCCGCCAAAGCGCGAAACCGGTCGTTTTTCGTTTCAGATACCAGCATCAAAGGACAAATTCATGGGTTACCGGATCGTCGTCGCGGGTGCGACGGGCAATGTCGGACGCGAAGTCCTCGCCATCCTTGCCGAGCGCGAGTTCCCGATCGCTGAGCTCGCGGCCGTCGCCTCGTCGCGCAGCCAGGGCGAAGCGGTCGAGATCGGCGACACCGGCCGCACCGTGAAATGCCAGAATATCGAAAACTTCGACTGGGCGGGCTGGGATATGGCGATCTTCGCGATCGGCAGCGACGCGACCGCGATCCATGCGCCCAAGGCGGCGGCGGCGGGCTGCGTCGTGATCGACAACTCGTCGCTTTACCGTATGGACCCCGACGTTCCGCTCATCGTGCCCGAGGTAAACCCCGAGGCGATCGACGGCTACACGGCGCGCAACATTATCGCGAACCCCAATTGCTCGACCGCGCAGATGGTCGTCGCGCTGAAGCCGCTCCATGACGCCGCGACGATCAAGCGCGTCGTCGTTTCGACTTACCAGTCCGTATCGGGGGCAGGTAAAGCCGGCATGGACGAGCTGTGGAACCAGACGCGCCAGATCTTCGTCGGCGACGAAAAGGACGTGCAGAAGTTTACGAAGCAGATTGCCTTCAACGTCATCCCGCACATCGACAAGTTCCTCGACGACGGATCGACCAAGGAAGAATGGAAAATGGTCGTCGAGACCAAGAAGATCCTCGACCCCAAGATCAAGGTCACCGCGACGTGCGTGCGCGTACCGGTTTTCGTGGGCCACTCCGAGGCGATCAATATCGAACTTGCTGACGAACTGTCGGCCGAAGAAGCGCAGCGCATTCTCCGCGAGGCGCCCGGGGTGGTGCTTCACGACAAGCGCGAGGACGGCGGCTACACCACTCCGGTCGAATGTGTCGGCGACTTCGCGACCTTCGTCAGCCGGGTCCGCGAGGACCCGACGATCGAGAACGGGCTCAACCTCTGGTGCGTCAGCGACAACCTCCGCAAGGGTGCGGCACTGAACGCGGTGCAGATCGCCGAACTTCTCGGTCGTCGGCATCTCAAGAAGGGTTAAGCCTCAACCTTCGCTGCCCCGACGAGGGGAGCTTTGTTCCCCCGGGGCTCGGAGCGGGTCCCCGAGCCAGACCCCGCTCCGCCTGTCGAGAAATTGTCGGGCGCGAAGAGGCTGCGGGGGGCGGCAAACACATGCTCGCCGGCGCTCAGCTCTGCTCGCTTTTGCCTCCATCCCGTGGCGACTGCGAGGTGACCGCGGCCGCTAATGCCCCATATCCGCCGCCGACGCTTTTGGCGCGTCTCGCGCCGGAGGGCGGAGCAGGATGACGAGCGGCACCGAGAGCAATGTCACCCACATCATCGCCCAGAAATCATCGATATAGGCGACCATAGCTGCCTGCCGGTTGATCTCGGCATTGACCATCGCCATCGCGCTTGCACCGAGGGCGCCGAGACGATCGGAGGTCGAGGGGTCGATCAGTGGCACTGCGCTGCTCGTGATATGCGCGACCAGATCCTCGTGGCTTCGCTGGGTGTTCGCGCCGAGCAGGGTCGTCACCAGCGAAATACCCACCGACGCGCCGACGCTGCGTACGAGATTGAGCAAGCTCGCGCCGTCGGTACGGTGAGCGGGGCCCAGTGTTGCAAAGGCCATGGTGTTGAGCGGGATGAAGATCAGCCCCATGCCGAGCCCCTGCACGAGCCCGCTGACGACGACGGGCCAGGCACCCATCATCAGGGACCATTGGCTCATCTGGTAGAGCGAGTAGGCGGCGATCAGCAGTCCTGATCCAACGAGCCAGCGCGCGTCGACCCGTCCGAGCAACTGCCCGGCGATCGACATGCTGATGAAGATACCAATGCCGCGCACCGCGAGCACCCAGCCGGTGTCGATCACCGGCCAGCCGAACAGGCGCTGGAGCATCGGCGGGAGCAGGGCCATCGACGAGAACATGACGATACCGATCACGACCATGAAGCCCAGCGACGTGAGTAGGTTGCGGTCGGCGAGCATCTTGCGGTCGAACAGCGTGTTGCGCCCCGTCAGAAGGTGGACGAAGAACATCCACAGACAGGCGACCGCCACACCGGTTTCGATCCAGATCTCGGCACTTTCGAACCAGTCCTTCTGCGCCCCCCGGTCGAGCATCAGCTGCAGCGCGGCGAGGCCGAGCGCGAGCATTGAAAAGCCGAAGAGGTCGAACTTTCGGTCCAGACGCGGTGTCGCGGGAAGCAGCGCCCACATCAGCGCAAGGGTTGCGAGCCCCACTGGCAGGTTGACGTAGAAGACCCAGCGCCAGTTGGCCGATTCGGTTAGCCAGCCGCCGATAATCGGCCCCATGATCGGGCCGACCATGATCCCCATCCCCCATATTGACATTGCGCGGGCGTGGCGCTCGGGCGGATTGATATCGAGCATCACCGATTGCGACAGCGGGCCAATGAAGGCTGCGCTGACCCCCTGCAGGAAGCGGAAGGCCACCATTTCCTCGAGGTTCTGAGCCGCGCCGCATGCCATTGACGTGATGATGAAGCCGATGACCGAGGCGAGGAAGAGGGCGCGGCGGCCAATGCGGTCGGCGAGCCAGCCGGTGATCGGCATCGCCACGGCCGAGGCGATGATATAGCTGGTTAGAACCCAGTTCACGGTCTCGCTCGTCGCGCCGAGGCTCGACTGCATATGCGGGATGGCGACGTTGGCGATTGTCGTGTCGAGGATTTGCATCACCGACGCGCCCATGACCGCGACGGTGAGCAGGCCGCGGTAGCGGACCTGCTCGTGGAGCGGGCGATCCGCGTCGACGCGGGTCGCGGCGGGCGCGCTGCGGCGGAAAAAGGAGCGGCTGGCCATGATCGTGGCTGCCGCCTACTTGCAGCCGCCCGACGTGATTACTTTTACCTCGGCCGAGAGACCGGCGATCATGGCACGCTTTGGCACTTCATCGAAAGCGATGCGAACGGGGACCCGCTGGGTTACCTTGACCCAGTTACCCGTTGCATTCTGCGCAGGCAGCACGGAAAATTCGCTCCCCGTCCCGGCACCGATCGTCTGGACATGGCCGCGCACGACAAGACCGGGATAAGCGTCGAAGCGCATTTCAACCGGCTGGCCGACGCACATGTCGGCGAGGTCGGTTTCCTTGAAATTGGCCTCGACCCACGGGTGCACGGTGTCGACCAACGTCACCGCGGGCAAACCCGCGACCATCATCTGCCCGACCTGCAAGCGGTCCGATTCAGCGACCCGGCCCGCGCTCGGCGCGCGCACCTCGGTGCGGCCGAGATCGACCTCGGCCTGTGCGCGCTGGACGCGCGCGGCCTCGACCTGCGGATTGGTGCCGCTTGCGCCGGTCGCGAGCTTTGCGCGGGCTTCGGCTGCGCTGGCGCGCGCCTGCCCAAGACGCGCGCGCGCCTGTTCAACCGCGTGTTTGGCGGCGTCATAAGCGGCCTTAGTCGTGAACCCCTTTTCCATCAGCGCGGCCTGCCGCTGGAAATTGGCTTCGGCAAAGGCGATGTCATCCTGGGCCGCCTTGATGTCGACCTGTGTCGCTGCGAGACTGGCCGACAGGTTGCCGACGTCGACCTTTGCAGCATCAATCGCCGCGCCTGCCTGCGCGACGGTCAATTGATATGGACGCCCGTCGATGCGGAACAAGAGATCCCCGGCCTTGACGTCCTCGCCCTCACGCACCGCGACTTCGGTGATCAGTCCGCCGACCTCGGCCGCGACCGACACCTTGTCCATTTGCACATAGGCATTGTCGGTGGAGACCGAGCCGCCGCTGGTCAGCCACCAGGCGCCGCCCGCGAGCGCGAGCGCCGCCGGCACGCCGAACATCAGGGCGCGCGTGCGCCAGTTGGGCTTTGCCTCGGTTCCAGGGGCCGCGGGCGCGGCGGTGGCCGGCGGCACGGGGTCTGCCTGGGGGACGCTGCGTTTCGGCCTGGCTTCTTCGGCCTTGGGACGCGTTGGGGAGAGCTGGGTCATTCTGCGGCCTCTTCTTAGGTCTCGTTGCTCGCGTCGCGGCGCGAGAGATTGCACCGGATACGCCCGACGAGGGCAGCGAGCTGCGCCCGTTCGGCGTCACTCAGTCCTTCGGTGGCTTCCTCGTTGAGCTGGTCGGTCGTCTGGCGCATCACTTCCAGCAGATCGCGCGCGCGGGGCGTCAAATGGAGCTGCCACGCCCGGCGATCGGCGGGGTCGGCGCGGCGCTCGACGAGTCCCGCCTCCGCGAGCCGGTCGACCATTCGCGAAAGGGTGATTGGCTCGACCTCGATCAGTTCAGCGAGCGGACCCTGCCGGATGCCCTCCTGCCGCTTCAGATAGCTTATCAGCCGCCACTGCAGCGCGGTCACGCCGCTACTTTTCGTGCGCGCGTTGAACGCCCGGCGGAACAGCCGCGCGGTATCGTTCATCAGAAAGCCGATCGTCTCATTCATTGCAGGACATATAATAGCAATTGCTATATAATCAATTGGGGTTCGCAAGAGGTCGTGTTCCGATCCTCCCGATTTGACACCTTCCCTCCTGGGTGAACGCTTGCACCCCGCCGCAATATGGGCAGGATACCCCCCCATGAATCTCACCGCCGACCTTTTCTGGTCTTTTCGATCGCCTTATTCCTATCTTGCAATCGGGCGCTACCGCGCGCTCGCCGCGAGCCACGCGCTCGAAATCAATCTGCGTCCCGTTTATCCGCTCGCAATCCGCCAGCCAGACTTTTTTGAGCGCAACCATCCCAACTGGCTGAGCTACACGATGCGTGACATGCTCCGCGTCGCGCAGTTCCACGGCATCCCCTTCGGCCCGCCGCGGCCCGACCCCATAGTCCAGAATGTCACGACGCGCGAGATCGCCGCCGAACAGCCCTATATCTATCGCCTGACAAGGCTGGGTCAGGCGGCCTCGCGCCGTGGTAAAAGCCTCGCCTTCTGCGACGAAGCGGCGCAGCTCATCTGGGGCGGCGTGCAGAACTGGCATCTCGGCGACCATCTCGCCGGCGCGGCGGAACGTGCGGGTCTCGACCTCGCCGAACTCGACGCAGAGGCTGAGCGCGACGCCGAGGCGCTCGATACAGAAATCGCCGCCAACCAGGTTGCGCTCGAAATTGCGGGTCACTGGGGCGTGCCGACGCTTGTTTTCGAGGGCGAGCCTTTCTTCGGGCAGGACCGGATCGAAATGGCGCGTTGGCGTATGGAGCAGAAGGGCCTCAAGGCCCGCTGAGGCCGCCACGGACCTTGCATCGTCTTCCTGTCAGCGCCAAGTAGCTCCCCATGGCAATCGAAGCACGATTTTTCGAGGCGCGCGACGGCGTGCAGCTGGCGTGGCGCGAGACGGGCGAGGGTCCGCCGGTGGTGCTGCTCCACGGTCTCTTTTCGAGCGCCGAGGTCAACTGGATCAAGTTCGGGACCGCCGCCCGTATTGCGGCCGAGGGTTTCCGCGTCATCATGCCCGATCTTCGCGTCCACGGATCGAGTGCCGCGCCGCACGGCCCCGAGCATTATCCGCCCGACGTGCTCGTCGGCGACCTTGAAGACCTGGTCGCGCATCTTGGCCTTTCCGACTTCGACCTCGGAGGCTTCTCGCTTGGAGCGCGAACCAGCGTTCGCGCCGTCGTTGCGGGGATGAAGCCCAAGCGGCTGATCCTTGGCGGCATGGGATTGGCGGGCCTCGCCGGTTGGCAGCGGCGCGGACAATTCTTCAAGCGGGTGATCGCAGAATATGATCGCGCGAGGCGCGGCGACGATAGCTGGCTGTCGGTCCAATTCATGAAAACGATGAAGGTCGACCGCATCGCGGCGGGGCATCTGCTCGACAGCTTCACGGACACCGCCCCGGACGCGCTCGCGGCGCTGACGATGCCGGTCCTCGTCGTGTGCGGTGATAAGGACGAGGACAATGGCTCGGCCGAGGAACTGGTCTCGGTGCTGGCCGACGCGCGGCTCGCCACGATCCCGGGCACTCATATGTCGAGCGTGACCGAGCCCGCATTCGGGGAGGCGATCGCGCGCTTTCTCTCCACCGCTTGACCCGACTGACCCTGCGGTCCAGACTGGCGGCCATCGCGCCAAAGAGCGCCATGATCATCCAGAGGACGCACCCCATGAAAGCCATGATTTCGACCCTGTCGCTTGCGGTTTCGCTCGCCCTTGCCGCGAGCCCCGCTCTGGCCCAGGACGCGGTCGCTCCAGCCGCCGGGACGGCGAGCCCGGCCGCCCCCACCGCTGCCGACGCCGAGGCCTTCATCGCCGCTGCTGAAAAGGACCTCTTCGATTATACGGTCGAGGCGAGCCAGGTGAACTGGGTCAATTACAACTTCATCACCGAAGACACCGATGCGATGGCCGCGCGGATCAACGCCATCGGCACGGAGAAAGCGGTCCAATATGCGCTCGAAGCGGCCAAATATCGCGATGTTCCGGGGCTGAGTGCGGATACGAAGCGCAAGCTCGACATCTTGCGCAACGGCATCGTGTTGCCGGCGCCCACGACCGAAGGCGCCGCAACCGAACTTAACCGCATCGCGACCAACCTCTCGTCGCAATATGGCAAAGGCAAGGGCACCCTCGACGGCAAGCCGATCTCGGGTTCTGACATCGAGGCCGAAATGGGCAACCTCGATCATACGCCCGCCCAGTTCGCGGAGATGTGGACAAGCTGGCACGACAATGTCGGCGCGCCGATGAAAGACGATTATGCGAAAATGGTCGGCATCGCCAACGAAGGAGCAAAGGAGCTGGGCTTCAGCGACGTCGGGGCAATGTGGCGGTCGGGCTATGACATGCCCCCCGAGGAGTTCGCGAAGACGACCGAGCGTTTGTGGGAGGAAGTGAAACCGCTCTACATGGCGCTTCACACCTATGTCCGCTGGAAACTGAACGAGAAATATGGCGACGCGGTACAGCCCAAGACAGGCCCCATTCGCGCGGACCTGCTCGGCAACATGTGGGCGCAGGAATGGGGCAATATCTACCCGCTCGTCGCGCCTGCGGGCTCGGGCGACCTCGGCTACGACATCGGCGATCTTTTAAAGGCCAAGGGCAAGACGCCGCTCGACATGGTCAAGGCGGGCGAGAATTTCTATTCCTCGCTCGGTTTCGCGCCGCTTCCCGAGACTTTCTGGAAACGCAGCCTGTTCGTGAAGCCCGCCGACCGCGAGGTCGTGTGCCACGCCTCGGCGTGGAACATCGACAACAAGGACGATGTCCGCATCAAGATGTGTACCAAGGTGAATTCGGACGATTTCGTCACGATCCACCACGAGCTTGGCCATAATTATTACCAGCGCGCCTACAACAAGCAGCCGTTCCTCTATCTGAACGGTGCCAACGACGGCTTCCATGAGGCGATCGGTGATTTCGTCGCCCTGTCGATCACCCCGCAATATCTGGTCGATATCGGCCTGCTCGACAAGGCGCAGGTTCCAGGCGCCGACAAGGATATCGGTCTTCTGCTTCGGCAGGCGATGGACAAGGTCGCCTTCCTGCCCTTTGGCCTCCTCGTTGATCGCTGGCGTTGGGGCGTGTTTGACGGGACGACCCAGCCCGCCGATTATAACAAGGCGTGGACGGACCTGCGCCTTGAGTATCAGGGGATCACGCCGCCCGGCGAGCGGCCGGCCGATGCCTTCGACCCGGGGGCCAAATATCATATCCCGGGCAACACGCCTTACTCGCGCTATTTTCTCGCGCGTATCCTCCAGTTCCAGTTCTACCAGGCCGCGTGCAAGCAGGCCGGATGGAAAGGGCCGCTCCATCGCTGTTCCTTCTATGGCAACAAGGCGGTGGGCACGAAGCTGAATGCGATGCTCGAAATGGGTGCGTCAAAGCCCTGGCCCGACGCGCTTGAAGCCTTTACCGGCAGCCGCGAAATGTCGGGCAAGGCGATGGCCGCCTATTTTGCGCCGCTCAAGAAATGGCTCGACGAGCAGAACAAGGGCAAGCCGTCCGGCTGGTAATCGAGAATTCTGGCGAAGACAGGGCTGGAGGGGCGACTCTCCGGCCCTTTTTCTTGCAAGGCCAATTCTGCGCGTTGGCCATCTTCCCCGTCACTCTGCTTCGACCGCCTGCTTGAACCTGGCCAGACGGGCCACTGCCGCGGCGGCATGGGGGCCGATCCAGCGCTCGTGGATGTCGTGGATCGGCATGGCATTGAGGTGGTTCCACCGCTCACGGCCGCGGCGCTCGGCGATCACGAGTCCCGCGTCTTCGAGCACTTTGAGATGCTGCATGACCGTGCAGCGGTCGAGGTCGGCAAAATGCGCGCATAATGTGCCGGTGGTCAGCGGCTGGTCCTTGAGGTCGTCGAGAATTTGCCGCCGGACCGCGTGGGCGAGCGCCTTGAAGGTGCGGTCATAATCATTGTGGATTGACATGTTATGAATTTATAACATAATCGGACGGGTTCCAAGCGGAGATTGATGATGGAGCTGAAATTCCGAGTCGCCGCGCGTATCGCAAAGCCCGTGCACGATGTGTTCGAGGCGGTGGCGGACCCCGCCAAGCTGTCGCACTATTTCACAACCGGCGGCGCAAAGGGGCGGCTGGAAACCGGCGCAATGGTCGAGTGGGACTTCCACGACTTCCCCGGCGCCTTTCCCGTCCATGTGATCGAGGTCGTACCGGACAAGAAGATCATTCTCGAATGGCAGGCCAGCGAGGGCGAAGCACCGAATGCCGAGGGGGGAGAGCAGGCAGACGCCGATTACCGCACGCGCGTTACCATGAGCTTCAAGGGTCTCGACGACGGGCGTACCCTTGTCGAGATCTCGGAGGAAGGCTGGCGCGAGAACCAAGGGGCGCTCAGCGCCTCTTACGGCAATTGCCAAGGCTGGTCCCAGATGCTTTGCGCGCTCAAGATGTGGTTGGAGCACGGCATTAATTTGCGCGAGGGGATGTATATTTAAGCGGCCCTTCCCGCGGGCGCGGGAAGGGCCGCTGATGGCCGGCCGGTAACTACCAGCCCTTTTTTCTTTTAGATGCCGTCGACAGCCTTGCTGACAAGGATATTCACCGCCACGCGTCGGTTCTGTGCCTTCCCCTCAGGGGTGCTGTTGTCCGCGGCCGGATCGGCCTCTGCCATGCCCGTCGGTGTGAGCATCCGATAGGGCTTCCAACCGCATGCCTGCTGAAGGTGATTGACGACGCGCGCGGCGCGCTTTTCGCTGAGCGCCTGGTTGAATTCCTGGCTTCCTGTCGAGTCCGTATAACCCACGACGAGGAGCAGCGCATTGTCCATTGCCTCGGCTTGGCTCGCGGCCGCACAAAGCTCAGCCTTCGCCTGCTCGGTGAGGACGGCCTTGCCAGTATCGAAGTTCACATTGGTCGTGCCCTTCACATTATACTGGTCAATATCGCCGACCCGCCCGCGCAAGGCTTCGGTCGCGGCCTCCTGGGCCGTGAAACGCTGATTGGTGCCCGTGTGGATCATCGAAGCGGTGCGAAGATCCTTGCTCTTGAGCGCGATCTTGCTCGCCACAAGTCCGCCTTCCCACTGCAGCGTCTCGACGCTTACTGGCAAACCGTTGAGCAGCGAATCCGCGGCGAGCTTGTCGCTATCGAGGCCAAGGAAGCCGCCGCTGCTCTTGATTTTCGTGCCCTCGACGAGAGCGATCGTCGCGTTGGCGCCATCGGCGGTGGTGACCTCCATCGCGCTATCGCTGCGCGCCGAGATAATGCCTTCGATTTCCGGGCCCTTGGCCATCTGGGACAAGTCGGGCATGAGCTGGCCGTTGACGATCACATTATCGCTGGCGGGTGCCTCCTGCTCCTGCGCGGCGAGGCTGATCGAGGCCGTCCCTGCCAGCATTGCCAGCAGCATCAGCCTCGAACTCTTGGTAACCGCTCCCATATATTGCTCCTTCAAAATTCCTTTGGAGGGCCCCGCGAATGACATGGCCCCTTCCGGGACAAGAATACGCCGGGGAGCGGGGGAGGTTGCGCAGATCGTCGGCCGCAGTGCACGGCTTGGCTATTCTCGCCAAAGTCTCGAAAGCGGCTCGAATCCGCGATGTTTTGAAGATTAATCGGGGAATATTCAGGCGTTACGCGCCATGAGCCCGCCGTCGACCGGAATAATCGCGCCGGTGATGTAACTCGCGGCAGGAAGAACGAGGCTCAGCGTCATATGCGCCACTTCCTCAGGCTCGCCATAGCGGCGCAGCGCGGTGCGGCGTCGGGCGAACACCGCCTTGTCCGCCTCCGGTACCGCGTCGGTCATGCCAGTGCGGATGGGGCCCGGGCAGATGCAGTTGACCGTTATACCCTCTTTCCCGAGGTCGACCGCGAGCCCGCGGGTCAGACCCGTGACGCCGGTTTTAGCGGCGACGTAGGGTGTGTCGCCGGGCGTCGCACCGAGCCCCTCGGTCGAGGCGATGTTGACGATCCGCGCGGCGTCGCTCTGCCGCAGGAACGGGAGTGCGGCGCGAACCATGCGTTGGTGGGCCGTCAGCATCACCACGATCGCGCGATGCCAGATTGCCTCATATTCGTCGCCGGCGTCGAGCGGCGCGAAGCTGGAGACGCCGGCATTGTTGATCAAGATATCGAGGCCGCCGAAATGCGCCGCGACCTCGCCGACGACGCGCTGGATGGCGGCGCCATCGGACACGTCGAGCGCGAAGGCGCGCGCATCGGCTCCGGCCTCCGCTGCGACGGCTTCGCAGGCAGCAAGGTCGAGGTCGGTGACGGCAACCTTCGCGCCCTCGTTTGCGAGCAGCAGCGCCGTCGCGCGGCCCATCCCGCTTGCCGCACCCGTCACGATCGCGACGCGCCCCGCGACGGAGCGCGAGAGGGCAGGTCGCTGCTTCACCGGAACGGCGGTTCGTTGAAGGCGCGCAGTTTGCGGCTGTGGAGCTTCGCGCCTTCGTCGCGCATCATCTCGCACGCCCGGATCCCGATCTGGAGATGCGCGGCGATCGCTTCCTCGTAGAAGCGATTCGCCTGTCCGGGCAGCTTGAGCTCGCCGTGGAGCGGCTTGTCGCTGACGCACAGCAGCGTCCCGTAGGGGACACGGAAGCGATAGCCCTGGGCCGCGATCGTCGCCGATTCCATGTCGATGCCGATCGCGCGCGATTGTGAGAAGCGTAGCGCGCTGTCGGTGTAGCGCAGTTCCCAGTTGCGGTCGTCGGTTGTGACGACGGTCCCGGTGCGCATGCGCTTCTTGAGGTCGGCGCCGCTTGCACCTGACACCACCCCGGCGGCGCTTGCGAGCGCCTGTTGCACTTCCGCGATCGGCGGGATCGGGATTTCGGGAGGCAGCACGCTGTCAAGGATGTGGTCGTCGCGCAGATAGGCGTGGGCGAGGACATAGTCGCCGATGCGCTGGCTGGGGCGCAGGCCCCCGCAGTGGCCGATCATCAGCCATGCTTCGGGTCGCAGCACGGCGAGATGGTCGCAGATCGTCTTGGCGTTCGATGGACCAACGCCGATATTGACGAGGGTGATGCCGGCGCCGTCGGGCGCAACGAGGTGATAGGCCGGCATCTGGTGCCGCCGCCACGCGCTGTCCGCGACGAGCGCGTTCGCATTGACCCCCGGCTGGTCGACATAGAGCCCCGCGGCGCCCGCGAGCGCGGTGTAGCGGCCCTTTCCGACCTGGGCACCTGCCCAGGCGACGAATTCGTCGACGTAGCGGTGATAGTTGGTGAAGAGAATATAGCGCTGAAAATGCTCGGGCGCCGTGCCTGTATAGTGGCGAAGGCGCGCGAGGCTGAAGTCGGTGCGGAGCGCGTCGAACAGCGCGAGCGGCTGATCAGCCGCGGGATCCTGCCCGAACAGGCCATCAGCAAGTTCGTCACCGATGTCGGCGAGTTCCGTCGTCGGGAAGTGGCGTGCGAGCTCGAGCGGCGTAACGCTCCCCATGTCCGACCCGTCGCTGGCGTCGAGGACGTAGGGAAAGGGGATCTGCTGGCCGGTGCGGGTGACCTCGAGCGTGAGATCATAGTGACGGGCAAGCAAGGTGAGCTGGTCGCGCAGATAGTCGGAAAAGAGGTCGGGCCGCGTCACCGTCGTGACGTAGGTGCCGGCGCGCTCGAACTGGCCAAAGGCAAGGTTGTGCGCTTTCTGCCCCGCACGCTGCTCGCCTGTGGTGGTAAGGCGCAGCGCCGGATAATCGAACAGGCCTGTCGAAGCGGCGTCGGCTGGGGGGAGAGTCCCATCCCGGACATAGGCGGCGATCGCCGATTTGAGCGCGGAGACCGATGCCTTGAAGCGGCTTTTGAGTTCGCCCAGGATTTGCTCGACGCGGGCGCTGGGATCGGCGGCTTCGGGGGTCTGCGATGAGGAGGATGTCATCGGGGCGGTGTTGCACGAAAATGTGACGAAAGGGAAGGGGTGGACACAAGGACCCGCCCGAAGGTGCCGCCTTCAAAAAAGGGCCATGCCCCCCGTATGGGAGGGCACGGTTCACCCGGACCCACTCCCGGAGCCTTAGGGGTCTGCCCCCCATGCCAGCGGCGGCACGGGGGGGCAGGGTCTTACAGCTGTTCGAGCATATGGTCGGCGCTCGACACCTTGAATTCGCCCGGGGCCTCGACATTGAGCTGTTCGACCACGCCGTCATTCACGATCATCGAATAGCGCTGGCCGCGGGTGCCCATCCCGAACGCCTTACCGTCCATCGTGAGGCCTACCGCCTTGGCGAAGTCCCCATTACCGTCGGCGAGCATGGTGATCTGGTCGGCACCGCCGGCCTTTCCCCAGGCCCCCATGACGAAGGCGTCGTTGACAGCGGTGCAGGCGATCTCGTCGATGCCTTTCGCCTTCAATTCCTCGGCCTTCTCGACATAGCCCGGGAGATGCTTGGCCGAGCAGGTCGGCGTGAAAGCACCCGGAACCGAGAAGAGCGCGACCCTGCGGCCCTTGAAATAGTCGGCGGCATTCACCTGCTCGGGACCATTTTCGGTCACCTTCACCAGCGTGGCTTCGGGCAGCGTGTCTCCGGTCGCGATCGTCATCTCGGCATCCTTTCATCGTGGAATATGGAAGGCCGAGAGATCGGGCCGCGGCCGGGCGGAGTCAAGCGGGTGCGGGCGAATTAGCTGTAGGGCGGCGTTTCCTCGAACTCATCGAACCAGGGGTAGTCCTTCGCGACGCTCGCAGTGAAATGGGGCGCACGTTTCTCCAGGAAACTGGTGACGCCTTCAGCAGCATCCGGGCTCCGGCCTCGCGCGAAAATGGCGCGGCTGTCCCAGCGGTGTGCGCTCATCGGGTGCGAGGCGCCGAGCATGCGCCAGAGCATGTGGCGGGTGAGCGCGACCGAGACGGGGGCACTGTCAGCAGTCATCTCATGGGCCTTCGCGATCGCGGCATCGATGAGCTCCCCGGGGGTGTGGACCGATTGGACGAGCCCCTTTTCATGCGCCTCGGCAGCGGGGATCAGTCGGCCCGAGAAGCACCAGTCGACCGCGGTCTGGATGCCGACGAGGCGCGGAAGGAACCAGCTCGACGCAGCCTCGGGGACAATGCCGCGACGCGCGAAGACGAAGCCATAGCGCGCGGTGTCGCTGGCGAGCCGCGCGTCCATCGACAGTGTCATCGTCGCGCCGATACCCACTGCAGCGCCGTTGATCGCGCCGAGTACAGGCTTCTTCGCGTCGAAAATGCGCATCGACACGCGCCCGCCCGAATCGCGGATTAGCGGGTGCGACCAGTCGATTGTCCCGTCCTCGGCGATAGGGCTGGCCGGTATGCCGTCGGGCAGCGTCGCGGTCTTGTCCGTGCGCTTGTCGTAATCGAAGGTGGCAGCGCCCTCCCCCAGGTCGGCCCCCGCGCAATAGGCCTTTTCGCCGGAGCCCGTGAAGATCACCGCGCGCACGGCGTCGTCGGCATCGCACTCGTCGAGCGCGGCGACGATTTCCTGCATCATCTGGGTGGTAAAGGCGTTCATTCTGTCCGGTCGATGCAGCGTCAGCATCGCGATGCCCTCGTGGCGATCGAGGCGAATCTGGTCGTAGCTCATTCATCTCTCTCCTTGGCTGCGCGCAAGGTTGCAGGCGGCGAAGGGCGAACGCAAGCTCTAGTTGACGTAAACGTAAAGAGTTGCGGCATGACCGTGGAGCTGGTCGGCGACGGCGGGGATGACGCGCCGCGACTTTGCCGCTATAGCGCCCCGCATCGCCCCGGCGCCGCGGTTCTTCCTGAGTCGCTTCCGCCGGGGTCATTCATTTGGTTCCGACAGAAAGTCCCACGCCATGGCCCGTCGCCGCCAGATCTACGAAGGCAAAGCCAAGATCCTCTACGAAGGCCCCGAACCGGGCACGCTGATCCAGTATTTCAAGGATGATGCAACCGCGTTCAACGCGCAGAAGCGCGGTACGATCAACGGCAAGGGCGTGCTCAACAACCGGATTTCGGAGCATGTCTTCACGCTTCTTGGTAACATCGGCGTGCCGACCCACTTCATTCGCCGCCTCAACATGCGTGAACAATTGATCCGGCAGGTCGAAATCGTCCCGATCGAGGTGATCGTGCGCAATGTCGCTGCCGGTACGCTGTCGAAAAGGCTCGGCATCGAGGAAGGGACCCAGCTTCCCCGGACGCTGATCGAATATTGCTACAAGGATGACGCCCTCGGCGATCCGTTGGTCGCCGAGGAGCATATCGCCTGCTTCAACTGGTGCAGCCAGGAGGAGCTTCACGACATTCAGGACATGGCGATCCGCATCAATGATTTCATGAGCGGCATGTTCGCGGCAGTCGGAATCCGGCTCATCGACTTCAAACTGGAGTTCGGACGCCTTTGGGACGGCGATTTTAGCCGCATCATCCTCGCCGACGAGATCAGCCCCGACGGCTGCCGCCTATGGGACATGACGACGAACGAAAAGCTCGACAAGGATCGCTTCCGGCGGGATCTCGGCGGTGAAGTCGAAGCCTATCAAGAGGTCGCACGCCGGCTCGGCCTGCTGCCCGAAGGCGGCGACAATGCCGTGCTCGACCTCGAGACCCACCGGAAGAAAAAGGGAAGCTAGGGCTACTGGCGGGCAATTTAGCGCCGCTGGCACCGATCGACCGGCGAAGTCGTCCGTCGAAAGGGGCGGCGCACCGGCTTGACCCTGTGCGCTGACGTCGCCAGACCCGTCCGCATGACGTCTCTTTTTCTGCGCCGCACCGCGGCCGCGCTAGCCCCGGTCCTTCTGGTCGCGGCCGCGACAAATTCGGTCCCCGTCCCGGCCCGAGAGCCCGCAGCCGCGACCGTAGCGGCCAATCCGCAGACCGATGCTGCGCGGGCCTGGAACTTCGCCGCGAGTGACCTCGCGGTCGACCCCAATATTGTCTTCGGCGTCTTGCCGAACGGGATGAAATATGCGCTGCTGAAGAATGGCACGCCCAAGGACAGCGTGATCATCCGTATGCGCTTTGACGTCGGCAGCTTTGCGGAGGCCGACGACCAGCGCGGGCTCGCCCATTTTATCGAGCATATGGCCTTCAATGGTTCGACCAATGTGCCCGAGGGCGAGATGATCAAGCTGCTCGAGCGCAAGGGATTGGCCTTCGGGGCCGACACCAACGCCTCCACCGGCTTCGACCAGACCGTCTACAAGCTCGACTTGCCGAGCGCTTCGGACGAACTCGTCGACACGGGGTTGATGCTGATGCGCGAGACCGCAAGCGAGTTGACGATCGACCCCGAGGCGGTCGACCGTGAACGCGGCGTGATTCTCTCCGAGCGCCGCGCCCGCGACACCTATCAGTTGCGAAGCCTGATCGATCAGCTCGCCTTCGCGATGCCGGGAATGACGGCGGCCCAGCGCATCCCGATCGGCACCGAAGAGGTGATCCGGAACGCGCCCACGCAGCGCCTTCGTGACCTTTACGACCGCTACTATCGACCCGAGCGCGCGACGCTGGTCATGGTCGGCGATTTGGATCCGGCCGCGGTGGAGGCGAAGATCAAGGCGCGTTTTGCCGATTGGCAGGGGCGGGGCCCCGCCGGGCCGGACCCCGATATCGGCGCGATCGATTTTGCACGCCCCTCGGCTGCGAGTGTTTTCGTGGACCCTGCGATCGCCGACGGGGTGACGATCGGGGCGTTCAAGCCGTGGGTCGACGAACCCGACAGCCAGGCAAAGCGCACGCGCAAATTCGCAGAAGACATCGGCGAGGCGATCGTCAGCCGCCGTCTTGCCAAGATCGCACTGCGCGAGGATTCGCCGATCCTCAGCGGCTATTTCAGCGATTCCGAGGGATGGAAACGCTTCGACCTCGTGACCGTCGGCGCGGTCGCCAAGCAGGGCGCATGGAAGGAAGCGCTGGCGCTGATAGAGCAGGAATATCGCCGCGCAGTCGAGCATGGTTTCACCCAGGCCGAAGTCGACGAGCAGATTGCGATACGGCGGACTTCGCTGCGCAACGCAGTCGCCGGGGTGGATACACGGCGAAGCGAGAGCCTTGCCGACCTCCTCGTCGCCGCGGCTGACGGCGATTTCGTCGTCGTACGCCCCGAGTCCACACAGGCGCTGTTCGAGGCGGCCGTGCCATCACTCGATGCCGCCGCGGTGACAGCAGCGTTCCGCAAGCGCGTCGAGGGCCTCAGCGCTCCGCTTGTGCGCGTGACGAGCAAGACGCCGATCGAAGGCGGTGCCGAGGCGATCCTCGCCGAGCTCAAGGCTTCGCAAGAGGTCGCTGTCTCGGCGCCCGCTGCAGCCGAGAGTTTTGCCTTCGCCTATACAGATTTCGGAACGCCGGGCCGGATCGTGTCGGACGAGCGGGTCGACGATCTCGGCATCCGCCGAATTCGTTTTGCCAACAATGTGATGCTGAACATCAAGGCCACCGACTTTCAGAAGGACAAGGTCTGGATCTCGGTGCGCGTCGACGGCGGGACACTGCTCGCGACGCGTGAGGACCCGACGAAGGTGGCTCTCGCGGGGTCACTGAGCATCGGTGGGCTCGAGGCGCATAGTTTCGATGAACTGCGCACGATCTTTGCCGGAAAGACAGTCGCCCCCAGCTTTGGTGCGCATATCGACGCTTTTGGTGGCAAAGCGCTGACCTCGCCCACCGATTTCCTGGCGCAGGCCCAACTGATGGCGGCCTATGTCACCCACCCCGGTTACCGGGCCGACGGGCTCGCGTTAATCCGCCGCGTTCTGCCGCAGCAATATGCTGCCAACGATGCGACCCCTGCCGCGGTCATGGGGCGCGATGTCGGCGGGATCCTCGCGGACGGCGATCCCCGCGCCGAAACGCCCCCGCTGACGGCGCTGATGGCGCGCGACTGGTCGCAGCTCAAGCCCGTCATCGCCGATAGCCTTGCGCACGGCGCGATCGAGATCGGCGTGGTCGGCGACATCGAAGAGACGGCGGCGATCGACGCGATCGCGGCGACCTTTGGTGCCCTGCCCGAGCGCTGCCCGGCCTTCGACCCCCGCGAGGCCGCGCGCGTGCGGGGCTATGCGGCCGATCGCAGCGAACGCACGCTGATCCACAAGGGGCCCGCCGAGCAAGCCGAACTGCGTGTTTATTGGCCCGCACGCGACGATAGCGACCTGGCCGAGGCGATGCGGCTCAATCTGCTCGCAAGGGTGATGCAGCTCAAGCTCACCGAAGAGCTGCGCGAACGGCTCGGCGAAACCTACAGCCCCGGTGCAGGCGCTTCGCTGTCCGATGAATTCCCCGGCTACGGCCATCTTTTTGCATCGAGCAACGTCGATTATAAGGATCTTGCGACGACCCGCGCTGCAATCTTCGCGATTGCGAAGGAACTGCGCGAGGCGCCGGTCGACTCTGACTTGCTCGATCGTGCACGGCGGCCGCTGGTCGAGGCGATGACCAAGTCGCGGCGCGAAAACAGCTACTGGCTCAATTATGTCGCCGAAGCTACCAGCCACCCCGAACGGCTCGACCGCAGCCGTCATGCGATCGGCGAGATCGAGGCGGCGAACGCTGCCGAGCTTCAGCAACTCGCCCGGCGCTATCTGGGCGATGAAAAGGCGCTCGTGATCAAGGCGGTGAGCGACAAGGCGGGAAGCTGAAGGCCCTGGTCCATTGAATTCTGTCTCAAAGACGCTGGACCCGCTCCCGGCGCACGTCCATGATAGGAGAATGGACAATTCTCCGACCTGGTTCACTGGCCAGCTGCTCCTCGCGCTGCCGGGCATCGGCGATCCCCGTTTCGAACATTCGGTGATCGCGATGATCAGCCATGACGAAGAAGGAGCCATGGGGATTGGGGTCGCCGATCCCATTGGCGGAATGACGGTGGGTGCCGTGCTCGACCAGCTCGAGATTGCGCACGAGGATCCACTCGACGCGCCGGTGTTTCTGGGCGGCCCGGTCGAGCCTTCGCGCGGCTTTGTGTTGCACAGCCGCGACTGGGGCGGCGAAGGCGCGGTCGAGGTATCGGACCGCTGGATGATCTCTAGCTCGCACGACATCTTGCGCGCGATCGGCAAGGGGCGGGGCCCCGCGCGCTGGCTCGTCGCACTCGGCTATGCCGGCTGGTCCTCGGGGCAGCTCGAGGAGGAAATGGTCCGTCACGGCTGGCACGTCACACCGGGTAGCGATGCGCTCCTCTTCGACACGCCGCCCGACCGGCGCTGGCAGGCTGCCTTTGCAGAGGCGGGCATTGATGCGCGGTTGTTGACTACCGAAGGCGGAGAAGCCTAGCCCCGCGCACAGGCCAGGGCGCGCCACTCGCAAGATATAAAGAAAAGTTTATATTTGATCCCACAAGCGCTTTGCGGTAGGGCGCGCAACATAATTGCGCCGCCGCTTTCACGCGTCCGCGCCCGCCTGACAGGAGAAACGCCGTGGCTACTCTCGCCGCCGACACCCGTGACTATGTGATCGCCGACATTGGTCTTGCCGACTTCGGCCGCAAGGAAATCGCAATCGCCGAAACCGAAATGCCCGGCCTTATGGCGCTCCGCGCCGAATATGGCGCCTCGCAACCGCTGAAGGGCGCCCGGATCACCGGCTCGCTGCATATGACGATCCAGACCGCGGTGCTTATCGAGACGTTGAAGGCACTGGGCGCCGACGTCCGCTGGGCGACGTGCAATATCTTCTCAACACAGGACCACGCCGCAGCCGCGATCGCGGCGGGGGGAACGCCGGTGTTCGCGGTGAAGGGCGAAAGCCTGGCCGATTATTGGGATTATGTCGGCCGAATCTTCGACTGGGGCGATGAGACCGCCAACATCATCCTCGACGATGGCGGCGACGCGACCATGTTCGCGCTCTGGGGTGCGAAGATCGAGGCCGGCGCGACGCTCCCCGCTCCGGAGAATGAGGAAGAGGTCGAGTTTCAGCGTGCACTCAAGGCATTCGTCGCGGCGAACCCCGGCTACCTGACCAAGACAGTCAAGGCGCTGAAGGGCGTGTCGGAGGAAACGACGACAGGGGTCCACCGCCTTTACGAAATTGCGAAGAAGGGTGAGCTTCCCTTCCCGGCAATCAACGTCAACGACAGCGTTACCAAGTCCAAGTTCGACAACCTCTATGGCTGCAAGGAATCGCTTGTCGACGCGATTCGCCGCGCGACCGACGTGATGCTGGCCGGCAAGGTTGCAGCGGTCGCGGGATTCGGCGACGTGGGCAAGGGTTCGGCCGCCTCGCTGCGTAACGGCGGTGCGCGCGTGCTCGTTACCGAAATCGACCCGATCTGCGCGCTGCAGGCGGCGATGGAGGGCTATGAGGTCGTGACGATGGACGAAGCCGTCCAGCGCGCCGACATCTTCGTCACCGCCACCGGCAACGCCGACGTGATCACCGCCGAACATATGGCGGCGATGAAACCCATGAGCATCGTCTGCAACATCGGACACTTCGATAGCGAAATTCAGATTGCGGCACTCGCCAACTACAAGTGGACCGAGGTCAAGCCGGGAACCGATCTCGTCGAATTTCCCGACGGCAAGCAGATCATCGTCCTCGCCAAGGGGCGTCTCGTGAACCTCGGCTGCGCCACTGGCCACCCCTCGTTCGTCATGTCGTCGAGCTTTACGAACCAGGTGCTCGCGCAGATCGAGCTTTTCACGAAGGGCGACCAGTACCAGAATGAAGTCTATGTTCTGCCCAAGCATCTCGACGAGAAGGTGGCGGCGCTCCACCTCGAAAAGCTCGGGGTCAAGCTGAGCAAGCTCACGCAGAAGCAGGCTGACTATATCGGCGTGCCGGTCGAAGGGCCCTTCAAGCCCGATCATTACCGCTATTGATTTCAGGCCTCGCGCCAAGGCACGAAAAAAGGAGGGCGCTGGAACGACCGGCGCCCTTTTTCTATTCTGCGAACTCCCCCAGCGCGTCGCGAAGCGGCCCCAGCCATTCGGCATAGGGACGCCAGACCTCCATGCCGTCGCGGTTGAGCGGACGGCGCACCTGCTCGCTTGACGGGGTGCGCACGACCCGGTCGAGCTTGTGGAACTCGAGGATTGCAGGATCCCATTCGAGACCCAGGTGCGCAAGGGCGGGGCGCAGCTGTGCTTCGGGATCGGCGACGAGCGCCGCGTAGTCGATATGATGGACGAGACCAGGCGCGACCCGGCCGAGGTGCGCCATCAGTCGCACATAATCGACATAGCATTGCCCGATGTCCCCGAGCGCGAAGGAGGAGGCGTGCGCGCGCGAGAAGCTCTGGGTGAAGTTGGAGAAGCAACAGTCCATTGCCGGACGGCGGATATCGAGAAACTTCGCCTGCGGGAGTATCTTCCGCAGGAACATGATGTTGCTCCAATTGTGAGGGAGCTTGTCGATGAAATAGCGCTTTGCGGTCTTGCGATGGAGGGTGGCGCGGCGGAGATAGTCCTGCCCCATCGCCGCTGCCTGGTCGGGCTGAAGCCCAGCGATCAGCTGCGGCACGGTGACGGGACCCCGCCGCGTCGCCATCTCCATGACGCTGCGCAAAATTGCGGGGGCATAGGGAAGTTCGCCCACGGGTTCGATGTCGGCGTGGCTACCGAGCATCTGTTCGAGCAATGTCGAGCCCGAGCGCGGAAGACTGACGATGAATACCGGCACGCTGTCCCCCGCCGGTGCACTGGGCAGGGCGGCGATGAAATCCCGCGTCACGACGCGTTCGAGCTCGGCAATCTCCTCGGTCAGTTCCTTCGCATCATAGCCGATGCTTTCCGCGCGCTGGCGGTTGGCCTCGCGATAATGTTCGAACGCCTCGGCATGGCGCTTGCGGTCATGAAAAGCGCGGGCGAGTGCGAAGTGGAGGGGCGAGCTGTTGCGTTCGTCGATCGCGACCTCCAGGCCCTTTTGCATCATTTCTATATCGGCGTCGGTGAAGACGCGGCTCTTGATGCTGGCAAGACCCCACCAGGCTTCGCCGCACTCATAATCGATCTCGGCCGCTTTGCGATAAGCAGCGATCGCATCGTCGACGCGCCCGGCTGCGCGCAAATTGTGACCGTAGGATATCCAGAAGTGGGGGCGGTCGGGATGGCGGGTGACCAGCTTTTCGAGAATCGCCCGCGCCTCGTCGTTGCGGCCGAGCTTGTCGAGCGTCAATCCATGCAGGGCAGAGATCGTTGGATCGTCGCGTTCCTTGGCCAGTGCATCGAACATCGCGCACGCCTCGCCGAGCCGTTCCTGCTGGTTGAGAACCGAGGCGAGGTTTCGTCGCACTTCGAACTGGCGTGCACCGCGCAGGATCGCGCGGCGCAGAAACTGTTCCGCCTGGCCGAGCCCGCCGAGGAGCATCGCGAGCTCGCCCAGCTTGGCAAGCCCCTGGGGCTCATCGGGATGCCGTCGCAGATGCTCGATCACGCGCTGGGCGGCCGCGTCCAGTTTCCCGGCCGCGGCGAGTTCATCGGCCTGGGTCAGCGCCGCATAGGTCGTCACCGTTCCGCGCGCGTCGGTCACACTCACGGCATCGCTCCTGATCTACTCATAGCCCAGCAGGGTGCGGAGCCCCGGGGCGTGATAATCGACCAGCGCCCTGTGGCGCGGGCCGAGCGTGTCGGGGAATTCGAGCGACACGCCAGTCAAGTTTTCACGCGCCGTGCCGCTTTGCTTGCGGTCGGCCCCGATCTTGACACGGTCTTTCCAGTCACCGGGCCGCTCGATGCCGCATGCTTCGAGCAACGATAGGAAGAACCGGTCCGCGTCGGGGGTCTCGAGCGCGGTGATATGCCGCACCAGATCCTCGAATTTGACGGCATGGACCCGGGCGCCGAGCCAGGCGGCGGCATTCATCTCGTAAATGTCGCGCAGCGAGGGCACCTTACCCGGAAGTCCGAAGATCATCATCGTCAGCAATTCGTCGGCGGTCAGCGACCCCGATTTCAGGTGATCCATATTGCTGGCGAACTGTTCGGAAACGAAAAAGCGCGCCCGCGCGATCACCCAGTCATAGGGGTCACGATAGAGGAGGATGCGGCGGGTGCTTGCGGTCTCGATCGCCGACGCGTCGGCGAGAAAGAGATGACCCCAGCTGAGCATGGGACGCGCTGGGTCAAACGCGGTGCGATGCTGCTGCAGATTGGCCCATTGGATGAAGTCGCGCGCATATTGCTGCTCGACGGGCACGAACATCCGAATGATGTTTCGCAGCAGGTGGCTCCCGCTCTTCGGCACGCTGTTGAGGAATATGGGCTGGCGCAGCCGCGCTTGAACGAAGCGGCGATTGGCTTCGTCGAGCGTATCGGCCTTGACGAGGACGGTCGGCATGACCGCGGCTCCTTAAATAAAACGGGGCGGCATGTTGCCATGCCGCCCCGTCCCCTCATCTGTCAAATCGATCAGAACTTGCTCTTGATGTTCAGGAAGGCGCGGCGCCCCGTGAACGGATATTGCGACGCGACGATCACGGGACCCAGCGTTGAAATCTGGCCGCCGTTCAGCACCGACACGCGCGGCGGGCGGGTGTCGAACAGATTGGCAATCCCGAACGTGACCTCGAAACGCTCGGCGATCTCCTGCGAGACCGAGACGTTATGGTAGAAGGTCGCCGGCGCCGTGAGCTTTGGACAATAGCGACCGCGCAGCGCGGAATTGATGCACAGATCGCCGTTGCGATCGAGGAAGTCCCCGACATCCGATGTGCCGCCAATGACGTTCATGCCGTAGAAGAGCGTGAAGCCGCCGTTGGTCTCCCACGAAGCGCGGAAATCGCCGACCCACTGCGGGGAGCCCGCTTCGCCATTATCCGACGTCGCGGGCGAGTTCGGCAGGAGGCGGAACGAGTCCTTCGTCTGCCAGGTCATCCCCGCCGTGAACGAGAGGCGACCCAGCTTGCCGAGATCGTGCCGCAGGTTGAGCTCGACATCGACGCCGCTGTTGCGCTGGCTCGCGATGTTGACGAACTGGTCATAGACTTCGGCAATCGCCAGCGGATCGGCCGCCTGGCCACGCGTAAACAGGTCGCACAAAGGCTCGTTCGGGAAATTGTCCGAGTCATAGCAGCCGAAGACGATGTTGGACGCTCCGAGCTGCGTGATCTCGCCCTTCACCCTGATGTCGAAATAATCGACCGCAAGATTGATGGTCGTGTCGGGCAGGAAGTCGAACTTGGGCGTCAGGATGCCGCCCACGACCCAAGCGCGCGAGGTTTCCGAACGCAGCTGGCCGAGGCCGCCCTGCGCGTAGGAGGTCGCCGTGATCGCGCCGCCGGCATAGTTGCCGGGGATTCCCTGCGAGGCGCAGTTGTCGGCCACGCGCTGCGTGGTCGTGCCCCGATCAAGCCCGAGCTGCCAGTTGACGCACGGGTCGATGTTCCGCGCGTTGGGGAAGCTGGTTTCATTGGCGAGGAACTGCTCGAACAGGGCCGGAGCGCGGAACGAGGTGCCATAGCTGCCGCGGAAGCGCAGCCAGTCATTAAGCGCCCAGTTGGCACCCAGCTTGTACGTCCAGTTGCCATTGTCGCTCGATGACGCGCCATCCGATGCGCGGGTCGACTTGACGCTGGTGACGCGGGCGGCGGCCGACAGCGTCAGCTCTTCAAAGAAGGGCTTGTTCGCAAGAAGCGGGACGTTGATTTCGCCGAAGGCTTCGGTGGTCACGCTCTTGCCGGCGGTGATGCCCGATGCCGAGGAGCCCCACGCATTACCCGAGCGGGTGATTTCGCCCGGCACGTCGTTGATCTTGTCCTGCCGCGCCGTGATACCGAGCGCGACCGAGACGGGACCGGCAGGCAATTCGAAGAGCTTGCCCGAGACCGTCGCTTCACCCGTGAGCTGGGTGTAGACGGTCTTGCCCTCTTCCCAGTCGAAAATATAGGCGACCTGTTCGGGCGTCAGTTCCCCGCGCAGGAAGTAAGGGTCCATCCACGGCAGGTCCATGCACTGCTTGCCCGAGACGGGCAGGACCTGTCCGACGCACGAGCTCGACTGGAAATAGCCGGCGTCGTAGACGTCCTGCAGAATCTGTTCGCTGCGGTAGCGGCCGATGCTCTTGCTGTACTGGCCGTAGATTTCCCAGCGCCAGCCTCCGAAGAAGCCTTCGCCCTCGGGTGCCTGGCCGCGCAGACCGAAAACACCGCGATAATAATCGACCTTCTGGCTGGTGTCGGCATGGTTGGTGATGGCGGTGGGGCTGACGAAGTTCAGGCCCGTCCATCCCGGAGCCCAGATTGTGCCCGTACCATAGAGGTTGCCCGTGCCATAAGGGTCACCTGTAAAGCCGAAGTTCCAGAACTGGCGCCAGCCGTTCTGATAGGTCTTGCGGCGATTGAACAGGAATTCGCCGAATGCCTCGACCTCGTCGTCAGCTCATAGGAGCCTTCAAGATAGCCCGTGAGAAGCGACGTTTTCGGGATGATCGTCTGCTCTTCGACGAACGGGTGATAGGCGTTGAGCACCGCCTGCGAGGCGGTGTTGTAGCCGACCGGGTACCAGCCCGCGGGTAAGCCTAAATCGCCCGGATAGGCAGGGGCCCCGAAGGTGGGGAAGGTCACCGTTTCACCCGGATACCGATATTGCATCAGGACGGTCTGCCCGTTTGGCGAGACGTTGAGGCCACTGTTCGGGCCGCCCGGGCCATCGAACTGCATGTTATCGATCAGATTATAGGTCCAGACATGTCCCCAGGGCAGGTCCTCGCACTTATATTTGCCGGTGCGCGGATCGATGAGATCGGCGCGGCTCCCATCCTCGCGGAAGGTGTAGGCTTCGGGGCAGGCAAGATAGCTGCGGTCGCCACGGCTCAGTTCCTTGACATGGGTATAGTCGACCGCCGCCAGGATGTGGCCGCGGCTGAAGGTTTTGCCCCACACGGCATTGAGGCGATATTCCTCGCCGCCGCCGTCAAAAGGAACCGAGGTGTTGAGGTTGAGTTCCAGCCCGTCGACGTCGGTCTTGGTCTTGATGTTGACCACGCCCGCAACAGCATCCGAACCATAAACCGACGAGGCGCCGGTCTTCAGAATTTCGACGCTGCCCGCGATAGAGGCGGGAAGAACGTTGAGGTCGAACGACGACACGCCGCCGCGGGTACCGGCCGGGCCGGCGCGGCGCCCGTTGAGGAGCACGAGGGTGCGGTTGGCACCGAGGCCGCGAAGGTCAATCGTCTGCGCGCCGGGGCCGCCGTTGGTGACGAAGTTCGAGGAAATCGCGGCCGTGATCTGGGTGGAGCCAGCGGCGACCGGCGAGCTTTGCAGCGTCGAGGCAAGGTCGAACTTGCCTTCCTTCTGTGCGAGGCCCGGATTGATGACGGTGATCGGGTCGGGGCTGTTGAACGGCGTGACGGTAGCGATACGCGAGCCCGTGACGACGATCGAATCCTCGGGACTGGCCGGCGTCGGCGCGGTGTCGTCGGATTGTGCGAAGGCCGGCGTCGCGAGCATCACAGCCATCGCCGACACGCTTGCCAAACCCAGATTCCGCCCCAGACGCGGCGCGGCGCTCTTCACATAATTCATATCGATGTTTCCCCGGTTTTTTCTTCAAGGCCGCTAATAGCAGCTCGGCCTTACCAAATCGTCAAATCCGCCGGGCGTCTTTGCGCCCTTGAACTTGTCATAAGGGCATGCGTTCCAAAGCTTTTGCTGGAAGTCAAGCGCGAGAAGACCCTCGCTCACCCTTTCCTGGATGCCTGTGACTTAAGTGCCGCAGTCGGCCAAGCGGCGTCCAGCTGCGGCCGGTCGCCAGGGGGGTGCTGCGGCGAATGATTGAATCGCCCTCGGACAGTCGATAGGGCGAGCATATGTCCATTGCACAACAGCCTGTCTTCCCGCCGGTCCGGGTGCGGCGCCGATGACGCAGACCCCGGGGGCGGTGTTTGCGCTGGGCCTGTTCGCGGCATTGTGGCTGCTCGCGGGGCTCTGGGCTGTCGGGCGCGGAATTGCGATGCAGCGGCGCTCGGCCTTCGTCGCCGCGCAGACCGAGCGGCTGGCGAGCCTGGTCGAAGCCTCGCCCTATCTCCCCGTCGTCGTCCGCGCTGACTGGCGGATCGAGGCGAGCGAGCGGCTCGGGCGCTGGCTGGGGCTCGACCGGGATCCCCGCAATTTTGATGAACTTTCAGGGATTGAGCAAGGCCTCGACCAAGATGGGCTCGAGGCCCTCAGGCAGGCCATTCTCGGCGCGCAGCGCGGCGCGCGCGTCTTCACACTGAGCCTGCGGCCGCAGGGTGGCAGCCGCACGCTCATTATCCAGGGCTCAGCGGCGCCGGTCGCCGTGGGTGGGCCGGGCTGCGTTCTCTTGTGGTTGAGCGACGCGACCGAAGGGGAGCAGGCGCTCGCCGACATGCGCCGCGAACGAAATGAGGCCATGGCAGCATTTGAAGCGCTTTCCGGTCTGATCGAGGCGGCGCCATTTCCGATGTGGTTCCGTGACACCGATTTGCGTCTCGCGCTGGTCAACCGCGCCTATGTCCGCGCGGTCGAAGCGGCGAACGCGGCGGCCGTGATCGACGGGGGTATTGAGCTGTGCGAGCCGGTTGCCGGGGTCAGCGCCGCTGACGCGGCCGACGAGGCGCGTGCCGCAGGTGCGGCGCAGACGCGCACGGTGCCGGTGACGATCGAGGGCGAGCGGCGCATCATGCGGGTCGTCGACGTGCCGCTGGCGCCCGAGGGCGGCCACCCGATCGGGGTCGCGGGCTATGCGATCGACGTCCAGGAGCTCGAAAGCGAGCGGGGCGCACACCGCCGCTTTGCTGATACCCAGCGCGAGCTGCTTGACCGCTTGTCGGCAGCGGTTGCGCAGTTCAGTCCCGACCAAGCGCTTGTCTTTGCCAACCAGCCGTTCCGGCGGCTGTTCGACGTTGATACCGACGCGATTGCCGAGGCAACGCCCTTTGCGCGTCTGCTCGACGCGTGGCGCGACAAGGGGCGCGTTCCCGAGGTACGCGACTATCCCGAATGGCGCGAGGGCCATGTCGGCTGGTTCGCGCGCGCCGAAGCGAGCGAGGAGGAGTGGCTGCTTCGCGATGGAACGCACCTGCGTGTCGTTGCACAGCCGACCCCGGATGGCGGCCTGCTCCTGATTGCCGAGGATCGAACCGAGCAGGTGCAGCTTGCCGGTGCGCGCGATACGCTGCTTCGGGTCCGCACCGCGACCTTCGACAATCTCTTCGAGGCGATCGCGGTTTTTGCTCCGGACGGCCGCCTCCATCTTTGGAATCAACGCTTCCGCCGGCTGTGGGGCGTTGATGAATCGACGCTCGCGGCGCATCCGCGCGTCGATGTGCTGATGAGCGGACTCGCGGACCGGCTGGCGAAGCCGAACCAGGTCAGCATCGTCCAGGAGGTAATCCGCGCGGCAACGCTCGAACGCACCCAGCGCGCCGGGCAGATCCGCTTCGGCGACGGGCGCCATTTCGATTTTGCCTCGATCCCGCTGCCCGACGGCAATGCCCTCCTCATCATGCTCGATGTCACGGACAGCCGGCGGATCGAAAGCGCGCTGCGCGAGCGCAACGAGGCGCTGGAAGCGGCCGACAAGGTCAAGACCGCCTTCCTGTCACGTATGAGCTACGAACTGCGCACGCCGCTCACCTCCATCGGCGGCTATGGCGAGATGTTGCAGGCGGGCTACGCCGGCAAGCTCGACCCTCAGCAGCAAAGCTATGTCGACGCAATCATGGACTCGGTCGCCGTGCTCGGACGCCAGATCGACAATGTTCTCGATCTCGCGCAGGGGGAGGCGGGGACGCTCGCGATCGAGCGCGCGCCAGTCGACGTGCGGGGACTCCTCCGCCAGGCCCTCGCCGATGTGAAGCCCTTGGCCGACGCTGAGGGGATCGAACTTGTCGACAATATCTCGGTTGCGCTCGGTACGATCGAGGGCGACGCGCCGCGGCTCGCCCGGCTTGTCGCCGGACTCCTCGACAATGCCGTGCGCTTCACCGCGCCCGCCCGGCGGACGGGGGCGCGCGTGTTGCTCCACGCCGAGGGCGACGCGCGCGGGGTCGACATCGTCGTCTCCGACAACGGCCCCGGCCTGCCCGAAGCAGTCGCGGCCGTAACGCGCGGTGAGAGCGCGGGTACCCCGAGCGGCGGCATCGGTCTCGCGCTTGCGCGGCAGCTCGTCTCCGCGCACGGCGGCATGATGGAAGTGCTGAGTGAAAAGGGCCAGGGGACGCTGGTGCGCATCAGCCTGCCGCGCGCGGCATGAGCCACTTTTCGTGCCGCTACGACCTGTTTGATGCCGAGCGCATCGGCGGTGCGATCGGGGCGGCGCTGATGCCCGGCGATGTCGTGCTTTTGTCGGGCGATCTTGGGGCCGGCAAGACGACGCTCGCGCGCGCGATGCTGAAGGCGCGGGGATTGAAGGGCGACGCCCCGAGTCCCACCTTCGCTATCGTTCAGCCCTACGCTCCGCCCGAGGTCGACCTCGCGATAGCCCACGTCGATCTCTACAGGATCGAGGATGCGAGCGAACTGATCGAACTCGGCCTCGACGATTATCTTTATGACGGCGCTCTCCTCATCGAGTGGCCCGAGCGACTGGGGACGTCGGGCTGGCCCGGCGCACTCGCACTCTCCGTTTCAGGGAGCGGCGGCGCGCGCGTCTTGACAGCCGATGTGCCGCCGGCTTGGGAGACGCGATGGCCGCTCCCATGATTCCGCCCGCCCATGCGCCCGCTTTTCTCGCCGCGCATGGCTGGGGCGATGCTCAAATTCTGCCGCTCGCCGGCGATGCCTCTTTCCGCCGGTATTTCCGGATTGTGGGCAAGGACCGGCAAGCGGTGCTCATGGATGCGCCGCCGCCGCACGAAGACCCCCGGCCGTTCATCGCGGTCGCCGAATATCTGTGCCGCCTTGGGCTGAGCGCGCCGACGATCCTCGCGCGCGATCTCGAAAAAGGGCTGTTGTTGATCGAGGATTTCGGCGACGTGCGTCTGCGCGAGACGGTCGACGAGCAGAATGACAGGGAAGCCGATTATTATGCAGGCGTGATCGACCTCCTCGTCCACCTCCACGCGTGCCCGGCGATGGACGGATTGCCCGTACACGGGCTCGAGCAGTGGCTCGACGAGGTCTTGCTGTTCACCGACTGGTACTGTCCCGCACTCGATCTCGAGGTCGACCGCGACGGCTTTCGCGCGGCGTGGGAGGAAGCGCTGGCACCGATCGACAAGGATGGCCTGCCCCGCGTCACCGTGCTGCGCGACTTTCATGCGGAGAATATCATGCTCGTCGAGGGCCGCGCCGGGATCGCGCATTTCGGCCTGCTCGATTTCCAGGACGCGCTCATCGGCCACCCCGCCTACGACCTCGCCTCGGTGCTCGAAGATGCGCGGCGAGACGTGCCGCCTGCACTCGAGACGGCCATGCTCGATCGCTATGTCACCGCGGCGGGGCAGGGGGAGGCTTATCGGCACGCCTATTGGGCGCTCGCGGCGCAGCGCAATACGCGCATTCTTGGCGTATTTGTCCGCCTGTGGAAGCGCGACGGCAAGCCCGGCTACCGCCAGTTCCAGCCGCGCATGTGGGGGCTGCTCGAACGCGACCTCGCGGCTCCGGCGCTCGCCCCCGTTCGGCAATGGTTCGACACAAATGTGCCAGCGGAAAAGCGGGCCGCGGCCTGGATGGAGCAGCAAGCGTGAGCGCGAAGATCGAAAGCGCGATGGTGATGGCGGCGGGGCTTGGCAAGCGGATGCGGCCACTGACAGCAACGCGGCCCAAACCCCTGGTGCGGGTCGCGGGCAAGGCGTTGATCGACCATAGTCTCGACCGGATCGAGGCCGCCGGAATCCCCCATGTCGTCGTCAACGTCCACTATCTCGCAGACGCCCTCGAGGCGCATCTTGCGGCGCAAAAACGCAGGTTCAGCATCGCCATCTCCGACGAGCGAGACCAGCTCCTCGAAACGGGGGGTGGGATGGTGAAGGCGCTGCCCTTGCTCGCGGGGGATCCGATCCTGATCGTCAACAGCGACAATATCTGGACCGACGGGCCGGGGGACAGCATCCGCCACCTTGCTCATCACTGGGATGGCGCCCGGATGGACGCGCTCCTGCTCCTGATCCGCCAGGCGAGCGCGAGCGGGCACAGCGGCAGGGGCGATTTTCACATGGACGGCGCCGGGCGACTGACGCGACGGAAGCCGGGACGGGTCGCCCCCTTCGTCTATACGGGCATCCAGCTGATTTCCCCCCGGCTGCTCGACGGCGCTCCCGAGGGCCCCTTTTCGACGAACATTCTGTGGGACCGCGCCATTGCGGCGGGACGCCTTTTCGGTCTTTCGCACATGGGGCAATGGTTTGATGTCGGTACGCCCGCGAGCATCGGGCCAACCGAAGCGGCGCTGAGCGAGGTGTGACCATTCCGCTGCGTCATTTTGCGGGGCGAAGCTGCGCGGCGATCCCGGGCTTGCATAAAGCGCGCCGGCTTGCTTCGCTACGCTCGCAATGACGCCGGTGAAATCGAAACCCACTCTCTATTCCATTCCGGTGCACCGTGCATTTGCCGATTCGCTCGCCGCGGGACTGATCGCGCGCTTCGCCGGCGGTGCGCTGGGGCTTGCCGAGGGTCTGATCCTCCTGCCGAGCAATCGCGCGCGCAGCGCCGTGCAGTCGGCGTTCGTCCGCGCCGGCGGCGAGGGGCTCCTGATGCCCCGGCTCGCGGTCATCGGTGATGCCGATCTCGACGAATCGGTCGGGCTCGCGCTCGATGGACTTGACGCGGATCCGATCCCGCCCGCGATCGACCCGCTGCGCCGCCGCCTCCTGCTCGCAGAATTGATCGAGCGCCACACGCCCGCCGGCGAGGCCTCGATCACGGGCGCTGCGGCATTCCAGCTCGCCGACGGTCTTGCGCGGGTCCTTGACCAGCTCCGCTACGAAGAGCTCCGACCCGCCGACCTGGTCGATCTCGACCTAGGTGCTTTTGCCGGGCATTGGCAGGCATCGCTCGGACGGCTTCGCTTGCTTGTCGATCATTGGCCCGAGGTCCTCGCGCGCACGGGCAGCATCGACCGTGCCGACCGCCGGAACCGGCTGCTCGACAGGGTCACGGCCGAGTGGCGCGCCGCGCCGCCAGCGCGCTTTACCGTCGCGGCGGGGATCACGACCGCCGCGCCCGCCGTTGCGCGATTGTTGCGGGCCGTTGCCGATCTTCAACGGGGCATGGTGGTACTGCCGGGTCTCGACCTCGGGATGGCGAGGGAGGAATGGGACGCGCTCGGGCCAACGCGGGCCGAACCCGACAAGGGCGGCCGGGCGCTTGAGACCCATCCCCAATATCATCTGAAGCTGCTCCTCGACCGCATGGGGGCGAGCCGTGACGAGGTGATGCTGTGGGACGCGACGTCGCCGTTCGACGGCCCGCCTGCGCGCTCGCCCTTCGTGTCGCTGCTCTTTGCCCCCGCCGATTACACGGCGCAGTGGCAGGCCGCGGGCGACATGTCGGAGGGAATATGCGGGATTTCTGGCGCCGTCTTTGCCGATGACGGGCAGGAGGCGCAGGGAATCGCGCTGCTCATGCGCGAGGCTCTCGAAATGCCGGGGCGCACGGCCGCGCTCGTTACCCCCGATCGCGGCCTCGCCGAGCGCGTCGCGGCGGCGCTCGCGCGCTGGGGTATAGTGGTCGACGACAGTGCGGGCCAGCCCTTGTCGCGCACCCCGCCAGGCGCGCTTCTCATATTGCTCGCGGAACTGGCGGCCGCTTTCGATCCCGTTGCCCTCGTCTCGCTGCTTGGTCACCCATTGGTAAAAGGGGGCGAGGGGCGAAGCGCATGGCTCGATCAGGTCCGGCGGCTCGACCTCACTCTTCGCGAACCCGGGCTACGCGCGGGCTGGAGCGGGGTGAGCGTGCGTATTGCGGCGCGCGCCGCCGACCCAAAGGCGCGCGGGCATGGAATGGCAGTTCAGCTTCAGCCCTGGTGGGAGAAGGTTCGAGCCATGCTGGAGGGCGCGCTCGCCCCCTTCGCGTCTGGCCCCACGCCCTCCGCGGCGCTGCTTGCCGCGCTCCAGACGGCGCTGGAGGCACTCGCTGGCGACACCGTCTGGACCGGCCCGGCCGGGCGGATGCTCGCTGCCCTTTTCGATCAGTGGGCGCTGGCCCGCGGGGACGGACCCGCGCTTGTCGAGCCGGCGGAGTTCCCGGCAATGCTTGGACAATTGCTTGTGCAGGCCAGCGTTCGGCCGCCCTATGGCGGGCATCCGCGGCTGTTCATCTGGGGTCTTCTTGAGGCGCGGCTCCAGCGCGCGGACCGGATGATACTCGGCGGGCTCGACGAAGGGCGCTGGCCCGCGACGACCCAGCCCGACCCGTGGCTTGCACCCGGTATCCGGCGCCTGCTCGGCCTGCCCGCGCCCGAGCGGCAACAGGGAATGGCGGCGCATGATTTTGCAGGCGCCCTCGGCGCGCGCGATATCGTCGTGACCCGGGCCCAGCGCAGCGGCGGCGATCCCGTGGTCGCCTCGCGCTTCTGGCTGCGGCTGATGGCGCTCGCGGGCGACCTTCCCGAACCCCAGCCCGGCGGGGTTCCCCTGACCCGGCTTGCAGCTGAACTCGACGCGCCCCCGGGCGACCCGCGCCCAGTGCCGCGCCCTGCGCCGCGCCCCCCTGCGGCCGACCGACCGCGCCGGATCAGCGTCACGGCGGTAGACCGGCTCGCGCGCGACCCCTTTGCCTATTATGCGAGCGCGATACTCGGGCTCTCACCGCTTGATCCCTTGAGCGCCGCGCCCGACCCGCGCTGGCGCGGGACGCGGGTGCATAAGCTTTTCGAGGACTGGGTGCGCGGCGGTGCAACGTCGGAGGGGTTCGAAATCGAACTCGCCGCGCTCGCCGCCGACCCCGCGCTCGACGCGCTCGACCGCGCTTTTTGGTTGCCGCGCATCGAGCCAGCGCTGCGCTGGGCGGCTGCCCAGGTCGCGGGCGCGGAAGGGCGTGAACCGGTCGGGGTCGAGATTCGCGGCGAGGTGGTCGTGGGCGGAATCGCGCTGCACGGAAAAGCCGATCGCATCGACCGCGACGCGGACGGGCGCCTTGCCATCGTCGACTATAAGTCGGGGGGCGCGCCCAGCGCCAAGGCGGCCTTCGACAAGCTCGACAATCAGCTCGGTCTACTCGGGCTCATTGCCGAACACGGCGGGTTCGAGGGTATCGCGGCAGCACCGGTCGCGGCGCTCGAATATTGGAGCCTGCGTCCCGACCGGCGCGCCGACGGTGCCGGAAAAATTTCCAATAGCTATGGGCCGCGCTGCGGACTGAAAAGCATCGAGGAGGCGATCCGCCATGCCGCCGATGCGCTGACCGACCTCGCCGGGCGCTTCCTGGTCGGCGATGCGCCCTTCGTCCCTGGCGAGATGGCGGCTTATGGGGATTATGACCAGTTGATGCGCCGCGATGAATGGTTCGGGCGCGGGGAGGGCGAGCGATGAGCAAGCCCATGGGCCTCGCGACGCTGGACCCGCAGCAGGGTTCAGCCGCCGACCCCGATCGTCACGTCTGGCTCGGTGCGTCGGCTGGGACAGGCAAGACACAGGTGCTCTCGGCGCGCGTGCTGCGGCTGATGCTCGAGGGCGTTTCCCCAGAGGCGATCCTGTGCATCACCTTCACGAAAGCGGGGGCCGCCGAGATGGCGCACCGCATCCACGACCGGCTCGCGGCGTGGGTACGGATGGACGACGGCGATCTGCGCTTCGACCTCCGCGCGCTGGGGCTCGACTGGAGCCGGCCGGGGTTGATCAAGCGAGCGCGGTCGCTGTTCGCGACGGTGATCGACAGCCCGGGCGGGGCGATCCGGGTGCAAACGATCCACAGCTTTTGCCAGACGTTGCTGGCGAGCTTCCCGCTCGAGGCCAAATTGCTCCCTGGCTTTCGTGCCATCGAGGAGGATGAGGCGGAGACGCTCAAACGGCAGGTGCTCGCTGACCTGCTCGAAGACGGCGAGGATCGCGCCGCACTCCGAGGCGCCGCGGCGATGCTGTCGCGGCGGCTGGGGCCAGATGCGGCCCTCGCTTTTCTATCGCGCTGCGCCGCGGCATTCGGCGGGGCGGGGGCGCCCCCGCCCGCGGCGCACGATCTCCGCGCGGCCTTCGGCCTCCCCGCAGGCGACCCCGGCAGGTGGGTCTGCGAGCAGGTCGCGGCGGGTGCGATCCCCGATGAGGACATCAAGGCGGTCGCAGCGAGCGGGGAGGCGTGGGGAACGAGGACGGGACTTGCCTGCGCCGACATGATGGCCGGCTGGCTTGATCGCGATGCCGATGGGCGTGCTGCGCTCCTCGGCGAACTCATCTCCTGCTTCCTGACCGGCAAGGGGGAACTGCGCGCCGATTTCGCAGGCGACAAGGGCAAGATGAAAGATTGCCTTGAAGCAGCGGTGCGCATCGTCGAGGCGGGCCAGGCGATGCTTGGCACGGTGTCGGCGATGCGGGTCGCCGACGAACTCGCCGCCGCGTGGAAGCTCGGGAGCCGATTTGCCGAGGCGTATGCGCGTGCCAAGCGCGAGGCAGGGCTCGCTGATTTCGATGATCTGATCACGCTCGCGGGCGCGCTGCTGCGCGTCAGCCAGTTCGGTGAATGGGTGCGCTTCAAGCTCGACCAGCGTACCGACCATATATTGGTCGACGAGGCGCAGGATACCAATATGCGCCAGTGGGGGATCGTCCTCTCGCTTGCCGAGGAGTTTTTCGCCGGGGCAGGCGCGGAGGACCAGCTGGCCAGGACATTGTTTGCGGTGGGGGACCGGAAGCAGGCCATCTTTGGCTTCCAGGGTACTGATCCCGAAGCTTTCGCGAAAGCAAAGCGGATCGTCCAGGATTATGGTGCGATTGCGAATAATCCCGCGAGAATCGTCGATCTCGTTTCAAATTATCGCTCAACTCCGGCTGTTCTTTCCGTTGTCGACGCCTGGCTTTCGACCGTCGGAAGAGAAGCGATGGGCCTTCAAGGTGATGAGCCGCCGCATCGTCCGTTCCGCAACGCCCATGCAGGCCAGGTCGAATTATGGGCGCCGCTGCCCGTCGACAAGGCGCTCGACGCTGAAGCCGAGGAGCAGAGCGAGGACGAGAGCGGCGACGGAACGGCGCCCGCATCCGACCCCGCATCAATGCGGCTGGCGAAGGCGATTGCGGACGAAGTCCGCGACTGGATCGTCCACGGCAAGGACGGCAGGCCGGTCGCGCCGGGCGACATCATGATCCTCGTGCGGCGCCGACGCGACCTTGCTGCGCGGATCGTGGCGCGCCTCCAAGCGCTTCATGTTCCGGTCGCGGGTGTCGACCGCTTCGTGCTCACTCAGCCGCTGGCAGTGCAGGACTTGATGGCTGCGATGCGCTTCGCGGTGCAGCCGCTTGATGATCTCAACCTTGCTGCCCTGCTTGTCTCACCGCTGATCGGGTGGACGCAGGAAGAGCTTTACCAGCGAACGCGCGACCGCGGCCGCGCGGCGATCTGGGAGCATCTGCGCAAGGTCGAGAGTGACATTCCCGAAGCAACGATGGCGGCGCTGCGTCACCTCCTCGCCATGGCCGATTTCACCACGCCCTTCCGCTTTTTGGAGACAGTGCTGTCGGGTCCGATCGACGGACGGCGCAAGCTCTATGCGCGGCTGGGGCGCGAGGCTCGCGACCCGATCGACGAGCTTTTAAACCAGGCGCTCGCATTCGAGACGCGCGAGACGGTGTCATTGCTCGGCTTCCTGACGGCCGTGTCGGGAAGCGGCGCCGACATCAAGCGCCAGACCGAAGCGCGCAGCGATGTCGTGCGCGTGATGACGGTGCACGGATCGAAGGGGCTCCAGGCGCCCATCGTCATCCTCGCCGACGCCACCGACGACGCCGCCATCGGCCACCGGCCGTTTCGCGTTGACGTCGCTGGGTGGGAGAAACTGCCTGTCTTCGCGCTACCGGCCGATGAGCGACACGGCGCTCTCGCCGACGCCTATCAGAGGGAAGCAGAAGCGGCAGCGCAGGAACATTGGCGGCTTTTCTACGTGGCGATGACGCGCGCGGAAGAAATATTGGTGGTCGCCGGGGTCACGAAAAAGCCCGATCGAACTGTGCCCGCGACGAGCTGGCACGCCGCCGTCGAGGGGGTGCTCGCCGATATGAAATGCGACTGGGAAGAGGCAGGGCCGACCTGGGTCCGGCGCCGCGTCCACCGCGTGAACCCGGGCAGATGGGCGCGGCGCGAGAAGGCTCTGAGGGCGGCGCCCCCGCCGCTCGTCTTCCCCCCCTGGGCGCATGGACGGGCGCCCGAGGAGGCGCGCCCGCCGCGCCCGCTCGCGCCATCGGCACTCGGGGAAGACGATGTCGCGGTGCCGCCGCAGGGGACCGTGCGCGCCGAGGCGGTGACGCGCGGGCACCTGCTTCACGCGCTGTTCGAGCGGTTGCCACCGGTCGCCGCGGAGAAGCGCCGCGCGGTCGCGCTGCGTTGGCTCGCTGCGCAGGCGGGCGAACTCGACGCCGCGACGCGCGAGGCGATGGTCGACGAGGTGATGACGGTGCTGGACGAGCCGGCGCACGCGGCGCTGTTCGGGCCTGGTAGTCTTGCAGAAGTGCCCCTGTCGGCCGTTGTCGAGGGCGGGCTGGTCGTGGCGGGGATCGTCGACCGGCTGCTTGTCGCCGAAGAGACCGTGACCGTGATCGACTATAAGACCGGACGGCAGGTGCCCGAAAGCGCGCCCGGCGTGGCGCCAGCCTATTTGCGCCAGATGGCGGCGTATCGCGACGCGCTCGGCGTCATCTTCCCCGGGCGGCGCGTTCAGGCGGCGCTACTCTACACGGCCGGCCCCAAGCTGATCGCTCTCGACGATGCGGTCCTGGACCCGCACAAGCCCGCCTTGCTGCCCGCCAAGTCGAATTTGCCCCCCGCGGGACTTGAGCCCGGCCCGCCGACTGCCTAGCTTGGAAGCCAAGAGGGAATTCAGGAGTATAGAGCATGGGTACCAAAGCGATCACCGACGACAGCTTCCAGGCTGATGTGCTGGAAAGTGACACGCCGGTTCTCGTCGATTTCTGGGCTGAGTGGTGCGGCCCCTGCAAGATGATCGGCCCCGCCCTCGAGGAAATCTCGGACGAGCTCGACGGCAAGGTCGTGATCGCGAAGCTCAACATCGACGATCACCCGAACGCTCCCGCCAAATATGGCGTGCGCGGCATCCCGACGATGATCTTGTTCAAAAATGGCGAGATCGCCGAGACCAAGGTCGGTGCCGCTCCCAAGAGCGCGTTGAAGGGGTGGCTCGAAGGCGCCCTGTAACGCGAGTGACCCCGGCGTCGAACGCCGACGCCGGGGCCTTCATGCCAATGGATTATTCGCGCGAGTAGTCATGGCGCTGGGATCCGTCGAAACCGGCCCGATTTAAGGCAGCAATTGCGGGAACCTTTGCCCTGATCCGCATGGGCAAGGGTCTTTCCGGCCGAGCTTTTCGACCAGTTCCTTGTCGCCGTGGACGAAGCGGAGCCCACGCTTGATCCGCGTTTCGGATGGATAGCCTTTACGCCGTTTCGAGCTGATCTCGAAAGCAGGGCAGATCGGCGAGAACGTCTTCTGGTTTACCATGAGAGCCTCCTGCTCGGCGCGCCCTTTCGCGCGCATTGGCGCCCTGACAAACCAGGCTCAGCTCCGATAGTCCGCGTTGATGCTGATGTACCCGTGCGTCAGGTCGCACGTCCATATGGTCGCGCGCCCCTCGCCCAGCCCGAGGTCGGCACCGATGCGAATATCCTGGCCCTTGAGATGCGCCGCCACTGGCGCCTCGGCATATCCATCGACCGGCAGGCCGTCCCTGGCGACCCAATGATCGCCAAAGCGGATCGCGAGCCGGTCGCGGTCGGCGGGCTCACCTGCCTTGCCCACGGCCATGACGACGCGCCCCCAATTGGCGTCCTCCCCCGCGATCGCGGTCTTGACCAGCGGCGAGTTGGCAACGGCGAGCGCAACGCGCCTTGCGCTTTCGTCGCTGACGGCGCCCGTCACCTGGACCTCGATAAATTTCGATGCACCCTCGCCGTCGCGGACGACCTGGTGGGCAAGGTCGAGCGCGACCTCGCGGATCGCGGCATAAAGCGCCTCAGCGCCAATATCGTCCCAGGAGGCTAGGGCATGGTTGCCCGCCTGTCCCGTTGCGAACAGCAGGACCGTGTCGCTCGTGGACGTGTCGCTGTCGACGGTGATGCTGTTGAAGCTGCCGCCGGTTGCCTTCGTCAGCATCTCCTGCAGCAAGGCGGGCGCCACAGCGGCGTCGGTGAAGATGTAGCCGAGCATCGTTGCCATGTCGGGGGCGATCATCCCCGACCCCTTTACGATTCCGGCAATCTGAACCGTGCGATCGCCTACAATAGCGCTCGCCGCGGCGCCCTTGGCAAAGGTGTCGGTTGTTCCGATCGTCTCCGCCGCCGTCTCCCACGAGCAGGGCTTGGCGGTCAGTGCCGCGGCGACGCCCTCGCGCGCCTTGTCCTTGGGCAGCGGCACGCCGATCACGCCGGTGGAACTGACGAAGACCTCGCTCTCCTTGCAGCCGAGGTGGGCGGCGACCTGCGCCATGATCTGTTCGACCGCCTCGCGCCCGCGATAGCCAGTGAAGGCATTGCTGTTGCCGGCGTTGACGATAAGCGCGCGCCCGCTGCCGCGCTTCACATGCTCACGCCCGAGTTCGACCTCGGACGAGCAGCAGATGTTGCGCGTGAACACGCCTGCGACGGCGGTTCCCGGCGCCAGCTCGACATAGGTCAGGTCGCAGCGGTCCCATTCCTTATAGCGCGCACGGGCGACGCGCAGCGTCACGCCGGCGATGTCGGGAAGGTCGGGGAAGGATGCGGGGGCGAGCGGCGAGCGATTTGTCATGGCGAGGCATTTAGCCGCAGATTGTCCAGCGCAAAACCCCTCCCGCGCGGGGAGGAGAGTGCTTCATTCGCCCCGACCATCACCCCGGGACGAGCCCGGGGTGATGACAGTTTCCAAAGGATCAGGCCGGGATACCGCTGATTGCCTTCACTTCCATAAAGTCCTTGAGGCCGAACAGCCCGCCTTCGCGCCCGTTACCCGACGCCTTATAGCCTCCAAACGGTGCGCCCGGCGCGGGACCCCAGGCGTTGACCGCGACCATGCCGGCGCGCAGTTTCGGTGCGACCTCGGCGGCCTTGGCGGGGTCGCCCGAGACGACCGCGGAGAGGCCATATTCGGTGTCATTGGCGATCTCGACCGCCTGGTCGAGGTCGTCATAGGCTATCACGGTCGCGACGGGGCCGAAGATTTCCTCCTTGGCGATCCGCATGTTGGGCGTGACGCCCGAGAAGACGGTCGGTTTGACAAAATAGCCGCGGTTGACGTTGGCGGGCAGGCCGGTGCCGCCGGTCTCCAGCTTCGCGCCCTCGTCGATAGCCGATTGGATGAGGCCCTGGATCTTCTCGAACTGCGCCTTGTTGACGACCGGGCCGATGTGCGCCCCTTCGGTCATCGGATCTCCGACCTGCGTGCCGTCGAACATCGCCTTGATGACGCCGACCGCTTCGCTTTCGCGGTCCTTGTGGACGAGGATGCGGGTCGGGGCGATGCAGCTTTGGCCTGTGTTGACCAGTACGCCTTGGACCGTCGGCGGCAGCACCGTCTCGAGATCGGCTTCGGGCAGGACGATGTTCGGCGACTTGCCGCCAAGTTCCTGGTGGACGCGCTTGACCGTGTCGGCGGCCGCCTTGGCGACAAGAATGCCGGCACGGGTCGAGCCCGTAAAGCTGACCATCTCGATCCCCGGGTGCGCGGCAATCGCGTTGCCTACCGTCGGACCATCGCCCTGGACCAGGTTGAAGACGCCGGGCGGCACGCCGGCGGCTTCGAGGATCTCGGCAAAGATCGTGGCATTGCCGGGGCATTCCTCGGACGGCTTCAGCACCATCGTGTTGCCAGCGGCGAGCGCCGGGGCAACCTTGAGCGCGATCTGGTTGAGCGGCCAGTTCCACGGCGTGATCATGCCGACGACGCCGATCGGCTCGTAGACGACCGTGTTGGCTCCATGCTGCTCGCTGAAGCTGAAATCCTGCAGCGCTGCGATGGTGCCCAGAAACCCGCCGATGCCGGCGCCGACCTGCGCCGTGGCTGCAAAGCTGACCGGAGCGCCCATTTCCGCTGCCATCGACTTGGCAAGGTCAGCGCCCCGCTTCTTATATTCCTCGACGATCCGGTTGAGGATCTCGAGCCGCTCTTCGCGCGTGGTCTGCGACCAGCTCTTGTACGCCTCCTTCGCGGCGGCCACCGCATCATCGACGTCGGCCGCGGTGCCAAGGACGATGGTGGAGGCGGGCTCTTCGGTCGCGGGGTTGATGACCTGGTGTTCCTTGCCGCCCTTGCTATCGACCCATTGGCCGCCGATGAAATTCTGTTTGAAATGCTGTTCGGTGCTCATCCTCTGTCTCCCATCGGCGTGAAATTACGTCTCGCTTTGCTACCTAAGCGTTGGCGCGAATGAATCAAGCGCCCTGCCTGATTTCGTCATGCCCGGCCGCCGCGATGGATCAAACTCTCATTTTGTCAGGGGATCGCGCTCAGCGCTTTTCCGCCGCCAACCGTGACATCAAGATTGCGGCGCGCGTTGCCTGCCGGGCAATGGACGGAAGCTCGAGCGTCTCGCCGGGCGCATGGTCGCCGGTGCTGTAGGGGCCGAGCCCTGCAAGGCTGTCGACGTCCGCTGCAACAAAGCTGATATCGCCCGCGCCGCGCTTCAGAGGGTCGAGCGCCGCCATTTCTGCAAGACCGAGATCGCGATTGACCCCGTTGAGCTTCGCGAGAAGCGCCAGATTCCCTTCGGTCGGTGCCATTGCCGGATAGCCGCCGGGATCGAAGTCGAGACGCGCTCCCGTCCCCGGCGCATGATCGGCGACAATCGCTTCCATCTTGGCCTTTACCCGCGCCGCCTGCTCGGGTGACAGCGTGCGAAGGTCGCCGCGCGCCACCGCCGATGCGGCAATGATGTTGGTCTTGCCGCTCGTGCTTGCTCGGATGCCCCCGTCACCGAGCGACACCTCCTGCCCGCCGGCAACCAGCCCGACGCTGAAGGTCAGGTTGGGTTCGGGCAGATCGGTGCGGAAGCGGTGCAGGATTCGGGCCAGCTCATAGATGGCGCCGTCGCCCGATTCTGCGCCGAATATACCAGAGCTGTGGTTGGCCTTCCCCGTCGTCGTCACCGTCCAGCTTTCCGACGAGCGGCGCGCGACCGACCCCATATCGGCGCCGCGGTCGCGCACCAGCCCCTCGAAATCGAGCGCGATGTCGCTGCGCTTCCCCGCAGCGACCAGGTCGGCGCGGGACAGCGCGATCGGGTCGCCGGCATCCTCTTCGTCGCCAGTGAGGTGGATCTCGATATTGGCGTCTTTCAGCGTCCCCGCCGCCTGCATGGCGCGCAGCGCCGCGACCATCACCACCATTCCGCCCTTGTCATCGCCCACCCCGGGGCCCGTGGCGAGCTCGTCCTTGCGGATGAAGGTCTGAAAGGGGGAGTCGGGTTCGAACACCGTGTCGAGATGGCCGATGAGCAGCAGCCGTTTCCCGCCCGAGCGCCCCTCGTGCACCGCGATCAGATGGCCCGCGCGCTTTGTCGCAGGCATTGGCTTCCATGTTACCACGAACCCGAGCGATTCGAGTTCGGCGCGCATCATGGACCCGACCTTCTCGACACCTTCGAGGTTAAGCGAGCCGCTGTTCTGGTTCACCAGCCGCTCGAGCAGGGCGATCGAGCGTTCTTGTTCGGCTTCGATCGTCGCCGCCATTTTTTTCTCCTGGGGCGACAGCTCGGCCTGCGCGGGCGCAGCGAGGACCAGCGAAAGGGCGAACAGCACGGCAAGCGGCTTCATCGGGGACTCCTTTGCCCCCTTGTGACGGCTCGATCTTCTGCCGACAAGGCGTCAGCCCGGATAGGGCGACGCTTTCAGCAGCCGCGCGAGGTGCACGGCATTCGCCGCGACCGTCTTCGCAGTCTCGGTGACCTTCGCAGGCCGCTCCTTCAGGTCCTTGAAGTCGACCGACCCCATTGCTTCGCCGACCCAATAGCAGGCGGCGACTGCCGGGATCGTCCAGCCGACGTCTAACCCCCCATTTGACATCGTGCGCGGCAATTGGGATGGGGCCCTCGACCGTCACGCCCTCGGCTTCGAAATGCTCGGCCAGCACCGCCAGCATGGCGTCGGTCGAGCTTTCGCGCCCGCCCCTCGAGAGCGAACAGTTTATGGCGGTGGCGGTAAGAGGGGCGGCCATGATCGATCCTTCGCGGGCTTTCTCTCCGGCAAGGATAATGAATGGCGGCGGCGGGAGGTTCCCAGGCCTCCCAGCGCGAGATCTATGGCTTGATCCCGTATTCTGCGTAAATCTTGTCGATTTCGCTGCTCTGCATTCGCGCAAGCGCGAGGTCGGCGAGCGCGCCCACCTTGTCCTCGGCACGTCCGCGGATGATCCCGCGCAGGTAGAAGGACCCCGGCATGCCGGGATCGAGTTTCAACGCCGCATCAAGGTCGGCCCGCGCCTCGTCGAGCCGGCCGAGCCGGAAATAGACCATCGCCCGGCTGTCGAGCACGTGGGCGACACTTTCGCTAAGCTCGATGGCGCGGGTGCAATCCTTGAGAGCGACGTCGAGTTCGATTTCGCGCGTCCCGCGGAGCCAGCACAGATCATTGAGGAGGGTGGGGTCTCCCGGCCGCTCGGCCAGGGCTTCGGCCAGCAGCGCCGCGCCTTCCGCCGCGCGGCCCGCCTTGCCGAGCGCGTCGGCCTTGAGGCCTACCCAGCGGCGCTTGTCCTTGACGCCCGCCATCTGCTCCTCGGCCATGGCAAGCGCTTCTTCGGTGCGACCAAGCTCGGCGAGCAGGTCGATCTTCTGCGCGAGCGCCTCCTCCGACCCCGGATCGAGTTGCAGGGCTTCGTCGACATCGGCAAGCGCGGCTCCATGGTCCCCGAGCGCGGCCTTGAGGCTCGCCCTTTGCTGATAGCTGTCGGCAGTCGGATTGCGAGCGATTGCGGCGTCATAGTCGGCGATCGCTGCCTTGAAGTCATAGATGCCGCTATAAAAGGCGGCGCGGTTCAGGTAGCTATTCGCTTCGTCCGGTGCGTCCTCGATTGCCTTTTTATAGGCGGCAAGAAGGGGCGCGAGGCTCTTTTCCTTGCGGGCACGGGCGATTTCCTCGACGTGCGAGGGGTAGCCGGCGGGCGCACGAACGCGAAATTCTGTTTTCTTGAGGGCGGCTGCCTCCGCGCGCGCGGCGGGCAGGGCGCTCGCGGGAAGTTCAATCCCCTTCGTCCACACGCTCTCGACGCCGCTTAGCTGGTTCCCGTCGAGCCGTGCGTCGCGCCGCAGGGCAAATCCGGCGATCTCGCGCTCCACCCGCGCTTCGCCCTCGGTCGTGAAGGCGGTGTCCTTCGGCAGGGTCAAGCTGTAACGATATTCCATCAGCATCGGATTGCCCGTTGAAACCGGGATGTCGCGCCACGCCGGGCGCGATCGGTCGACGCTGACGTTGAACTCGTTCAACAACCCTTCAATGGCAAGATAAGGGCGCTGCTCGTCGCGGTTCCAGCCGAGGTTGCCGATGCCTCTTGCATGGATCGTTGCAATCCCCTTGTCCTCATCGAGCTCGATTGAGCGGGCGTAGATCGCTCCATTGTTGACGAATTCGCTAAGGGCGCCCTGGACAAATTGGCGAAGCTGGTCTGGCTTGGCCTGCGCCTTCAGGGTCGCAAGCGGCGCCATCAACGGACCGCGTACGGTGAAGCTGAGGTTGAAGAGCGGCGGAAAGGCGGTTCCGGCGGACTGGTCGAAATCGACCGACACCGCGATTTGCGGCCGTTCGGGCCGCCGCACCGGCAGCTTGGCGATGTCATGCCCCTCGGCCGTCAGCGGGAGGGTGAAGCCGAATGGCGGCACATCGGCGAGATCCTCGATATGGGTGCCCGCCGTAGTGCCGTCGAGCCATAGGTCAGTGCCATCGATCGTCGCCTCAACGACAACATGGTCGAATGCACCGAGCGTCGGCAGCCGGTCCGGGAGCAGGTCGCCGAATGCCGAACTGACCAGCGCCGGCCGCGCCGCGATTCCCAGCCGGTCGAGCATGGCGAGGAGCAGCAGCGTCTTGGCCTTGCAGTCGCCATAGCGAAGCGACCAGGTCGCCTCGGGCGACTGCGGTACATAATTGCCATTCTCCATCCCGCGGTAGAGATAGCGAACCTCGTTCTGAACGATGCCCAGCGCCGCGTTGGCGCGCGCCCTGGGGTCGCTCGTGAGCGCCGCGATGCGGTCAACCTCAGCGGCGAGGGGGCTGCCCTCCTTGATCGTGCCGGCCGTCGCGTAGAGCGGAGCGATCGTTCGCGACAGGTCGGCCCAGGAGGCGAAAGTGGAAAATTCGAGCCCCGGCGAGCGGCGAAAGCGCAGCGGCGCGTCCCCCGGCATCTCGTCCTGCTTAACGAGCGGATGCGACTGGGTCAGGACATGATAGCCGCCCTTGTCGCTCTCCACGGGGGCGATGCCTTTCCCGAATGCCTTCCATTTGACGGGCAGGTCCTTGGGCCACAGAACCCGCACCGATCCCGCGGCGATCGGCGCGGGCTCGGCGGGCAGATCGACCAGCGCTTCGCCATTGCCCTTCGCAACGGGAGTGCGTTGGACGAGCGTGGTCGAGAAGCGCACCGTGTCGCCAACGCGCAGGTCCTCGATTGGGGCGGTGGCGGTCAGCCGCCCATCGATCGCCCGCTGTTCAAGATCCTTCTCGCGCTGCAGCACATTCAGCTTCAGTCCCTGTGCCAGGAGATCGAGGGGCTTGCCGTCGCGGATGATCTGGACGCTATGCACGATCAGGTCGTCGCGGTCAGGCTGCCATTCGAACCTCATGTCGCTCCAGTTGCGGAGCATCTCGGCAGAACGGATATGCAATGCGGTGTCGGTGAAGGTTGACCGCTTGTCTCCTTCGATCAAGACCTGCCGGTCTGCCAGCAGCCACGGCCGGCTGTCGTCTCCGCCGTCGGCCAGCGGCGCCGTATTTGCCTTCACCCACGCAGCCGGCGCGGCGTAGATCGGCGCGTCGGCGGCGGCGGCGGGCACCGCAACAGCCGCGGTCGATGCCGCGAGAAAATAAGCTCCGTATCGCAAGATCATCCCTCCCCCTGTCGGGAGAGGTCTAGCCGGATATCGCGGCGACAACAATGCGGCAAAAGCCAGGCGAGATGCATGGCGCGGGGCCTTGGTCCCATGGCGCCGCCTTCCCGCGCACGAAAAAGGGGCGCCCGGCTCCCCTCGAGCCGGACGCCCCTCTTCGCCTCGCCGATCGCGAACGATCAGGCGCTGTAGTACATGTCGAATTCGACCGGGCTCGGGGTCTGCTCGAAGCGATAGACCTCGTCCCACTTCAGTTCGACATAGGCCTCGATCTGGTCCTTCGAGAATACGTCGCCCTTGAGCAGGAAGTCGTGGTCGGCCATCAGGGCATCGAGCGCTTCGCGCAGCGACCCGCACACGGTCGGCACTTCCTTCAGTTCCTCGGGGGGCAGATCATAGAGATTCTTGTCCATCGCCTCGCCGGGATGGATCTTGTTCTGAATGCCGTCGAGACCCGCCATCAGCAGCGCCGCATAGCAAAGATACGGGTTGGCCATCGCATCGGGGAAGCGGAACTCGACGCGCTTCGCCTTGGCGCCCGCGCCATAAGGGATACGGCACGAGGCCGAACGGTTGCGGCTCGAATAGGCGAGCAGCACCGGTGCTTCAAAGCCCGGGACAAGGCGCTTGTAGCTGTTCGTCGTCGGGTTGGTGAAGGCATTGAGCGCCTTGGCGTGCTTGATGACGCCGCCGATGAAATAAAGGCACATGTCGCTGAGGCCAGCATAGCCGTTGCCGGCAAAGAGCGGCTTGCCCTTTTCCCAGATCGAGATGTGCGTGTGCATGCCGCTGCCGTTGTCGTCCTTGACGGGCTTGGGCATGAATGTTGCGGTCTTGCCATAAGCGTGCGCGACCTGGTGCACGACATATTTGTAGATCTGCATGCGGTCGGCGGTCTGGGTCAGCGTGCCGAAGGTCAGGCCCAGTTCGTGCTGCGCCGCGGCAACTTCGTGGTGGTGCTTGTCGCACGGCAGGCCGAGTTCGAGCATCGTCGAGACCATCTCGGCGCGGATGTCGACGGCGCTGTCGACCGGCGCGACGGGGAAATAGCCGCCCTTGGCACGCGGACGGTGTGCAAGGTTGCCGCCTTCATAGCTGCGCCCGGTATTCGTCGGCAGCTCGACATCGTCGATCTCGAAACCCGACTTGTTGTAGCTGGTTTCGAAACGCACGTCGTCGAACATGAAGAATTCGGCCTCGGGTCCGACATAGACGGTGTCGCCGATCCCCGTCGAGCCGAGGTAGGCCTCGGCTCGCTTCGCGGTCGTGCGCGGATCGCGCGCATAGCCTTCGCCGGTCGAGGGCTCGACGATGTCGCAGAAGATGACGAGCATCGGGGTCGCCGAGAAGGGATCGTCATAAACCGCATCGAGGTCGGGCTTGAGGATCATGTCGCTTTCGTTGATCGCTTTCCAGCCGGCGATCGACGAGCCGTCGAACATCAGCCCGTCTTCGAGTGCATCTTCATCAATCACCCCGGCGCACATCGTGAGATGCTGCCACTTGCCCTTGGGGTCGGTGAAACGCAGGTCGACCCACTCGATGTCGTTTTCCTTGATCCGCGCAATGATATCCTTGGGCTTGGTGGCCATGGTCTGAACGTCCTTCTAGCGATGATGCCCCGGTCTTCCCGGGGGTGTTGAACTTGGGTGGGCGGGGCGGACCCTAGAGTGCGTCCTCGTTGCGTTCGCCGGTGCGGATGCGAAGCGCGGTCTCGATGGGGATCACGAAAATCTTGCCGTCGCCGATGCGGCCGGTTTGCGCTGCGGCGGCGATCGCCTCGACAACGCGCTCGGCCATATTGTCGTCGACGACGACCTCAAGCTTCACCTTGGGCAAGAAATCGACGACATATTCGGCGCCGCGATAAAGTTCGGTGTGGCCCTTCTGGCGCCCGAAGCCCTTGGCCTCGGTGACGGTAATGCCGCTAACCCCGACCTCGTGCAGCGCCTCCTTCACCTCGTCCAGCTTGAACGGTTTGATTATAGCCTCGATCTTCTTCACGCTCATGATCCCCTTCGGACTGTCCGCCACACCTCGCAGTCAAAGCCGGATCAGGCGCGCCTGGTCCGGTTTGGCCGGTCGAGTCGGTGCGGTGTCCCGCCATCTTGCACCAATCAAGAGCCGTGCCAATTGGCGAATCGCGGGCTTTTGCGGAGATTCCAGGCCGTCGATCGCGCCATTGCCCAAGGGGTAGGCACTGGCCGAGTGCGGCTGCCTAAAAAAGCGGCAATGGGGCATGGTCGCATCAATCGTCGACTTGGGTCACCTCGCGGACGGCCCATGAAATGCGTCTCGCACCCGCCGCCGACGCAGCGACGATGCACGGCTCCGCCGGAGCACCCGCCACGCTCGAGAGCTGGCGGGCGCGCCCCATTTGACCGGTTCGGCAGGTCTACCGCGATCGGCGCAAAGCCGGGCTAGCGCCCGACGGGCGCCGTCGCTTCGGGCAGGTTGGTCTTGGTCCAGTTGGACCGGTCGATGACATAGGCGCGAATCGCCTCGGCATCGGCTCCCGTCAGGACCCGGGCAAAGCTGACCATCCCCCGATCCTTGAGCGCGCCGTCGAGGATCACGCTTTTCCACGCATCGGCATTGGCGAGCGTGGCGGAGACGCGAAGGTCGGGTGTGAAGCCGTTGCCGACCGCGCTGTCGCCGTGACAGACTTGGCAGTAGCGACCATATTGCGCCTTACCGGATGCGACCTGCGCCGCTGTGCCGAATTGCGGCGGCGGGTTCCACGCGAGCGTGGTCGTCGCCGGGGGTGCGGGCAGCTGCACGGTACCGCCAAGCTTGAGCACGACGAGGCGCGGCAGGTTCGGCACCTTTCGTGTCACTCCGCCCGCTACGCCGGCGACAAGCGGAAACGCACCGCCCTTGCCGGTCTGGAAGGCGATATATTGCACCCCGCCTACGCGGAAGGTCGACGGCGCGCTGACGATGCCCGACTGCATGTCGAGGTCGAGGAGCTGCTTCCCGCTATCGGCCGAATAGGCACGGAAGCGGCCGGTGCTCGTGCCCTGGAACACGAGGTTGCCCGCGGTAGTCATCGTCCCGCCATTCCATGCGGCAGGATAGTCGACGCCCCACGCGACCTTGCCCGTGCTGGGATCGAAGGCGACGAGGCGGCCGGTCGTCGCGGCGACGGCCGCCTTGAAGGCGGCGACGTCGTCAGGCAGCATCGTCTTGTTGAGCGAGGTGCCGACGTTGAAGCCGAGCACTTTGCGCTTGTCGAGCTCGTCCATGTCCTGAAGATAGCCCTGCGGGATCTGCTGCGCCGGGATATAGACAAGACCCGTCTTTGGATTGAAGCTCATCGGATGCCAATTATGCGCGCCGAGCGCGCCCGGAACGGCGATGAAGGGCTTGCCGGTCTTGTAAAAGCGCGATTCAGGATTCTCGATCGGCCTGCCCGTCGCAAGGTCATAGCCGGTTGCCCAGTTGATCCCGTCGACGAAGGGCTTGGCGTCGATCAGCTTGCCCGTCGCGCGGTCGATCGTGAAAAAGAAGCCGTTTTTGGGCGCGTGGTAGAGTATTTTCACCGGCTTGCCGTCGATCATCTGCTCGGCAAGGATGATCGGCTGGGTCGCGGTATAGTCCCACGTTTCGGCCGGTGTTTCCTGGTAATGCCATTTATAGGCACCGGTCTTGGCGTCGAGCGCGACAATCGAGGACAGGAACCAGTTATCGCCCTCGCCATTGGAGCGCGTCCCGTGGTTCCAGGGATTGCCATTGCCGACGCCGAGATAGATTTGATCGAGATCCTTGTCATAGACGATCGCGTCCCAGACCGTTCCGCCGCCGCCCGATTCCTTCCATTCGCCCTCATCGGACCAGGTGGCATTGGCCTTTGAGGCAAAGATGGCGTCGCTCGCGGCATTGTCGGCGCGCTTGTCGGGATTGGGCACTGTGTAGAAGCGCCAGCGCTGCTTCCCGGTGTCGGCGTCATAAGCGGTGACATAGCCGCGCACACCGAATTCGGCGCCGCCGTTGCCGATCAGCACCATGTCGTTCACCACGCGCGGCGCGCCGGTAATCGTGTAGGGTTTGCGCTTGTCGAAGGTCTGCGTCGACCAGATTTCCTGGCCTGACTTGCGATCGAGCGCGATCAGGCGGCCATCGAGGGTTCCGACAAAGACCTTGTCGCCCCACAGCGCGACCCCCCGATTGACGACGTCGCAGCACGCGCTCACCGCGCGCTCGCCCGGGACCTGGGGGTCAAAGCTCCAAAGCCTCCTGCCGGTTACAGCGTCCCACGCATCAACCTTCGACCAGGCGTGGCTGACATAGAGTATGCCGTCGACGACCACCGGGGTCGCTTCTTGTCCGCGTGCGTCTTCAAGATCGGCGTACCAGGCGATCCCGAGTTCGCCGACATTCGTATCGTTGATATCTGTCAGCGGGCTGAAACGCTGTTCGTCGTAGCTGTAGCCGATGGCGCCCCAGTCGTCGCCCGTGCCGCCCGTCTTAAGAAGCGTCTCGCTGGCCTTCTCGGCATCATCGAGCGACGCGCTGCCCGAGATACTGTCGTTTTTCGAAGCATTGCATGCCGCCAACGTCAGCGCCGCGCAGCCCAGCAGTGCCGCCGAAAAAACCTTCTTCGCCATATCCCTCTCCCGCGCCTATGCTTGACGTTAACGTCAAGTCTGCGCCGGAAGGGGATGGGGCGCAAGGGGGAAATCACACGTCAGGTGGCCTTGCTGACCAGGAGGCCGGGAACCGCACCGAAGAGCAAGGGTGTCCTCGTCCTCGCGTGTCGAAGAGCCGGCCTCTTCCTGGCCTCACGCAAGGGACGAGCGAGCCTGGGAATCTTGGAAATAGGCGAAAGCGAGGAGCCGGCGGCTCACCGTGTGCCCAATGGCGCCTTACTGCCAGGGCGGCGCGTTCAACCCCTTCGGGCTTGATGTGAAGATTTCGCAGCCGTCTTCGGTGATGCCGATGCTGTGCTCAAACTGCGCGGAGAGCGAGCGGTCGCGCGTGACCGCGGTCCAGCCGTCGGGCAGCATCTTCACCGCATATTTGCCGGTGTTGATCATCGGCTCGATGGTAAAGAACATGCCGGGCCTCAGTTCGGGACCAGTACCCGGACGGCCGGCGTGAACAACTTCCGGCGCGTCATGGAACATCTGGCCGAGACCATGGCCGCAGAAATCGCGGACAACCGAATAGCGGTGGCGCTCGGCATGGCTCTGGATCGCGTGCGCGACATCGCCCATCCGGTTGCCGGGCTTCGCCTGCTCGATACCCAGCATCAGGCATTCGTAGGTCACCTCGACCAGTCGCCGCGCCTTGATCGGGACGTCGCCGACCAGATACATGCGGCTGGTGTCGCCGTGCCACCCGTCGACGATGCTGGTGACATCGACATTGATGATATCGCCCTCGCGCAGCGGCTTGTCGTCCGGAATCCCGTGGCAGACAACATGATTGATGCTGGTGCAGCAGCTGTGCGTAAAGCCGCGGTAGCCAAGGGTCGCGGGAACCCCGCCGCCCTCCAGCATCATCGTGCGCACCACATCGTCGATCGCTGCGGTCGTTACGCCGGGCTGGATGAAGGGGACGAGCGCATCGAGAATTTCGGCGGACAGCCGCCCTGCCTTGCGCATCCCGGCAAAACCGGCCGCGTCGTGCAGCTTGATCGTGCCATCACGCACAGGAGTCGGGGCCGCGGCGTCGGCGGTGGTTACGGATACATAATCATACATGGAGGTAATATAGGTGATGGAAGACTAAAAAGCGAGACGGTCGCTTAACCGATCAGCTGAATGCCGCCCCGGACAATGCCCCGGCCGCGAGCGCGGGAATCTCGACAGCGTCGTTTCAGCTCATTCAATGCTGAAGGCGAAAACCGCAGCGAGCCGCCAGCTCGTCCAGTTCATATGTCTGCTAGTTACCGGTCTCGTCCGTACAGATCCCAGCAGCCATCTTCTCTTGAAACTCCGGACCGGCGGCGGCCAGCGATCCGGTTGCATAGTGGGTATCGCCCGACGATATGCGCAAGCGCGCCAGCAGATTTCCAGGCAGGAGGAGGGCGGCGCTGTCGCCATCCCTGGTGATCTTGAGCGGCCTGTTCTGACATTTGAGACACCAGCGCCGCCCAAGAACTTGAACCAGGCTATTCCGCCGTCTTTTCCGCCTTGCCCTTCGCCTTGCCCTTCGCCTTGCCCTTGCCGCCCTTGGGCGGCGCCGGCGTGATTTCGAAGCTGAGAGGGTTGCCGACCTTGGCGTCCTCGCCCTCCTTCATCCTCACCTTGACCTCGCCGCCGTGGACGAGCTTGCCGAAGAGCAGCTCCTCGGCGAGCGGCTGCTTGATCTTTTCCTGGATCAGGCGGCCCATCGGCCGCGCTCCGTAGAGCTTGTCATAGCCCTTCGTCGTCAGCCACCCGCGCGCCGCATCGTCGAGCTGGATGTGAACGTTCCGATCCGCAAGCTGGAGTTCGAGTTCGAGGATGAACTTGTCGACCACGCGCGCGACGACCTCGGGCGGCAGATAGCCGAACGGAACGATCGCATCGAGACGGTTGCGGAATTCCGGGGTGAAGAGGTTCTTCACCGCTTCTTCCTGCGCATCCTCGCGTGTGGCTTGGCCAAAGCCGATCGACTCGCGCGCCATGTCGCTCGCACCCGCGTTGGTCGTCATGATGAGGATGACGTTCCGGAAATCGACCGTCTTGCCGTGATGGTCGGTCAAGCGGCCATGGTCCATCACCTGCAAGAGGATGTTGAACAGGTCGGGATGCGCCTTTTCGATCTCGTCGAGCAGCAGCACGCAATGCGGGTTCTGGTCGATCGCATCGGTCAGGAGACCGCCCTGGTCATAGCCGACATAGCCCGGGGGCGCGCCGATCAGGCGCGACACGCTGTGCCGCTCCATATATTCGGACATGTCGAAGCGCTGAAGCGGGATGCCGAGAAGATGCGCGAGCTGCTTCGCGACCTCGGTCTTGCCAACGCCGGTGGGCCCCGAGAAGAGATAGTTGCCAATGGGCTTTTCGGGATCGCGCAGCCCTGCTCGGCTCAGCTTGATCGCCGAAGACAGCACTTCGATCGCGACATTCTGGCCGAACACCACGCGCTTGAGGTCGGTCTCGAGCGTTTCGAGCACGCGCTTGTCGTCGCTCGACACCGATTTGGGCGGGATGCGCGCCATGGTCGCAATCACCGCCTCGATCTCCTTGGCCGTGATCGTCTTGCGCCGCTTCGAGGGCGGCACCAGCATCTGCATCGCGCCGACCTCGTCGATCACGTCGATCGCCTTGTCGGGCAGTTTTCGGTCATTGATGTAGCGCGCCGACAGGTCGACCGCGGCGTTGATCGCGTCGTTCGTATATTTGACGTTGTGGTGACTCTCGAACGCTTCGCGCAGCCCGGCGAGAATCTTCTTCGTGTCCTCCAGGCTCGGTTCGATCACGTCGATCTTCTGGAAACGGCGCAGCAGCGCACGGTCCTTCTCGAAGTGATTGCGAAATTCCTTGTAGGTCGTCGACCCGATGCAGCGGATGACGCCGCCTGACAGGGCGGGCTTCAAAAGGTTCGAGGCGTCCATCGCGCCGCCGCTCGTCGCGCCGGCGCCGATCACCGTGTGGATCTCATCGATGAACAGGATCGCGTGTGGCAGCCCTTCAAGTTCGGACACGACCTGCTTCAACCGCTCCTCGAAATCGCCGCGATAGCGCGTTCCAGCGAGCAGCGCGCCCATATCGAGCGAGTAGATGACCGCTTCCTTCAGGACTTCGGGCACGTCGCCCTCGACGATCTTGCGCGCGAGCCCTTCAGCGATCGCGGTCTTGCCGACGCCGGGATCGCCCACGTAGAGCGGGTTGTTCTTGCTGCGGCGGCAAAGGATCTGGATCGTGCGGTCGACCTCGGCGCTGCGGCCGATCAGCGGATCGACCTTGCCGCCTTTTGCCTTCTCGTTGAGGTTGACGGTGAACTGATCGAGCGCGGTCTCCTTCTTGTTCTTCGCGCCGTCCTTGTCCTTCGTCTCTTCCTTTTCTTCAGGCTCCGCCTGCGCGGAGGGCTTGCCGCCCTTGCCGACCCCATGGCTGAGGTAGGAGACGGCGTCGAGGCGGGTCAGATCCTGCTGCTGGAGGAAATAGACGGCGTAGCTTTCGCGTTCGGAAAAGAGCGCAACGAGGACGTTGGCGCCCGTCACCTCGTCCTTGCCCGAGGACTGAACGTGCAGGATCGCACGCTGGACGACGCGCTGGAAACCGCTCGTGGGGCTCGGGTCGCTGTGTCCTTCCACCTTCAGGCTGTCGAGTTCGGTGTCGAGATAATGGACCACCGCCGACTGGAGATCGTCGAGCGTGACCCCGCACGCGCGCATGACCTCCGCTGCGTGATCGTCATCGATCAGCGCAAAGAGCAGGTGCTCGAGCGTCGCATATTCATGGTGGCGCTCCGACGCGGCCTTCAGCGCGTTGTGCAGGGTCTTTTCGAGGGACTCCGAAAAGGACGGCATAGTCGTTCTCCTTGCGGGACTAGCCGGGGAGAGGCCGCCCCTAGGATGCTAAGGTGGCGATGCCGCCGCCCCGCCGCAAGGGAAAAGCGGAAGGCACGCGTTAAAATAGGATATCGGGCTTGTGCTTTGGTGAATGGCCAACTGCGAAATCGCCGTTCCGCGTCCGGGCGGCGCGAAGGCCGAGTCGCCGCGTCGATGCCCGCTTCCGTTGAGCTCCTGGCACCTCGAATAATCTTCTCGCATGACTGACGCGCAAGAGTCGGCATTCATGATGGCCTGGTTGCGCCGCTTTGCCCCGGCCCTGGGTGTCATTCTGCCGCTGGCGCGGGCCGACCGGCCGGCGCCAGCCTGCCGTTAGCGCCATCAGCGAAGCTCGTGCGGCCCGCCGCGCTATATTGATTGACCTTGATCAATGCCGCCGAAGCTAAGCTGTGGTGACTGGGTGCGAAGGAGAAAGTCCATGCGGGCTACCAATGAATCGGGACAATACGCCCGGGCATCGATCATTCTTCACTGGCTGATGATGCTCGTCATCGCCGGCGTCTATGCCGCGATCGAGTTCCGGGAGTTCTGGCCCAAGGGCAGCGACATGAGGGCAGGGCTCAAAGAATGGCATTTCATGCTGGGTCTTTCGGTCTTCGCGCTTGTCTGGATCCGCATATCGGCGCGGCTCCTTTGGCCGGCACCGGCACCGCCGGCGGAACCGGCGTGGCGGCGCTTTGCTGCCGCCTTAATCCACACTGCCCTCTATCTGCTCATGGTCGGCATGCCGCTTGCGGGCTGGCTCATCCTGAGCGGCGAGGGAAAGCCGATCCCGTTTTTCGGGTTGGGCCTGCCGCCGCTGATCGGCCCGAATGAGGGTCTTGCAGAAAAGATCGAAGAGCTGCACGAACTGGGCGGCACGATCGGATATTGGCTGATCGGCCTGCACGCCGTTGCTGCGCTTTTCCACCATTATGTCCTGAAGGACAAGCTGCTGCTGCGGATGCGTCCGGCGAGCCCCGCTACCCCTTCCTGAAGAGCGCCTCCGCGCTCGCCTTGAAGCTCCCCGCGGCGGCCTTGTGCGCTCGGACGCGCTCGATCTCCGCCTCTAGCATGGCAATACGCTCGTCGAGCTCGTCGAGGGAAAGCGGGTCGAGCGGCTGGCGGGTCAGGGCCGCAAGCGCGTCGCCCTGGCGGCGGGGAAGGTCGTCATCGTCCATGGCGTGTCCTTTCTCGCTGGTCCCTGCATTTCGAAAGCGCGCGACTGTTGACCCGCGCGCTACGCCTGTCAATAAGGCGCGCCAATCGAGAAATATATGGGAAGTGGGGGAAATAGGGTGACCAGCCTGCCCGAAAGCATGACCGCCATCGCCATCAGCGAACCGGGCGGGCCTGAGGTTCTTTTGCCCGAGACGCGCGCCGTGCCGCGCCCCGGTCCCGGCGAAGTGCTGATCCGCGTGTCGGCAGCAGGCGTCAATCGCCCCGACGTGCTGCAGCGCATGGGGCACTATCCGCCGCCGCCCGGCGCCTCGGACCTGCCGGGACTCGAGGTGGCGGGCACCGTCGTCGCCATCGGACCGGGGGGTGATCCCGAGTTGATGGGGCAAGCCGTGTGCGCGCTCGTCGCGGGCGGGGGTTACGCCGAATATTGCGCCGCGCCGGCAGGAAGCTGCCTTCCGGTACCCAAGGGATATTCGATGGCCGAAGCCGCGGCGCTTCCCGAGACAATGTTCACGGTCTGGCACAATCTCTTCGAGCGCGCGTGGGTGAAGGAGGGAGACACGGTGCTCGTCCACGGCGGCACCAGCGGGATCGGCACCACCGCGATCGGGCTCTGTCGCCTCTTTGACATCAAGGTGATCGTGACGTGCGGCAGCAGGGAGAAGTGCGACGCCGCGCGCGCTCTCGGCGCCGACCTTGCGATCGATTATTCGAGTGAGGATTATGCCGCCGCGGCGAAGGCCTTTACCAGCGGGCGCGGGGTCGACGCGGTGCTCGACATGGTCGGCGGCGACTATGTGCCGCGGAATCTTTCGGCGCTTGCCGAGGATGGCCGCCACGTCAGCATTGCCTTTCAGCGGGGGGCAAAGGCCGAGATCGACATGTCGGACGTAATGCGCCGCCGCCTGACGCTGACCGGGTCGACGCTGCGTGCGCGAAGCGCCGACTTCAAGGCCGCGCTTGCCGACGAGATCCATCGCACCGTCTGGCCGCGCCTGTCGGAAGGCGCGTGGAAGCCCGCGATGGACCAGAGCTTCCCGCTTGCCGAGGCCGGCGCCGCTCACGCGCGGATGCAGGCAGGCGCGCATGTCGGAAAGATCGTGTTGACCATCTGACGCGGGGCCGGCTTGCGGGCGGAGCGGGGCAGGCCTAAACCCTCGTCATGGGCGACGACGGGAAAATCTACATCGACGCGAACTGCCTCCTCGCCGACTCCCTGCGGCTTGGCATGCAGATCCTCGAAAGCGGCTTTGCGCCGACCCATCTCGTCGGGATCTGGCGCGGCGGTGCGCCCGTCGGAATCGCGGTCCAGGAGCTGCTCGACTACCACGGACAATCATGCGACCATATCGCGATCCGCACCTCATCCTATCACGATATCGATCGGCAGGACCCCGAGGTAAAGGTCTTTGCCCTTGGCTATCTCATCGATACGCTGAACCCCGACGACCGCCTGCTCATCATCGACGACGTGTTCGATTCGGGGCGGAGTATCCGCGCCTTCCTCGGCGAGCTTCGGGCACGCTGCCGCCACAATATGCCGCGCGACATCCGCATTGCGACGGTTTGGTACAAGCCGCGCCGCAACATCACGGACCTGGTTCCCGACTTTTTCGTCCACGAAACCGACCGCTGGCTGATCTTCCCGCACGAGTTCCACGGACTGTCGGTCGAGGAAATCCGCCGCCACAAACCCGAGGCAGCGATTATTCTCGGAGAGGAGGCCGCGTCCCATGGCTGAGGGTTTTGCTTCGGCCTCCGAGCGCGCCAGCTTCATTTCCGGCCTCCCCAAGGCTGAGCTGCATCTGCATATCGAAGGCTCGCTCGAACCCCAGTTGATGTTCGAACTCGCGCAGCGCAACGGGGTCGCAATCCCCTTCGCGAGCGTCGAGGAGGTGCGCCGCGCCTATGCATTTTCGAACCTCCAGGATTTTCTCGATATCTATTACCAGGGCATGCGTGTCCTCGTTACCCAGGAGGATTTCTACGACCTGACCGCCGCCTATCTCGCCCGTGCGCACAGCGACAATGTCCGCCACGTCGAGATTTTTTTCGATCCGCAGGGGCATACCGAGCGGGGCGTCGGCTTCGGCACCGTGATGAACGGCATCACCCGCGCGCTGGACGAGGCTCGCGAGCGCCACGGCCTGACGTCGAAGCTGATCCTCTGCTTCCTCCGCCATCTCAGCGAGGCGGACGCCGAGGCGACGCTCGATGCGGCGCTTCCCTTCATCGACCGCATCGATGGGGTCGGGCTTGATTCATCGGAGGTCGGACATCCGCCCTCCAAATTCGAGCGCGTCTTCGCACGCGCGCGCTCGCTCGGACTGAAGCTTGTTGCGCACGCTGGCGAGGAAGGTCCGCCTGCCTATGTCGAGGAAGCGATCGACCTTCTCCGGGTCGACCGCATCGACCATGGCAATCGCAGCCTCGAGGATCCGGCGCTCGTTCGCCGCCTCGCCGAGTTGGGCCTTTGCCTGACCGTCTGCCCGCTTTCGAATCTCAAGCTCTGCGTCGTCGATGACCTGAAGGCCCATCCCCTCCGGAAAATGCTCGACGCCGGGCTCGCCGCGACGATCAATTCGGACGATCCCTCCTATTTCGGGGGGTATGTGAACGCCAACTATCAGGCGGTCGCCGATGCGCTCGACCTATCGCGCGGCGAACTCGCCACGCTGGCGCGCAACAGCTTCATCGGATCCTTCCTCGAGGAGGATGAGCGCGCCCACCACCTCGCCGCGATCGACGCGGTCGCCTAATTTCCCCGAAGGTCAGGCAGCGATCAGCACGTTGCGATAGATATTGTCCTCGAGCGCGTGCCCCGCGCCCTTTGCGACGCACATCAGTGCATCGTCAGCGACCCGGACATCAAGACCGGTTGCCTTGGCGATCGCCTCGTCGACCCGCCGGAGCAGCGCGCCCCCACCCGTCAGCGTGATGCCGGCGTCGATGATGTCGGCTGCGAGTTCGGGCGGGGTTTGTTCGAGCGCCGCGCGCACCGCGCTGACGATCTGGCCGACCGGCTCGGCGAGTGCTTCGGCGACTTCAGCCTCTGACACGCGCACCTCGGCGGGGCGGCCGTTCACCAGGTCGCGGCCCTTGACGCCCATGATGAGCCCGCTGCCCTCGGGCGCCACCGCGCAGCCGATGGTGAGCTTGACACGCTCGGCCGTCATCTCGCCGACCATCAGATTATGTTTCCGGCGGATGTAGGAGGAAATCATGTCGTCCATCTTGTCGCCGCCGACACGGACCGAATTGCTGTAGGCGATGCCGCCGAGCGAGAGCACCGCGACTTCGGTCGTCCCGCCGCCGATGTCGACCACCATCTCTCCCATCGGCTCTGCGACCTGCAACCCGGCACCAATCGCGGCAGCGAGCGATTCCTCGATAAGCTGGACCGTGAGCGCCCCGGCGTTGGAGGCGGCATCGCGGATCGCGCGGCGCTCGACCATGGTCGAGCCCGAGGGCACGCAGATCACGACCTGGCTGCGCTGGCGAAACCGGCTCCGCCCGTCCATCACCTTGGTGATGAAATGCTTGATCATCTGTTCAGCGACATCAATGTCCGCGATGACACCATCGCGCAGCGGGCGGATCGCCTGGATGTTCGACGGCGTCTTGCCCATCATGAGCTTGGCTTCATTCCCCACGACCTTGACCCGCCGCACCCCGTCGCGCGTTTCGAGCGCGACGACCGAGGGTTCGTTGAGAACGATCCCCTTGTCGCGGACGTAGACGACCGTGTTGACTGTACCAAGGTCGATGGCCATGCCGTGCGACGCCGCCCCGAAGCGATGGAAAAAACTCATATCCGCAAAACGCCCTGTCTGGAAAAATGGGCGTTCCGGGCCGTTGGGTCCGGGCGACCGCCTCGAATCCGCTTGTGACCGCGCCCAAGGGCGCGTCAACTGCGGGAGCGGGCAGGGCGTTGGTTTCTCAGGGCGGACCGATCGCGCCTAGAATTTCCCCCGCACTGAAAATTTGAAGATCGGGCCGATGAGCCGGTCCCGACTTTCGTGGAAGGCGATAGGGGTTTCCCCTCGCAGGCCTTCGTAGACTGTCCGCTCGCGCCGGGAGCGGGCGTTGACCGCGTTGGAAAGCTCGGCGCGCATGGTCATCCCCATCACATTCTTGTTCTCGACGAACAGCGAGGCGAACACCGGCCCCTCCCAGGTGCGATTGACCTCGTTGCGGCGGTAATTGGGCTGGTAGTGACCATATACGGCCGTTGCCCCCCACGCCCAGTCGCTCCGGGGAATGTCATGGCGGAGCGAGAAATCGGCCGAGCGATCCTGGAAGCCGCTCCACTGGCGCTTCTCGTCGGTGAAAGGGTCGCGCAGTCCCGATTTCTCGATATCGACGCTCACGTCGATCTTCACGCCCTTGAGCCCCGCCGGGTCGAGGTTGATCGTCGCCGACCACGCCGCCGCCGCGGCCCATGCCTTGGCGATATTGCCGACGGATTCGCCCCCGTCGACCGGAACGACATCGACAAAGTCTTCCGCATCGACGTAGACGAGCTGGAGCTTGGTGGACCCCCATTTGCCGAGAGACCTGTTTGCTTCGAACTCGTAGCGCCAGTTCTGCTGTGGGCGGAGATCGGCGTTCCCCGCGTTGTTGTTGTCGTCGTTGAGGAATGCGCGGGCCAAGAAATCGTAGAAATCGAGCTGCTCGACCTGCCGCCGGGCCTTTAGAGACAAGTCGAGCCCCGCGATCGGCGTCCAGGCCAGGGTCAGCGATCCCTTGGGCCGGAAGAAGCTTCGTTGGAGCCCGCTCGCGCCGTCCTGGGTCAACGTCGAATGCTCGGCGCCCGCGGCGAGCTGGAAGGATAGCCTGTTCGTGAGCTTGCGGCCGAAGCTCAAAAGCGCTTCGTAGCGGTCTTCGTGCACTCCGCCCGTGCCTTGCGGGAACGGCAGTTCGACGAAATCGTCGGCAGCTGGATCGAGCGTGTAAAGCCGTGCGACGTTGCCCAGCGTGTTGAACGCCGCTTCCCCCGAGAGTTGCCAGTCGCCGCCCAGCATCTTCCAATCATATTCGCCGCGGGCGATCGTTTCGCCAACATCGCCCGCCTGGGTGAAGCGATCGCCGCTCGCGGGTGAGCCGTCGGTCGGGCGCAGCACGACCTCCTGGGTCACCGGCTCGTGGCTGAAACGGCGCAGTCCGATCAGCTTGAGCTTTCCGGGGCCAAGGCCGAACTGGTAATCGCCGCTTAGCTCGTAGTTCCAGGTCATCTCGGTCTCGCGCACGGTGCGGAGGCGATCGGGCCCGCCGGCCCTGGTCCAGACGCCAACTTCATCATAGCGATACCAGCGACGCTGAACATGCGCGCCAAGGTGGGCGATGCTGTCGCCTGCGGGATCCCAGGTCAGCTTGGCGGACAGCTTGGGTGTGTCATAATGCGTGTTCCAGATGTCCTTGCGATGCTCTTTGATTGCGCCCGCGCCGTCGGTGATGACGGTGCCCCCACCGGCGCCGCTACGCGAACTCGTGTCGTTGTTGAGGCCAAGCTCATATTCAAGGTCATCCTTGCGGCCGCGGACCGAAATATCGGCCCGGGTGAAGAGTGGGTCGGTAAAATGGGCCCGGAACTCGGGTTTCCACGAGAATTGCCCCGAGAAGCTGTCCGCGCGGAAGACGATGTTCGCGACCTGTCCCGAAAGGCCCGGGAGGTCGAGGCTGGCGCCATCGACAATCTCGATCCGCTCGACATTGGCTGCGGGAATGCGCGCCAATTGGGTGACGATCGTGTCCGACTTGGTTGCGGGCCGCGCCCCGTTGAACAATACATTGCCCGTCGCCTGCCCCAGTCCGCGAACCGTCTCGTTCTCGCGGATGGAAAAGCCCGGGACCTGGTTGAGCATGTCATAGGCGTTCCTCGGCGCATAGCGCGCGAAGTCAGCGGGGGTGTAGATCTTCCCCGCGAGCGCTTTTGCAAGGGTCGCCGCCGTGTCGGCTGCAGGCGGCGGCGCCTCGCCGCTCGCTTGCGTGTCGTGCGCGAGCGCGGGCTGGGCCGAGAGGGCGGCTGCACTCGTGAGCAGGCTGGCGGCGCGCTTCACTGGCTCACCTCGGCCGCGGCTGCATTCATCGCCCGGGCATAGGCGCCGCTGACGCCGAGCGCCTTCATTGCTAGGACATCCTCGACCGAAAGATCGGTGTAACCGGCACTTGCCAGCTCGCGCACATATGCAGCGCTTACGCCCAGAGCGCGGCAGGCAAAGGCGTCGTGGAGCGAGCCGAGCTTCATCGGCGCAGCGCGGAGATCGCGGACATAGGCGGGGGTGACCCGCAGCGCCGCCGCGGCCACGAGCTCGTCTGCATCTTCGGCGCGAAGCCCGGCGGCGGCAAGCCCGTCGGCGAACTCGATCGTTGCATCGACGAGCAGCATTGCGAGCAGGTCGCCCCGATCGCTCGTTGCGATGCCGCGCTTCGCGAGCGCCTGTTCAAAGGCGGGGGCGGCGGCGAACCGGCAGCCGCCCATGCCGTCGTAACGGCGCGACAGCCGGCCGTCGCAGGCGAGCGTGCCCGCCTGATGCGCAACCGTGAAGGAGACCGGCCCGGGAGCCCCGGCGAGGGCGCGCTTTGCGGCTGCAACTTCGGGGCGCGAACCATCGAGCGCGAGGCTGCTGTTCGACTGATCCGACCGGATGCGCAGGCGCGGTTCATCGCCCACGCGCTTGCCCTCGGGAGGAAGGATATCCCAGCGGATGTCGGTCATCACCGGGGGCAAGCCTGCCGAGTGCAGGGGCGCGGTCGAGGCCAGTGCGGACAGCATGGCAAGGCTGGCGGTAACGATCAGGGCTTTCATGGCACGTCTCCTCCGGGCCGCGGATCGCGGGCGAGCGTGATGGCTCGCCGCCGATGCGGCGTTGCAGATTTTCAGGGCTCGGGTTTCAGCGGCGCCCGTCCGGGCGGCGGGCGTCAGTCGTTCTTTGCGGGCGGTTGCGGGGGGGCGGGCGGCTGCGGGGTTTCGGCGCGCAACACGCCGCCATCGCCCGGGGAACCGACCGCGGCGGCGCTGGTCTCTGTGCTCAGGGTGCTGGAGACAATCTTCGAGACATTGACGCCGCGCGTCACCTGAAGCGCGATCGCATCGTCAGGGTTCGATACGCGGACGCCGGACTTGCGCATGTCGCGCACGAAGGCCCCGGTGACGCCGACTGCCCGCATTCCGGCGAGGTCGTCAATATCAAGACCTGGAAAATGGGATTTCATTTCCCGGGCATATGCGGTGTCGATCCCGAGCGCCGAAGCGCCGATCAGATCATCGATATCGGCGCGTGGAAACAAAGCGCGCATCCGGTCCAGATAGGCCGGGCTGGCGCCGGTCGCCCGGGCCGCGATAACGTCGTCAGGGGCGAGACCCTTGTCTTGCATGCCGCGCACATCCTCGGGGGTGACGCCCATCGCCTTCATGCTGACGAGCTGCTCGACGGGGAGCTTTGCCCCGGCATGCGCGGGCATCTCCTTCTCCCCCGCGGCAGATGCAGCCATCGGCGCCGCGGCGGGCCTGAGAGCGGAGACCTTCTCCCCTGGCGCCGCCGTAGAGCGGGGGGCGGTCGCCGAGAAAGCGGCGAGGGGCACGGTGACGCCGGCGAGAAAGGCGAGGGTCATTGCGAACCAGCTCGCGCTCGCCGGGCCGCGCCTCGCCCGCGCATCGAGGACCCGGGTGATGCGGCGCTTCAGGCTGTTTCTGCCCGGGGCGACGCCATGGGCTGCGATCAAGGTCCCCTTATTGTCGTGACGCGCAGCGCCAACGAGCAAGCTGGCATAGTCGGGGCCGTCGATATCGGCGAGCAGAACGGCGTCGTCAGCGGCTTCTTCGCGAAGCTGATGGCTCTCGCGCGCCAGCATCCAGACGAGGGGGTTGAACCAGAAGATTGCGCAGGCGAGCCGGGCCGAGAGCAGCTTCGCCCAGTCAAGCCGTGCAACATGCGCAAGCTCGTGCGCGATGATCGCTTCGGCTTCGCCGACGGCTTCCACGGCCTTGGGACTGAGGACAATCGTCGGGCGCAGCACGCCCCAGCTGATCGGCGAGCACAGTTCCTCGCTGACCAGCAGCGCGGTGCCATGCTTGAAGCCCATGCGCCGCTGGGCCTCTGCAAGCGCCGAGAGCCACGAGGGCTGGACGAGGACATCGGCGCGGCCTCGCATGGCAAACAAGCGCAGGACCGCGACCAGCATCGTGGCGAAGAGCAGGGCGAGCGGCAGCGCATAGACCCAGAGCGCGAGATCCGAGAGGGTGGGCAATGATGCGAGCCAGGAGGCCGGCACGCCGGCGGCGGACTCCGCCGCGGCCGGGGCCGGAGCCGCGGCGGAAGCAAGATCGGAGGCAGCCGGTCCCGTCACAAGGGTGCCCGCCGGCGCGGGGGCGGCGTTCGCAGACCAGGCCGCGGGCAGCGGCGCCCAGATCGGAAGCAGCAGGGTTGCGACGGGAAGAGCGAGCAGGGCGGCGAGGCCGACATGCGCGATCAGCGAGCGCTCCGCGGCCGAGCGGAGGCGCGCGAGACGGAGCAGGAGAAGGGTGAGGCCCGCGATCAGCACCGACTTCCAGGCAATCCCCGCCAGCATCGTTGCAGTGATCATCATTTCCTCCTCGCGTCACGTGCCTCGGCGATCAGCTTTTCGAGCTCGTCGAGTTCGGTCGTGCTCATTTCGTCCTGCATGCCGAGCAGCGCCGCGGCGGCGCTTGTCGGCGAGCCGTTGAAGAAGATGCGCACGACCTGGCTCAGCGCTGACTTGCTCGCGGCCCTGCCCTCGACGCTGGGGGCGTAGAGGAAACCGCGGTCGGATTGTTCGCGCGCGACGAAGCCTTTGCGTTCAAGCCGCTTCAGCATCGCACGGATCGCCGAGCCCGAGAGGGCGTCGCTTAGCGCCGCGGCGATTTCCGGCACGGTCGACGGGCCATTCTCGTAGAGAATATCGACGATCTCGCGTTCCCGCGGCGGCAAACTGGACAACATGCGAATCACCTTTTGCGCTACATTTGTAGCCTAGCTACATTTGTAGCGCCGCCATGGCAAGCGATTTATTCGGGTAATACGCTTACGCTTTTGGGGCCGGGATCACGCAAAGGACTGGCTGCCGAACAGGGGGCATATCAAACCCGCCGGATCACCAGGTTCCGGATCTCGCTCATATCTTCCATGGCGAAGCGAATGCCCTCGCGACCGAGCCCTGAATCCTTGACCCCGCCATAAGGCATATTGTCGACCCGGTAGGAGGAAACATCGTTGACGACCACCCCGCCGACATCGAGGCGGTCCCACGCTTCCAGAACCTGGTTGATGTCGCGCGTGAACAGCCCGGCCTGAAGCCCGAACTTGCTGTCATTGATTTCCGCCAGGGCGTCATTCCACTCAGTGAATTTCGACAAGATCGCGAGCGGACCGAAGGCTTCCTCGCGATAGGCGCTCGCCGCGCGGTCGACACCTTCAAGCAGGGTCGCCTCGAGCATTGCGCCCTCGCGCTTTCCGCCGACGAGCAGCTTTGCGCCGTTCGCCACTGCCTCCTCGATCCAGCCCTCCAGCCTTGCGGCTTCCTTCTCCGAGATCATTGGACCGATGAAGGTCTTGCGGTCCTTGGGGTCGCCGGCGACCAGCGTCCTCGTTTTCGCAACCAGCATGTCGCGGAATCTGTCGTAGATATCGGCATGAATGATGATCCGTTGCACCCCGATGCACGACTGGCCCGACTGATAGAAGGCGCCGAAAATAATTCGCGCGAGAGCATGGTCGAGGTCGGCGTCCTTGTCGACGATCACCGCGGCATTGCCGCCGAGCTCGAGAATGACCTTCTTCTTGCCGGCCTTTGCCTTCAGATCCCATCCAACCCCGGGGGAGCCGGTGAAGCTCAGCAGTTTCAAACGTTCGTCGGTTGTGAAGAGGTCGGCGCCATCGCGCGTTGCGGGCAGGATGCTGAACGCGCCCTCGGGCAATATGTCGCATTCGGCGAGGACCTCGCCCATGATGATCGCGCCGAGCGGCGTCATCGACGCCGGCTTCATCACGAAAGGGCAGCCCATCGCGATCGCGGGCGCGATCTTGTGCGCGGCGAGGTTAAGCGGGAAATTGAACGGCGAGATGAAACTGCACGGGCCAATCGGCACGCGCTTCCACATACCCATATAGCCTTTTGCCCGCGCCGAGATGTCCAGTGGCTGGACCTCGCCATAGTTGCGCACCGCTTCCTCGGCGGCAATGCGAAAGGTATCGATCAACCGGCTGACCTCGCCCTCGGCGTCGGCAATCGGTTTCCCCGCCTCGACGCACAGCGCATAGGCAAGCTCGTCAAAGCGTTCGCGGAACCGTCCGACGCAATGGTTGAGCACGTCCTGTTTCTCGAAGCTCGCGAGCCGCGCCATCGGCTCGGCGGCGCGAACGGCGCCCGCGATCGCTTCGTCGATCACCTCCGGGGTCGCGAGTGCGGTGCGGAAGGCGACCTCGCCGCTGAACTTGTCGGTCACGGCAAGGTCGGTGTTCGGCTGCACCGCCTTGTTGTTGAGGTAGAGCGGGTAGACGTCCTTGAGTTTCATTTTTCGTATCTCCCCCCTCCCTGACGGCGGGAGGGGTCGGGGGGTGGGCCAGCAGCGGTGCGGTTTTCCGACGCCGCTGCGACGAGCCAGCAGGCTGGCAAGTCTCGCTGCCCCTCCCGCTGGCGGGGAGGGGCGCGGAAAATCAAAGCTCCTTCGACAATTTCTTGATGTCGATATTGAGGATCTGGTCATTTTCCGAATAGTCGACCGGGCAGTCGATGAGGTGGACACCCGGCGTATCAAGGCAATGCGCGAGCAGCTTCTTAAGATGGGCCGCGCTCTCCACGCGGTGACCATTGGCCCCATAGCTTTCTGCATATTTGACGAAATCGGGGTTGCCATAGGTCAGTCCCCAATCCTTGAAGCCCATGTTCGCCTGCTTCCAGCGGATCATGCCATAGCTGTTGTCGTTGAGGATCAGCACGGTGAGGTTGAGGCCGAGGCGCACCGCGGTCTCCATTTCCTGGCTGTTCATCATGAATCCGCCGTCGCCGCAGATCGCCATGACCTTGCGCTCGGGATAGAGCATCGACGACATCATCGCCGAAGGCAGGCCGGCGCCCATCGTTGCCAGCGCGTTGTCGAGAAGCACGGTGTTCGGCCGGCACGCCGTGTAGCCGCGCGCAAACCAGATCTTGTACACGCCATTGTCGAGACAAATAATGCCATCGTCGGGCATCGCATCGCGAACCTGATGTACCAGGTGCGGCGGGAAGATCGGGAAGCGCTCGTCCTTGGCGAGGGGAGCGGTATGTTCCACCTCGGCCTTGCGATAGGCGAGCAGATGGTCGAACGCCCAGCCGCCATTGGGAACAATGTCTTCCTTCATCTGCCATATCGCATTGGCGATATCGCCAATCACCTCGATATTCGGAAAATAGACGGGATCAACCTCGGCCGTCTTGGTTGAAACATGAATGACGGTCGGACCGCCGCGCTGCATGAAGAAGGGCGGCTTTTCGATCACGTCGTGCCCGATGTTGACGATGCAGTCGGATGCCTCGACCGCGCGGTGAACGAAGTCGCCCGCCGACAGCGCGGCGCAGCCCAGGAACTTGGGGTGCCGCTCGTCGATCACGCCCTTGCCGAGCTGGGTGGTGAGGAAGGGGATGCCGGTCTTCTCGATAAATTGCAGCAGCATGCGGCTTGTCATCGTCCGGTTCGCGCCCGCGCCGATGACGAGAACCGGCGACTTCGCATTCTCAAGCGCCTTCACCGCCTCGCGGGTCGATTTGACGTCGGCGGTCGGCCGGCGCGAGTGGCTGCGCATCAGCGGAGTGCTCTCGGTATGCTCGTCGGCAATATCCTCGGGAAGCTCGATATGCACCGCGCCGGGCTTTTCCTCTTCGGCGAGGCGGAACGCTTCGCGCACGCGGCTTGGGATATTGTCCGCCGAGGCCATCTGGTGCGTGTATTTGGTGATCGGCGACATCATCGAGCAGACGTCGAGAATCTGAAAACGGCCCTGTTTCGATTTCTTGATCGGCTTTTGTCCGGTGATCATCATCATCGGCATCCCGCCAAGCTGGGCATAGGCGGCGGCCGTGACGAAATTGGTGGCGCCCGGCCCCAGTGTCGCGAGGCACACGCCTGTCTTGCCGGTGTGGCGGCCATAGGTTGCGGCCATGAAACCTGCGCCCTGTTCGTGGCGGGTCAGGATCAACTTGATCTTCTTCGACCGCGAGAGGCTGTCGAGAAAGTCCAGATTTTCTTCCCCTGGCACGCCGAAAATATATTCGACGCCCTCTTCCTCAAGGCATTCGATGAACAAGTCGGATGCTTTTCTCATGCGCCGTCGCCCCCTCTTGCAACGCACCCCAGGGGTGCAGCCAAAGCCCGTGCCGACGACCCGGCAGCACCTGCTGCGATGCGGCGGCCCTCGTCATTGGGTCGCGAGTCCCTGCTGCACTGCTTCAAGTTGTAACGAGCGGTGAAGGGGTTGTCACCAGCGGGGGGTATGCTCCTTCAAGGTGCCGCTGGGGACGCCCTCTCGCGCGGTTCGGCGGCACCGGGTCAGGGCGTCACGATCACCACGACACGGCGATTATCCTGACGGCCCACGGCGGTCGCGTTGCTCGACAAGGGATCGGCCTCGCCGCGGCCCACGATCTGGTCGGGCGTGAATTCCATGCCGCTTGCGCGCATTGGCTCCGCGACGGCCTCGGCGCGTGCCTGGGAGAGCTTGAGGTTATGCGCCTCGGTCCCCGTCGAATCGCTATGCCCCTCGATCCGGGCAGTGGTGATACCCACCGACAACAGATGGCCTGCAAGCTTCGCGATGCGCTCGCCCTGGCCCGGCTGCAACCGGCTTTCGTCGATCGGAAAGAGCAGCCGCTCGTTGAGCGTCAGTTCCCAGCCCGCATCGGTCTCGATGAAGCCCTCCGATTGCAGCGCCGCGATCTGCTCGGGGGTGAAGCGGGAGGGGGCCGGCATGCTCTGGCAGGCCGCAAGCAGCGCGGCGAGGAAGGTCAGAAAAATCGGACGAAACCAGGGGCGGGGTTGGGTCACGGCATATCCTCGCGATCACGAACGATGGCTGAGCTTGTCTTCATACATGGCGGCGTCGGCGGCGGTCAGCAGCGCGGCTGCATCCTGGCCGTCCTCGGGGTAGAGCGCCGCGCCTATGCTGATCGCGGCGCCGTAAGGTCCGCCGCCTGGAAGCTCGACCGGCTCGGCGACGCTGGCGCGGATCCGCTCGGCGAGCGTCGCTGGAAGGGCTGCGGGGTCGATGGGGTCGATGACCACGACGAACTCGTCGCCGCCGATACGGGCTGCGAAATCGCCCGGGCGCAGGACCGCGCGGATTTGTCTCGCGATTGCGATGAGAACCGCGTCACCCGCGGCATGGCCATATCCGTCATTCACCGTCTTGAAATTGACGACGTCGATGAACAGCAGCGCCAATCGGTGACCCTGGGCAGCCGCCGACTTGAGGCGGCGCTCGAGTTCTTCATCGAAAGCCGAGCGGTTGGGCATGGAGGTCAGCGGGTCGTGCGCCGCCCGGTGCGCAAGCACCGCCCGCTCATTTTCCATATGGCCCCGCCAGCCATCGAGCTCGTCGAGCAGCGCGTTGATGTCCCCCCCCCAACCGGTCGAGCTCGGCGATGCTGAGGCTTTTAACCCGCTTATCAAAGCGGCGGTGGAGCCGCACGTCGTGCGCTACGGTGGCAATTTCGTTGAGCGGCTTGACAAGCTCATATTCGAGCCGGCGCGCGAGCGCGATGGTTCCGAGCGCCGTGATCAGCAGGCAGGCAAGGCCTGCGAGCAGCCCGATGCGGACATAGCCGGTGAGCGTCGTCGAATCGCCCCAAACCTCGATCGAGCCGATCGCGGACCCATTGCGGCGGACCGTGAGTGCAAAGGGCTCGGGGAAGAAGAGGCGAGTGAGGATGGGCGCCGGGTCGCGGGTCGGCGAACTCCACTCGACGAGCGCGCGGCCGTGGTCGTCGAGAACGCGCAGGCGAGCGATGCCGGGAATGTCGGTCAGCGGTTTCAGCCCCTCGCGCGCCGCCTGTGGATCGTTGAAGACGAGCGCTGGCTCGACACCATAAGCGCCGAGCTGCGCTGCGAGCTCGATATTGCGGTCGGCATGGCCGCGCATCGCGGTGATGCCCGCGAGGAGAATGGTAATCCCCGACAGCGCGACGGCGAGCAGGGTGATGCCGAAATGAAATCGCGACAGCAGTTTCTGGAGGGTGGTGTTCCGCGGAGCCCGGTCGGTCATGACCCGCCTCCCTCGGCGCGGCCGATGCGGAGCACGCGCGGGTCGACGCGGAGCGGCCCCCGGCCGATCGCGTCGAGATTGACCGAAAAGCTGAGCCCTGCCGGCTTGCGCGCGAGGCAGAACATCGCGCCATTGCGGCAGCCTGGGTCATCGTCGGTGATCGTCAGCGTCGGCTGCCCGCGAACCCATTCGATGAGGCGCCTGCGCTCGCCCTCGGCCGTTCGGCCGAGGAACAGGATGTCGCAGTCGCCGCCGGTCATCACTCCCCCGGCCGTTGTCTGGCGCACGAGGACCTGGCCATCGCCCGGCATGTCGGGCGCGAGCGAGCCGGTCAATCGCGGCGTGCCGACGAGGCAGAGGGTGCGGGGGGCGGCGGTGCGGCTGTGCGGCCAGCGTTCATAGGCGATAATCCCGCCAACCATCCGGTTCACGGCCCGCGCCAAGCCCGCCTCGCCATTTTCGATGATCGTCTGGCTCGCGGCCTGAACCGACATTTGCGGTGTCGCGAATACGGCCAAGAACAGAAATAACGACGCTGATACTCGGTGATCCCTAACTGCGGGGATCACGCTGCCCCAACATGGGCGGGACCGCTAGTCCAAACCGCCTGAGAGTCAATCAAAAGTGACGTCATGCGGCCGATTTGCAACAGCGCTCGCTCAGGATGCCGGCGCCTCGTCGCGCAGCCGGTCGGCAAAACCCTTGCGCAGCTTGGCGAGTTTCGGCGGGATCGTGGCGAGGCAATAGGGATTCCGCTGGCCGTCGCCTTCCCAATAGGCCTGGTGATAATCCTCGGCCGGGTACCAGTCGGACAGCGGTTCGATTGTCGTCACGATCGGCTCGGCGCGCTCCTGCTGGGCCCGCGCAATTCCGGCGCGGGCCGCGGCGTTCTGCACCTCGTCGAGAGGGAAGATCGCGCTGCGATACTGGGTGCCGATGTCGTTGCCCTGGCGGTTGAGCTGCGTCGGATCGTGCGTTGCGAAAAAAACATCGAGGAGTTCGTCATAGGAAATGACGGCAGGATCATAGCCGATGCGGATCGCCTCGGCATGGCCAGTCTCGCCCGAACACACCTGCTTGTAGGTCGGATTTGCTGCGTGACCGCCGGTGTAGCCGCTTTCGACGCTCTCGACGCCCGCCAGCGACTGGAACACAGCCTCGGTACACCAGAAGCAGCCCCCGGCGAAAATGGCGGTCTCTTTTGTCATGGCGTCGATCCTTCGCAAGTGGGGTGGCTCCCAAGATAGGCGTGCGCGCCGCTATTCCAAGGGCGGCGGCGCCAGCGCGAGGGGCGGCCGTGCCCCCGGATCGGCGGCGCGCGCAGCCTTCAAGGCCGCCCATTCCGCTTCGATCGCTGCGATGCGCTCGCTGCGTGGCGGGTGGGTCGCGGCCCGGATCAGCGGCCGCTTGTGCCGGGTCCAGAAGCGCACCGCGGCCAGGGGGTCATAACCCGCATCGTTCATCAGCCACACCGACAGCCGGTCGGCCTCGAGTTCGGTCGCACGAACGCGGCGCGCCGAGCGGCCGCTTGGCGCGGCGGCGAGACGGTCGGGGTGCCGCAATATATTGTGCGCCAGTTCATGCGCGATCACTGCCGCGAGTTCGGCCTCGTCCGTGATCTCGCGCGCGAGATCGTATCGGACCCGCACCAGGATGCCGTTGGCGGCGGCTTGGGCGCCCTTGCGTTCAAGGCGGAAGGCGCTCGCGCATCCCGGGGTGGCCTCGAGCCGATAGGTGCGCCCCGAGGCGTCAGTGACGCTCAGCGCTTCTGCCGGATCGAGCGCCGCGACCGCGACAATCGCGGTATCGATGCGGATCGTCTCGTCGTCGCTCGGCGTCGCGATGGGCTGACCATTGATCGCGGCGATGAGGGTGCCGCGTACGAGGCCCGCGCGCTCCGCAGCCGAGCCCGGAGCCAGCGCGGCGATGAAAGGTCCGCCGGGCGGTGCGCCATAGGCATGCTGCGCCGCGGCCCAGTCCTGGTCACCGAACCGCCGCCGGTCCTCGAGCAGCCAGCCGGGCTGCGGAATAATATCGGGGCACCAGCTGGCGCTCGCGCGCGCCAGACGGTGCGAGATCGCCGCGAGGCGCGCCTCCTGCGCCGCGAAGTCGGCGATATCGAGCTTGCTGCGCGCGCTCGCGGGAACCACGAACATGCCAACGAGAAGGGGCACAAGGAAGAGCGGCCACCGCATCGCGGGCCTGTTACCAGCCGATGCCTGCCGCGGCCATGACTTTCGAGCGCGCGGCGGCTGCGCCCCCCTTGCCTATCGCCCGGCGAGGGGCGATAGGGCAGCCCATGACGAAGGTCGCCAATCCCCGCCCCGCGGCGCTCTCGCGCTGGCTGTGGGCTGTCGCATTGCTCGTGATCGCGGTGGTCGCGGTCGGCGGCATTACCCGCCTCACCGAATCGGGGCTGTCGATTACCGAGTGGAAGCCCGTTTCGGGCGTGCTCCCACCACTCACCGACGCAGCGTGGCAGGCAGAGTTCGAAAAGTATAAGCTGATCCCGGAGTATAAGGAGATCAACGCGGGCATGTCGCTCGCGGCGTTCAAAGGCATATTCTTCTGGGAGTGGCTTCATCGCATCCTGGGCCGGCTGGTCGGACTGGCGCTGCTCGTGCCGCTTGCCTGGTACGCGCTGCGACGAGCCGTCCCCGCCGGCTATGGCTGGCGGTTGTTCGCGCTCGCAGCGCTTGTGGGATTGCAGGGCGCGATCGGCTGGTGGATGGTCGCCTCGGGGCTCGTCACACGCACCGATGTCAGCCATTTCCGCCTCGCGACGCATTTGCTGACCGCCCTGTTCCTGCTTGGCGGCCTCGTCTGGACGGCACGCGACCTTGCGGTGCTGGCGCGCGATCCACGGGCACGTCCTGCCCGGCTCACCGCCGCCGGGGCCGCGGTGGTCGCGGTCCTCCTGGTCCAGCTTCTCCTCGGCGCGTGGACCGCTGGGCTCAATGCGGGATATGTCGCGAGCAGCTGGCCCTTGATGAACGGACATTTCGTCCCCGAGGGGATCGACTGGTCCGCAGGCGCCTGGCTGGCGATCACCAACGATCCCTTCCTCATCCATTTCCTCCATCGCTGGTGGTCATGGGCGGCAGCGCTCGCGCTCCTGCTCCTCGCCCGGGCGCTGTGGCGACGCGGGGCGCGCAGCGAGGCGCGGTGGATCGTGCTGGTCGTCGCGGCGCAGATGGCACTCGGCATTCTGACCGTTGTCACCGGCGTCTCCATGTGGATCGCGGTCCAGCACCAGGTGACCGGCGCGATTCTCGTCGCGGTCGCGGCAGCGTCGCTCCACCGGCTTGGCCGCGAGCGTTCGCCGGGTTGACGCCGAAAATCGCGTCCTTCGGGCGCTCGTCAACCTCGATGGTATTATAATACCCGTCAGCAAAGCCGCGCGGAGCTTGACTTTCGGGCCGCATAAGGTCATTGGCCCGCTCCGAAGCGCCGCTTCGTCCGCTAAGGACTGGCGGCGCGGCTTATTTGGGGCGGCGGATCCTGATCCTGTCCCCCTCGTCCATCTCTTCAAGGAGCGTGCCATGAAGGCGCTGACCAAGACGACCCAGTCGGCGAATGCCGCCACGGTCGAAAAGAAATGGGTGCTGATCGACGCCGACGGTCTCGTCGTGGGCCGTGTTGCCTCGATCATCGCCAACATCCTGCGCGGCAAGCATAAGCCGAGCTTTACCCCGCACGTTGATTGCGGTGACAATGTCATCGTCATCAATGCCGAGAAGGTGGCCTTCACCGGCAACAAGCTCGCCGACAAGCGCTATTACAAGCACACCGGCTACGCCGGCGGCATCAAGGAAACCAGCCCGGCGAAGGTCCTCGAGGGTCGATTCCCCGAGCGCGTGCTCGAAAAAGCCGTCGAACGCATGATCCCGCGCGGTCCCCTCGGCCGCCAGCAGATGCGCAACCTGCGCATTTTCGCCGGCAGCGAGCATCCGCACGCCGCGCAGAACCCCGAAGTGCTCGACGTTGCGTCGATGAACCGCAAGAACAAGGTGGGTGCATAATGGCTGACGAACAGACCATGACCGATCTCAAGGACCTCGCCGGCGCTGTCGAGGGCGCCGCCGCTCCGGCCGCCCCGACCGCTCCGCTTCGCGAGAAGCAGGTCGACAAGCAGGGCCGCGCATATGCGACCGGCCGCCGCAAGGACGCCGTCGCCCGCGTGTGGGTCAAGCCCGGCACGGGCAAGATCACCGTCAACGGCCGCGACCAGGAAGTCTATTTCGCGCGTCCGACGCTGCGCCTCGTCATCAACCAGCCGTTCGGTCTGACCGATCGCGTGGGCCAGTATGACGTAGTTGCAACCGTCAAGGGTGGCGGCCTGTCGGGCCAGGCAGGCGCAGTGCTGCATGGCATCGCCCAGGCGCTGACCCGCTTCGAGCCTGCGCTGCGCGGCGCGGTCAAGTCGGCGGGCTTCCTGACCCGCGACAGCCGTGCGGTCGAGCGTAAGAAGTACGGCAAGGCGAAGGCCCGCCGCAGCTTCCAGTTCTCGAAGCGCTAAGAGCTTTCCACCGACGGGTGGAGGAGAGAAGGGCGGTCCGGAAACGGGCCGCCCTTTTCACATCAGACGAAAGGGTCGTGAGCCCATTGCAGCAGCGCCTGGCGCTGGCGCGGGCGGCAGAAAATGTCACCGGGCTCGCAATTGGCGCGAATTTGGCCGGCGTGACGCGCAAAGCCGCGCCAGCGCCTTACCTGGATCGGGTCGATTTCCGATAGCCGCCGGCCGAGAAAATAGCGGCAATACCATTGGAACCAGCCGCGCGGGTCGGGCCCGTATATCCAGCCCTTTTCGCGCCAAGCCGACAAGGGCTGGCGGCTCCTGACCCCGAAATAGTTGAGCTGCTCGTCGGCGACCTCGGCGACCTTGGCCTTCTTGAACCAGCAAGCGGGCAGCTCGCCAATGCAGTCGTTGCAATATTTGCCTTCGAAGACACCCAATTCGAGCATTTGCTGCGGGGTGAAGTGGGGCTCGAAACCGGGATCGAACTCCTCGCCCACCGGGGCGGACAGACGATAGCTGTAGTTTGACTGCATCCTGTCGTCGACGTGGACCATGGAGCCGCAGGTACGGCTCATAGCAGGTCCAGGCTTCCCAGCATCAGTGCCTGGCGCGCCGGACGTTCGGCCATGACCGCGAACATCTCGTCGCCGCGCGCCGTGCGCTCGACGCTCATCGAGGCGAAGACCGCCATGAAATAGCCGCTGAGGGCACCGACGCGATAATCGTCCCAAAGCCCGGTCGCGTCGGGTTCGATGCCGCGTCGGCGCAACCCCGCGAGCCACTGGTCGAAGGCGGGGCGGTCGGCGGCGGCTCGTTCGGCGGGGTCGGCGATGCTCGTTCCGATCAGGTAAGCAAGATCGCTCGCACCGCTTCCACGCCCCAGCGTTTGCCAGTCGACGAGCCAGCAGCGCTCGCCGTCGGGCGCAAAGAGAATATTGTCGATCCTCAGGTCGCCGTGGACAATCGTCCGCGCGGCAGTCTGGCGCGCGAGATAGGCGTCGATCCTCGCGACGATCGCCTCACCGAGATCCAGCACCTCGGGCGCGAGGCGCCCAGCGTAGCGCTCTCGAAACCCGATGTAGAATTGCGGGAAGAGGGCGCGGATCACGTCGCCATTATCGCGCGCGAGCCACGGCAGCGTATCGAGCCGCGGATCATTCCAGAGCAGCGCATGGAGCCCGGCGGCAGCATCGATACACGGCGCGAGCGACGCGAGACCGAGCCCGGCGAGCTGATCGCCCTGCCGTGCCGGGGCGAGATCGGAGAGGATGAGCACGAAATCCACATCGTCGTCGCCGATTTCGGCATAGTGGCATAGTGGCGCCGCCACCCCGCTATCCGCCGCGAGCTCGCGATACCAGCTCACTTCCTTGACATAAGTGCCGGTGAGCTTTGCGATGTTGCGGCTCGCCTCATCGTGACTCGGGCATTTGGCGACCACGGTGGCGGGAGCATCGACGCCGTCCGCCCATTCGAGCGCCAGGCGGAAGCTGTCGCACATCTGGCCCGTGCCGACCTTCGCAACGGTGAAACCGCGGAGCGCCGCAGCTTCCTGTCCCAGCGCCTCTGCGAGCCACGCAGGGGTTATCGCCTCGGGCGACGTTGGAAAGCTCATGCGGCAGGATCCATGAGGCCTGCAAGGCCGGTGGGCGCGTGCGGACAAACGAACAATTGCTCGAGCACCCCGGTGCCGCGACGGACCGTGCTGCCATCGGTCAGCTCGGCCGCGACGAGCGCCTGGATATGCACCGCCAGCGGATTCCCCCAGCCGCGCTCGGCTTCGGTGAGCCTGTCGTGCGCGACGGCGAAGTCGGCGCCGTGATCGAGACCATGGCCCCAGGTCGGGTGAGTATAGCCAAGACCGCTCATCGCGAAGACCGGACCCCTGGGCAAGAGCGTGAGCGACCGTCCGCTGCCGAGGTTGGCAGTCATGCGGGCGATGCGGCGCGTTCCGGGCTGCCAGTCGGCGCTGAAGGTCGCGCCATCGAAATGCTGCTCGGTCCCGCCGTCGCCGACGATAACGGCGCGCCGGTTCCAGGCGTGGCCGGCGGCATCGTCATTACTGTGGAAGAAGAGCGAGTGCCCTTCGAAATTGCACGGCGTCCAGAGCCAGAAGAACTGGCTGAAATTGCCCTCGGGTGGTGGCTGCGGCTCGCTGGCGCCCACAGGCCGGATCCCCCAGCTCCGGTCGCGCGTGCCCGTCCAGCCGTCGCCGAGAGCGGTGCGTTCGCCGTCGACAGACAGCCAGCCCGACCAGCGGCCGTTCTGCGTCATGCGCGTATAATCCATGAACAGCCGGGTGCCGTTGCGGCGGATGAAGCGCGGTTCCTCGATCGGAAAATGGCGTCCCTTGAATGTCAGTTCGCCCGCAAGCGGGCCGTTCCCCTCGGCAATTCGCAGCGTCAGCGTCTCCAGCGGCGCGTCGATTTGGATCGTGATCGGCCCGACGTTGAGATCGAGCCGCTCACCTCCCGAGCGCCGGCTCGCACGCAGGTTGTGCTGGATCCCGCCCGAGATGACGCAGAAACTTGCATCGACGATTCCAAGCTGCGGATAGAAACCCATAGCCGCCGCGAAAAAGACGGAGCCGTCGGGGCTATAGCCGTTGAAGAAATAACGGTCGTAGAAATTACGGTCCGTCCCCGCGAATGCGATCGGCTCGCTCGTCTGGTGCAACGGATAATCATCGCCTTTTGTCAGCATCTTCCTCATCCCGTTTTTTCTTGCAACCCAACGGGAAGATGCGCGGCGTCAATGCACCGGCGGATCAACCGGTGGCACCGCGCCGATCGGCGCAACAGGATCGCCGGGGTCGCGCGGAGGCAGCGCGTCGGGCGGGATGTCCGGGATTTGCATGTCGTGGGTTGGAACGGCAGCGAGATTGCGTACGCTGACATCGAGCGCGCCCGTCGCAGGGTCCATGAGCAGCGCGTTGAAGCTCGGCGGGGTCGATCGTATGCGCTGCGACAGGGTCCCGGCGCCGATCATCCGGATCGGTCCTGCGGGCGTTGACTGGACGAGGTCAAAGGCGTCGTGGACATGGCCGCTCAGCACCGCGGTCACACCGCGCGCCGCAAGTTCACGGAGTGCAACCGCGCCGCCCCGGGTCAATGCGCGGCCTTTCGTTCCCGCCTCGACGAGGGGATGGTGCGCGGTGACGAGGATCCGGCTGCCCCTCGGCGCGGCCTCGATCGCGGCGAGGGTATGGGCAAGCGCATTCGGCGCGACGCGCCCCTTGGACCAGTCGAGCCGCCACTGCGCGCGCGCCGTGGTCTTGAGCGGAACAACCACGACGCCAGCAAGGTCGAGCTCGCGTTCAAGCAGCGCCCTGATTCCGCGGATTCGCCGATAGGGGTCGAGAAAGCGCTCGACGAGGTTGAAATAGGGAAGGTCGTGGTTCCCCACCTCGACCGTCACCGGCACGTCGAGCGCGCTGATCCATGCGCAGGCCGCGGCAAATTCGCGGCGCCGCGCGCGCATCGTGAGGTCGCCCGTGATCAGCACCGCATCGGGCCGCTCGCGCGTAACGCAATCGGCGAACCAGGCGAGGGCGGCCGGATCTTCGAGCCCGAAATGGAGGTCGCTGATATGATAGAGAAGCGTCATAGCGTCGCGACGAAATCGACGTCGCTGGTGCCCAGGGCGAAGCTCGCGGGTGAAGAGGTCTCGCGAAGCTCGCCGTCATATTCGAGGCTGATCGGCGCCTCGCTTTCAAGGATGACGGTCCTGGCGCACGCGATCTCCTCGCTTGGCCCCTCGCGAAAATCGCCGCCGAGCCAGGCGAGGCCGTGGCGGAGCACATCGGCGGTTCCCTCGGTCAATATGCCGTCGGCGCGAACACCGGATGCCGTCGGCGTCAGGACAATGGCAGGATAGGTTTTGCCCTGGCCAGCGATGCGGACGCCCGGCGCATTGAGCATTTCATCGAGCGCGTCGGGGGCGGTGCGGCTCGCCTCGATAATCCCGTCCTGCCGCATCGTCTCGCGGACCTCCGCCCAGCGCGTCGCGGGGCCTGCAACGATGGTGATGAAGGCATTGCCGTCCCCGCTGCAAATGATGGGGATGGGGCGCTGCCGGCCCTTCCCGGTCAGAACATCGGCCAGAATTTCGGGGACTGGCCGGTCTCCGTGCAACGCCTTTGACAAAAGGTTGAGCGTGCCGCCGGGGAGTGGAAGCACCGCGCCGTCCCAGCCCGTCACTTCGCTTGCGGCCGCATTGATCGTTCCGTCGCCCGTCCAGATGAGCAAAAGGTCGATGTCTTGCGCGCGCAGCGCTGCGGCGCTCGGGATCTCGTCCTGGGGCAGCGCGAAGGTCGCCGCGAGCGGGGCGCCCGCATCGGCGCAGGCCGCGACGATGGCTTCGTGGATTGCGGGGTCGTGGCTACCGCTCTGGCTGTTGCAGAGAAGGGCGGGGCGGGAGAAGGGGCTGGTCATTCCTCTCCTACTCCTGACGGCGAAAAAGGTCGCGCGTTCGGCGCTTGTTCGCGGGCGCGGGCGCCTGTAGGGCGCAAGGCGTGGGACGGGTCACGATGTCAGGGAAGCGCGATTGATCAAATTCCTTCTACTCGGGGCCGTGCTCCTGCTGTTATTTGGCGGCGGTGCGAAGGCGATGGTCGCGGGTGGCGCCCGCTCCCTGGATATGGCCGACCGATTGCTGGGGGGGCGGGGCGTCCGGCGGGTGGTCGCCGGCCAGCCCTATGGTGATGAGGCGCGGCGCCTTCTCGATATCTGGGCGCCAGAGACAGCAAGGGCCGACGACCGCCTCCCGGTCGTCCTTTTCTTCTACGGCGGCGGCTGGAGCAGCGGCGACCGGGAGCATTATGGCTTCGCCGGACGGGCGCTTGCCGAGGCCGGATTTGTCACTGTCATTCCCGACTACAGGCTTGTCCCCGACGCGCATTGGCCCGATTTTCTTCACGACTGCGCAGCGGCGGTCGCATGGGTCGAGGCGCATATTGACGCCTATGGGGGAGATGCCGGCCGCATCGCGCTGATGGGCCATTCAGCGGGGGCCTATAATGCCGTCATGCTCGCGCTCGATCCGCAATGGCTGCGGAACGCAGGTTCTGACCCTGCGGCGATCCGCGGCGTCGCCGGGCTCGCCGGCCCTTATGATTTTCTGCCGATGGAGAAGGGCGGCCACGCCGACAAGGCTATGGGCAGGGTCCGCCCCGCCGAAAAAACACAGCCGATCGCTTTCGCGTGCGGGGACGCACCGCCGCTCTGGCTCGCGACTGGCGACGAGGATGAAACGGTGCGACCCCGCAACAGCCAGAATCTCGCTGCGGTCATTCAGGGAGCGGGCGGCTCGGCGAGCCTTCGGGTCTATCCCGGTGTGGGCCACACGGGCATCGTCATGGCGCTCACAGCGCCCTTTCGCAAAAAAGCTCCGGTGCTCTCCGAGGCGAGCGACTTCCTGCGCGGGGTCACCGCGCGCCAGGTCACGCCGCGGGCGGAAGCTGTGCGATGACGATCCCAGCGATCCTGTTGGCCGGCAGCCGTCCAGGCCCAGATCCGCTGCTGACGGGCTCCGGCGTATCGACCAAGGCGCTCCTCCCCGTCGCCGGCCGGCCGATGCTTGCGCACGTCGTGCGTGCGCTCCGCGCTTCGCCAATGGTCGGACAAATCACAATTCTGGCGCAGAACAGCGCTGAACTCGCTGCCGAGCCGAGCCTCGCGAACATTGCCGATCTGCATTTCGCAGACTCAGGACAGGGGATCAGCAGTTCGCTCGCCGCCGCACTTCCCGAGGGCGACGCACCTGTGCTGGTGACGACCGCCGACAATGTGCTGCTGAGCCCTGCGATGATCGCAGAATTCCTTGCGGGCGCCGAGGAGAGCGACGTGGCGGTGGCGATGGTCGAACGCGATGTGCTGCTGGCGCGCTATCCCGAATCGAAGCGCACCTGGCTCAAGTTCCGCGGCGGCTGGTGGTCGGGCGCGAACCTGTTCCGCCTGCGCGGGCGCCGCGTGCTTCCCTTGCTGGACTTTTGGGGTCGTATCGAGCGCGACCGCAAGAAGGGCTTGAAGATCATCGCCGCCTTCGGTCCGGCGCTACTGCTCGCGGTGATCCTGCGGTTGATTACCATCCACCAGGGGGTGGCGCGCGCCGGGCGCCGCTTTGGATTGAAGGCGAAGGTGGTGCCGATGTCGCAGGGAGAGGCGTGCATCGACGCCGACAAGCCCGCCGACATCGATCTGATCGAGCGGATCATGGCCGGAGGGGATAATATCCCCTGAAATTCTCTAAGCTCCGCCTTTGATAGTACCGGCGGAACTATGAAGTGCCTCGATAAGCCGCGAGTGAACCCGGTGGAGACGGCTCAGGCCGAAGCCAGCGCCTTGTCCACCGCTGCGCTCGCCAGCGCGAGTTCCTCGTCATAGGGGAGCGTCGCATCGATGTCGGCGACCGGCGCCCCGTTGAACGTCAGCAGCGGGACCGTTTCGACCTTGCGCGTGATCAGCGCGCGGTCGTGGTCGGGTTTGCGCGCCATCACCGTGTCGACATCGACGTGGAGGCGGATCACCAGCGTCGGCACATAGGATGCCATCTCGGCGTAGAGCCCACGCTCTTCCGCCTGTATCGCAGCGAGGCGCCGGCTGGTGGCGTGCCCGGCGAGGATCGGGCCGTCGTGGAGACCGGGCACCTCGAGCTGCGGATAGCGGTCCGTGACGACGGTGACCCCGGTGCGGCGCTGCGCGATCAGCGCGTCGAATTTTGCGCGGCGCCGCCGGGACCGGCGCAGCGCATAGCGCGCGGCCAAGAGACCTGGAATCGGTGCGCTCGGGTCACGCAGACGGTCGGCGATGCCGTCAAGCCATCGGTGGAGTGGGGGGCCGATGATGGGCCAGCGCCCGATCCGTCGTCCCTGCTCCCCCGATCCGAGGCCGAGATAGCCGGCTTCCGCCCGGCGCGTCTTCTGGATATGCGCGAGAAGGTCCGCCGACAGGGTCGACTTTCCCGACCCGTCGCTGCCGACCACGGCGATCAGGGGAGCCAGTTGCTCCCCCATGCGCTCAGCTCAGTTCCTTGAAGAAGCCGATCATCTTGAGCCCACCGATGAAGAAGCGGACGACAAGGAGCGCGGCGAAGGCATAGACCCAGTTCCACTGCGCAGCTGTCAGCGCGTCGAAGTTGAAATCGAGGCGCGCAAACCAGGTGAGGAAGACCGTGGCGGCGAGGAGGAACAGCTTATTCTGTTCGCGCCAGATCATGCGCTTCCACCAGAAGGGATATTTGGGTTTTACCCAGCCCGTGAGGCGCGGGAGGAGCGCGGGAACGTCCTTTGCCCATTCGGCGTGCGCGGCGCCGAATTTTTCGCGCAGGAATTCTTCTTCGTAGATCGAGATGCGCTCGTAAATCAGGATCGCGAGCAGAAAGACGATTGCGCCGAACACCCAGCTTCCCGAAAGCATGGCGAGGCCGGTGAAGTTCAGGATGCGGCCAACGTAGAGCGGGTTGCGCACGAGGCTGTAGGGGCCCGTCGTGTTGAGTTCGCTCGCCTCGGCGGCAACCTTGGCGCGGCCCGAGGTGCCGAGCGCCGCCCAGCCGCTGGTGAAGACGCGGATGATCGCGCCGGCGCTCGCGACGCCGAGCGACAGCCAGAACCAGGCGCAATCGCCCGTCGCGCTGTTGAAGGGGCCCCAGTCCTTGCTGCACCAGGCGATCAGGACCGAGATCGCGATCGTGATGTAGATGTAGGTACCGCGAATGAAGAAAAGGCGCTTGCCGCTGCGGGCGAGTTCTTGCTGGTACATCGAGTTCCGCCTGTTGGCCGCGATCGCGGCGTCAAAAAAAGTGGCGACCCCTCTACCAGAATTTACGGCCAAAATAAGACCGCGGGTGAAGGAACTCTCAATGTAAGTCGCTCGCGCTGAACCTCCAGGAGCGACGCTCCATCCCTTTTGTGCCGAAAGAGGTAAGCCGAGCCTTGAGGACCATGCACGAATATGGGGCCGCCGGGCGATCAACCGAGGAGGCGTAGCCGCCGCGCGGTCTTGCCGAGCGAAGCGCGGTCTGCGTGGGGAAGGGCGAAGCGCAGCGAAAGCCAAATGGCCCCTGCAGCGATGATCGCGATCAGCGGCAGCGCGAGGGGATCGGGGAGTCGGCTCGCGAGCAGCGCGACGGCGCCGGCCAAGAGGGTGATGGCGATCCCGATCGAGGCGACCTTCGGGAATTGGTGGTCGAAGGGATGGAGGCGCTCGCCCGCGGCAAGCTGGATCATGGGGACGCCCGCCATCACGATGAGACCGATCGACATGGCGAGGGTGACGCCCGTGAGGGCATCCATGCGGTCGATGATCAGCCAGCCCGCGCCGACCGCGACGATCACGCCGAGGAGGCTCGCGGTGAGCTGGTGACGAAAGGCTGCGACGACCTGTAGAACCGGCAGCGAAATGCCCAGGACGGCCTCGAGCGCCCGCGCAAAGAGCAGGATGATGACCGCGGCCTGCGCGATATGCGCCTGTGCGCCGAAGAGCCCGAGCAGCGATGAGCTGCCTGCGGCGAGTACTGCGGCGAGCGGCAAGGCAATCGCGAAAATCAGGCGGGTTGCATAGGCATATATATCCGCAACCTGGCCCCGGTCAGACCGCTCGGCGCTGGCGGCAAGGGGGGCAAGGACATAGACGAAGGCGATGCGCACGAGCTGGACGACGCTCGACAGCTTGCGGGCGATGGTGAAGAGCCCCGCAGCCGCCGCCCCCGCAGCGCCAGGAAGGAGGAGGTTGAGGATCAGTGCGGGGGCATCGCCGAAGAGCCGCGCTATGATGTTCGAGGGAAGGATCGACAAGCCGGCCCAGAAAGTGCTGCGTGCGCTTTCGCTCGCCCACGGGCCGCGTCCAAGATCGGTGAAGCTGTAGTAGCGGGCGAGCAGGCGGACGCAGAGGAAGGCGGTAACGGAGAGCGAGCAAAGATGGGCGATGAACAGGCCCTTCAGCCCGAGGCCGCCCGCGAAAAAAAGCCCGGCAAAAACCAGCCGCATGATCTGCTCCCAGACGATGCGCAGGCGTATCTCGGCCCCGAACACCATGCGCGCGCGCATTGCCGAGGTCGCGATCTCGACGAAGGCCCAGAGCGGCAGGGCCCAGACGAAAAGCTGGATCGCGGGAACGACGAGGTTCCGGTCCTTCTCGGCGACGTTGAGCAGCGGGGCGAGGTCGGCCGCGAAGAGGGCGATGAGGGCCGCGACGACAAGGCACGGACCGACACCGAAGAGCATCGCGGTACGCAGCGCCGCGGCCGCTTCGACATCGCTCGCCGACTGGGGCACGGTGCGCTGCATTGCGCTCGTCATCCCGGTATCGAAGATGTTTTCCAGCAGGTTGATCGTCGCCCACAACACCGCATAGAGGCCGTATCCTGCGAGCCCGAACATCAGCACATAAAGCGGCTGCGCGACAATCTCGACCACGGCACCCAGCCGCGCGAGCACGGTCGTGCCGAGGCCGCGCGCGACCTCGCGGCTGGTGACGGCAGGGGAGGCGGCGGCGTCTTCGCTCATCGCAGCGCCCCTAGCGGCTTGCTTCCTCGCTCGCCAGCAGCTTTCGCGCTTTCAACCCCTTGTCGACTCCGTCAATCGGGTCTAGGCAGCCCGCGATTGCACAAGGGAGCCCGCGACATGGCCGAATTTCGCCTGCCCAAGAACAGCCGTATCGAGAAGAACGGCACGGTCCACAAGGCCGAGGGGGCGACAAGCGTCAAGAAGTTCAAAGTCTATCGCTACAATCCCGACAGCGGCCGCAACCCGCATTTCGACACCTTCGAGATCGACACCGAAAATTGCGGCCCGATGGTGCTCGACGCCCTGATCAAGATGAAGAGCGAGCAGGATTCGACGCTGACCTTCCGCCGTTCGTGCCGCGAAGGCATCTGCGGCAGCTGCTCGATGAACATGAACGGCAAGAATGGCCTCGCCTGCACGACCGCGATCGAGGATCTGAAGGGCGACATCACGATTACCCCGCTGCCGCATATGGAAGTGATCAAGGACCTCGTTCCCGATTTCACTCATTTCTATGCGCAATATGCGTCGATCGAACCGTGGCTGAAGACCAAGACCACCACCCCGAGCGGGAAGGAGAGGCTGCAGTCGCCCGAGGAGCGCGAAAAGCTCGACGGGCTTTATGAATGCATCCTCTGCGCCTGCTGCTCGACCAGCTGCCCGAGCTATTGGTGGAACAGTGACAAGTTCCTCGGTCCGGCGATCCTGCTCCAGGCCTATCGCTGGCTCGCCGACAGCCGCGACGAATATACCGGCGAACGGCTCGACGAACTGGAAGACCCGTTCCGCCTCTATCGCTGCCACACGATCATGAACTGCGCCAACGCCTGTCCCAAGGGGCTGAGCCCGGCACGGGCGATCGCGGAGATCAAGAAGCTCGAGGCCGAGCGGCAGGTGTGAACGACAGTATCGAGGAACCGAAGCGCCGCGATAATTTCAGCGCGGAAGCGCTGGATGATGGCTGGGTCAGCTGGAATCTCAGGGACCCCACGCGGTTCAACGCCTATCTCGAGCCCCTCACGGTCCGCGCCGAGCCGCCGACCTCGGACGGGCGGCCGCGCGCCCGCGTGCGCATGCTCCCGGAGCGCAAACACAGCAATCTCGGCGATAATGTCCATGGCGCTGTGTCGCTCGGGCTCGTCGACATCGCGCTGTTTGCCGCGTCGCACCAGTTCGGGTCCCTCGATGCTGGCCATTCGGTAACGCTCGACCTTTCGACGCAGTTCGTGGGCGCCGGGCGTATCGGCCAGCCGCTCGATGCGCTTGTCGAACTGGTGCGCGAGACCGGCCGGCTCATATTTCTGCGTGGGCTCGTGGTGCAGGGCGAGGATGACGGCCATATCGTCCTGAGCTTTTCGGGAACGATCCGGAAGGCGAGTCCGAAGTGACATCGGTCCTTGCGGCCTATGATGCCCTCGTTGCCGCTGGGGAACTCAAGTCCGATCCCCAGCAGCGCGCCGCCGCTGAGCGACTGAACCAGCTGCAAGCCGAACTGGAGGCATCGCCGCGGCGCGGCAGCCTCTTGTGGCGGATCGCCGGTCGCAAGGCCCAATCCCCTCGCGGCGTCTATCTCTGGGGTGCGGTCGGGCGCGGCAAGTCGATGCTGATGGACCTTTTCTACGATCAGCTCGACATCCAGCGGAAGCGGCGCGTCCATTTTCATGCCTTCATGCAGGACGTTCACGCGCGAATGCGCGAGGTGCGCAAGAGCGAGGCGGGGGATCCGATCCCGATCGTCGCGGCGTCGCTCGCTGAAAATGTTCGCTGCCTCGCCTTTGACGAGATGGTGGTAAACAACAGCGCCGATGCGATGATCCTCTCGCGCTTGTTCACCGCGCTCATCGCGAGCGGTGTCACGGTCGTCGCCACTTCGAACCGGCCGCCAGGCGACCTCTACAAGGATGGTCTGAACCGCGAGCATTTTCTGCCCTTCATCGCGCTTGTCGAGGAGCGGCTCGACGTGATGGGCCTGAACGGCCCGACCGACTACCGCCGCCACCGGCTGGGTGATGGCAAGCGCTGGTTCGTCCCCGCGGACGCGGCGGCGACCGAAGCACTTTCGGCCGCCTTCTTCCGCCTCACCGACTATCCCCCGGAGGACCGCGCGCACGTCCCCTCTCTCGACCTCGACGTCGGCGGGGGACGGACGCTGCATGTTCCAAAAGCACTGAAGGGCGTCGCGGTCTTCTCGTTCAGGCGGCTGTGCGGCGAAGCGCGGGGTGCGGCGGATTATCTCGCGGTCGCGCGGCAATTCCATGCGGTGATCCTTGTCGGCATTCCGCGCATGGGGCCTGAAAACCGCAACGAGGCGGCACGCTTCGTGACGCTCATCGACGCGCTCTACGAATATAAGGTCAAGCTGCTTGCCAGCGCGGCGGCCGAGCCCGATGCGCTCTACGTTGCGGGCGACGGCGCCTTTGAGTTCGAGCGGACCGCGAGCCGGCTCGCCGAGATGCAGTCGGACGATTATCTGGCGCTAGGCCATGGCCAGGATGATACCGCTGATCGCGCCGCCCCAGCGCGATGAGTTGAGCATTACATAGATGAAGCTGCGCACATAGCGCAGTTCGTGGGCGACATGCCCGATCGCCTGCTCAAAACGGCGGCGGACGGTGCGGAGCACGCGCGGCTCGGCGACATGGATGCGCCCCGGCTGGGGCGGCGGCAGGGGCAGTCCGGTGAAGCCGCCGCTCGTCACGCGCGGGTCTTCGGCGACCATGCGGCACAGGGCCTCCATCCGCGCGATCGCCAGCCGATTGGGGACGGCGCGGTCGCGGCTGAGAAGCTCGAAACTGTGGCTGAAGGCAGAGAATTGGATCGCGCCGCGCGAAGCGACATGGTCGAGCGCGTCGCGCATCTCCTCCTGTGACATCGCGCAGAGCTGGGCGGGGCGGAAGCGTTCGGCGTCTTCGAGCAGCCCGCTCACGGGAACCTCGCAAATCCCGTGGTGAAAGCGCATGCCAAGGTTCGCAGGATCGAGGGCGATCGCACAGCCCTGGCCAATCCATGCCGCGTTGAAGCTGCTGTCGTAGCGAAAGCCGAGCGCCGCGAGCGCGCGCAACGTGTCGTCATTTGCGCCGAAATTCCCGGCGCGAAACGCGATGGGGCGCGGCGCCCCCGACCGGGTCAATATGTCGCTCGCTAGCCCGATCAGCCTTTTTTGCGCCGCCAGCGGAAAGTCGCCGATATTGCGCCCCGCCATCCTGCCAACGGGGTTGAGCCGCGCAAACCGAAGCCATTCGGTATGAATGTGGAGCTGAACCTCGTGTCCCCGGCTGACGATCGGCTCGACGATCGCTTCGATGATCCTGGGGCCAAGGACCAGTGCGGGCATCGGGTCGACGAAGAACACGCCCTTCAGGCCGAAGCGGGCGAGCATGTCCATCTGGAAATGGATCCCGTAATCGCCTTCGCGGCATCGGCCAAGGATCGAGCTCTCGAAATTGGCACGTGCATCGAAACCCTGCTGGTGGAGGCCCGCTGACAACTCGGTATCAATGCTGATGATCGCCCGGGTCATGGTGCGGGCGTTACAATGCAGGGGATAAGGGAGGGTTAAGCCGTCCGGGCCGCTAGAAGCGCATCGTCACATCAACGCCTGCGCTCTTCGTATCGCCCCACGGAAAGATCCGGATGCGCTCGCTCGCCCTTGTCGTGATGAGATGGCCTGTCGCGGTGCCGATCGCCGCTCCTGCGAGCACGTCGCGGACCCGGTGACGTCTCGCCTCGACCCTGCTCAGCCCGACAAAGGAGGCGACGACATAGGCGGGCAATCCTGCTTCCCAGCCATAGCGATTATGCAGGGTCGCCGCGGCCGCGAAGCTCGTGGACGCGTGCCCCGAGGGGAAGCTCTTGTTGTCACTGCCATCCGGGCGGCGCGAGGGGATGGCTTGCTTGAGGCCCTGGGTGACCAGGATCGTGCCGCCGATGCTTCCGCCCGCTTCCAGGACGCCTTCCCAGTCCTTCTGCACCGCGGGCACGCCGAAGGCGGCAACGACCAGGGCATTCTTCGCGATCGTGCCGGCGTCGTCCCAGCCCTTCTCGCTGGCATGGATCGGCGCTGCAAAGCCGAGCGAGAGCGCAAAAGCGATACTTGCGGTGCGGCGTCTTGCCATGCTGAAGCTTCCCTCGTCGGTGCCCGGGACGAAGCCTTATCCCGGTCGGAGGCAAAGGCCAAGAGGGAGCCGGGGGGCTTGCCCCGCGCCTGCGCTGTCCCCATCTTTCCATCACGTGAGCCTTTCGGTTATAGCTATTGCGAACCAGTTGCAATGAAACGCTGAATTTCGTCCTTTTGCCGGTTGTTTCCTTAAGGGAATCGGCGTAGGGGCGTCGCCAGTCTTTGACCGGCCCGGTGGTAATAGCCCGTGCCCCCCGCCGGTCCTGTGAAGCATAGCCGGGCTTGCCAGAAGGGAGTGCCGCGCGCCATGGGACGCAAGAAGATCGCTTTGATCGGAGCCGGGAATATCGGCGGAACATTGGCGCTGCTCGCCGCGCAGAAGGAACTGGGCGACGTCGTGCTTTTCGATGTGGTCGAAGGCGTGCCGCAGGGCAAGGCGCTCGATCTCTCGCAGGTCGGCCCGATCGCGGGCTTTGACGCGAAGATCACTGGCTCGAACGATTACAAGGACATCGCTGGCGCAGACGTTATCATCGTCACCGCCGGGGTCGCGCGCAAGCCCGGCATGAGCCGCGACGACCTGCTCGGTATCAACCTCAAGGTGATGAAGGCCGTGGGCGAGGGTATCAAGGCCAATGCCCCGGACGCCTTTGTCATCTGCATCACCAATCCCCTCGATGCCATGGTCTGGGCGCTGCGCGAATTCTCGGGGCTCCCGCACAACAAGGTCGTGGGCATGGCGGGCGTGCTCGATTCGGCCCGCTTCAGCCATTTCATTGCCGATGAGTTCAATGTGTCGGTGAAGGATGTGAATACCTTCGTTCTTGGCGGCCACGGCGACACGATGGTTCCCGTCGTCCGCTATTCGACCGTCAACGGCATCCCGGTCCCCGACCTCGTGAAGATGGGCCTCTCGAGCCAGGAAAAGATCGACGCGATCGTCAAGCGCACCCGCGGCGGCGGCGGCGAGATCGTCGCACTGCTCGGCACCGGCTCGGCCTTTTACGCGCCCGCCGCATCGGGGATCGCGATGGCCGAAGCCTATCTCGGCGACCAGAAGCGCATCCTGCCCTGCGCTGCCTATGTCGACGGCGAGTATGGCGTTGATGGTCTCTATGTCGGCGTTCCGGTGCTGATCGGCGCCGGCGGTGTCGAGAAGATCATCGAGATCGAACTCGATGACGCCGACAAGGCGGGCCTGCAGGTCTCGGTCGATGCGGTGAAGGAACTGCTCGAGGCGTGCAAGTCGCTCGACACCAGCCTCGCCTGATTTCGGCTCCCCGGCTCACGCCGGGGACCTTTCCCAGATGGACCCCGGCTTCCGCCGGGGAAATGCGAACGGAAGCCAGATTATGTCCATTCTCATCGACAAGAATACCAAGGTCATCACCCAAGGCATGACGGGTGCGACCGGCACCTTCCATACCGAGCAGGCGCTCGCCTACGGCACGCAGATGGTCGGCGGCGTGACCCCCGGCAAGGGCGGTACGACGCACATCGGCCTCCCGATGTTCGACACCGTTGCGGAAGCGAAGCACGCGACCGGCGCGACGGCTTCGGTCATCTATGTGCCGCCGCCGTTCGCCGCAGACTCGATCCTTGAGGCGATCGATGCCGAGATCGAGCTCATCGTCGCGATCACCGAGGGGATTCCGGTGCTCGACATGGTCAAGGTGAAGCGCGCCCTCAGCGGATCGAAGTCGCGCCTGATCGGCCCGAACTGCCCGGGCGTGCTGACCCCTGATGAATGCAAGATCGGCATCATGCCCGGCTCGATCTTCAAGAAGGGCAGCGTCGGTGTCGTCTCGCGTTCCGGCACGCTGACCTATGAAGCCGTGTTCCAGACATCGAACGTCGGACTTGGCCAGACGACCGCAGTCGGCATCGGCGGCGACCCGGTCAATGGCACCAACTTCATCGACGTGCTTGAACTCTTCCTTGCGGACGACGAAACCAAGTCGATCATCATGATCGGCGAAATCGGCGGCGACGCCGAGGAGCAGGCAGCGCAGTTCCTGATCGACGAGGCCAAGCGTGGCCGCAAGAAGCCGATGGTCGGCTTTATCGCGGGCCGCACGGCGCCCCCGGGACGCCGCATGGGACACGCCGGCGCGATCGTATCGGGCGGGAAGGGCGACGCTGAAAGCAAGATCGCAGCGATGGAGGCCGCGAGCATTACCGTGTCGGCGAGCCCCTCCGAACTCGGCACCACGCTTGCCGAAGTGCTGAAGGAACGCGTCTGAGGATTTGCGCCCACCGGTTGCTTTGCATTGCCGGTGGGCGCGGACCCCCCTATCCTTCCTCCGCCATTCCTCCCCGAGAATGGAAACGACAATGAATCTCGAACGACAGAGCTTTGACATCGACGAGCCGCAGGCCGGCCCGAGCTGGGCGCCGAAGAACTGGCCCCTGATCGACGCTGACGACCTGACCGCTGCGCTCGACCCGCAGCAGATGCAGGTTGCGGTAAGGGCTGCAGCTGCCAAGGCCGGCACGCCGCTTTCGAACGCCGAGGTCGAGCGTGCCGCCGACGATGCGATCCGCGCGATGATGCTGATTCGCACCTATCGAGTGCGGGGCCACCTCGGAGCGAGGCTCGACCCTCTCGGCCTGTCGAAGCGCGAACTGCCCGCTGACCTGACGCCGGAATATCATGGGTTCGTCGGGGCCGACCAGGACCGGCCCATTTTCCTGGGGGGTACGCTGGGGCTCGAGAAAGCGAGCGTGCGCGAGATCGTGGCGATCCTGCAGGCCAATTACTGCGGTCATGTCGGCCTCGAATATATGCACATCTCCGACGTCGAGGAACGGCGCTTTCTGCAGGACCGGATGGAGGGCGCCGACAAGCGCGTCGAATTCACTCCCGAGGGCAAGCAGGCCATCCTCAAGAAGGTGATCGACGCCGAGGAGTGGGAGAAGTTTCTCGCCAAGAAATATGTCGGCACCAAGCGCTTCGGGCTCGATGGCGGCGAGGCGATGATTCCGGCGATGGAAGCCATCATCAAATATGGCGGCCAGTACGGCGTCCGCGAAATCGTATACGGCATGGCGCACCGCGGCCGGCTCAACATGCTCGCCAACGTGATGGCGAAACCTTACCGCGTCATTTTCCACGAGTTCCATGGCGGTAGCGCCAACCCCACCGACGTGGGCGGGTCGGGCGACGTCAAATATCACCTCGGCACGTCGACCGACCGCGAGTTTGACGGGATCAGCGTCCATATGTCGCTCGTCCCCAATCCCTCGCACCTTGAGGCGGTCGATCCCGTCGTACTGGGCAAGGTACGGGCGCAGCAGGTCCACCGCGACGATCTGGGCAAGCATGAGCAGGTGCTGCCGGTGCTGATCCACGGCGACGCGGCCTTTGCGGGCCAGGGGATCGTCTGGGAATGCCTCGGCTTCTCGGGCGTGCGCGGTTACAACACCGGGGGCTGCATCCACTTCATCGTGAACAACCAGATCGGTTTCACGACGAGCCCCCAATTTGCACGCTCATCGCCATATCCCTCGGACGTCGCCAAGGGCGTGCAGGCACCGATCCTTCACGTCAACGGCGATGACCCCGAGGCGGTGACTTTCGCGTGCAAGCTCGCGATCGATTTTCGTCAGCAGTTCAAGCGCGACATCGTCATCGACATGTGGTGCTATCGCCGCTTTGGCCACAATGAGGGCGACGAACCGAGCTTCACACAGCCGCTGATGTACAAGACCATCCGTCAGCATCCGCCGGTAAGCGAATTGTTCGCGGCGCGCCTGATTGACGAAGGCGTGATCGACCGCGATTTCGTCACCCAGCATCGCGCCGAGTTCATCGCGCACCTCGAAGAGGAATTCAAACTCGGCGCGGACTATAAGCCCAACAAGGCGGACTGGTTCGCCGGCCGCTGGTCGGGTCTTTATGCGCCCAAGGACGACGGCGGCAACCGCCGCAACGTCGAAACCGGGGTTACGAGCAAGCTTTTCGACGCGGTCGGCCGCGCGATCACGACGATCCCCGACGATGTCGACGTCCACAAGACGCTGCGCCGCGTGATCGACGCGCGCGCCGAGATGTTCAAGACCGGCGAGAATTTCGACTGGGCGACCGGCGAGGCGCTCGCCTTCGGCACGCTTCTCAGCGAGGGCTACCAGGTCCGCTTGTCAGGGCAGGATTCGGGTCGCGGCACTTTCAGCCAGCGCCACGCCGTCTGGGTCGATCAGACGACCGAGGCCAAATATGTGCCGCTGAAGACGCTGCCCCATGGCCGCTTCGAGGTTCTCGACAGTCCGCTTAGCGAATATGGCGTGCTCGGCTTTGAATATGGCTATGCGATGGCCGACCCCAAAAGCCTCGTTCTTTGGGAGGCGCAATTTGGCGACTTTGCCAATGGCGCGCAGATCATGATCGACCAGTTCATCGCGAGCGGCGAGGCCAAGTGGCTTCGCGCCAACGGCCTCGTGATGCTGTTGCCGCACGGCTATGAGGGGCAGGGACCCGAGCATAGCTCGGCGCGCCTTGAACGCTTCCTTCAGCTGTGCGCAGGCGACAATATCCAGGTCTGCAACATCACGACGCCGGCCAATTATTTCCACGTCCTGCGCCGCCAGATGCTCCGCGACTTCCGCAAGCCGCTGATCATCATGACGCCCAAGTCGCTCCTGCGGCACAAGCTCGCGGTCAGCAGCCGCGAGGAGTTCCTGGGCGACAGTCACTTCATGCGCATCAAGTCCGACATGTCGCCGCCCGCCGACGACAAGGTCCGCCGACTGGTGCTCTGCTCGGGCAAGGTCGCCTATGATCTGATGGAGGCGCGCGACAGCGCCGGGCTCGAGGACGTCAGCGTGGTGCGCATCGAACAGCTCTACCCCTTCCCGGGAGAGGCGCTTGCCGTCCGTCTGAAGCGGATGACGAACCTTCAGGAGGTGGTGTGGGCGCAGGAAGAGCCGCGCAACAATGGCGCGTGGTTCTTCGTCGAATCGCTGATCGAGGAAAGCCTCAACGCGGCAGGGCATAAGGGGATGCGTCCCCGCTATGCTGGCCGCGCCGCTGCTGCTTCGCCCGCGACGGGCCTGATGAGCCGCCACCAGACCGAGCAGGCGGCGCTCGTCGCCGACGCGCTCGACCTCAGCGTTCGCGCCGAAATTCGCCGCAACAAGAAAAAAGCCTGATCTCCCGCAAGGAATGACCCCATGAGCACCGAAGTCAAAGTTCCCACCCTCGGCGAAAGCGTCACCGAAGCGACGATCGGCGAATGGCTGAAGCAGCCGGGCGAGGCGGTCGCGGTCGACGAACCGATCGCGAGCCTCGAGACCGACAAGGTCGCCGTCGAGGTTCCCTCCCCGGTGGCGGGCGTGATGGGCCAGCAGGTTGCCGCGGTCGGTGACACGGTCAATGTCGGCGCGGTGATCGCCACGATCGAGGCTGGCGAGGGCAAGGCCGCTGCGCCTGCCCCGGCAGCGAAGGCCGAGGCGGCGGCGCCGGCCGCGACAAGCGGCGAGGCGGCCGACACGGTGACGACGCTGTCGCCCGCGGTGCGGCGACTGGTGCTGGAGCATGGGCTCGACCCCAGCAAGATCAAGGGAACGGGTAAGGACGGCCGCCTCACCAAGGAGGATGTTCTTGCTGCCGCCAATGCCGCGCCCGACGCGTCCGCGGCCCCGGCGCCTTCGGCCGCCCCGGCCCCCGCCGCGAGTGGCGCCCCGGGCCGCCGCGAGGAGCGCGTCAAGATGACGCGGATGCGCCAGACGATCGCCAAGCGGCTGAAGTCGGCGCAGGACACCGCGGCGATGCTCACCACCTTCAATGACTGCGACATGTCAGCGGTGATCGAGACGCGCGAGAGATATCGCGACAGTTTCGAGAAGAAGCACGGCGTCCGCCTTGGCTTCATGAGCTTTTTCACCAAGGCGGTCGCCCTCGCGGCGCATGATATTCCCGCAGTGAACGCGCGGATCGACGGCGACGAGATCGTCTATCACGATTATCTCGACGTCTCGGTCGCGGTCAGCGCGCCGAACGGACTCGTCGTGCCGATCGTTCGCAATGCCGAAAGCCTGTCATTTGCGGATATCGAAAAGGCAATCGCTGACCTCGGCAAGCGAGCCAAGGAAGGCACGCTGACCATGGAAGACATGACCGGCGGCACCTTCACCATCTCGAACGGCGGCGTTTTTGGCGGCCTGATGTCGACGCCAATCATCAACCCGCCGCAATCGGCGGTTCTCGGCCTTCACCGCATCGAGGATCGCCCGGTCGTGCGGAACGGCGAGATCGTGATCCGCCCGATGATGTATCTCGCACTCAGCTACGACCACCGGCTGGTCGATGGCCGCGAGGCGGTGACCTTCCTCAAGACGATCAAGGAAGCGATCGAGGATCCCACGCGGCTGCTCATTGATTTGTAAGACGTCGCCCCGGCGCCAAGCCGGGGCCGCTACCCGCCTGGCGCGATTGTCGACGCCAGCGATCCCGGCTTGGCCGGGATGACGAATGGAGTTGATAATGGCTGATTACGATTACGACGTCCTTGTCATCGGTGCGGGTCCCGGCGGCTATGTCGCGGCGATTCGCGCAGCGCAGCTCGGCCTCAAGACCGCGTGCGCGGAAGGGCGCGAGACATTGGGGGGCACGTGCCTCAACGTCGGCTGCATTCCCTCGAAGGCGATGCTCCACGCCTCGGAATATTATGAAGCCGCGGCCGGCGGTGCGATGGAGAAAATGGGGATCAAGGTTAAGCCCCAGCTCGACCTCGATACAATGCACGCCCAGCGCAAGGATGCGGTCAAGGGCCTGACGGGCGGTATCGAGTTCCTGTTCAAGAAGAACAAGGTCGATTGGCTGAAAGGCTATGCCAAATTCACATCGCGCGACACGGTCGAGGTGGCGGGCAAGGCCGTGCGCGCGAAGAATATCATCATCGCGACCGGATCGTCGGTCACACCGCTTCGGGGCGTCGAGGTCGATAATGCGGCTGGCGTCATCGTCGATTCAACGGGCGCGCTCGAACTTCCGAAGGTGCCTGGTCACATGGTCGTGATCGGCGGCGGGGTGATCGGGCTCGAACTGGGCAGCGTTTGGCGCCGTCTTGGTGCCAAGGTCACCTGCGTCGAGTTCCTCGATCAGATCTTGCCCGGCATGGACGGCGACGTCCGCAAGGAAGCGAACAAGATCTTCAGGAAGCAGGGGATCGAGTTCAAGCTCAAGACCAAGGTCACCAAGGCCGAGGTAAAGGGCAAGAAAGCGGTGCTGACGCTCGAACCCGCTGCCGGGGGCGAGGCCGAAACGCTCGAAGCCGATGTCGTGCTCGTCTCGATCGGGCGCCGTCCAAACACCGAGGGGCTTGGCCTCGACAAGGCTGGCCTCGAGGTCAACAAGCGCGGCCAGATCGAGGTCGACCATGATTTCCGCACAGCGGTCGGCGGTATCTGGGCGATCGGCGACGTGGTGCCTGGTCCGATGCTCGCGCACAAGGCCGAGGACGAAGGCATCGCATGCGCCGAGAATATCGCGGGTCAGACGGGAATCGTGAACCACGACGTCATCCCGTCGGTCGTCTACACGTGGCCCGAAATCGCGGGCGTCGGGCTGACCGAGGAAGCGGCGAAGGAGAAGGGCGAGGTCAAGGTCGGCAAATTCCCGATGCTCGCCAATAGCCGCGCCAAGACCAACCACGAGCCCGATGGTTTCGTGAAGGTCATCGCCGATGCAAAGACCGATCGCGTGCTCGGCGTCTGGTGCATCGCGAGCGTTGCCGGCACGATGATCGCGCAGGCCGCGCAGGCCATGGAATTTGGCGCTACCAGCGAGGATATCGCCTACACTTGCCATGCCCACCCGACGCATAGCGAGGCGATCAAGGAAGCCGCGATGGCGGTGACTGGAAAACCGATCCACATCTGACGGTCGGCACAGGGGGGAAGAGGATATGGCGAAGCGCGGGCTTTTGGGGACGGCTTCGCTGGCCCTTCTGCTAACGGCAACCAGCGCTGAGGCGGCGCCCGACATGGGCGCTGCCCAGGCGCGGTTGTCGGCGCTGCTCGACAGGAACTATCCTGCGCTCGAGGCGATCTACAAGGATCTGCACCTCCACCCCGAACTTGGCATGCAGGAGGTTCGCACCGCGAAAATCCTCGCTGAGCAGCTCCGCAAGGCCGGCTTTACCGTGACCGAGAAGGTCGGCGGCACCGGGGTCGTCGGCGTGCTCACCAATGGTGATGGCCCCACCATCCTCGTGCGCGCCGACATGGATGCACTGCCGATGGAGGAGAAGACAGGTCTTCCCTGGGCGAGCAAGGCACGCGCGAGCTATGAGGGCAAGGATGTGCCCGTCATGCATGCCTGCGGTCACGACACCCACGTCGCTTATCTGATCGGCGTCGCGCAGGCGCTTTCGGCGCTGCGCGACAGCTGGTCGGGCACCGCCGTGCTGATCGGTCAGCCCGCCGAAGAAACACTGACGGGCGCGCGGGCAATGCTCGACGACGGACTCCTGACCCGCTTTCCCAAGCCGGATTTCGGCTTCGCTGCGCATGTCAGCAACCTTCCCTCCGGCGTCGTGGCGATCAAGGCCGGGCCGTCCGCGTCGGCGTCGGACAGCTATTCGGTTGTCTTTCATGGCCGCGGTGGACACGGGTCAATGCCCGCTGCGACGATTGACCCGATTCCGATCGCAGCGCGCTTCGTGACCGACGCCCAGGTGCTGATCAGCCGTGAGAAGGACCCGGCCGCGTTCGGCGTCCTGACGGTCGGCGCGATCCACGCGGGGAGCGCCCCCAACATCATTCCCGACAGCGCCGAGGTGAAGGTGAACCTTCGTTCGCAGTCGCCCGAGGTGCGCGAGCTTTTGCGCACCGGCACCGCGCGCGCTGCAAAGGCCGCCGCGGCGATGGGCAATGCGCCCGAACCGACGATCACCTATCTGGGCGGTACCGGCGTGCTCATGAATGACGAGGCGATGGCGTCGGCGGCCGCCTCACTGCTCGGGCCCGTGTTTGGCAAGGGGCTCGTCTTCGCCCCCGCGAGCGCGGCGCCGCTGTCGGGTAGCGAGGATTATTCGGAATATGTCGCGGCCGGCGTGCCGTCGGTATTTTTCGGCATCGGCGGATATGACCCCGCGCTCCTTGCAAGCCTCAAGGCCAGGGGTGAGCCCGCGCCGACCAACCACTCCCCCGTCTTCGCCCCCCAGGCCGAGCCCGCAATCCGCAACGCGGTAACCGCCATCATGCTGTCCATCATTGGCGGCGTGCGCCCGGCGGCGGAATAGCCCCGGCGATGCCCGGCATCGACAATGCGCTGATCATCCGGCTGCTCGATCTGGTCGGCATCGGCGTTTTTGCATTGTCGGGCGCGCTGATGGCGGTGCGGCTCCGGCAGACCCTGGTTACCGCGAGTTTCTTTGCGCTCGTCACCGGGGTTGGCGGCGGCAGCGTGCGTGACTTGCTGATCGGCGCCCCGGTTTTCTGGGTGCATGACGGCGCCATCGCAGCGATGTGCATCGCGATCGCCGTGGTCGTCTGGGTGACGCCCGAACGCTGGTGGCGCGGGCAATTGCTCGAATGGGCCGACGCCGTCGGTCTTGCAGGCTATGCCGTGTTCGGCACCGCCAAGGCGATCGCTTGGGGGGTGCCGCCCGCGCCCGCGTTGCTGATGGGCGTGATTACCGGCTGCGTCGGCGGTACCATTCGCGACGTTCTGGCGGGAGTGCCGTCCATCATCATGCGGCCCGAAGTCTATGTCACCGCGGCGGCGCTCGCGTCGGGGCTTTTCTTGCTGCTGGAGTGGCTCGGGACCGGGACGGCGGTCGCGGCGGTTGTGGGCGCTCTCGCCGGTTTCGCGCTGCGCGGCGCGGCGATCCACTGGTCATTGGGCCTCCCGGCCTACCGCGGACCCAAAGGCGGATAGGCTTGCCAATTCGCGAATCTGTGGCAGGTTCGCTCTATGAACAATGATGTCAGCGCGATCGCCCAACGGGTGCTCGGCCAGGCGAAGGCTCTGCCCGATCTGTTCGGGCGCTTCGATTTTGACAGCCCCCCCGAGCGCTGGGCGCCCGAGGCCGAGGCAGTGAGCGAACTGGGCCGGGTACGGGGCGCCGACCGGAATGCCTATCTCGAAGACCCTGAGCTGCTGGCGCGAATCCGCGAATATACGATGCTGGGTGACCGCACCGGCGATGCTTATGCAGCCCTGATGCCGGGCCTCGGCTTCCAGCGCACCGTCGCGATGCTGGTCGAGGCCTGCGACAAGGGCGTCGAGGCGGTCGAGGGTGCGCCGCCTGAACTCGTCGCCCTGATCCGCGAGATGGAGCAGACACCCGCGTGGCTCGACATGGACCTGGTCGAGGAGGGCGCAGCCTATGAGCGTAACGCGACCGCAAACCTCTCACCCTTTCTGATCCGCGGCGCGTTCATCGCGACCTTCCTCAACAAATATTCAGCGCTGCCGATGGCGCTGACCGGCACCCTTGGCCACGCAACCGCGGCCCGCCGTGTCAAGGAGACGGCGACCTTCTTTGCAACGACCGCGCTGCCGGGGGCGCTCGAACGTTTCGGTCCCGGTTTCAAGGCCGCAGCGATGGTTCGGCTGATGCACTCGATGGTGCGCGTCAACGTCCTGTCGCGGCCGGGCATGTGGGATGCCGAAACCTATGGCGTGCCAATCCCCCAGCTCGACCAGATGCCCGCGGGGCTCATCCCTGTCTATTTCCTGTCACAGGAGGTGCTGGCGAAGGGGCGCACGCGCTTCACCCGGCTCGAGCGCGCGCGGGTCGAACTCGCGCGCTACCGCTGTTATCTCCTCGGCTTGCCCGAGGATCTTCTCGCGGACACGCCAGAGGAAATTGTGCGCATCTGGCGCACGCGCAGTGCGACGTTGCGTTATGAATATGACGACCGCGTCTGCGGCGGGCTGCTGCGTGCAACGATGGAGGCGGAACTTTCGGCCGATCTTTCGCCTAAGGGACGCATCAAGCGGCGGCTCGAACGTTCGGTCAGCCGTGTCTTCTTCGTCAAGGCCTTCCTCACCGGGGACGAGGCGCGCGCCGCTGAAGTCGGGGTGCCGGTCTCGCGCCGCGACCATCTGCTTTACGGCGCGACGATGCTGGCGGTCGCGGGGCGCATGGCCGCCTACCGCGCCGCGTCGCGCCTCCCGGGTCTCCGCCGCCTTGCCGACCGGCGGCTCGTGCGGCGGATCGAGCGCCAGCTCGCGAGCTATGGCCGCGCCGAATTCACGAGCGATTCCGCCCATTATCGCCCCGCAACCGCCAGCTGATGGAAATATGCGCATGAAGGTCCAGCAGACCAGGGCTAACGGCCTTTCGATAAGCTATGAAGACAAGGGGCCGCGTGACGCGCCGGTGATCCTGCTGGTGATGGGCCTCGGCGGACAATTGACCCTCTGGCCGGATGAATTCGTCGATGCACTCAACGCGCGAGGGTTCCGGACCCTTCGCTACGACAATCGCGACGTCGGCTTGTCGACGCGCTTCGAGGCCGCCGGGGTGCCCAACCTTAAATGGATGTTCGTCAAGGCAGCCATCGGGCTGCCGGTGCGCCCGGCCTATACGCTTGCCGACATGGCGAGCGACGCGATCGCGCTGTTGGGCCAGCTCGGTGTCGATCGCGCGCATATCGTCGGAGCATCGATGGGCGGAATGATCGTCCAGCACATCGCGGCGCGCTTTCCCGAGCGCGTTCTATCGCTGACGTCGATCATGTCGACCACGGGCAACCGCCGCCTGCCGCGCGCACAAAAGGAAGCGATGCGGGCGCTCGCGAACCGTCCAATGGGGGGCGATGCCGAGGAGATGATTGCCTATTCGGTCCGCGCGGCGCGGGTAATCGGCAGTCCTGCCTACCCACCCGATGAAGTCCGGCTGCAGCGCCGGGTTCGCGCCGATTATGAGCGCGGCTTTTATCCGCAGGGCGTCGCGCGCCAGATGGCGGCGATCATTGCCGATGGCGACCGCCGCCCAATGCTGAAGGAGATCCGGACGCCGACCCTCGTCATCCATGGCGAAGACGATCCGCTCGTGCCGCTGGCTGGCGGACGCGACACCGCCGAGAACATCGCCGGGGCGCGGCTGATCACGATCCCCGGTATGGGGCACGACCTGCCCCTTGCGCTGGTCGACACGCTGACCGGCGCCATAGCCGATCACGCAGAAAGCGCAGGTGTCGCGGCCTGATTGGCTCCCCCCCCTCAGCGGGACGAGATCGTCAATTCAGCAAGAGCGCCAGCCTCGCGAGCAAGCCGCTGGTGTCCGCGCGGCGCGCGCGCGGCACGGCGGGCAGGAAGGCGCGGCAGTCGAGGCACGACGCCTGCACCGACCCTGCCTCGGTCAACAGCGATAGGTCCGCGGCCAGCCGCTGCTCGGTGAGCCGGCGCTTCATGGCGGCGATGCCGAACCAGCCGCGCGGCGCGGCTGCGGCCTCCTCCTGCTCAGCCCCGAATAGCCCGGCGAGCATTTTTGAAAATTCGCTCGGCTCGTCCTCGAAATATTTGGCGTGGTAATCGCCGTCGACTTTCGCGAGCTTCGCAGCCGCGGCGAGCGCCTCGGGCAGCCCGCCAAACTGGTCGACGAGGCCGAGCTGGCGCGCGGTGCCGCCCGCCCACACGCGGCCTTCGGCGATGGTCTCGATCTTCTCTACCGGCTGCTTGCGGCTCTTGGCGACAAGCCCGGTGAAGCGCGCATAGATATCCTCGACGCTCGCCTGCGCAAGTTGGTTGAACGCGTCATTCACGCCGCCAAGGAGATCGGGCTGCCCCGAAAGCGGGGTCGTCGCGATGCCGTCGGCGGTGACGCCGATCTTGGCGAGCGCCTGGTCAAAGCTCGGAAGGATGCCGAAAACACCGATCGAGCCGGTAATCGTGTCGGGCTCGGCGAAAATGCGGTCGGCGGGGGTCGCCACCCAGTAGCCGCCCGAGGCGGCGACATTCGCCATCGAGACAATGATCGGCTTTTTCCTGCTTTTCGCGGAGAGCAGCGCCTGACGGATTTCCTCCGATGCGAGCACCGAGCCTCCAGGCGAATCGACGCGCAGGACGATCGCCTTGACCCCGTTGTCGGCGGCGGCGTCGAGGACATGCTGCGCGATGGTCTCGCCGCCTGCGGTACCGTTCGATGCCTTGCCGTCGACGATCTCGCCGATCACCGGGACGACCGCGATCGCTGCGCCCTTCTTTGCTGGCGGGTTGGCGGCGACCCAATTGTCGAGCGGGATTGCATTATATTCCCAGGGTTTGCTCTTGTCATAGGCGCCGCTCACTTCGGCGACGCGGGTCTGGAACGCCATGCGGCTGCCGATCTTGTCCACCAGTCCCGCGTCGAGGGACGCTTTGGAAAGATCATTGCCGGCGGCTTTGACGAGGCCGGGCGTGTCGGCGATGAAGGCGTCGATCTTCGCTTGCGGCCGCGCCTTCTTGACGTCGCTTTTCCATTTGTCCCAAAGCACCGATGCATAGGCGAGATCGGCCTCTTTCGCTTCGGGCGACTGGTCGCTGCGCAAAAAGGGCTCAACCGCGCTCTTGAAGGTGCCCACGCGGTAGATGTGCGCGGTGATCCCGAGCCTGTCCATCAGTCCCTTGTAGTAGAGATGTGAGCCTCCCGGCCCCGCCACAGCAACTCCGCCTATGGGGTCGGACCAGATTTCGCTCGCGTGCGAGGCGATCTGATAGCTGTCGGTGGTGTAGGCGGTCGCAAAGGAGAGCACGGGTTTCTTCCTGGCGCGCACCTTGTCGATCGCGGCGCCAATCTCGGCGAGCGAGACCTGTCCGCCGCCGAGAAAGCGATCGAGGTCGAGCACAACCGAGGTTACGCGCTTGTCGTCGGCGGCGGTCTCGAGCGCATGGACGACGTCGCGAACGCGATATTCCTTGAAACCCTGCGCGCCTGAAAGCGCCGCGAAAGGGTCGATTTGTGATGGCTGTTCGGTCACGATTCCGTCGATCTCGAGCAGAAGCGCCCCTTCGCGGACCGGGAGCGCGGCATTGGGGCGGCTCGAGAGCAGGCCGAAGAGGAGCGCGAAGAACATGAGGAGGAAGACCAGCGCGAGCCCGTCCTTGATCGCGACCAGGAGACGCCAGACCTTGCGCGGGAAACTGGTGGTCGATTTTGGCGCTTCGTGCCCTGGCAGCGGACGGCGGACGGGGATGGCCCACGGGCCCAGCTTGTCATTCGGCGGCGTGGCGGTGCTGTCGGTCATGCCCCAGACCTAGTGATGCCGATCATCCTTGGCAATGCACGCTTCGACCGACGGGGCACGAGGGTCCATCAACAAGGGGAGCGCGCAAGAGATCAGAGCCAGGCCTCGCGGCGGTACCAGCGAACCGTTTCGGCAAGTGCGTCGCTGGTCGAAATTTCGGGCCGCCAGAGCGCAGGGGGTGGAAAGGCGCCTGCGGCGACCACCCAGTCCGGGTGGGCGATATATCGCGCCCGATCGGGGGTCAGCTTGGCCCGGTCCCTGCGGACCAGCGTGTCGAGCCGCCCGCCGACCCTCAGGACCAGGCGGGGCACTGCGAGCGTCGAGACGTGGCCGCGGCCGACCGCGCGGCCAATCGCACGCGCGAAGCCCCTGTGCGACCATCCGCCGGGATGGCCATCGTCTGGCTCGTAGGTGGCACCGACGGCGAGCGCGCGGTCGGAGGAAAGGGCAACAAGGAGGCGCGCAAGTTCATCGACATAGATTACCGACATGCGCCCCGCGGGCGGGAGCAGCGCGATGCCGCGCCGGGCCATGCGGAACAGGTCGAGCATCTCGGTATCGCCGGGGCCGAAGACCGCGGGCGGACGCACGATCGTCCAATCGAGTCCGCTCGCACGGACGAGCGTCTCGGCGCGTGCCTTCGACCAGCTATAGTTGGAAATGCCGGCTTCGCGCGCTGCGAGCGAGGAGACATGGACAAAGCGCGTAACGCCCGCGGCGCGCGCGGCACCGATGACATGGCTCGTCGCAATCGCGTTTCCGGCCTCGAACGCGGCCCTTGTCGGCGCGTTGACGACCCCCGCGATGTGGAGAAGCGCGTCGCTGCCCGCCGCCATCTCTGCGAGGCGGCCCGGCTCCTCGAGCGTGCCCCTGATCCAGGTCACCCCCTCGCGCTCGGGCTGCTCGCGGCGAGTGAGCGCGCGAACGTGCCAGCCTGATGCGATCGCCTCGCGCAAGGTTGCGCCGCCAACGAAGCCGGTCGCGCCCGTCATCGCGAGCGTGGGAAAGGTCACAAGAGCACCAAATGGTCGCGGTGGACAACGGCGCTTCGCGGGGCATAGCCGAGCGCCGCTTCCTGCGCCTCGCGGCCGAGCCCCAATATCGCGGCGACGTCGGCCGCGGGATATTCGGAAAGACCGCGCGCGACGACGCGGCCGTCGGGTCCCGCGATGTCGAGAATATCGCCGCGCTTGAATTGGCCGCTCGCGGCGGTCACCCCCGCGGCAAGGAGGCTCGCACCGCCGCCGAGCGCCTTCACCGCGCCGGCGTCGATCGACAGGCGGCCCTTTGCAGTCAGCCCGCCGGCGAGCCACGCCTTGCGTGCGCTCGCGCCCTTGTCGGCGACGAACAGCGTGTGGCGCTGCTCGGTCGACAGCGGCCGGGGGGTCCGCCCCGAGGCGATGGCGAGGTTCGCGCCCGCGGCGCCTGCGATCCGCGCCGCCGCGATCTTCGATACCATCCCTCCCGACCCCATGCCCGATGCCGAGCGCGTGTCGGCCATCGCCTCGATGGCGGCGTCGATGCGGTCAACGCGAGCGATATGCCGGGCGCCCTCCAGCGCGGGGTTGCGGTCGTAGAGCCCATCGATGTCGGAGAGCAGGATGACGGCGTCGGCGCCTGCCGCCTGCGCGACGCGTGCCGCGAGCCGGTCGTTGTCGCCAAAGCGGATCTCGGCGGTTGCGACGCTGTCATTTTCGTTGATGACCGGCACGACGCCGAGGCTGAGGAGCCGGTCGAGCGTCGCCGCGGCGTTGAGATAGCGGCGGCGATGCTCCAGATCGTCGAGGGTGACGAGCATCTGCGCGGCGGTCAGCCCCTCGGCTCCAAGCACCTCGGCCCAGACCTGGCTCAGCGCGATCTGGCCCGTGGCCGCCGCGGCCTGCGCATCCTCAAGGCTGGCTCGGCCGCCCTTGGGGAGGCCGAGCCGCCGCGCACCGAGGGCGATGGCGCCCGACGAGACAACCGCGACCTGCTGACCTGCGTTTGTCCGCGCCTTGATATCGGAAGCGATCCCCGCGAGCCAGTCGCGGCGCACCGCGCCTATGTCATCGACGAGCAGCGCGGATCCGATCTTGACGACCAGGCGTGAGCAGGAAGCGGGTGGGAACAGGCTCATCCCGCCGCCGATAGCGCGAGCGTGCATGGGTGCCAATGCGAATATCTGCGCTCTGCGTGCCTCTCTCGGGGCAATATGCTATGCTTGCCTCCTCATCGAGCGCTTCTGGAGAGTCGCACACACCCCCCTTCTTGAGGAGAGGACAGATGGCGGCGACAATCGATGAAGACCGGCTGCACGCGTTCGTCGGCAAGATGCTGGGCGACCTTGGCGGCGGGATGAGCGTATCGACGGTGCGGCTGGGATTTCGGCTCGGATTGTTCGATGCGCTGGCCGAGGCGCCGGCGACGGCGTCAGAACTTGCGTCACGCGCGGGCGGACTGCACGCGCGCTATGTTCGCGAATGGGCCCTCGCGCAGGCCGCGAACGGCTATATCGACTATGATCCGGCGTCGGAACGGTTCAGCCTGTCGCCCGAGCAGGCAATGGTGTTCGTCGATCCCGCGAGCCCCGTTTACCTTGCCGGCGCCTTCGAACTGATCGCGGCGATGATCGAGGCCGAGCCCAAGGTCGAACAATGTTTCCGCCGCGGCACGGGCGTGCGCTGGGGTGATCACGCAGGCTGCCTGTTCTGCGCAACCGGAGCCTTTTTTCGGCCGGGCTATGTCAACAATATCGTCCAGAAATGGATTCCCGCACTTGAGGGAGCCGAGGCAAAGCTGCGCCGGGGGGCGAAGGTTGCGGATGTCGGCTGCGGCGTCGGCTTTTCCACCCTCTTGATGGCCGATGCCTATCCGGAAAGCGCGTTCGTCGGTTTCGACTTCCACGCACCCTCGATCGATGAAGCGCGGCGGCATGCGGCCGGGCATGGCTATGGAGACCGCGTGCGGTTCGAGGTCGCTCCGGCAAAGGATATCGCCGAGGAGGGCTTTGACCTCATCACCATGTATGATTGCCTGCACGATATGGGCGATCCCCGCGGCTGTGCGGCGCATATGCGCCGCATTTTGGCACCGGGCGGCCATTGGATGATCGTCGAGCCGATCGCCGGAGATGCGCCCGCCCAGAATATGAACCCGGTCGGACGACTTTACTACAATGCCTCGACGATGATCTGCGTGCCAACCTCGCTCGACCAGGAGGTGGGCGAGGCGCTGGGCGCGCAAGCGGGCGAGGCGCGGCTTTCGGACATCATACGCAAGGGCGGGTTCGAGACGGTGCGGCGGGCGACCGAAGGCCCGTTCAACATGGTGCTAGAGGCGCGGTGATCAGATCGGCGACCAGTCGCCGCTCTTCTCTGCGTCTTCCTCCACGCCCGTCTCGGGGTGGCCGATCGCTTCGAGCAGCTTGTCGAGGACCGCGTCCACCCCGGCGCCGCTGGCTCCCGACATCGCCATGACGGGTTGGCCGCTTTCAGCGCGGAGTTCGGCCGAAAGCGCGGCGACAAGCTCCTCGTCGAGCGTGTCGATCTTGTTGAGCGCGACGATGACCGGCTTGTCGACCAGGTCGGCCCCATAAGCTTCGAGCTCGTCGCGGACGATGCGATAGCTCGTCGCGACATCGGTATCATTTGCATCGACCAGGTGAAGCAATACGCGGCACCGCTCGATATGACCAAGGAAGCGATCGCCGACCCCCGCACCCTCGGCCGCGCCCTCGATCAGGCCCGGGATGTCGGCGATCACGAATTCATGCCCCTTGTGGCTGACGACGCCGAGCTGCGGGCGAAGCGTGGTAAAGGCATAAGACCCGACCTTGGCCTGGGCATTGGTCACCGCATTGATGAAGGTCGATTTGCCGGCATTGGGCAGGCCGACCAGCCCCGCGTCGGCGAGCAGCTTCAGTCGCAGCCATACCCACATTTCCTCGCCCGGCCAGCCCGGGCCGTGCTGGCGCGGCGCGCGGTTGGTGCTTGTCTTGTAGCTGGCATTGCCCCGCCCGCCGTCGCCGCCGCGAAGGAAGACGATGCGTTCGCCTTCCTGCGTGAGATCCGCGAGCAGGCTGCGTTCCTCATCATCGGCGAGGATCTGGGTTCCGACCGGAACCTGGATGACGAGATCGGGGCCTCCTGCGCCCGTGCGATCGCGTCCGGCGCCGGGAGAGCCGCGCCTGGCCTTGAAATGCTGGGTGTAGCGAAAATCGATCAGCGTGTTGAGGCCTGCAACCGCCTCGAAGATCACGTCGCCGCCCTTGCCGCCATTGCCGCCGTCAGGACCACCATATTCGACATATTTCTCGCGGCGAAACGACACGGCGCCGGGGCCGCCGTCGCCGGACTTGATGAAGATCTTGGCTTGGTCGAGGAAGTGCATGGATGGTGCTTTCGGGGCGGATGCCAGAAACTAGACTGGAAATTCCGCTCGTGTCGAGCGAAGTCGAGACACTCCATTGCACGAGGCGGCCGATGAGTATCTGGGCTTCGCTCGGTGGAACGGAATGGAGGGATGGCGTCCTCTAACCTGCGGAGCCGGCGTTTGCCAGCTTTATCCCTCGGACTGTCCGCCCTGCTCGGCCCAGAAAGCGGTGATGCGGCCGGTGATGAGCTCGGTTGCGAGCGCCCGCGCGGTATCGCGCGGCAGGCCGAGCGCCTCGGCCATCGCGCCGCCGAGCTGCGCGTCACCCATGGCCATCAGGACCAGCGCGAGCGTATCTTCATGCATCAGGCGCTTCTCGTGCGCATCGGGCGCCATGCCGTCGATCAATCGGTGGATCGCTGCGATAATCGGGTCGAGCGCATCGTCGTTACCGGTTGCTGCCATCCAGGTCGCGAGCGCGCCCGCCCCGCCACTGTCGAAGGCGTCAAAGGCAAGATCGACGATCTCGCGCACATTGCGCTCGCCGGGAGGGGAGCCGGTCATTCGGGCAGCGATCGTATCGCACACCGTCTCGGCAAGATAGGCCGCGAGCGCCTTCTGCAGTCCCGCAGCGCTACCGAAATGATGGAGCAGGTTGGCATGGGTGCGGTCGATCCGCGAAGCGACAGCCTTCAGCGTCACGGCTTGCGGTCCCATCTCGATCAGGATCTGCCGCGCTGCTTCGAGCGCGACCGACCGGCTTTCTTCCGGGCTGAGCCGCTTCTTTGCAATTGACACCACTGTAAGTAATTCCTAATCAATGCCCCTGCGGCACCGCCGCGCCACCCCCCTATTCGCCGGTGAACAAGATATGTCCAGCCTTTCGCTCTCCCCGACTCCCGCTGATCTTTCGATCACGCCGCGTGACCGGCGCTTCGGCCGCGACGAGCGGCAAGGACGCTGGTGGCTGAACGGCGATCCCATTGCCTCGGTCTTTCATACCGCGCTGTCGGTAACCTTTCCCAAGGGCGAGGCGATGTTCATCGAGGCTGTGAAGGCCCACCGCAACGGAGTGCCTGACAAGCTCGCCCGCGAAATTCGCGCCTTCACGCAGCAGGAGGTGATCCACAGCCGCGAGCATGTCGTCTTCAACCGCAAGGCGGCCGAGGCGGGCTATGACTTGTCGGAGCTCGAGGCCGACGTCGACAATGTGATGAACCTCATTCGCGAGCGCCCGCCAATCGTCAACCTGATGGCGACGATCGCACTTGAACATTATACCGCCATGCTCGCCGCGATCATGCTGCGGAACCCCGAAATCTACGCGGGTGCCGAGCCCGAGTGGGCGATGCTGTGGAAATGGCACGCGATCGAGGAAATCGAGCATAAGGGTGTCGCATATGACACCTGGCTCCACGCCACGAAGGACTGGAGCCGCTGGCGGCGCTGGAAGGCGAAGTCGCTGATGATGCTCGCGGTCACCTCGCGCTTCTGGCCGAAGCGGGTACACGGAATGAAGGTGCTGCTTGCGCAGGACGGCCTGACCGGCTCGCGCGTCACGGCGCGCATCTGGTGGTATCTGCTCGGCAAGCCGGGTATTCTGCGCAAGAGCTTTCTGCCCTGGCTTGCCTATTTCATGCCTGGCTTTCACCCCTGGAACCACGACGACCGCGAGCTGATCGCCAGATATGAAAGGGATTATGTCGATGCCGTGACGCCTGCCGGGAAGGTGGCCGCCGCGGCCTGACGGCCGGCGCGCCGCGCAGGGGGCTTCGGCGCTCTTGTCGTGGGGAGAACCCGCTGATAGCGAGGGCAGGATGGCCCTATCGCCTCCCGTGATCGACACGCAGCGCCTGCGTCTGCGCGAACCTCGCCTTGCCGACAAGGACGATCACATGGCGATGTGGGCAGACCCGCGCGTGACCCGCTTCATCGGGGGCGAGCCGCGTACGCCCGACGTCAGCTGGAGCAAGTTCCTGGGCGCCGCCGGGCTGTGGCCGGTGATGGGCTATGGCTATTGGGTGTTCGCCGAGCATGGCAGCGACCGGCTGATCGGGATGGGCGGGCTAAGCTATTTCTGCCGCGGCATTCCCGAGCTCGAGGGCGTCCCCGAGGCGGGTTGGGCCTTTGATGCAGACCATTGGGGCGCGGGCTACGCGACCGAGGCGATGACCGCGGCGCTCGGCTGGGCCGACGCCTATCTCGATGCGGCCGAGGTGCGTGCCATTATCAACCTGGGCCATGTGGCGTCGGAGCGGGTAGCGGCGAAGCTGGGGTTCAAGCGTATCGGCGAGAGCGACGCGCTGGGCGAGGCGGTCGCGATCTATTCACGGCCGCGTGGCGGCTGAGGCGCCCCCTTTTTTCTCTGAAAAGCGCAAAAACAGCTACCGGCTTCCGCCGAGCGCCGGGGACAGGGCTTAAACCGGCTCCACCATCAGCACGCCGCCGTCGGCGCTGATCACCCGGACCTTCGCGCCCTCGGCGGCATCGGGGCCGCGAACCGGCCATTCGCCGTCGCCAACCCTGGCGCGGCCGCGGCCGTCCTCGATGGCTTTTGTCACCGTCAGCACCTCGCCGACCAGCCGCCCGGCGCGCTGATTGAGGTGCGGGTCGGCCGAGCTGATCGGGTTCGCCTTCAGCCAGCGCCGCCCGCCGTAGAGAGCGACGAAGGAGAGGAGAGCGAAGATCCCGAGCTGGAGCGGGATGCCGAGCGGAAGGATCCAGACCACAACACCGGTGACGATCGCGGCGGCTCCGATCCAGATCAGGAAAAAACCGGGCATGATGATCTCGGCGGCAGCGAGCAGTACGCCGAGCGACAGCCAGGCCCAATGCGGCTCGAGCCCGTTGAGCCAGTCTGGCATGTCAGGCGCCCCCCTCGCGCTTTGCGAGCGCGTCCTTGGCCAGTTCTCCTATTCCCCCCAGCGTGCCGATCAGCTGCGTCGCCTCGACCGGGAAGAGGATCGTCTTGCTGTTGGGGCTGGTCGCAAACTGGCTCACGGCCTCGACATATTTCTGCGCGACGAAATAGTTGATCGCCTGCGCATTTCCGCTCGCGATCGCGTCCGAAACCATCTGCGTCGCCTTGGCTTCGGCTTCAGCCTCGCGCTCGCGCGCCTCGGCGTCGCGGAACGCGGCCTCGCGCCGGCCTTCGGCCTGCAATATCTGCCCCTGCTTCTCGCCTTCGGCGCGCAGAATTTCGGATGCCCGCATACCTTCGGCTTCCAGGATGGCGGCGCGCTTTTCGCGCTCGGCCTTCATCTGGCGCGCCATTGCGTTCGAAATGTCGGCCGGGGGACGGATGTCCTTGATTTCGACGCGGGTGATCTTGACGCCCCAGGGCGTCGTCGCGTCGTCGACGACGTGCAGCAGGCGGGTGTTGATCTCGTCGCGCTTCGACAGCGTCTCGTCGAGGTCCATCGAGCCCATCACGGTCCTGAGGTTGGTCGTCGTCAGGTTCATGATCGAGAGGTAGAGGTCGCTCACCTCATAGGCGGCTTTCGCCGCGTCCAGCACCTGGAAGAAGACGACCCCGTCAACCGCGACCATCGCATTGTCCTTGGTGATGATCTCCTGCCCGGGAATATCGAGCACCTGCTCCATCATGTTGACCTTGCGCCCGACCCGGTCGAAGATCGGCATGATGAAGTTGAGGCCGGGCTGCGCCGTATGGGTGTAGCGGCCAAAGCGCTCAATCGTGTAGGCGTAGCCCTGCCGGACCGGCGTGAGCGCCCAGATCAGGAAGACAAGCGCGAGTACCACCAGCGTGATCGCGAAATACATAGACCATCCCCTCCCGCAAATCGCCTGTACGAGACGCCTTCCTTATTGCGGCTAAGGGGCAGTTGCGCCACAGAAAAGCGCATGACACAGACCGATTTCGCTCCCCGCTCACTCCTCTATGTTCCCGCATCCAACGCCCGCGCGCTCGAAAAGGCGCGCGCGCTCGCCGCTGACATGCTCATTATCGACCTTGAGGACGCGGTGCCTGCGGACCGAAAGGCGGAAGCGCGCGAGGCGATGCGCGCAGCCGTGACGACGGGCTTTGCAGGCAAGCGGATTGCGGTTCGGATCAATGGCAGCGGCAGCCCGCACCAGGCGGCGGACCTCGCCGCGGTGAGGGGACTGGCGCTCGATGCCCTCGTTCTTCCCAAGGTCGACGATCGGGCCGATCTCGACCCGGCGCGCCCCCTTGACCTGCCGCTCTTCGCCATGATCGAAACCCCCGGGGCCATCTATGCCGCTCGCGCAGTCGCAGCCGACCCCGCGGCGCAAGGCCTGATCGCGGGCCTCAACGATCTTGCGCACGAACTCAAGCTGCCGGACGGAACCGATCGCGGTGCGATGAGCCATGCCATCCAGGCGATTGTCCTCGCGGCGCGCGCGGAGCGTGTCTGGTGCTTCGACGGCGTCTATAATGCGATCGACGACGCGCCCGGCTTCGCCTCGGAGGCACGCGAGGGGCGACGCCTCGGGTTCGACGGCAAGACGCTGATCCACCCGTCGCAGGTGGAGGCGTGCAACCTCGCCTTCGCGCCATCCGAGCGCGAGATCGCCGAGGCCGAGGCGCTTGTCGCGGCAGCGACGGGCGGCGCGCAGCGGCACGAAGGGCGGATGATCGAGGACATGCATGTCGCGGCGGCAAGGGCGCTGTTGGCGCGGGCGGCGCTCCGATAATTCTTCGCTTGCGCAGCGCAAGACATGGGCTCCATTCGTCGTTCGACGAACGCGCCTTGCCTCGCTCGGCGGTCCATGCCATGCGGCCGGGCCATGCAAAAGACAGCCTTTCGCGCCGCCATTGCGGCTTTTGCCTTCACCGCCCTCGCGGCCCCCGCAGTCATTGCCAAGAGCGACGACGCTCCCGTCACCGAAGCGCAGCTGGCCGAGCATATCCGCGTCCTGGCAGGCGACGCCTTTGAAGGGCGCGCCCCCGGCACCGACGGGGAGAACCGCACCATCGCCTATATTATCGGCGAATGGGCAAAGGCAGGGCTCGAAGCCGTACCGGGCAGTGCGACACCGTGGCTGCAGCCGGTACCGCTGGTCGAGAGCGAGGCGATTTCGGGTGACGCAAAGCTGCGCGTCCATGGCCGCGAGTTCGCGCTCGAGGATGACGGCATCATGCTGACGGGGCGCGATGCGTCGGTAACGTTGAAGGACGTGCCGGCCGTGTTCGTCGGCTACGGCATCGACGGCGCAGGAAAAGTCGCGACCGACGTCAAGGGCAAGCTCGCGATCATGCTGTTCGACAACCCGCCTTTTGGCGACAGGCCGCTGCGCTACCGCGAGCGGCGTCAGATGCTCGCCGAGGCGGGAGCGGCCGCGGTGCTCGTGGTGGCCACCGACGCCGTGCCCTGGGCGCAGCTTCGCGGTGCGCTCGGCGGCAAGACGGTACGCCCCGCCCAGGAGATGAGCGAGGCGCCTGCGATCAGCGGATTTCTGTCTCTCGAAGCGGCGGACGCGCTGTTCGCGCGGGCGGGTCAGGACGGGGGCGCACTTCGCGAGGCGGCGAAGTCGCCGGACTATCGCGGCCTTTCTCTGCCCGTGACCGCCGATTTTAGCGCGACCTCCTCGATCCGGCCCTTTGTCAGCAACAATGTGGTCGCGAAGCTGCCGGGCGCCAAGCCTGACGGCAAGGCGGTGTTGTTCCTTGGTCACTGGGACCATCTGGGCATTTGCCGCCCCGCAGGCGCGGCAGACCGCATCTGCAATGGCGCCGTCGACAATGCGAGCGGGATCGCGGTGCTGATCGAGGTTGCAAAGCGACTTGGCCGCGGTCCGCGCCCCGACCGCGACATTTATTTTCTTGCCACCACGGCGGAGGAAAAGGGGCTGCTCGGCGCCTATTATTTCGCGGATCACCCCGCCTTGCCCCTGGGCGATATCACGGTCGCCCTCAACATCGACACCATCGCCATTTCGCCCCGCGGGACTCCGGTCGCGACGATCGGGCGTGGCCGCCCCGCCTATGACGCGATGGTGCGAGAGGTTGCCACCAGCCTCGGACGCCGGATCGACACCGACGGCGAGGCGGATGCTTTCGTTCAGCGGCAGGACGGCTGGGCACTCGGCGCCAAGAATGTGCCCTCGCTGATGGTCGGGGGCAGCTTCTCCGACATGGGATTGCTCGAGGCCTTCCTCGGCAGCGACTATCACGGCCCGGGTGACAATTTCACCGACCAGGTGCCCCTCGGCGGCGCCGCCGAGGACGCCGACCTCCACGTCGCGCTGGGGCGGGCGTTCGCCGATACCAGGCGTTGGCCGGGGGGCGCGCAATAACCAAGCCGTCGGCGCCCCGGCTTCGCCGAGGCGACGTGCCCGGTGGGCGGCTTATGCCGCCTGCTTCGCGCGTTCGCTCATTTCCTGGTTGAGCATTTCCGCGAGCAGGAACGCAAGCTCGAGGCTCTGTCCCGCGTTGAGGCGCGGGTCGCAGTGCGTGTGATAACGATCGGCGAGATCCATCTGCGTAACGTCCATCGCGCCCCCGGTGCATTCGGTCACATTCTGGCCGGTCATCTCGATATGGATGCCGCCGCCATGCGTGCCCTCGGCGCGGTGGACCGCGAAGAACCCGCGAACTTCTGCGAGGATGCGCTCGAACGGCCGCGTCTTGTAGCCGGTCGAGGTCTTGATGACATTTCCGTGCATCGGGTCGCACGACCAGACGACGGGGTGACCCGATTCCTTTACGGCGCGGACGAGCCTTGGCAGGTGCGCCTCGATCTTGTCATGGCCGTAGCGGGTGATGAGCGTCACGCGCCCCGCGACATGATTGGGGTTCAGTGTGTCGAGCAGACGCAGCAACGCGTCGGGCTCGAGACTGGGTCCGCACTTCATTCCGACGGGATTGCCGATGCCGCGCAGATATTCGATATGCGCCGAACCCTCAAAGCGGGTGCGGTCGCCAACCCACAGGAAATGACCCGAGGTGTCGTACCAACCGCCCGTCAGGCTGTCCTGCCGGGTAAGCGCCTGTTCGTAGGGAAGCAGGAGCGCCTCGTGGCTGGTATAGAAGCTTGTGCCCTTGATCTGCGGGACGGTCTCCGGGGTGACGCCGCAGGCCTCCATGAAGGCGAGCGCCTCGGAAATGCGCGCAGCGGTCTCCTGGTATTTCTTCGCCCAGGGGCTGCGGTCCATGAAGTCGTGCGTCCAGGCGTTGACTTGATGCAGATTGGCGTACCCGCCGTTCGCGAAGGCGCGCAGCAGATTGAGCGTCGCCGCCGACTGGTTATAGGCCTTGATCATGCGCGCCGGGTCGGGTTCGCGGCCCTCCGCCTCGAAACCGATATCGTTGATGATATCGCCCCGATAGCTGGGGAGTGAGGTCCCGTTGACCTCTTCCATGTCGGCCGAGCGCGGCTTGGCGAACTGACCCGCCATCCGCCCGACCTTCACCACCGGCATTTTCGACGCAAAGGTCAGCACTACGGCCATTTGGAGGAGGACACGGAACGTGTCCCGAATATTATTCGGATGGAACTCCGCAAAACTCTCGGCGCAGTCACCGCCCTGGAGCAGGAAGGCCTTGCCCTCGGCAACCCGCGCGAGTTCGCTCGTCAGTTCGCGCGCTTCGCCGGCAAAAACAAGCGGCGGATAGCCTGCAAGCTCGCGCTCGGCCGCTTCGAGCGCGGCACCGTCGGGGTAGGTGGGGAGCTGGCGCGCCTCGTGAGAGCGCCAGCTGTGCGGTTGCCATGTTTTCGTCATCTCTATCGTCTTCTGCATCAAAACCCGAATCGCGCGCTGCCTTGGCGCGGACGCACCGGGGAAGCAAGAGCAAGGAAATTAGCATCGTCCGCGCTTTTGCGCACCTATGCTTTTCTTGGGAGCGAAAAACTGCTAATTTGCGATAGTTTCGAGCGGCGGGTGATCATGCGGGCGCGGATGGGATCGGTAAGTTCGCGTTCGGCAATCGGTAACCTTATATGCCTAGCCGCTCTTATTCGTGACGATGTTGTTCTTGGGGAAGATCAATCGTTGG
>JBIQHE010000023.1:0-62493 GCA_044508875.1 Sphingomonadales bacterium | reverse complement strand
CAGCTTGTGCTCATCGCCGCGCATATCCTTTGGGGCATTGTCGCCATCCTGCTCTTCCGGGTGGCACCCCCGCGCCAGGCTTTCTGGGCGGCGCTGATCGGTGGGTGGCTGCTGCTGCCACCGGCCGCTTATGGACCGCTGCCACCGCCCGGCAGTTTTACATTCACCATCGTCGGCAGCGGGCTGCCCTCGGTACAGCTGGTCACCAAGCAGTGGACCGCCCCCGCGATCGCGCTCTTCGCTTCGCTTCTCTTCGACCGCGCGCGCTGGCGCAGCCTCAGCTGGCACTGGTGGGACCTGCCGATCGCGGGCTTCTGTCTCTGGCCGCTCCTCCAGGTCCTGTTCGTCGGGGGCGCGTCGCCCGCGCCGCCCATAGCTTCGCTCTATCTGCTCGGTGCCTGGGGCCTGCCCTGGCTTTCCGGAAAGCTCTATCTTCGCGGCCGCGATGACGCGCGCGCCTTTGCGGCGATGCTCGCCGGCTTTACCCTGTCCCTTCTGCCGCTCGCAGCGATCGAGGGCGTGAGCCGCTTTCGAATTCACACGCTGGTCTACGGAACCAATCCATTCGCGCACGACGGCATCGAGCGCTACGTGGGCTTCCGTCCGCAGCTCTTCTTCGAACATGGCAATCAATATGGATTGTGGATTGCCGCAGCGGCTTTGGCGGCCGCCTGGCGATGGCGCGAGGAGGCGCGGGAAGGGGCGGCAGCGCGGTGGGCGGCGGCCGCCGGTCTGCTCGCGCTCGCAGCGCTTGCATCGCAGTCGGCTGGGGCGATCATTCTCCTTATGGCCGGGCTCGCGCTTCTCTTCGTGCCGCGCCTGATCAGCGCGCTCCGCCTCGCGCTCCCGGTCGCGTTCGCCGCTGCCATCGTGGTCGGTGCGCTCCACGTGAGCGGCGCCGTACCGCTTAGAAGTCTCGCCTTCGACACCGCCCCCGGCCGGGTCATCGTGGGCGCGCTGCGCGCGAGCGGGCGCGGCTCGGCCTCATGGCGGGTCGGCCAGGATCTCAAGACCCTGCCGCTGCTGCGCGCCGATGTCGTTCTCGGCACCGGGCGGTGGGACTGGTTTCGGCCGGCGGCCACGCGTCCCTGGGGGCTGCCCTTTCTCGTGCTCGGTGCTTATGGCCTCGTCGGCCTTGGGTTCCTTTGCGCAGCGCTCGGCGGCGCACTTCTACGCCTTGCCGCTGCCGCGCGCCTGGGATCGCCGGACGCCCCGGGCGCGCGGCTCGCCTTCCTGCTCTTGCTGCTGTTCGCGCTCGATGCGCTCTTCAACAGCTTTCTCCTCTATCCCGCGATCGCCGCTGCAGCGTTCGCCGGGCGCTCGCGCGACGACGCGCCGCCCGCTCCCATGGGGGCGGGTGCCTAGCGGATCGGCGCGGAGCCGCCCTTATTTTGCAGCGGGTTTCGCAGGCGCCTTGGGCGCAAAGTCGGGCTGATACTTGATTTCGGCGGCGGCGCGGGCCTGCTTGAGCCGGTCACGCATCGCGCTCGTGAGCTGCTGGTTCTGAATGGCTTGGACCGCGACCGGCCGCGCCGCATCGCCGGTGAGCGGGGCCGCGCGCTCGCTCTTGATCACCGCGACGGTGACCATGCCATTCTCGGGCGCGATAAAGGGCTCACCCGCGGGAAGCGCGCGGATCTGCTGCATGCGTGTCTTGCCGGCCTGCGCGGAGTCCATCTGCGCGTTGTCGCGCACGAACTTGATCCCGAGCTGCTGGAGATGCGCTGCGACTTCCTCCATCGAGTGGTCATCCTCGAGGGCCTTGAGCTGCGCCATGTCCTTGGGGAGCGGGAATTGGATCCGGTCGAGCGCGTAAATCTTGCGGTTGCCGAACATGTCGGGGTTGTCCGCGATGAACTTGTCGATCTCGGCCTGTTCGGGAACGCGCTGCGCCCGCTGCGTCTTCTGGCTCATCAGCTGGACGAGGAGCGCATCGCGCAGCTGCCGCTCGCGCAGGAGATAGTCGGGGGTCTTGTCGAGACCCTCGTCGCGTGCGGCCTGTGCGAGGAGGCGCCGCTCGACCACGCGTTCGAGCGCTGCCTGCTGGACCACCTTCTTGTCGACGCCATCGGGAATATTGATGTTGCCGAGCTCGGCATTGACTTCCTGGAGCGTGATCTCCTCGCCGTTGACCACGGCGGCGACTTGTCCTGTCGCCTCCTTGCCGCAGGCGGTAAGCGAAAGACAAAGGGCAATGGCGGTGACGGACTTGTAACGCATCGATCGGTCCTTTTACGTATTGCTGCTTGCGCCAAGCAGCAGGCGCTGCAGGCGGGCATGCGAATTGAGGATGAAACTACGAGAGAATTCGTCCAGCAATGTTTCGGCCTCGGGGGCGTCCATCCCCAGCGTTGAAACGCGCATCATCATGCCGTCGGGGATGTCGCCCGCGATATTGGCGCGGATCACGGCCATGCGCTGCTCGGCCCAGCTGCGCGGAAAAGCGTCGCCGAGCCGCGTGAAATATTGCACTTGCTCGGTCCGCCCAGGCCCGGTTGCCGTGAAGAAATTGGCAGGAATGCGGCGGCCTTCCACCGGAATGTCAACCTTGCGCGTGTCGCTCAGCACGTAGCCGCCAACGGGATAGCAGGTCTCGGGGCGGTGGAGCTGCAGCACCCCGTCCTGCGCATTGTTATAAGCGAGGAGCAGCATCACCGATACGCCGCTCGGCGAGGCATAAACGCGGGTCACAAGATTATCGTAAAGCCGGTCGCGAAGCGCATCGGGCGGAGGAAGAACGACGCCGCTCTCCGAAACGCTCGTCCAGCGGCCAAACTTCCGCGGAACCCACTTATCGAAGGTCTCTTCCGGGACCATCGGGTTGGCAACCGCGGGCTGGCGGACGAAGGCGAAAGCCGACGCGGCCGCAAGGGCGCCGCCAATGAGGGCGCTACGGCGCGAGATTGCGGGGCTGGGCGAGTCAGTCATGGGCCGCCTCGCTGCGCACGGTGAAACGATCCCAGATGGGCTTCAAGACAATATCGATCCCGAAAATGGTGAGGAGCGCGATGCCAAACATCACGAGCCCTGCGAAATTGTGCAGGAAGCCCTGCGCGGTGGCCTCGCCCGAATGATAGGTCAGGAGGATCAGGATGAGGACACGGAAGAAATTGGCGATCAGCGCGACGGGCACGATGAACAGGACGAGAAGGAGGGCATAGCGCCACTCGGCCTGGTGCCGCATATAGATGTAGAAGAGCGAAATCGCCGCGAGCGAGACGATCGAGTTGATCCCCGAGCAGGCAGCAGCGACCAGCAATTCATATTGGCCGATATAGATGCGCACGCCCTCGCCGGCGATCGGATAGCTGAAGAGTTGAAGGAAGCCGACCGCGGCCTGCGAGAGCCACATCTTCATCGGGACGGTGACCGCGGCGACGAGCGTCTCAGGCGGCGGGAACATGAAGGCGAGGTAGAAGAGCGGGAACCACAGCCCCTTCATCACCTTTACGCCGACAAGGCTGTAAAGGACGATGAGTACGGTCGCGTACATCATATAGCCCTCGATCTCGACGATCTGGGTGATCCGGGCGAATATCGTGAGCGGAATGAACAGGGCGAGCAACGCCCACACCGGACCCTGCGCGGGGACCGAGCGCAAATGCCGTACCTCGGCCCACTGCCGATGCAGCAGCCACAGCCCGGTCGCGAGCACGATCGGGCCGTGCGCGCCCTCTTCGCCCGACCAGGATTCGCGGACGACGAAGAGAAAGGTGGGGATAGAATAGAGCGCGAGCCCTGCGATCAGGACCAATGCGCCGAGCGACAGGCGCTGGGGCAGCGACGGCGGCCCAAATCGTGATTGCTCAGCGAGCGTTGCCATCGAATATCCCCGCGTTTGCACTCATGAATATCCGATAGAGCAAAGCACGATGCCTGCCAATGGGCGACGCGTCTCAAGGGGCAAAGCGTGCCAGCAAGGCACAATTATCGGGCGTTGGTTGCAGTCACTGGACGAAGGCCGGGCTTTGCCATAGAGCCGCCGGCGTGCCGAAATGGTCAGCGCATATGGTCCGGACTCGAACCGATAAGGGGCGGCTGCGCGATCGCCTGATCGCGGCGCTGCTCGTCCTTTTCACGGTCGCGGCCCTCTCGCTCGCCGCCTGGGCTCTGCTTCACCGCGGCGACGCGCCGCGCGAGGCTGACGACCCAGCCCCCATTGTCAGCGCAAAGCCGCCCGTCATTCAGCCGCAGCTTTACAAGGAGCTCGCGCCTGAGGATGCGATAGCCGAAAATGAGCTGCTACCTTTTTCGGCCGCCCCGATCGAGCCGGCGCCGCCCTTCGTCCTGCCGGCCAGTAGTTTCGACGTCGTCGGGCGGCGTTCGGCTATCGACTGCCTGACCGCCGCCATCTACTACGAGGCGGGCCAGGAGAGCGAAAAGGGGAAGCGCGGCGTTGCACAGGTCGTGCTCAACCGGGCGCGCCACCCGGCGTTCCCGAACAGCATCTGCGGGGTTGTCTACCAGGGGTCGGAAAGGCGGACGGGCTGCCAGTTCACCTTCACCTGCGATGGAAGCCTTGCCCGGGTTCCGACGCGGCAGGGCTGGGAAGCCGCGCGGCGCATCGCTGTCGAGGCGCTATCGGGAGCGGTTGAGCCAAGTGTCGGCATGGCGACCCATTACCACGCGGATTATGTGGTGCCCTATTGGGCAAGCTCGCTCGCCAAGATAGCGAAACTCGATCGCCATATTTTCTATAGGTGGACAGGCGGCTGGGGTCGCCGGGCCGCCTTCACTCAGTCGGTGAGCCAGGAACAGTTGCTCGCGGACCAGCCGCAGATCGACGCGATCGGCGAAGCCGGCTTGTTTGCGAATGGAGTGATGCCGACCGCGAACGCCACGCCAAAATCTCCCCTCCTCCTGGCGGATGAGACGGCGGGCTCGCTGGGCGATGTCAATGGAGGCCTGGCCGAGCCCCCGGCGATCTCGCCGCTTGCTGCCGACGCCAACCGGATAGCGCCGGTTGCCGATGCGACGAGCGGACGGCTGAAGGGGGAGTAGCGGAGACGCGGCGCGGGCGCGGCGTTGCGCGGCGCCAGCGGGTCGTAGCCGCGGACATTGCCGGGCTCGGAGTATCGGCAGACGAGGATTTCCTCGCGCCCGAGGTTGCTGATGCCGCAGCCCACTTCGCCCGATCGGCTCCAGATCAGCTGCGTATAGTGCGAGACGTCCTGGGGACGGCCTGTCGTGCTGTTGAACGGGAAGGTGCCGCGCCGGAAATAGGCTTTTTCCCTCAGCCAAAGCCCGATCATGTCCTCGGGCCGGAATGCCCCGGGTGTTCCGCCCCAGATATTCTCGCCTTCGAGCGGACGTCCGGGGATATTCGGCGAATGTTCAAAACGGCCCGTTGCCGAGAGATGGTCTGCCCACTCCTGCGCGCCGCGCGCGAGTTCGTCACTCCAGCGCAAGGTCGGAACACCCATGAGCGCGCGCTCGCGGTTGTGGCTGGCAAGGAGGCGGTCATCGAGCCCGCCGAGGCGCGGCTGGGCACCGGTCGTTATGAGCGCGACGGCTGCCAGAATCGCGATTTTTCCTGCCTTGAGGCCGATGTGCTTCATGCGCAAATCCCCGAAACCGGGGAAAAGCTAACGCGAGGGAGCTAAAAGAAGGTAAACGGCCGCGGTATCGGGCTACCGGCTCGATCGAGCCGTTCCAATATTGCCCGTCCTTTTTGTGCGGACGGAGCCGGCGCGCATGCCGGAAGCAATTTTCAAGACTGTTTCGCTCGTGACTGGCGCCGAAGCTGCTGCCGCGGCCTAGTGGAGAAGGAGATTAGCTGCCCGTCGCGGGCAGGGCCGGCGAACCCGGCTAGCTGAAGCGACGGCTTTCGGCGGCCGCGACGCTGTGCGGGTCGGTGCGAACCACCTCTACGCTATCGCCGCGCTCGGCTGCTGCGAAGAGCAGCTTGGCAAAATCCACGGGGAGACCGATGCAGCCATGGGTCGCACGGCGGCTCGACATCGGGCTGCCGTGGAGCGCAATGCCGGTGTTGGTGATGAACATCGAATAGGGCATGGGCGCATCATAGCTGCGCGAATGATAGTCGGCGTCCTTGGCAAGGATCTTGAACGAACCCGTCGGCGATTCCATTTCCTCGGCGCCGTAGACGATGACCGCCGTCCCGATTTCGTGGCCGCCGCGGAAAACCGAAATCATCTGCCGGCGGAGGTCAACCCAGATCTCGATCTTGCCTTTCGGGATATCGGTCTCGTTCCAGTCATAGTCGCCGTGCCGAAGCTGATTTTTTGTATCGAGGAGCGACTTGGCCCCAGCGGGGACGAGCCCCGCACGCGCGGCAATCTCCGCCTCCTGCGAGGAGAGCATTGTCCGTCCGGCGAGCGTCGGGATGAGCGGTGCGGCGCGCGCCGCCTGCGAAGGGGCGACCCAGCTCGCCCTGTCGAGGGTGTAACCAAGCATCGCCAGCGCGAGTGCGCCGAGCGGCAGGCTGACGATCCAGCCGCGCATCAGGCGATGCCCGGACGACCTTGCAAGAGGCCGCCCCGGCGGCGCAGCGCGGCACCGCAGAACGCAAATCCGAGAATCATGAGCGCCCAGGTTCCGGGCTCAGGGACCGCGCCCGTCACCGGAGGCGGGGGATCAATCGGAGGCGGGGGATCAATCGGAGGCGGCCCCCCGGGATCGACCGCAATGGGCGGGACAACCGTCGCGATACCGCCCGGGAAGCCGGGCCCGATCGGCGTGCCGCCAAAGGTGCCGACGTCACCAAGCGGGACGAGCGAGGGATCGGGATCATTGAGCGCCAGCGGTCCGAGCGGATTGTCGCTCAGCTGCTCGACGGCATCTTCGGGCGGCGTATCGAAAATCTTTCCGAGCGCGCGTTCCTGGGGCCCATCGCGCTGCGGGCTGAGCGCGCGGGCGCCGCCGAAGTCGCGCTTCACCTTGGACTTGATGAGGTCGGTCTCGCCGCGCTCGCCAGGGGAGCGGTCGACGAAACGCTTCAGCGTGTCCGATGCCTGCGCCAGCACGGAGCCGCCGTCGCCGCTGAAGAACGGGACCGTGACCGATGCAGTCGCAAGAAGGGCGAGCGCAGCCGTGCCTGCGGCGATCCGCCTCTTTGACACAAGATATGTTATAAACCCTGCCATTTCGCCTAATTATAGTAATTTCATCTAATGCGAAACATGGATTTTGTCGCAGCTTCCGTATCATTTTGGCATCGCCGAAAGCACGCAAAAGCGTGCGTTCCGAGAGGCTGCCGCGCGCAGCAGCCGCGCTGTTGCCCATGTTAACATTAATTAGGCAAATTCGCTCGAGGTTCGTGCCGTCCTTGGGAGCTAAGCGGCGGTGCCGATTCGCACCGCTGTGTGCTTGCGCACGCCCCGCCCGGGACGCTAGACGCGCTTCATGTGCGCGGCTTGCGTCATCGGGAGAGTGTGATGATAGGACGCGCCGCGGTCTTCATTCGTGCGCAGGCTGCTGACCTCGGGGCGCGGCTGCCGTTCATCGCCGCCTTGGTGCGGTTCGGGCTTGCGACACTCGCGAGTGCGTCGCTGTCCTTCCTGTTGCCAATCATCCTCCACGAATGGGGAGGGATGGGCGAACGCTCGGCCGTCGGCCTGTCCTTCGCGATCGCCTACGCCTTCAATTTCCTGACGCTACGCCGCCTCGTCTTTGCGAGCAAGGCAAGCCTCGGCCGCGACCTTTGGCGTTATGCGTTGGTCAATGCGCTTTTCCGGATCGCTGAATTCTTCGCCTTCGCAGCGCTCCGGTCAGCCGCGATCCTCTCCTACGCTGCTGCGCTGCTCGTTGTTCTCGCCGTCTCGACCTTGGTCAAATTCTTTGCCTATCGCTGGCTGTTCGGGCGGCAAAGGTAGCAAGGTCCCGCGGGCAAGGGCGATCTCTTCGATGCGCTTGACCCGCTCGAGCGTCATCTCGGTGAGCTGGCGGTTGCGGCCGATGAGATCGGCCATCAGTCCGAGAATGAAGGTGAGCGCACCAACGGTGAGGAGGGCCGAGCCGATCACCAGCGACTGGATCTTGCCTTCGCCGCTGAAGAAGAAATAATAATAGACGAAACGCAGCATCGGCAGCACGCCGATGAAGGCAATGATCGCGCCGATGAGCGCGAAGGTGCGCAGCGGCTGATACATGGCGTACATGCGCAGCGCCGTTGTGCCCGAGCGCTCGATGAAGCGGAACACCGACTTGAAAAGCCGCGAATCGCGCGTCTTGGGATTGGTGCGTACGGGCACCGCTTCATAGGCAATGGCCTTCTGGCCGACCTGGATCAGCATTTCGATCGTGTAGCTGAACGAGGAGACGATATTGACCTGGAAGGCGGCCGCGCGGGAAATCGCGCGAAAACCGCTGACCGCGTCGGGGACGTCGACGCCCGAGAAGTGACGCACGGCCCAGCTGCCGAATTTTTGCAGCATGCGCTTCGCCGGACTGAAATGCGCGATCGTCTGGGTCTGGCGATCGCCGATGACGACATCGGCGCGTCCCGCGACAATCGGCTCGACGAGGAGGGCAATATCGGCGCCGCAATATTGATTGTCGCCGTCGGTGTTGACGATGATGTCGGCCCCTGCGCCAAGCGCAAAATCAAGACCGCGCCGGAAGCTTCGCGCCAGGCCCATGTTGCGGCGGTTGCGCAGGATGTGATGGACGCCGCACGCGCGCGCCACCTCGTCGGTCCCGTCGCTCGACCCGTCATCGATGACGAGATATTCGATCGTGTCGATACCTTCGATCTTGGTCGGAAGGTCGGCGACGGTCGCCGGAAGCGTCCCTGCCTCGTTATAGCATGGTATCTGGATGATCAGCTTCATGAGCTCGGCTCCGTGACTGGCGTTTCCCCGCGCTGATGCCCACGCCATCCGCTGCGCGGCCCGGCTATTGCGGCCGCCCAGGCGATGACCCCGAGCGGCAGCAGCCAGATGATCCGCATCAGGTAGCGGCCATGTGGGGTCGACATGCCCCCGCATATGACGACATTGGCGATGACCGCGAGAAGGATCAGGAGCGCAGCGCTTGCACCCGGGGTCCGCCATACCGCACGGCCGCGCCGCGAGAGAGAAACGGCGGCGAGCAGGAAAAGCGAAACAATCGTCATCGCGGTTGTTACCATGAGCGTCGGTTTGATCGGGATGGTCCCCCGGTATGCTCCTGATTGCTCTACCCAGGCGAAAGCCTCGGGCGGCAAATGGGCGCGCGCGCCCTCGCGGTGTTCGGGAATATAGTTGAAATGGTCGAGTTTGAATGCCAGCGCCTGTTCGCCGGTTGACCATAGGATCGACCCCAGGACGTCAGCTGGATATTCGCGCATCACCGCGAGGTAGAAGCGGATATCTTCGCGTCCCAGCTGGCGCTTTTCGTCTTCGTCAAGCGTGCTGAAAATGCCGTCGCGCGAATTGTCGCTCCACAACATGGTGTCGCTCGGCTGCGGCATGCGGTCGCGGTAGTCGCACAAGAGAAATTCGCGCTGTACGCAATGCTTCTTAAGGTAGCGATAGCCGGGGCCGTCGGCGATCAGGCGCGCGGAAAGGAAGGGCGGGGCCGTCGGCGGCGCGCCGAGCGCGCGGGTCACCCCTGCTGAGAAAAGCATCTGCGCCGCGGCGGCGAATAGAATGAGCCCCGTGGGAAGCAGAAACCGGATGCCCCAACCGTTCCTTCGCCCGAGATTCAATAGCAAGGCGCCGCCGCCGACCGAGAGGATGAGCAGGATGTGCGAGATGTGAAAGGTGATCGACGCGGCCGCGACGAGCAGAAGAAAAGCGCGCTCGAGGCGAGAATATTGCGAGCGAAAGAGGATGAGCGCGAGAAAGGCGAGAATCATCGGACCGGTGAAGGCCTCGGGCATGAGGCGCGAGACGAAGAAGGGGAGCGGAGTGACAAGCCCGCCGAGCATGCCGAACCAGAACCAGCGCCGCCGACTTCGCGGTGTGAGCGTCCCTGTCGCGCCCCAGAGGAAGAGCGCAACCGTCGCGACCGCGATGGCAGACTGCAGGAAGACGGGGCCATAACGTCCGAGCCCTTCAAGCCCCGCGTAGAGGAAGGCGCCATAATATATTGAGCGTCCCGTCAAAACGGTGCGCGCCGGGCGGACCTTGCCCGCTTGTTTTTCGGTCCGGCCTCCTTCAACCACGTCGCGGCTCGGCGACGATGGCTCGCCCGTGGCAGATGGGCCAGGCGCACCCGTGGGCGCCGTCTTGAGGAGCCGATCCGACCAGATCGAACGATGGCCTGTTACCGAGAGCACCGCGGCATCGGCAGCCCGGATATAATGGCTTGTGTCGGGAAAGATGAAGGGGCCGCCATTGAGCAGGGCCGGCCATGCGTAAAACAGCACGAGCGCCGCCCATACACCGATCTTAGGCAGCCGTCGCACCAGAGCCTGTCCCCATGATTTCGTTCGCGAATCCGCAAACACCCCGCCCACGCCTAGGATAGGGAGCGCCCGGCGTCCACCGTTTCCCGATCCCGCGTGTATCCTTTTGAAACGGAAGGGGCGGCGTTGCTCCCGGCGCCAGTTATGCTATGTCCGCGGTATGTACCCCGCGCGATCGTCTTCGAGGACCAGGGGCATGGGGGGCTGAAGAGTTTGGCGCGCTGCTCGACTGAAACCACCAAGACGTCTCCGGATTCAACGAGCTCCTCGCCCGGAAGCGCCTCGTTGGGATGGTCTCGTTCGGCGCTAGCGGGGACAATGACAACCGTGCGACGCGGACCCGGGCGGCCTCGATCTCCATCGCGCCTTCATCGCTTCGCAACTTCCTTTGCGCTAATGCCGCAGGCGACGGGGACGGCCGCCGGTCGCGCCGCTTTCCTCTTGATTACCGAATAGCGCGCATCGCGCGCGCTCAGCCGCTCAGAGGTATTGAATGAAGTTGTTGTTTGCCTTGCCGGGATTTCACCGTTTCGATCGCGGTGCCGAGGTCGCGCTTTTGTCGGTGGCAGCCGAACTTGCGCGTAGCGGCGACGCCGTGACGGTCATGGGATCGGGCGAGCCGCGCGAGGGCGTGCCTTATAGCTATCGGCGCGTCCCTGCCGTGAGCCGCGAGCGCTTCGAGGCCTTTCCCTACTTTCCGCCGCTCCGCAGCGAAACCGCGTGGGAGGACGCGAGCTTCGTCCCGGGGCTGCTCGCGGCGTATCGGCCTTCCGACTTCGACGCGGTGGTGACCTGCTCTTTCCCCTTCACCCACTGGGCGCTCGGGCGCATCGCGCGCAAGCGGCCGCTTCGTCTCTTCGTGACGCAGAACGGCGACTGGCCGGCCTATGCGAACAGCTCCGAATATCGCAGCTTCAAATGTGACGGCCTCGTTTGCACCAATCCCGATTATTTCGAGCGAAACCGGTCGAGATGGCCCTCGGCGCTCATTCCCAACGGCGTCGATCTCGGCCGCTTCCATACCGGTGAGGGCGAGCGCGCCCGTCTCGGGCTCCCGCTCGACCGGCCGATCATTCTCATGGTCAGCGCGCACATTGCGACCAAGCGCGTGCTCGATGGCATTCGCGCCGTTGCAAAACTCGAGGACGCGCATCTTGTCGTGGCGGGCGATGGTCCGCTTCGCGGCGAAGCTGCGGCGCTCGCGGCCGATATCCTGCCTGGTCGCTATCAGCGGATCAGTCTGCCGGCGAGCGAAATGCCTTCGCTCTATCGCTCGGCCGACGTATTCTTGCACCTGTCGCTGCTCGAATCCTTCGGAAATGTTTTCCTCGAAGCATGGGCGAGCGGGCTGCCGGTGGTTGGCCATGACAGCGAAAGGCTGCGCTGGATCCTCGGTGAGAACAGCGACTATCTTTGCGACACCGAGCAGGGGGATGTCCTCGTTGCAACGCTCCGCCGCGCGCTCGCGCAGGGCCGCCAGGCCGAAGGGTCCGCGAGCGGCATCGAGCGCTTTGGCTGGCCCACGATCGCCCGGCAATATCGCGAATTTATCTCCGCGCTGCTCGCGCGGCGCTGATCAGTTTGCGAGGCGGCGGAAATAGGCGATCGTCTGCTCGAGCCCCTCGCGCAGCCGAATGGCGGGTTCCCAGCCGAGTTCGCTGCGGGCGATACTGATATCGGGCTTGCGCTGCGTCGGGTCATCGGAGGGAAGGGGGAGCTCGACCAGTTTCGAGCGCGCGCCAGTGAGTTCGATCACCAGCTCGGCAAGCTCGCGGATCGTGAACTCCACCGGATTGCCGAGATTGACGGGGCCGGTGAATCCGGCGGGCGTGTCCATCAGCCGGAGCAGCGCTTCGACAAGGTCATCGACATAGCAGAAGCTGCGCGTCTGCGATCCATCGCCATAAATGGTGATGTCTTCCCCTCGCAGCGCCTGGGTGACGAAGTTGGACACCACCCGCCCATCGGCAGGATGCATGCGCGGGCCATAGGTATTGAAAATGCGCGCGACCTTGATGTCGATGCCATGCTGGCGATGATAATCGAAGAACAAGGTCTCGGCGCAGCGCTTGCCCTCGTCATAGCAGCTGCGCAGCCCGATCGGATTGACATTGCCCCAATAGCTCTCGGTCTGCGGGTGCTGGGTCGGGTCGCCATAGACTTCGCTTGTGGAGGCCTGCAGGATCGGGACCTTGATCCGCTTGGCAAGCCCCAGCATGTTGATCGAACCGATCACCGATACTTTGGTGGTCTGCACCGGATCGTGCTGATAATGGATCGGCGACGCGGGGCAGGCGAGGTTGAAGATCGCATCGACCTCGACGAAGAGCGGAAGGCAGACATCGTGGCGCAGGAATTCAAATCGCGGATGCGACAGGAGGTGAGCGATATTCGCCTTTGCACCGGTGAACAGATTGTCGACGCACAGCACTTCATCGCCGCGCTCGATGAGCCTGTCGATGAGATGCGAGCCCACAAAGCCTGCGCCGCCCGTAACGAGCACCCTGCGAGCCAACGAATAGTCACGCGCCATCTGAAAATTCCCCTCTGCTTTCCTCCCTCTATCGGCGCTGCGGAATGTTTCAAGAGTGCTGCGATCGCTACGAGTGCAGCGTCGCACTTTGAGACAGCGCGCGCGGCGATTCTTGCCGGCGGAGCCGCCGCGCGGTGATCGATATTCTCGCGTGGGTTCTTGCGAGCCCCTTCCTCGTCATTCTCGCCTATCTTCTCATCGAGCTGATCGGCGGCCTTGCGCCCCTCAATGCGCGCGCCTTGGGCTCGGCCCCTCGGCATATCGCGATTCTCATCCCGGCTCACGACGAAGCGGCCTCGATTGCGGCCACGGTGCGCGCGGTCGCTGCAGCCGCGCCCGGCGCCCATATCCTCGTCGTTGCGGATAATTGCCGTGACGCGACCGCCGACGAGGCGCGCGCGGCAGGGGCAGATACCATCGAACGTCACGATCCCGAGCGGCGAGGCAAGGGTTTTGCGCTTGCCTTCGGACGCGATCACCTTGCCGGGGATCCGCCCGATGCGGTCGTGGTCGTCGATGCCGACTGCCGAATCGAACCGGGGAGCATCGAGCGGCTCGCGGCTGCGGCCACGGCGACGGGCGCGCCGGTCCAGGCAAGCAACCTGCTGGTGGCGCCCCCCGGCGCGTCGCCGATCGTTGCCATTTCCAATTTCGCGATGCTGGTGAAAAATCTCGTCCGCGCGCGCGGCCTCCGCAGGATCGGCGGCGGCGCGCTGATCTTTGGAACCGGCATGGCCTTTCCCTGGCCGCTCTTCGCCCGGCTCCCGCTCGCGAGCGCCAACATGGTGGAGGATCTTGAACTGGGATTGAAGCTCGCGCGCGAGGGGGTGCGGGTCGGTTTCGACGATGGCGCGCGCGTGACCAGCCCGGCTGCGAGCCTTGCAAGCAGCCGGGGCCAGCGCAGCCGGTGGGAACATGGGTTTCTTGATACGGCCCGGCGGCAGGCGCTGCCCCTCCTGGGCGCGGCCCTCCGCCGGCGCTCGCGTCATCTTGCCGCGCTTGGCGCGCATCTGCTCGTGCCGCCGCTTGCGCTCCTGCTGCTCGCAGCCTTGGTCGATCTTCTGATCCTAGGCGGGCTTGCGCTCCTCGGCGCCGATGGCCTGCCTGCCGTGCTGCTGCTGGCGCTCCTCGCGCTCGTCGCCCTCGCGCTCCTTCTTGCCTGGCGGCGCGAAGCGCGCGCAATCCTTCCCGCGCGCGACCTTCTCCGTGCCCCGCTCTATCTCCTCTGGAAGGTGCCGCTTTACCTCGGCTTTTTCACGCGCCGGCAGACGGACTGGAACCGGACGCGCCGCGACTAGCCCGTTCGCTTTGCCAACGCCACCAGGTCGCGAATATCCGAGGTCCCTCAACGAGATAGCGCCGCCAGAGACGGCGCGGCTCGCTGAGCAGGCGAAACAGCCATTCAAGCCCCGCGCGCTGCATCCAGCGCGGCGCCCGGCGCTTGGCGCCGGTCAGGAATTCGAGCGAGGCGCCGATGCACAGCGCGGTCCCGCGCGCGCCGCCCCGGGCCGCGATCTCGGCGCACAGCAATTCGCTCTGGGGCGCCCCGACGGCAAAGAGCGTCACATCGGCCTTGCTCGCGATGACGAAGTCGGCGACCGCGGCCCGCGCATCTGCATTGCGGCGCAGCCCCATCGGCGGCGCGTGAAACAGCCATTCGAAGCGCGGATAAATCCGCGCGAGGGCGGCATGCAAGGCTGGATCGCCGCCGACCACCGCGACGCGGCCCGAGGGCAGGGCATGACCGAGGAGATTTCGGGTAAGGTCGCTTCCCGGAACCACCGGCAGGCAAATATCGGTGAGCGCGGCAAGCCGGGCCAGGATGCGGCTGTCGCAAAGGCAGAGCGCCGCGCCTTCATAGGCGGCGCGGAGCGAAGGATCCTCTGACCGGTCAAGCCCCACGAGATGGTCGACATTGGGCGTGACGACATAAGAAAACGCCTCGCCCCGGGCGAGACCAATCACCGCCCGCTCGGCTGATTCCATGTCTATCGCGTCAAAAGAAAGGTCCAGAAATATCTGTTTTTCAGATGGAAATCGGTTCATCGCGTGATCATCCGGCCGAAAAGTCCGTTGGGGGCCGTTTCACCGGGCAGGGGATCGATTCCGTAAAGCTGGCCTGCCCGTAGAAGCCCCTGCCGCGCCGCGGCGCTGCAACGATCCTTTGCGCGGTCACAGGCCGCTACATAGAGCCGCCAGCCGCTCATCAAGGCAGGAGCATCATGCGTGAGGCGCCGCGCCACCGCGACCGACTCGCGCTGCTTGCCGTTCGCCTCGAGCCAGCGCATGAACTGCCCGGCGAGCAGAGAATTCTGGCGGTTTGCATCGATGCCCTGCCGCCACATCCGCGTTGCATTTTCAAGGTCGCCGCGCTCGGAATAGCTGATTGCCGCGAGGCGCCATGCCTCGATGAGCTGGGGACATTGGCTGGCCGCCTCCTGGGATGAGCGCAGCGCTGCATCAAACTCGCGAATCGCGAGCCGGGCGCCTGCGCGCACGACAAGAGCGCGGCAATTGGTCTTGTCCTTCTCAAGGATCGCCTTCGCGCGCGCGAGCGCGCCGGCACGGTCCCCGCGCCGAAGCGCGGCGGCAGCTTCAAGCGGAGCGCGGTCGCTCCCGGGCAAGCTTTCGATCAGGCGCTCGGCGGCGGGGAGGCGGTCCTTGTCGATGAGGTAGGCGGCAACGGCGACACGCGCGGCCTCGGAGCCCGAGGCCGCGAGGGCTCCAATCGCGGCATCGCTCGGTGCGTCTGGGCTATATTCATACCACAGATCAACAATTTGCGATATGTCGCTGCGAGAAAGTTTAGGATTGGCAAGCAGCGCTGCGAGAAGGGCGTCGGCAACGCCGGCGCGCCCTTCCTTGTAGGCGAAATTGGCCTCGTCGATCCGGAGCGTGAGATTGTCCGGAAGAAGCGTGCGCAGTTTCGCAAATTGTTCGCGCATCCCATTGGAATCATGGAGAGCGCGATAGATTTCGAGCCGCGTCAGGGAGATCCCGCTGGTATCGTCTTTCTTGGCGCTGAAGAGATCGAGCGCGGAAAGCGCCTCCTTCGGCTCACCCTTGCGAAACAGGGCCCGGGACTTGAGAATCGCTCCCCCCTCATTTGCAGGATCGCGGGCGAGGATCTTGTCGGCATAGCCAATGGCATCGTCAAAGCGGTTGCGGACAATTGCGTGGAGCCCGCGCATGAGAAGCGCGTTCGGGTCGGCAGGGTCGAGCGAGAGGATTGCCTCGGTGGCAGCCAGCGATTCCCTGAGGCGGCCGGTCTGGAGGCCGAGCTGCGACACCGCTTGCAGCGCTTCCATGTTGCTTGGGTCGAGAGCCATGGCATTGCTATAGGCGTCAAAGGCCTGCGGAATAGCATTGGCCGCATATTCAATACGGCCTCTAAGTATATGATATTGCGGCTCATCATCACGCTCTGCGATAGCGGCCTTGATCGCCATTCGTGCCTCGGCAAAGCGGCGCTCGCCCAGCAATTGCTGCGCGCGCTGTGCGTCGTTGGCCGCGGCGGCATCCGAACGGCCGCATCCCGACACCAGGAGGCACCCTGCAAGCGCGAGGGCAAGGGCGGCCCCCGCGCGCTTTTTTGTACCGGAGCGATACAGCAGTTTTTGCCTTTGAGGGTTAACGTGATAGTCAGGGTTCATGGGTAGCCTTATAGTGTTGCAACTTCTTCTGTCGACTGAGCGGGCTGGCTGACGCAGCCTTGCATACAGCCGACTCCGTAAAGGTTTTATCCCCATGCTCAGATTTTTGATTTCGATCGGGATTTCCCTGCTTTTGATTGCACCTGCAAGTGCGCTCCAGACAGGCCCCGCATCAACGTCTGACCGACCTTTAGCGCAGGCCCAGGCCGGGTCGTCACCCGCTCCTGCGGCGGCTCCATCGGCACCGCGCGCCGGCGCTTACCGGATCAATGCGGGCGACGAACTTGAAATCTATGTCTGGGGCGAGGAACGGCTGCAGCGCCAGGTCAAGGTTCTTCCAGACGGGACGATCGCCTTTCCGCTCGTTGGCAAGGTCGTCGCGCAGGGCTATCTGCCCTCCGACGTCGAAACGATGATCACCAACGGCCTGCGCGACCAGTATCGCGGCCAGGTTCCGCAGGTCACCGTCTCGGTGGTGCAGCCCTCGGGCATGCAATTCTCGGTAATGGGCCGGGTACGCTCACCCGGCACCTTCACGCCGGGTCGTTATGTCAATGTGCTCGAGGCTCTCAGCATGGCTGGGGGGCCGAGCGAGTTTGCCAATCTCGATAATGTGCTCATCATTCGCAAATCGGGTGACGATCTGAAAACGATGCGGGTTCGCTTGGCGCCCCTTTTCAAAATGGGCGGCGACAGCAGCGATATCGCTCGCGCCAATATCCTGCGCATCGAGACCGGCGACACGGTGATCGTCCCGTGAGGCACGGAAGGGTCAGAGGGGGCATTATGAAGAAAATCGCTACATCGGTCATGATGTTGACCTGCGGTATTTGCGGCGCCGCGGCGGCACAGGAGGTCAGTGTCGACGTGTCGGCAGGGGCATCGGTTTCGACCAATCCCTTCCTGTACGCCGATAGCAAGACCGTCGGCGCCGGGACTCTCGACGTCCGGCCGATGGTCGTCTGGGAGAATGAATCGGGCCGGACCGCGCTCGACGGCAATCTGCGCCTCGTCCAGTATAGCTCGCGCTACGGTAATGATTTTTCGGGCCGCGTCGGCGTGACGAGCAACCAGAGGCTCAATGAGCGCACGACGCTTCGCATGGCAAGCTACTACCAGACATCAAGGTCCGTCGTGCAGGACGGCTTTTTCTTCCCCATCGAAGCTCCGCTTGACCCTGGAAGCATGCCCGATCCGACCATTCCGCCTATCGACACGTCGATTGCAGGCCTGCGCACCCGCCGTCAGCATGCGAGCGCGTCGGTGGACATTTCCCATGCAATCGACGAGCGCAGTTCGGTCGATGCCGGATTGTCGCTCGATGGCGCCTTCGTCGATCGCAATGTCGGTTTCGACTACCAGGATCTCTCCGGGCATGTCGGATATCAGCGCCAACTCTCCGAGCGTACCGCCGTTACCGCGAGCGTCTCGGCGGGACGCGTCAACTATCTTGGCCGTAAAATTGGTGACAGCAGGATCATCAGCCCGCAGATCGGCCTGCGTCAGCAGATCAACTCGCGCGTCAGTCTCATCGCCGGCGCGGGCATATCCAACGTCAGGATGGACGTAGAAGGGGGCAGGAAGGTCAGCCGCACGAGCTTTTCCGGCAACATCGGACTTTGCGACCAGGGGCTTAATCGCACCATGTGCCTCTCGGCGGAGCGTTCGGCGCGGCCGACAGCTCTCGGCGGCGTCTCGAACGTCACTGCGGTTGCGGTCACCTATAATGCCCAATTGTCGGAGAAGGACCATCTTGCCTTTTCGGGGCGCTATGGACGTACCGATCAAGGCGTTGCCGCCGGCTTTCCGCTGCAGACGCGCGTGAGCGATATTGTCGGAGCGAGCGCCACCTACAGCCGAAAGATCAGCGACCGCGTCAGTCTGAACGTGACACCGGCCTACACGAAGATCTATGGCGACACGCAGGGACGGCGTGATGCCAATTATTCCTTGATGGTGGGTGTGACGGTGCGCTTCGGGAAGCTTCGCTAATGGATCAGTTCGACGACATGGGAGGGGAGCCGGGCGAAGGCGGCTCCAATTTCATCGGTCAATTGCCTGCCATCCTTTGGCAGCGCCGCTGGTGGATCATCGTGCCGACGGTCATCGGCGCGCTTCTGGCGCTTGCCGGTATCCTGCTCATCCCGCCGACCTACCGCGCCAATGCCATCATGCTCGTCGAATCGCCGCAGCTCCCGCAGGAGGTCATCGGCCTCGACGGCGGCGAGGCGATCGACCGGCGGATCGCGGCGATCCAGCAGCAGATCACCTCGCGCCCTGATCTTATCGAGCTCATTGAACGCCATGGCCTTTATGCGAGTGAGCGCAAGAGCAAGCCTCTCTCGAAAATCCTCGAGAAGATGCGCGACTCGATTAGCCTGACCCCGCGAGAGGCAGCAGCGCCGTCCAATCGCCCCGAACAGCGGAGCATTGCCTTCGAACTCGCCTTTGAATATTCGCAGCCCGCGCAGGCGCAGGCGGTGGCGCAGGCCTTGATGGACCGCGTCCTGCAGCTCGACGCGCGCGGCAATACCGAGCAGGCGACGAATACCGTTCAATTTCTATCGGACCAGGCAGCCGCCCTCGAATCGCAGATCGGCGATCTTCAGTCGCAGATCGCCGAGATCAACGCCCGCAACGGCAATGTGCTTGCGAGCGGCGGGATGGTCATCGGGTCGGGCGGCGGGAGCTACGATGTCCAGATTGCCGCGCTCCAGCGCGACAACCAGACGCTCCTCATGCAGCGCAACATGGCGCAGACAAGCGACGAGCGGGATCCCACGGTCGCCGCCGCCGAGCAGCGCCTTGCCGCTGCGCGGGCGGTTTACTCCGAATCGCACCCCGATGTCGTGATCGCCAAGCAGGCGCTCGCCGAAGCGCGCCGCCTTGCAAAGGATAATACGCAAAAGCTTCCCCTCAACTCGATCGACGAGCAGATTGCCTTCAACAACAAGCAGATCGCGGCGCTGCGCGCTGCCAAGGCGCAGGAAAACGCCGAGGTCAGCTCGCGGCTCGCAGCGCAGGCCCGGGCGCCGCTCGTCCAGCAGCAGCTTGGCGAACTCCAGCAGCGCCTGAGCACGCTCAACGGTCAGTATGAGCAGGTGCAAAAGCAGCTGATGACCGCGCGCGCCGGGGTGCGGGCGGAGGATGAGCAGATGGCCGAGCGGCTGTCGGTCGTCGAGCCGCCAGTGATCCCCGACAGCCCGAGCTGGCCGAACCGCGTCCTCCTCGGGCTCCTCGGTCTTGGCGGCGGCCTCGGTCTCGGTTTCGTGCTCGCCTTCGCGGTCGAGCTCTTCATGCGTCCGATCCGGGATCCGGGTGCGCTCAAGGCGATCCTGGGTGCTTCGCCAATCGGCGTCATCCCGGTGATCGAGCCAATCCGTGTTCCCAAGCGCGGTTGGCAACGTTTCGTTCCGCTCAGACGCTCCTGATACGACAAAGGTTCGACCATGGCCGACCGCGATTTTTCCACCTCCGGCGTCAGCGAGCTGCTCCGGCTTGAAGATCTTCCGCTCTTCTCGCCCAAGCGCGCCGATCTCAATTCGCACAAGCTCGTGGGCTTCGACAGCCACGACACGCGTGCGCGTCCATTCAACCTTCTTCGCTCGAGCCTCAGCAAGAAACTCAAGGAGAACGGACTTCGGCTCATCGGCATGACGTCGGCCACGCCGGCCGCCGGAAAATCCTATCTTTCGCTCAATCTTGCCTCGTCGCTTGCGCGGGTCGCCGATCAACCCGTCTTCCTCGTCGACCTCGATATTCGCCGCGCATCGGTTGCCGAGGAGATCGGGCTCGAGGTCGACCGGGGAATTGAATCCTTTCTCGAGGGCGAAAGCAACAATCTAGCGGAGCTCGGCCGGCAAGTGGAAGGAACCCAGCTCGCCATATTCCCTGCGGTCCGCCGCAAGCTCAACACGGCCGAGCTTCTCGCCAGCGAGCGTTTCGTCCAGATGATCGATATTTTCCGCAATCGCAGTGACGCTGCGATTGTCCTTTTCGATCTGCCGCCGGCCTTTGCCAGCGACGATACGATGATCGGCCTCGAACAGCTCGACGGCTATGTGCTCGTCGTCGATAGCGGCAAGACAACGAAAAAACATGTCGAGGACGTGCTCGCCGTTCTCCACCCGACGCCCTGTGTCGGAACCATTCTCAACCGGTACAAGGGCGGATTCGCCGACACTTACGGTTATGGCTATGGTGGACCCGATTACGGGAAATATTACGATCCCTCGTAACGTGCGAAAATAAGCATCGTTGCTCGGGCGGGCCGTGCGCCCGAGCGCGCCGCGAGCTGCATAATCGCGCGCATGCTCGCTTGCCCGCTTCTCCCGCAGCGGGCTTTTGAATGTGCAGCCAATCGGCTGATGGTAAAGCACGGCGCGGATAGCCCCTCGTAGTGAAGAGCATTTGGCAAGCCTATAACGGCTGCTTCTGGCTTCACTCTCCGCCGGGCGAGCTTCCTTCTCGGCCGAGACCGGTGAAGAGCCGGGCCATGCGTGCTGCAGAACTATGCGCCTGGTAATCGTCCGCAACGCGCCGGCGCCCAGCTTCGCCCAGACGTTTCCAGGCCTTGCGATCGTCCACCAGCCTGGCCAGCGCGCGCTTGAGGTCGCTCCAATCCGATGGCGTAAAGAGGCGTCCCGTGACATCCTCCTCGACCAGTTCGGGAATGCCGGCGACCCGGCTCGCGACCACCGGAAGTTCGAGCGCGAGCGCTTCGATGAGAACCACGGGAAGCCCCTCCATGAGGCTCGGGAGCACGAAAATGTCGGCCTCGGCCATGCGCGCGAGCGTCGAACGCTCCGGGAGGGGGCCGGTAAATTCGATCCGGTCCTCGAGACCCAGCGCCGCGGCCTCATCCCGGATCTCGCCTGCCGATGGTCCGCCGCCGACGATGGTCAGCGAAAATTCGCGCCCCTCGGCAGCGAGGGCCGCGAGCGCCGAGAGAAGACCGGCATAACCCTTCTCCGGTGAGAGCCGGCCGACTGCAACAAGTCGCGGAACGGTTCCCCGCTCCGAGCGGGCCTTTTGCCCCTTGGGAAGCGCGGCAAGGTCGATGCCGCAGCGAATGATGTGCATCTTCTTCCATTGGGCGGGAGCGACCAGCCGCATCGCCTGGGCCTGCATGAAATAGGATGCGCAAGCGACAAAGCGAGCCCGCTCGATCTTGGCTGCGAGGAGAGCTCCTGCCGGCGCGTCTGTCTCGGAAATACCGTGGAGGGTGAGGCTCCACGGCACGTTCGCACAGTGCGCGGCGAGCATGCCAACGGCAGCGCCGCTGTTGGCGAAGTGATTATGAAGATGCTCGATCCGTTCGGCGCGCAGCCGCCGCGCGAGCAGCAGTGCTTCGACGAAGTGGAATTGCGACCAGATGAGCGCGCGCAGCCCGCCGACGCGGTGGCGAAGCGCGAGCCGCCAAGTCGACAAAAAGCGTCCTGGGCGGGTCGCCAGCATGACGGCGATCGCCGCGACATAGGTATGAAGGGAGCGGCCGAGCAGGCTTTCAGCCTCGCCCTCGCGCGCCGCCGGCTGGACGCTGAAGGCTTTGATCTCAAGCCCGCGCAGGCGCAAGGCCGCCACTTCCCGGCGCACAAAAGTGTGTGAAGGCGCGCTATAATCGCTGACGAGATAGCCGATCTTCATTTGTAGTAAATCGCCCCGTGCCGGCGGCGGGCAAGGCGCGCCGCTCCATAGCGCATCGCCCCCCAGGTCTCGGCAAACTTTCCTGCGAGAAGATGGAAGGCGGCCGTGACACCGTCCCGTCGGGCAAGGCGAGCGAATTGGGCGGCCCAGAGCAGCGGCGCTGCGAGGAGCGCGATAGGGCCCGCAAGCGCCGCCAAGAGCAGTGCCAGGACAATGGGTCCGACGCTCCAACCGATGGCGCGCGCAAGTTCGCGTCCGTAGAGCGGCGTGCCGAGGCGGCGTGTTTTCGACCAGACCTGGGCATAGCCGTATCCGCTCCTGACCGCGCGCATCCACCATTGGCGGAAGTGATGCATGTCGGCATCGTGGATCGTCATCGGCGCATCGAGCCGCCAGACCCGCCAGCCGCGCGCGCGAAGCCGCGCGCAAAATTCGGGCTCTTCGCCGGCAATCATATTGCTGTCATAGCCGCCTGCTGCCTCGAAGGCGCTGAGACGCACCATTGCGTCCCCTCCGCATGCCGCCGCCTCGCCCGGCGGCGTGTTCCATTCGGCGTCGCATAGCTGGTTGTAGAAGCTCGCCTCGGGGTAGCGCTCGCGGCGGCGGCCGCAGACGGCGGCGAAGTCGGGTTCGGTTTCGAGGAAGCGGGCTGCGCCGGCGATCCAGCCGGGCTCGAATTCGCAGTCGCCATCGACGAACTGGACGAAGGCGAGCTCGGGGTGACGCGCTACAAGCCGCTCGGCCCCCTCGTTCCGCGCCCGCGCGGCCGAGAAGGGACGCCGCATGTCGAGTTCTACCACCTCGGCGCCGCGTGACCGCGCGTAGGCGACGCTGCCGTCGGTTGAGGCGCTGTCGACGTAAATGATGGGGATGCCGCGCGGGATCGAGCCCAGGCAGCGCTTCAGCCGCTCGCCTTCATTGCGGCCTATCGCCACCACTCCAATACGGCCCTGCTGCGTCTCAGCCATGCATCTGCTGCCCCTCGATCAGCCAGTCGGCGATGCTGCCAGTCAATCCGATGAGATAGGTTGCCTCGCGGAACAGGAAGATCAAGGCAAAGAAAAGCAGCGTGAGGCCAATATCCTGCCGCAGGAAATTGATCCCCGCCGCCCGTTTGCGCCAGACAAGAGCGCCGTAGCGAATGGCTTCCGCGGCGACGAAGCTGAACATGGCAATTTGGAGACCGTATCGCGTGAGAAGGAGGGGCAGCGTCATCGCCACCACGGCAAGCTTCGCTCCATTGCCGAATGCCACGCCTGACGGCTTGCCAAGCCCCATCATGATCGCATCGGACATGGCGGCGAGAATGGCAAACCAGCTCCCGGCGAGAAGGACCGTCACGAGAATCCCCGCATCATGATAGCGAGCGTCATAAACGAGGTAGATGAAACGGTCGGCAAGCGCGACGGCGATTGCGAGGCCGATCGCGACGAAGCCGAGCAGGGCGAGGCGCATCGGGGCGATTGCGTCGCGCAGATCAGGGCCTCTGAGGTTGGTCGCAGAAACCTTCGGGAAAATAAGAAAACTGCCGACGCGCTGGAACAGCTCGGCCGCCGCATCGGCAAAGGTGCGGGCGATCCCGTAAACGCCGAGCAGCGCAAGGGGTATCGCACTCGGCAAATAGAGACGGTCGAAGTTCATCGCGAGATAGTAGATCAGCGAGGACAGGAAGACCCACTTGCCGAAGTGAACGATGTCGCTGAGCGCCGCCCGTTCCCAGCGCAGTCGGTGCATGCGCCAGTCGATCAGGAAAAAGCTCGCGATCGCGGGGACGGCCATGCTGATCAGGAGGCCGATTATCAGCGCCCAGATTGTCGGGATGAAATAGGCGAGAATGATTTGGGCCGCTGAACCGAAAATCGCCATCGCGAGGTCGAAGGAGGCGAGCTTGCGCACCTCCAGACGCTTCTGGAGAAGAAAGCGCGAGGGCGAAGTGAGACCGGTCAGCAGAAAGATCGGCGCCGCAGCGGGCAGGAGATAGAGGAGCTCAGGCTTGTCGTAGGCATGGGCGATCGGCGGGGTGAGGGCGAGGGCGACGGCAAAGAGCAGGAGCCCGCGCACGATCTGCACCGTCCAGGCCGTGTTGAAGAAATCCGCGTCTTCGCCGCGCCGATTGTTGACGATGCTTTGGCCAATCCCGACGTCGGTAAGCAGTTCGCCGCCCGTTCGAAGCGCATTGATGAGGAGCATCGTGCCGAGAAGCGCCGGAGCGAGAAGCCAGGCGAGCACGATGTTTGAGGCCAGGCGCAGGACTTGCTGGATCACATAGGTCACCGCGATCCAGCTGACCGAGCTGAAATGCTCGGTCCAGCCGGCCACCTGCGCCCACCGGCGCGGCGAGGTTGCGCGTCCGGTGCTGCCCAAAGCGTTGGGGCTTCCCTCCATCGCGCCGCTTACCGCCGCGGCTGCTGCGGGACGCCCGCAGCGCGGTGTCGGGTGCGCGCCGAAGCCGCCGAGGTTGTCGAGGCCTGTAAATCGAACGAGGCGTCCTCGCCGTCAGCAGAGGGGGCGGGGCTTTTGCGGCGTCCCTTATATCGTCTCTCGAAGTTCGCTTGGCGAATGGACCCGGCGATGATGCCGAGGGCGATCGCGAAGACATATTGGGTGAAATAGACGATGAAGACCCATTCCCACATGCTGTGGAGCGCGGTCATGAAAATAGCGACGCTGGCGCCGAGCACGATATCGCCGCGCGGGTCGCGGCGGTCCGCGAAGGCGAACTTCAGCCCGCGGATGATGCCTGAGGCGAGCAGGAAGAGAAAGGTCAGAAAACCCAGCCAGCCGGTTTCAGCAGCGACAAGCAAGTAAATGTTGTGCACATGCGCAGAGCGGCTGCCAAAGTTCCAGACGACGCCGGCCTTTTGGGAATAGCCTTGGGAATTGGCAACCACCACATATTGGTTTGCGCCGATGCCCATCGGATGATCGCGCCACATCGCCTTTGCGGCGCGTTCGAAGGCCTCGCGTTCATTATCGGAACTACGCGCCGCTTCGGTCCCGCTCGCGAACCGCTCGCCGAAACTCTTGGCGGCAACCGGGCCTACAATCGCCAGCGAGAGGACGGCGATTCCGACGATCTTCCACTTGTGCGGCGTCATTCGCCGCGCGAGCGAAAGAAGGAGGAGGAGCGCGATGCCGGCTGCCCCAAAGGCAACCGAACCACGCGACGCGCCGAGCGCAACCGCGACGAGCGAAGCGGCCACGCCGGCCATGATCAGCTTGCTGCGCTCGCCCGCCAGGAGCAGCGCAAGGAGAGGCAAGGTGACAAAGTGCAGCATGAGCCCCAGCAGATTCTGGTGGTCCATCGTCCCGGTCGCCTGGACCACCCCCGACATGCGCTGTTCGATCGTGGCCAGCCCTTGGAAGATCGCACCGGCGGCAAGGCCAAAAGCGATCCAGCGCACCGCCCCCGGCTTGCCGGCAACCGATGCTACAGCCACGAACACGAGGATCACGCGCAAAAGCTGAAAGGCGTAGAAGCTCGAGGCGAGCCAATGCGCCGACATGAAGACCGAGAGGGTAACGGCAGCGAGATAGGCACAAAGAGCGCCGAGCAGCGGCAACCGCCGCAAGGGTGCCTTTGCTGCAAGGATGAGCGCTATCGCGAGCGTGTCGAGAATCGATACGATAAGCCCGCGTGCGAACCCCGGCCATGTCGCCCAGTTGATGAAAGCGACGTCGAGATTGGCAAAGCTCATCGTGAAAGGCAGCACGCCAATCGCGAAATAGGCCCATCTGCGATGCTGCGGGAATTCCCGCACCCACCAGATCAGGACGGGCAGCGACAGGAGAATGAGGAGGACGCCAAGAACGCGCATCACGAGGTCGGCTCGCGAGCTGCGACAAAGGAACGCTGCGCCCGGCGCACCCCCGATGTTGAGAAACGGGTCCTAGTAGGCATTTTTGTGAATCACGACCCGCAGCGTCTTCAGCAGGATGAAAATGTCGCTCGCGAGCGACCAGTCGGAGAGATATTCCAGGTCGCAGCGAACGCGCAGCTCCAGGTCCTCGATCTTCTCGGTCGCGCCCCGGTACCCGCGGATTTGTGCAAGCCCGGTAATGCCCGGCTTGAGCGCATGGCGCAGCCAGTATTTCTGCGAAGCGTGCCAGAAGAGTTCATTTCCCGCGGTCGAGCCGAGCGCGTGCGGACGCGGCCCGACCATGCTCATTTCGCCTTTGAGGACGTTGAATATCTGTGGCAGCTCGTCGATGCTTGTCCGGCGAATGAAGCGGCCGACCCGCGTTACCCGGTCATCGGCCCTCGAGGCGGATTTGTCGCCCATGGCGTCGGTCGCATCGACCCGCATCGAGCGAAACTTGTAGATGCGGAACTGGCGATTGCCCTGGCCGACGCGCAACTGGCGAAAGAATACGGGTCCCGGCGTATCGAGCTTGATCGCGAGGGCGACCAGCAGGAGCAAGGGGCCGAGGAGAATGAGGGCAGCACTTGCCACGGTGAGATCGAGTGCCCGCTTCTGAATGCGGTTCATGAGATTGAGGGGCCCCCGCGAGAGCACGATCGTGTCGCGCCGATCATAGCGACCAAGCGCGACGGCTCCGTGCAGGAGGTTGCGGTCGAGCAAGATCTCGCCGCCAACATCGTGGCCCCTGAGGAAAGTCGACCATTCCGCGCGATGGTCGTACTGCGAGGCGACCACGACCCGGTCATAGGGTGCAATGAGGCGCGAGAGCGCGTCGATCATGTCGGGGCGATCAAGATCGGGCCAGAGACCCTGTGCCCCGACGTCAACAACGTCGGCCGATCCTTCGGGGGCCGCCTCGAGACCGTCCAGCAGCAAGATGGTGGCGACGACGACATCGCCCATCACGAGCTTCACGACGCGATCGAGAACGAATTTCGAGAGGATGAGAAAAACCGCCGCCGCACCGAAGGTTACCCCGAAGCCGACCCGGGAAATTTCGTCGACCTTGAAGAGAAAGCTGATGCCGATGATCACGAAGGCGGTGGCACCGAGCGCGCCGAGCGCGCGTTTGGTGCCGAGGTGCCGGTCCTCTAATGTCTCGGCAGACTGCGTCTCGCGCCCAATCTCGAACATCAGGAAGAGCGGCAAGGCGATGAAGAGGATATTATGGCCGCCGGCGCTCAGCCACTGCGCATCGCGGGTTTGCAGCGCGCAAACATAACCGAGCACGAGCGCCAGGATGTCAAGCGCCAGGGAGAAGGCGTAAAGAAAGGTTCGCTTGTCACGCGGTGACGCAAGGAAGCCGCCGCCAGGCAAATTCGCCTGCGCCCCCTGCGCCAGATCATGGCCGAGACCGGTACTGATTTTCTCGCCCTCCCTCACGCGGCACTCAAACTATTCTACCTGGTCAGAATCGACGCAGCGTCGATCACCGAAAAGGGTTCGGCACCTTGAGGACGGTAAAGATATAGACAACCACGCCGACCAACAAAATGGCCGCGAAGAGGTCATAGCCCTCATTGCCGAGATAATTGGCGACGGCGCAGCCGACCGCGGGCGGTGCATAATGCCAAAGCTCGTCGCGCGGCGTTTCTTCCGCTGAACGTTGCAATAGCAGGGTCACCAATCCTGAAAACGCGATCACGGTGATCCAGTCCCAAATTGTCTCCACATGTCCCTCCCAAAGCCTCGCCGGCTCGCGACCTTCAGTGAGAAGGTCACCCCGCCTCGAAATCAGGGCCGCGGCATAGCAGCGAATGCATGTTTGCGGTAGCGGCCTTGTAGGAAGTCTTAAGCGATAAATGCTTAAATTCTATTGTAATGAAGCAGGCTCGGGCGAAGTTGCTCCTGCCTGTCCGCTTGCGCCATGCCGGGCGCGCCGAGCGCCGGCCAATGAGACCTGCCCGCGTTTCGCGCCGCGACGCCGAAGGGACTTGGAGCGCATCTGCAATAAAGGGAAGGCCGAGGGGCGTGAACAAGGGAAAGAGGCATGCCGGCAATTGACGCTATGAGCGGGGCGCAACAGGTGGTGGCGGCTATGTGACCGGCACGGGGCCGCCGGGCGAGGCGCCGGCAAGGTGCGCCGATGCCGCACCGATGCGCCTGGGCGATGGGCGCGAATGAGATCCCGTCTTCAAAACGGGCCAAATCTGGATCTTCCAGCTGCGCAGGGGCAAAAAAAGAGGCGGCCGATTGGCCGCCTCTGAAGATTCAGTGGTGGAAAATATCAGTGTCAGGCGAACGAAACCGCCACGGTCTCGCGGCGGCGGCGCATGCCGAAGCCGATCGCGCCGAAACCGAGCAGCATCAGCGCCCAGGTTGCGGGCTCCGGAACCGCGTTGATCGTGAAATTGTCGGTCTCGAACGCGTTGTTCGTCGAGCTGAAGCGCAGCGCGTTCAAATTGGCAACGTCATCGCCCGTAATGTCGAAGCGTACGACCGGGTTGAGATTCGGGTCCGTCTGGTTGCCGTTCGCCGGGTTGAAAATGTCGTTACCGGTGAAGCTTGCAATGACATTGCCGCCAGTGTCGAGGAACTCGAGAAGGTTGTAGGCATCGACTGAGCCCCAGAGGAAGCTCACGTTGAAAATGTCGCCGATAGCCGAAAGATCGAAGATTCCCGGCGAACCGTCAGCCGGCCCGACCGTCCAGTAATTGCCGGTGCTGCCGAAGGGCTGCGCGCGGATACCGCTCTCGGAACCCGTCGTGACGAGCCCGCCCGTCACAGGAGCGCTGGTCTCGAAGTCATAGGTCGGCGCCGGACCCGAATAGGGGTTGGTGCCGGGCGTGACTTCGACAAGCGTGACTCCAGCGTTTGCAACAGCCGGCATCGCCAGGAATGCGGCAGAAGCCAGAAGTGCCTTGGTAAAAACATTTTTCATCGTCGGTATCCTCCTTGGTGGTGGCAGGCCCGCGACTCGCCCTGCTGTGTTAACGATTTAGAATTCTTAACCCGAATCGCTTGATTTGCGAGTCTTTTTTCCCCGCAAATTTTCGTCCCAAAATGACGCACCTTCCGCACCTGGCCCCGCGTACCTTATCGAGAAAATGCGGAAAAACCATAATCCTGGATGCGTCGATGCGTCGCAGAAACCGAAAGCGAGAATCTGCGCGGGTGAAACGATGTAACAGGAATTAAGTTCCGCTCAGAATGAAGCGAGGGGCCAATTGCGCTCCCGCCCACCAGCCAATGCCTGCTACCCCAGCGTCTCGCGGGGGTTGGGGGCCACTCGGGGCGAAGGATCATGGGGTGCGAGAGGCGCTCGGTTCTAAGAGGTCTGGAAGCCCGGTGACGGGTGTGAGCGGTCTCATCATATCGCGGCTTATTTCACCGCTGCGCCGACACTCGCGAGGGCGCGCGGCCGTTCACTCCGCCATTTGCAGGCATTTTCGCAGCCTTCGCCCCGCGTCAGGATATAATCTTCTCACACGCGCCGACGGGTAAAGCGCAGGCCCGTGCATCGGATGCGCAGATCTGCATCCTGATACCGACGACGTTTTGAAAGGCGCAGCTTTTCGAAGGTGGGTGGTGCCGGCTGTCAGACTCGAACTGACGACCTACCGCTTACAAGGCGGTTGCTCTACCAACTGAGCTAAGCCGGCTTCGAGGCGCCCTTTGCTTCAAATGATGCCAAAGGTCCAGCCTTCGGTTGCAGCAAGGGCGTCGGTGAGCGGCGAAGGCGTCCAGGGCGCGTCGGTGCCAGCGATAGCGCGAAGCCAGGCTGCGGTCAGCAATGCATCGCTTGCATGGTCGCTGACGGGCCCCCGGAGCCCGGCGGGGGGCGACCCGAGCGCCGCGAGCGCTTTATCGAGCACGCCGCCGTCGCGTATCTTGCTGCGCCCCGGCGGCAGTCCCGCCGCACGCGCTGCAAGGCTCGTGTAGATTTCGACAAGGACCGGCCCGCGTCTCGGAAGCGGATCTATCGGCCAGAGCGGAATAATGCCGCCGAGGCGGTGGAGAAGGCGCATCCCCGAAAGGCTTGCCTTCCCGACCTGCGCGGCGCCGACGAGATTGAAATTGCTGACGCTCGCCGCCTGCTTCGTCGCTCGCTGATGCTGCTCGACGACCCGGAGCCTGCCGCCCCCTTGCCCGAAGAGATCGCCGACGACGCCCCCGCCGTGGCGAAAATGACGATGCGCATCGGGGTGTGCGAGGAAGGCGCCGGCTTCAAGATGCGGGTCGCTCGCCGCGATCCGGTCAACCAGCGCCCAGAGCGCACGGATGTCAGCCGGGCTGTCGCGCCATCCCGGAAAATAGGCGTCGCGGTCAGCAAAGGCGAAGGCGGCCGAGAAGTCGAAGCCGATGAGCATGTCGGCGCCCGATGCCGCTATATCCTGGAGCCAGTCCCTGATCTCGGCGCGTGACCAGATATGCCCCGGCCTGACGAGCGCGGGCGCTTCCGCTCCGCTCGCCACCGCGAGCGCAATCCCGCGCTGGCGTTCGCCGCGCGCGCCCGACCAGTCGAGGGCGGCAAAATGGGTGAAACGGCGCATCGGCTGGCCCTAGCGCATGTGTGTCACCTTGCACAAAGCGCGATTGAGTCCCACATGCAGCCCATGCTGATCGAAACCGAATCGACGCCCAATCCCGCGACGCTCAAATTCCTGCCCGGCGAGGTGGTGATGGAGGCGGGAACCCGCGACTTCGCAACCCCCGAGGAAGCCGAAGCCTCGCCGCTGGCGAGCGCCCTCTTCACGCTTGGTGATGTGACGGGCGTCTTCTTTGGCCGCGACTTCATCTCGGTGACGATTGCGCCAGGCGCCGCCTGGGCCGACGTGAAACCCGACGTCCTCGGCATCATCATGGACCATTTCCTCGCCCGGATGCCGCTGTTCCATCCCGCCAGTGCCGCCGCGATCGGGGTTCCGGCAGAAGAGGAGGGCGGTTTCGCGGACGATCCCGCCGACGCGGACATCATCGACCAGATCAAGGAACTTATCGAAACGCGCGTCCGCCCCGCGGTCGCGAACGATGGCGGCGACATCATCTATCGCGGCTTCGACAAGGGCAATGTCTACCTCAAGATGCAGGGCGCCTGTGCCGGCTGCCCGTCGTCGACGGCTACGCTGAAGAACGGCATTGAATCCCTGCTCAAACATTATGTCCCCGAAGTGACGGCGGTCCACGCCGTCTGAAATATCCCCACAGGAGAATGCCCATGAGCGAGCCGCTTTCCGATAGCGCTCTCGACCAGCTGTTTCGCACCGCGCGCACCTACAACGGCTATATCGACCGGCCCGTTTCGGAAGAGCAGCTCCACGCGATCTGGGACCTGATGAAATATGGCCCGACGAGCGCCAACAGCTTGCCCGCGCGAATCGTCTGGTGCGTGTCGGACGAGGCCAAGGCGAAGCTCGCCGCGCTCTCCATGCCTGCGAACGGCGAAAAGATCCTGAAGGCGCCCGTGACCGCGATCATCGCGATGGACAATGAATTTTACGAGCATCTCCCCGAGCTCTTCCCGCACACCGATGCGCGCAGCTGGTTTGCCGGCAATGCGCCGCATGCCGAGACCACCGCCTTTCGCAACTCGAGCCTGCAGGGGGCTTATTTCATTCTCGCCGCGCGCGCGCTCGGTCTCGATACCGGGCCGATGTCGGGTTTCGACAATGCCGCGGTCGACCAGGCCTTTTTCGCCGATGAGCCCAATGTGAAGAGCAATTTCATCTCGACGCTCGGCTATGGCGATCCCGCGACGATCTTCGAGCGCAGTCCGCGGCCCGACTTCGGCCGCTTCAACCGCATCGCCTGATCGATTGGCGCCGGGGTGCTGCGACTGGTCATCGATTCGGCGAGCGAGGCCTGCTCGGCTGCGCTTTTCGATGACGCAGCGCTCGTCGATTTTCGCCACGAAGTGATCGGGCGCGGCCACGCCGAACGGCTGGTACCGCTGATTGCCGAGCTCAGGGACGGCGGCCGCGCCGAGGCGATCGCGGTTGGCTGCGGCCCCGGTAGCTTCGCGGGCGTCAGGATCGGCGTCGCTGCCGCGCGGGCGCTCGCGCTCGGATGGGGTGTGCCCTCTCAAGGGTTTTCGACCCTCGCGCTTGTCGCGGCGGGCGCGGCGGACCAGCTCGCCGAGGCGGGCGGCGGGCTCGTCGTGATGGAAGGCGGGCACGGGCAATGGTTCGTCCAGCCTTTCGCTGGAGACCTCGCGCCTGCGGCCGAGGTCCGCTCGCTGCTCCCCGATGACGCGGCCGCGCTCACCCACGATCTCGTTGTCGGCAACCGCGCCGAGGAATTTGTCGCGCGCCGGGGGCGCGGCTGCGCCTTGCCCGCGCTTCCCGACGCGCGCGCCTTTGCGGCGCTTCCGCCGCGCGCGCTCTTTGCCGATCCGAGCCCGATCTATGGCCGCGCTCCTGACGCCAAGCCGATGGCAGCCTCGTGAGCGACGACGTTGTTCTTGCCGCCGCGCGCGTCAGCGATGTCGGCGCGCTCATGGAGGTCATGGAGGCTGCCTTCGACCCCGCCTATGGCGAGGCATGGAGCGCGGCGCAGCTTCTCACGCTCTTCGCGCTGCCCTCGGCGCGGGTCTGCCTCGCGCGCGCGGGTGAAAAGCCCTGCGGCTTCTCGGCCGCGCGCGTTGCCGGACCCGAAAGCGAATTGCTGCTCCTTGCCGTGAACCCGCTCTTTCGCGGCCGCGGGATCGGCCGGCGCCTGCTTGAGGACTGGCAGGCTTGGGCGGCGGGCGAAGGCGCGGAGGATTATTTTCTCGAAATGCGCGCCGACAATTCAGCGGTTCGCCTATATCGCGAAGCAGGATTTTTTGAATGTGGACGCCGGGAGGCATATTATCGCGGCGGCGACGGTATCGTTCGCGACGCGATTACCATGCGGCGCAGGCTAAATCCTTCGTAAACAAATTATCTTCGATTGCGGCGACGCCACCAAAATGGCATGAATATCTGCGGACGAAGAAACATCGCCCTATTCGCCGTCCACTCTTCTGGGATGAATAGATAGGAACTGCCCCCATGTCGGAACAAACCGATACAAATGAAATGCTCGTTACCCTGACAGCAGATATCGTCGCCGCCCATGTGAGCAACAATAGTGTTGCGATCTCCGATCTTTCGATGCTGATCAATAATGTTCACGCCGCACTGTCCGGATTGGGCAGTGAACCAAAGGCTGAAGAAAAGCCGGTTCCTGCGGTTTCCATTCGCTCGTCGGTAAAGCCCGACTACATTGTGTGCCTCGAGGACGGCAAGAAGCTCAAAATGCTGCGCCGTCACCTGATGACGCATTATGACATGACGCCCGATGACTATCGCGCGAAATGGGGCCTGCCCGCCGACTATCCGATGGTTGCTCCCAATTACGCCGCGAAGCGCCGCGCGCTCGCGAAGGAAATTGGCCTCGGCACCAAGGGCCGCGGGGGCGGGCGCAAGCGCCGGAAAGCCTGACGCACGCCTTGATGGGCCCCCTCGCGGGGACCGGGCAGGGGCGGCGCCGCAACAGGGTGCCGCCCTTGTTCTATTCCCGGCACCACCCTATAGAATGAAGCCAGGAAGAAAGACGACTGCGTCTTGCAGGAAAGGCCCGCATGTCCGGTACCATCGATCTTGAAGCGCTGTGCCACGAAAAGGGGCTGCGCATCACCGAGCAGCGCCGGATCATCGCGCGCGTCATTTCGGATTCGGAGGATCACCCCGACGTCGAGACGCTCTATGAACGCGCCTCGAAGATCGACAGCGGGATCTCGATCGCGACCGTCTATCGCACCGTTCGCCTGTTCGAGGAGGCGGGCATTCTCGACCGTCACGACTTCGGCGATGGCCGCTCGCGCTACGAGGCGGCCCCCGAGGCGCATCACGATCACCTGATCGACGTCGAGACCGGGAAGGTGATCGAGTTCGTCGATCCCGAACTCGAAGCGCTGCAGAAGGTGATCGCCGAGCGGCTCGGTTTCCGCCTCGTCGACCACCGCATGGAACTTTATGGTGTCTCCCTCGATCGCAAGCGCGACTGATCGCGCTCGGATCACCTGGCGCTCGGTTCTGCGCCTCGCCTTGATGGTGCTGGCGCTCCTGTTCCTGATCGTCCCGCACCTTTGCTACCGCGCCGTCGGCAGGCCATCGCCGATGGTCATGGCCTTCCTCAATGCCGCGGGCTGGATCGCGGGGCTGCGCATCCGTACCACCGGCACGCGGCTGAGGCGCGACGTCCTGTTCATTTCGAACCATGTGAGCTGGCTCGATATTCTCGCGCTCGGGGGCGCCGCTCGCTCGGCCTTCGTCTCGAAGGCGGAGGTCGAAGCAACGCCGCTCGTAGGCTGGCTCGCAGACCAGAACCACACCATCTACGTCCAGCGCGAGGCGAAGCGCGAGATTCACAACCAGGCAAGCGAGCTTCGCAGCGCGCTCGCGCGGGGCCGCCCGGTGACGCTCTTTCCCGAAGGCACGACCGGACCTGGCGACGGGCTGCTCCCCTTTCGCGCCTCGCTGCTCCAGGCCGTCATTCCGACCCCGCCGCGGCTCCAGGTCCAGCCCATATTCCTCGATTATGGCGAGGAGGCGCCGGATATCGCGTGGCTCGACCCTGAGTCCGGCCTCGACAACTTCAAGCGTGTCCTCGCACGCAAACGCCCGATCCCGCTGACGATCCACTATCTCGATCCGCTCCCCGATGAGGTCGAGGCCGATCGCAAGTCGCTCGCCGGAGCCGCCCGCGCTGCGATCGCCGGGCGGATGGAAGATATGGCGCGCTCTTCCGCGACCGCGCGCTATCGCCTATAGCGCGCCGATGAAATCCGACTCTCCAAAGACTTTTCACGTCAAATCCTTCGGCTGCCAGATGAACGTCTATGATGGCGAGCGCATGGCAGAGATGCTGGGTGCCGAAGGCTATGCGCCCGCGGCCGAGGGTGCTGACGCCGATCTCGTCATCCTCAACACCTGCCATATTCGCGAGAAAGCGGCGGAGAAGGTCTATTCGGACATTGGCCGGCTGAAGCGCGCGGACGGCACGACGCCGACGATCGCGGTCGCAGGCTGCGTCGCGCAGGCCGAGGGCGCCGAGATCGCGCGCCGCGCGCCGAGTGTCGATGTCGTCGTTGGTCCGCAGGCCTACCACCGCTTGCCCGACCTCATCGCGCGGGCGGAGCGCGGCGAGAAGGCCATCGATCTCGATATGCCGCTTGAAAGCAAGTTCGGCGCGCTCCCGAGGCGCAGCGGCAACCAGCGCCCGACCGCCTTCCTGACCGTGCAGGAAGGCTGCGACAAATTCTGCACCTACTGCGTCGTGCCCTATACCCGCGGCGCCGAGACGAGCCGGCCCTTTGCCGATTTGATCACCGAGGCGCGCGCGCTCGTGGCCGGCGGGGTGCGCGAGATCACCTTGCTCGGGCAGAATGTCAACGCGTGGGACGGCGAGGACGAGCGGGGAAGGGCGATCGGCCTCGACGGGCTGATCCGCGCGCTCGCCGACGAGGAGGGGCTCGAGCGCATCCGCTATACAACGAGCCACCCCAATGACATGACCGACGGCCTCATCGCCGCGCACGGCGAGGTCGACAAGCTGATGCCGTTTCTGCACCTCCCGGTGCAGGCGGGGAGCGACCGCATCCTTGCCGCGATGAACCGGAGCCACAGCGTCGAGAGCTATTTGCGCGTCATCGAGCGCGTTCGCGAAGCGCGGCCCGATATCGCGATCTCGGGCGACTTCATCGTCGGCTTCCCCGGCGAGACCGAAGAGGATTTCGAGGCCACGCTCGATATCGTTCGCGCGACCCGATATGCGATGGCCTACAGCTTCAAATATTCGCGCCGGCCAGGCACGCCCGCAGCCTCGATGGAGGACCAGGTCGAGGAGGCCGTCATGAACGAGCGGCTTCAACGCCTCCAGGCGCTCCTCAACGAGCAGCAGCACGCGTTCAACAAGGCAACCGTTGGCCGCACGACGCGTCTCCTTCTTGAACGCGAGGGCAAGCACGAGGGCCAGCTTATCGGCAAATCGCCCTGGCTCCAGTCGGTGCATGTCACAGCGCCGCGACTCGCGATCGGCGATATGGTCGACGTCGAGATCATTTCGGCGGGTCCGAACAGTCTGGGCGCAAGTCTGCGCCAATTGCAGGAGGCTTGATGTCCAAACGTCCGCTCGCAACCTCACCCGCCGAACCTGGCGACCGCGTCCGGCTGACCGCGGAATTCGAGCGAACGCAATTACTGGGCATTCTCTTCGGCGAATTTGACCGCAATCTGGTCGCCATCGAAAATCGCCTTGGGGTTTATATTTCGGCGCGCGGAAACCGCGTGCAGATCGAGGGCGAGGCCGAGGCCGCGGCGCGGGCGCGGGACGTGCTCACCGAGCTTTATAACCGTATCGAGCAGGGGCAGGAGGTCGACGCGGGGCTCGTCGACGGGGTGATCGCGATGTCGGCGCAGCCGACGCTCGCGGGCATCATCCGCCGCGACGACGCAAGCGAAGCGCCGACGGTGATGATCCGTACGCGCAAGAAGACCATCGTCCCGCGGGCCCCCTCGCAGGTCCCCTACATGCAGGCCCTCGCGCGCGATGACGTGATCTTCGCGCTTGGCCCGGCAGGGACAGGCAAGACCTATCTCGCGGTCGCACAGGCCGTCGCGCAGCTCATCACCGGCAGCGTGCAGCGTCTCATCCTCTCGCGACCCGCGGTCGAGGCCGGCGAGAAGCTGGGCTTCCTCCCCGGCGACATGAAGGAAAAGGTCGACCCCTATCTGCGCCCGCTCTACGACGCCTTGCACGACTGTCTCCCCGCCGAGCAGGTCGAGCGCCGCATCGCGTCGGGCGAGATCGAGATCGCGCCGCTCGCGTTCATGCGCGGGCGCACCCTCGCCGATGCCTTCATCATCCTTGACGAGGCGCAGAACACGACAATCCCGCAGATGAAGATGTTCCTGACCCGCTTCGGCATGAACAGCCGCATGGTGATCTGCGGCGACCCCAAGCAGGTCGATTTGCCCGCGCCTGCAACCTCGGGTCTCGCCGATGCCGTCGCGCGGCTCGAAGGGGTCGAAGGCATCAACGTCAGCCGTTTCTCGGCCGCCGATGTCGTTCGCCACCCGATCGTGGGAAGGATCGTCGAGGCCTATGAGGGGCCGGGGGCTTAGGAGAAGCGGGAATGGAGGGTCAGTTTTACTGATCTCGGCCAGCCTCCGATCGGTCGTGCCTGGTTGAATCGGAGATCAAATGATCTATATATTTGCTCAAAGGAGCAATATATGGCGATGGCGGGTGCAATGCCGCGCGACGCTCGAACGGGCCGCTTGGCATATCTGGACCTGTTTCGCGCGTCCCCGCTCCGGCGTATCCAGGCGATCAAGGCGGGGGTGTCGGCCGCGGAGGTCAAGGAGCTCAGCCGCGAACTTCATCTTGATCAACAAATGTTGTTCGAGGCCCTCAATCTCAAGACCGCCACCGTCAACCGGAAGGCGCTCCGCGGCGAGCACCTCTCGCAGGACGATAGCGAACGTGTAATCGGTCTTGCAAAGTTGGTCGGACAGCTCGAAGCCATGCTGGAGAACGCCGAACTCGCCGAGCCGTTCGACGCACCTGAATGGGTTTCCGGCTGGCTGCGCGAGCCCCTCCCCGCGCTAGGCGGCAAACGCCCCATCGAACTTCTCGACACGATGGAGGGGCAAGCTCTCGTCTCGAGGGCTCTGGCCCAGGTCGAGAGCGGAGCCTATGCGTGAGCCGCATCGCATGGCGCATCGGCGCAGACACCAGGGACTATCAGGCCGACGATATGTCTGGTGGTGGCGCACGGAAGACCGGCGGCCGCTGGAACGATCCCGGCATCGCTATGATCTATGCTTCCGAGAGCCGCGCGCTCTCCTGTCTCGAGACGATCGTTCATCTCAACGCGGGCGGGCTGCCCTTTAATCGTTTTCTTGTGGAGATCGAAGTGCCCGACGATCTATGGGCGGCAGCGGAGATACGGACGCCGGCGTCGCTCGCTGTCGGTTGGGACGCGGAGCCCGCAGGGCAGGTGAGCATGAAGGCCGGGTCCGATTGGATCATCGGCGGCACGTCGGTGATCCTGCGTGTTCCCTCGGTGATAGTGCCCGAAGAAGAAAATATCCTCATCAATCCGGCACATGCGGATGCGCCTCGGATCCGGGCGCGCAAGCTTCGCAAATGGCTTTACGATCCGCGCTTGTCACGCTGAGCTGTTCTCGAGAGGCCCTGCTGGAGCAGCGTCGGATTCTCGCAAAGCACCCCATGGGGACGGCCGCCCTTCCAAGCTCTTGGTGCCGGTGCGCGCAGCATATGGGCTCCCGCATCCCGGATTTTTTTCGCGCCATGTCACACCCGCCTTTGCTGTCTCGTCATGCTTGTAGAACCAAGCCTGAAGGAGACACGACATGAGCAAGATATCCGATCCTTTCGCCGCATCGCCCGAGCTGATGAAGCAGTGGATGGCGGTCAGCCTCGCCGCGGAAAAGAGCCTCGAGAAGAGTCTCGTCGAGCTTGTGAAGATCCGCTCGTCGATCCTCAACGGCTGCGCCAACTGCATCAACATGCACACGGCCCAGGCCCGCGCCGAGGGCGAAACCGAGCAGCGCATCTATCTCCTCGCCGCCTGGCAGGAAGCGCCCGTCTTCACCCCGCGCGAACGCGCGGCGCTCGCCTGGACCGATGCCTTGACCCGGCTTTCACAAGGGCACACACATGCCGCCGCGCGCGCGGCGCTCGACGAGCATTTCAGCGCAGAGGAGCAGATGAACCTCACCGTGATGATCAATGTCATCAACGGCTGGAACCGCATCGCGGTCGGCTTCGAGCTTTGGTACGAAGGCGCCGCGCCGGCCAGGGCCGCCTGATGACGCCGCAAGGCGCCCCTCATCTGGCGGACGCAGCGGCGAGTTTCGACCCGCTGCGTCCGCTGCTGACCCGCGTCGCCTATCGCATGCTCGGCTCGGTCGCCGATGCCGAAGATGCCGTCCAGGACGCCTTCCTCCGTTGGCTTGATACCGACCGCACACAGGTGCGCGAACCCGCCGCATTTCTGCGGCGCACCGTGACGCGGCTCTGTCTCGACCAACTGAAATCGGCGCGGCGCACCCGCGAAACCTACATCGGTCCCTGGCTCCCCGACCCGCTGGTCGGGGAGGAGGAAGAGGATGATGTGACGCTGCCGCTGATGCTCGCGCTCGAAAGGCTCTCCCCCCTCGAGCGCGCGGCCTTTCTGCTCCATGACGTGTTCGGGGTCGGATTTGACGAGGTCGCCTCGACAATCGGGCGCGATGCTGCCGCGACGCGCCAGCTCGCCGCGCGCGCCCGCACGCACGTTCGCGAGGCACGGCCGCGCTTCAAGCTCGAAAAGGAGCGGGGTCTCGAAATCGCCAATGCATTCTTTGCAGCCTCGCGCAGCGGGGACATGAGCGCCCTTGGCGCATTGCTCGCGAAAGATGTGGGCCTGTGGGCCGACGGCGGCGGCAAGCGCCCCGCGGCGAGCGAACCGGTGCTCGGCTTCGACATCGTGATGAAGCTCCATCGCAGCCTTGCCGTCCTCTTCGGCAAACATGGCTCGGCGCTTCTTCATACCGGCCTGATCAACGGCCTTCCGGGCTTCGTGACCCGCGAGGCGGACGGCGAGCTCCAGACCACCGCGCTCGAAATCGAGGACGGCAAGATCACCGGCATCTACGTGATGCGCAACCCCGACAAGCTGCGTCACGTGCATTGATGGGGGCGGCCGACTGGCGGCACGGGGGGAAGGCTCAGGGCAGGGCCGTCACTTCTGCGACCCGGATCGCCTTCGACGCCAACATCGGTTCGAGGATGATGCCGATGCGCCGCGCCCGGGGTGAATGCGCGGTGATATTATAGAGACTGTTGGCAATAACGTCGGCGATCTGGACCCCTTCGCACCTGCGGCTGTCGGCGAGCGAGGCATGGCCCCAGCCAGCAAGACCGGCCTGGATCGTGTCGCGCACCCGCGCGAGGATCGCGGGGTCATAGCGGCCGTCGTCGATCACGACATCGGTGCACACGCCGCCCGTCTCGGGGAGCCACCGGGCGACCGCCGTGTCGAGGAGCGCGGCGTAGAGCTCAAGATCGGTCGGCGGCGCGCCGTCGGTCTTCGGGGCAAGTTTCGCGCTTTGCGCCGCCGCGACCCAGGCGCGGCCGCCCGCGCGATCGAAAAGTTCGAGGAGATAGGCGCGCTCGGTCAAGCTGATGCGGCTGCCCTTGAGTTCGCCATGTAGGCCGGTGACCGCGCGGAAGCGGGCGTGGATCGACGCCGCCGCCTCGGGCGTCAGCATCACCGCGGAGAAGGTCATCGCCCCTGCGCTGAGGCCGCCCGATTCATCACAATAGATCGTCATGCAGCCAAGAGTTGGCTCATTATGCGGGGCAGGGGTAGTGCTTTTTCATCAGCGCATCGAAGGCGGCGTAGATCGAGACCGAGGGGCGCCGGCTCGCCGGATAGCTGCGCAAGTGCGCGAGCCACTGTTCGGGAGTGAGCGTTCCCGATTCGGGTGGACAGCTTGTTGTCTTGCGCCCGGCGCGGCGCTCGGCATCGATCCGGGCCTTGTAGCGCTTCGCGGCCGCGACGACCTCGCCCTTGAGGCGGCTCGCCTCCGGGGTTGCCATCGCAAGCGGTCCGAGGCGGAGTACCGCGTCCGAGCGGGCGAGAAAGGCCGCTACGCTCATCTCGCCAGGCGCCATCCCGCAGAGCAATATCCCGGTGAGGAGGGCAGGGCCTGCCCGCGCTATCTCCCCCCGGGTCATGCGGCAGCCGCGCCGTCAGACGCCTTGCGGATTGGCGTCGCCGAACGGGCGCGGTTTGCGCTTGATCTGGGGCAGGCCGCCGGCGTGACCCTGGACAGGGGTGCCGTTCCTGCTCTGATCATCTTCGCGGCCGATGTCTTCGCCGCGGATCGCGCGCTTGGCTTCCTCGCCCGAGAGCGTCTCATATTCGAGGAGCGCACCGGCGAGCAGGTGAAGCTCGTCGATATGGTCGGTGAGCACCTTGCGCGCGGTCTTCTCGCCTTCTTCGACCAGGCGGCGAACCTCGGCGTCGATCAGGCGTGCGGTCTCCTCCGACATGTTCTGCGCGCGCGACACGCTATGGCCGAGGAAGACCTCGTCCTGGTTGTCGCGATAACGCAGCCAGCCGAGCTTTTCGGACATGCCATATTCCATGACCATCGCGCGCGCCATGTCGGTCGCCTGCTGGATGTCGTTCGACGCGCCCGTGTTGAGCTCGTCGTCGCCATAGATCAGCTGCTCGGCGATGCGGCCGCCGAAGCAGAGCGCGAGGCGCGCCTTCATCTGCTTCATATTCTGCGAATAGCGGTCGCGCTCGGGGAGGTTCCACGTCACGCCCAGCGCGCGGCCGCGCGGGATGATGGTCACCTTGTGCAGCGGATCATTGCCCTCGACATGGAGCGAGACGAGGGCATGGCCGGCCTCGTGATAGGCGGTCGCCTTCTTCTCGTCCTCGGTCATCACCATCGAGCGGCGCTCGGCGCCCATCATGACCTTGTCCTTGGCCTCCTCGAACTCGTTCGAGGCAATCAGGCGCTTGCCCTTGCGCGCTGCGAGCAACGCGGCCTCGTTCGCGAGATTGGCGAGGTCGGCGCCGGAAAAACCGGGGGTTCCGCGCGCGATACGGCGAAGGTCGACGTCGGGCGCGAGCGGCTTCTTGCGCGTGTGGACTTCGAGGATCTTCTGGCGGCCCTCGATGTCGGGACGCGGCACGACGACCTGGCGGTCAAAGCGGCCGGGACGAAGGAGCGCGGGGTCGAGCACGTCGGGGCGGTTGGTCGCCGCAACGATGATGATGCCTTCATTGGCCTCGAAGCCGTCCATCTCGACGAGCAGCTGGTTCAGCGTCTGCTCGCGCTCGTCATTGCCATTGCCGAGCCCGGCGCCGCGGTGGCGGCCCACCGCGTCGATTTCGTCGATGAAGACGATGCACGGCGCGTTGCGCTTTGCCTGCTCGAACATGTCCCGCACGCGCGAGGCACCCACGCCGACAAACATCTCGACGAAGTCCGAACCCGAAATGGTGAAGAAGGGCACGCCCGCCTCGCCCGCGATCGCGCGGGCAAGCAGGGTCTTGCCGGTGCCCGGCGAGCCGACGAGCAGCGCGCCCTTCGGGATCTGTCCGCCGAGCTTTGAAAATTTGGTCGGGTCTTTCAGGAACTCGACGATTTCCTCGAGCTCCTCGCGCGCCTCGTCAATGCCCGCGACGTCGTCGAAGGTCACGCGGCCCTGCTTTTCGGTGAGCATCTTCGCGCGCGACTTGCCAAAGCCCATCGCGCCCGAGCCATTGTTCTTCTGCACCTGGCGAAAGACAAAGAAGGCGATGCCGATGATCAGCAGGAAAGGCAGCGCCTGGACGAGGAGATACATCCAGAAGTTCGGGACCTCGGTCGGCTTGCCCTCATATTTGACATTTTTCTCGTTGAGCAGCTTCAGAAGCTCGGGATCGCGAACGAGATTGGCGGTGAAGCGCTCGCCGCTCGAAAGCTCGCCGGTAACCCGGTCTTCGGAGAGGACCACCGATTTGACGCTTCCCTCTTCGACCTTCTGCCGGAAGTCGGAATAGGCCATGGCGTTGCCCGCGGGCTGGTTCGTGCCCCCGAAAATCGAGGCGACGAGGAGCATGGCAAGCAGAATGCCGCTCCAGATCATCACGCTCTTCATCCAGGGGTTGCCCTGCGGTTCCTTGTCGTCCTGCATGCGGAAATCTTTCCAATCGTCGCGAAATGCCGCGACTCTTGCGCTCAAGATAGGAAGTTCAGGTTAAATGACAATGAGCGAATATGTCTCAAATCCGGCCTTTTCGGCGGGGCGCGGCGGAAATACGCCAGAAATCGGCGTCTCCTCCCTTCGCAGCGTCAATGAGCAATTCGCCGACCATCGCCCGCCGGCCGGCGCGCATCGCCGCGATGACCCCGCCAAGCGTGTCGCCGCGAAGGCTGAGGCGCGGGTCGTTTTCGCGCAGCCGGCGGCCGACGATGCGGCGGAAAATCTCGTCGGGATAGCATTGGTCACGGATCACCGACGGGTCTGCGGCATCGGGCCAGTCCGCAATCGCCGCCTCTGCCGCCCAGTCGAGCGCGGCGTCCGCCTCTGCCAGCCACTGCGCCGACCGCGATGCCGCTTGCGCGTCGAGAAATGCCTGCGATCGCAGCGCGGCCCTGAGCCGCGCGCGGTCGAAGCGGAGATCCGCGTTCGAGGGATCCTGCGCGATCGGGAGGTCGGCGTCGAGCGCGAGCGCTGAGAGTTCGTCCCGCCGCCAATGAAGCAGCGGCCGCAGCACGGCGCCGTTGGCCGCGCGCACGCCCGCGAGGCCGCCGACGCCGCTGCTGCGGTTCAGCCGCATGATCATCGTTTCGAGCTGGTCGTCGGCGTGATGCGCGGTCAGGACATGGTCGAGCGCCAGCGCCTCGCGCCACTCGCCGAGCAAACGGTAGCGTTCCTGCCGCGCCGCCGCCTGCAGCGACCCGGCAATGGGGGCCGCGGGATGGAGAATCGCGTGCGGGATATGCTCGCGCGCGCAGTAGCCAGCGACCATGCGCGCCTCGTCGGCCGAAGCCTCGCGGAGCTGGTGATCGACGGTCGCGGCAAAGACCTGCCCCGGAAGCAAGGACGCCATGAGCCACAGCAGGGCCATGCTGTCCGGCCCGCCCGACACGGCGACACCATATCGCTTGCCGTGCCAGCCGGGTCCCGCGAGCGCGGCGAGGTCGGCGGCAAAGCGCTCGACGCTGCCGGCGTCAGCAGCCCGCTTTTGCTTTTGCGGCAGCGGCATCGTCGCGGACGTCCTTCGGCGCCTTGTCGCCATAGACTTCATCGAGCTCGCGGAACGCCTTGCAGGCATCGCTCTTGCGGCCAAGTTTGGTGAGCGCGACGCCCATGTACATCAGGCTGTGCGGCGCGCGCGGGCCGCTCGGCTGGGCCTTGTAATTATTGTAGAAGGCGACCGCGGCAAGGCTCGGCTTGCCCTCGTCGAGATAGGCGCGGCCGAGCAGGTTCTGCGCATAGCTGGCATAGCTGTTCTTCGGCCATTTCTCGACCACCTGCTTCAGCTGCGCCTGCGCTTCGGGATAGAGCTTCGCTTCCCAGAGGCGGTAGCCATAGGTGTAGGCGTCGGCGACCTCGTTGCCCGTTGCAGGAATCTCGACCTTCTTGACGAGCGCGAGGCGCGCGGCGTCGCCGCTCGCTGCCGCGGGTTTCTCCTCGGCTTTCTTGGCAGGCGTGGGCGCTGCCGCCGCGCTCGTCGTCGGCCGCACCGCGGGAGCGAGGCTCGCTGCGGCCGTCTCGGTGGCGGCGGGCGCGAAGCGCTTGTCCATTTCGGCCTTGTAAGCGGCGAACTGCTTTTCGAGTTCGCGCAGCTGATAGGCATTTTGCTCGGTCTGGCCGGTGAGCGTCTGAAGCTGCGCTTCGAGGGCATCGACCCGCGCGGTGAGATCGATCACCGGCGCCGTGCTCTTTACCCGTTCCCCGGGCGTCTTGTCGGGCGCGATCTCGCCTTCGAAAAAGGCCGGGCTGCCGCCGGGAAAGACGGTGCGCTGAACGGCGCGCATTTCCTTCTCGAGCCGCTCGACGCGCTTGTCGATCGCGCCGTCCTGCGCCGAGGCAGCCGGCGCCATGATGGTCCAGGCGACGCTCGCCGCGCCGAGATACAGGATGTTTCGCATCATCATCTTTCGATCAGCCCCCACAGGTTAACCATTGCCTCACCCCATAACGCGGCAACAGACGGCGGCGCAAACCCATTTCGGTGCGCGGCGGCCAGCGTCGCGGCGGAGCGAGGCCTGTCAGCGCTGGGGAGCGGGGGCGGCGGGGGCGGCGCCGCTGCTTCCTTCGGCGCGCGCGATGAGGTCGGCGGGCTTCAATGAGACGCCCTTGACCAGCGTATCGGCGGGGCCGATCGCGCCGACGTCGCGGCCGCCCACGGTCACTTTCAGCGCCTGCGGAATGCTCGTCCGCAGCGTGAACTGCTCGATATAGGCGGGGGGAACCTGGTAGACGTCGCCCGGGTCGAGCGTGCGCCAATTTTCGGTCTTGCCGGTGGCGTCGTCAAAACCGATCCAGACCTCGGAGAGGCCGGTGAGCACGACCGGCGCATTCTCCGCGACCGCTGCCGTCCCGGCTGGCGCGGCGGGCGCGCCGTCGGCGGGCGGTGCTTCCGAGGCATCGGCGTCGGCATTTTGCGCCGCGATCAATGCTTCGTCGGGCTCGACCGAGAGGAAACGCCAGACGCCGTAAGCCGACGCCAGGAGCGCGGTGATGATCACCAGCGTCCATGTCAGCCGCGCGGTCGGCAGCCGCGCGGGATCGGTCGGTTCATACGCTTCGTAGGCGGGCCGGGCTGCATATTCGTCTTCTTCGAGCTCGCGGCGCACCGCGGCGCCGATCTCGGCCTCGGGAAGATCGACCGCGCGGGCATAGGCGCGGGCAAAACCTGTGACATAGGTGCGGCCGGGCAGGCCCGAAAAATCGGATTTCTCGATCGCCTCGAGGTGGCGCTGGGTGATCCGCGTCCGGGTCGCGATATCGGCGAGCGAGAGCCCCGCCGCCTCGCGCGCCAGCCGAAGCCGGTCGCCGGTGCGCGTAATCGCCAGTTCGCCCTGCTCGGCGACCTCTTCATCTGCCATTACTGTCTCCGTGCCAGCCGCTTGCGACCCCATGTCGGCCGTGTCGGGGCATGTTCTCGCACCGACACGGCGGCAAAGTCAAATGAAGTTCGGCAAATAGCGGACCGAATTGACGTGGGGCTCCTTGGATCAGCCGTGAGGGCGGTCAGAGCACATATTTGCTAAGGTCGGTATCGCCCACGACGTCGGCGAGCTGGCGGTCGACATAGGCCGCATCGACGGTCAGCGTCGTGCCCGCCATGTCCTCGGCATTGAAGCTCACTTCCTCGACCAGCCGTTCCATGATCGTCTGGAGACGGCGGGCGCCGATATTCTCGACCTTCTCGTTGACCTCGGCTGCAAGCTTCGCGACGCGCGCGATTGCATCCTCGGTAAAGGAGATCGTCACCCCTTCGGTGCCGATGAGCGCGGCATATTGTTCGGGAAGCCCCGCCTTCGTTTCAGAAAGGATGCGCACGAAGTCCGCCTCGCTGAGCGCGCCGAGTTCGACGCGGATCGGCAGGCGGCCCTGCAGTTCAGGCAGGAGGTCGGAGGGCTTGGCGACGTGGAAGGCGCCCGAGGCGATGAAGAGGACATGATCGGTCTTCATCGGGCCATATTTTGTGGCGACCGTCGTGCCCTCGATGAGCGGCAAGAGGTCGCGTTGCACGCCCTCGCGGCTGACCGAACCGCCCCGTACGTCGCTGACCGCGATCTTGTCGATTTCATCGAGGAAGACGATCCCGTTCGCTTCGGCGTCGGCAAGGGCCACCCGCGCGACATCGTCCTGGTCGAGGCGCTTGTCCTGCTCTTCCTCGATCAGCCGCGTCGCCGCGTCGATGACCTTGAGCTTGCGGCGCTTCTTCGGCGGACCGCCCATCGCCTTGCCGAGCATGTCGGAAAGATTGATCATGCTCATCTGGCCGGGCTGGCCGGGGAGTTCGAACGCGAGGCCGGGGGTGTCGGCGACCTCGATCTCGACCTCGCTCTCGTCAAGATGTCCTTCGCGGATGCGCTGGCGGAAACTCTGGCGCGTTGCCTCGCTTGCACCCTTGCCGGTGAGCGCATCGAGCAGCCGTTCCATGGCAGCCTCCTCGGCGGCGGCGCGCACCGCCTCGCGGCGCCTCTCCTTTTCGAGCCGAACGGCTTCCTCGACCAGGTCGCGCGCGATCTGCTCGACGTCGCGGCCGACGTAGCCGACCTCGGTGAACTTGGTCGCCTCGATCTTGATGAAGGGGGCGTCGGCGAGCTTTGCCAGGCGGCGCGAAATCTCGGTCTTGCCGCAGCCCGTGGGCCCGATCATCAGGATATTCTTCGGGCTCACCTCGTCGCGCAGTTCGGGCGCGAGCTGCTGGCGGCGCCAGCGGTTGCGCAGCGCGACCGCGACCGCGCGCTTTGCCGCGTCCTGGCCGATGATGTGCGTGTCCAATGCGGCGACGATCGCCTTCGGGGTCAAATCCTTGTTCATGTTCGCTTATGCCTGGATTTCGATGATTTCCTGGGTGAACTGGTCGTTGGTATAGACGCAGATCTCGGCTGCGACTTCCATCGCCTTTCGCGCCAGTGTTTCGGGGTCTTTTTCATAGTCGGCGAGCGCGCGCGCCGCGGAGAGCGCGAAATTGCCCCCTGATCCGATCGCCGCGATTCCGCCCTTGGGCTCAAGGACGTCACCATTGCCGGTGATCACCAGCGTGACCTCCTTGTCGGCGACGATCATCATCGCCTCGAGGTTGCGCAGATATTTGTCGGTGCGCCAGTCCTTCGCCAGTTCAACCGCCGCGCGAAGCAGCTGCCCGTTATGGCGCTCAAGCTTGGCCTCGAGCCGTTCGAAGAGCGTGAAGGCGTCGGCGGTGGCGCCCGCAAAGCCGCCGATAACGCTGCCGTCGTGGAGGCGGCGTACCTTTCTCGCGTTGGGCTTCATCACCGTCTGGCCCATCGATACCTGGCCATCGCCAATGATGACGACCTTGTTGCTCGTGCGGGCGGAAAGGATGGTGGTTCCGTGCCAGGGCGCGGCACGGTGCGCGGTCGGTTCGCTCATGGGCCGCGATATGGGAGATGCGCGGCGGGGCCGCAAGGGGAGGGGGAAAGCCGGCCTTGCCATCGCGGCGACTTTTCCCCACATCACGCGGCATGAATGCTCCCAATCCGCCGCTTCGCGCCGCCGTCGTCCCCGTCACCGCCTTTCAGCAGAATTGCACTTTGCTCTGGTGCACCGAGACGAACAAGGCCGCCTTCGTCGACCCCGGCGGGGACCTCGACAAGCTCAAGGACGCGGTGCGGCAGACGGGCGTCGAGGTCGAGAAAATCCTCATCACCCACGGTCACATGGACCATTGCGGGCAGGCGGGCGTGCTCGCGAAGGAACTCGGGGTGCCCGTCGAGGGGCCCCACGAGGACGATCGTTTCTGGATCGAGAGGCTTGGCGAGGACGGTGCGCGCTTCGGCATGTCGGGCGAGCCCTTCGAGCCCGACCGCTGGCTTCGCGATGGCGACACGGTAAGGGTGGGCAATCTCACGATCGAGGTCATTCACGCCCCGGGGCATACGCCCGGGCATGTCGTCTTCTATCATCGCCCCTCGAAGCTCGCGATCGTCGGCGACGTCCTGTTCCAGGGGTCGATCGGCCGCACCGATTTCCCGCGCGGCGACCACCAGCAATTGCTTGATTCGATCACGCAAAAGCTGTGGCCGCTCGGCGACGACACGGTTTTCCTGCCCGGACACGGTCCGCACAGCAATTTTGGCCAGGAACGGCGGACGAATCCGTTCGTGGGCGACGCGGCGCTGGGCTAGTTCAGTTCGGCGCGACCGTCTCGGTTTCCTCGATCTCGGTCGCGGTGATCGTGGTCGGGGTCATGTAGACGGCAAGAAGCGCCGTGATCGCGAGCCCGACCTGGGTGAGCATCGTGATGATGGTCCCCGCCATGCGGCCCCACGTCATGCCGTCCATTCCAAGTGCGTGGAGGACACGTCCAACGAGGTAAAGCGCGCCCGCGGCCCAGAGCCATATCGACGATCCGACCCCGAGTTCGACCAGGGCCAGGAGGATGAGAATGAAAGCGGTGTTCTCGATATAATTGCTGTGCGCCCGCATCCGGCGGATCACCGCCTCATTGCCCCCGTCGCCAACGAAGATTTTTTCCCTGGTCCGCACCCGTCCGACGCGCATCGCGAGCCAGATGTTGAGCAGCGCCGCCCCCGCGGCGATCGTCAGGCTGATCGGCAACATCGTCATCGGCTTTCCCCTCTTGTTGTTTTCCGCCCTTGATGTGGCATTGCTGTGCTTCGCGGGCAAGCATTCCTCGGGGGTTGCCTTTGCGGGCAAAAACGCTATAGCCGCGCCCGATCCGGCACCCGACACCATCAGGCGTTGAGGCACCTTCCGGCAGAAGATTTTCCTGTCCTTTTTGGAGCGGGAACAGCCTTCGGCGCGGCGGGCGGGCCAGTCGTTTCCGGCAACGGAAGCGACAAATCCGGGTTTGCCGATTCGTTTCGAACAGTTTGAGATTACAGGATATATCATGGCCGTCCCCAAGCGAAAAACATCGCCCTCGAAGCGCGGCATGCGTCGCAGCCACGACAGCCTGAAGGTCGAGGCCTTCCAGGAATGCCCGAACTGCGGCGAGCTGAAGCGTCCGCACAACCTCTGCAACGCTTGTGGCCATTATAACGGCCGCGAAGTGGTGACCGACGCTTAAGCCAAGCCGGAGAGTGTCCAGATGAGCCTGACACCGCGAATCGCAATCGATGCGATGGGCGGTGACGTCGGCGTCCGCGTGATGTGCGCGGGCGCTGCGATGGCGCGTCACCAGCACGACGGTCTCCGCTTCCTGCTTGTTGGTGATGAGGTGCGGATCAAGGCCGCGCTCGAAAACCATCCCAATTTGCGCGCTGCCTCGGAAATCATCCACACCGACAAGGTCGTGTCGGGCGAGGACAAGCCGAGCCAGGCGCTGCGCACGGGCCGGGGCAGTTCGATGGGCCTCGCGATCGACGCGGTGAAGCGCGGCGATGCCGGTGGCGCTGTATCGGCAGGGAACACCGGCGCGCTGATGGCGATGGCGAAGCTCGCGCTGCGCACGATGCCCGGGATCGATCGACCCGCGCTCGCTGCGCTTCTTCCCTCGCTCGGCGACAATGACGTCGTGATGCTCGATCTCGGTGCCAATACCGAGTGTGATGCGACCAACCTCGTCCAGTTCGCCGTCATGGGCGCCGCTTATGCGCGCACGGCGCTGGGGCTCGAGCGCCCGCGCGTCGCGCTTCTCAACATCGGAACCGAGGAGCTCAAGGGAACCGACGAGATTCGCGACGCTGCCGCGATGCTGCGCGGTGCGGAACATCTGCCGATGGAATTTACCGGCTTCATCGAGGGCGACAAATTGTCGCGCGGCCATGTCGACGTCGTCGTCCACGATGGCTTTTCGGGTAATATCGCCCTGAAAACGATCGAGGGGACGGCGCGTTTCGTCACCGATCTCCTGCGGCGTGCCTTCACTTCGTCGGTCCGCTCGAAAATCGGCTTCCTGATCTCGCGCCCGGCGACCGACCTGCTACGTCACCATCTCGACCCCAATAATCATAATGGCGCGGTGTTCCTCGGCCTCAACGGCGTGGTGCTCAAGAGCCACGGCAGCGCCGACGCAAAGGGGGTCGCCAACGCGGTGCACCTGTGCGCCGAACTCATTGAAAAGGACATCACGCGTCAAGTGACCGACGACCTGGCCAATTTCCGCGGGAGCGCCGCGGCGTGACCCTTCGCGCTGTCCTCGCTGGTACCGGCTCCGCGCTGCCGCGCACGCGCGTTTCAAATGCCGAGCTTGCCGAGCGCGTCGACACCACCGACGCGTGGATCGTCGAGCGCACCGGCATCCGCTTTCGCCACATCGCCGAACCCGATGAGACAACCGCGACGCTCGGTGCCGCCGCTGCGAGAAATGCCCTCGCCGCCGCGGGTCTTGAGCCCTCGGACATCGGGCTCATCATCGTTGCGACCGCGACCCCCGACAATACGTTCCCCGCGAGCGCGACCAAGGTGCAAGCGCTTCTCGGCGCGCCCGACTGCATCGCCTTCGACGTCGCGGCGGTGTGCTCGGGATTCCTCTACGCGCTTTCGGTCGCCGATTCGATGCTGCGCACGGGCGCTGCGAAGCACGCGCTCGTCATCGGCTCCGAGACCTTCAGCCGCATCCTCGACTGGGAGGATCGCACGACCTGCGTGTTGTTCGGCGACGGCGCGGGCGCGGTGGTGCTCTCGGCCGAAGAGGTCGCGGATGACCGCGGGATTCTCGCAACGCGGCTCCATGCCGAAGGCCAATATTGCGACATGCTCTATGTCGACGGCGGCCCTTCGACGACGGGAACCGTCGGCCATGTGCGAATGCAGGGGCGCGAGGTCTTCCGTCACGCCGTCACGAATCTCGCCGCCGTGCTCGGCGAAGTTCTCACTGACGTCGGCCTCTCGGCGAGCGATGTCGACTGGGTGGTGCCGCACCAGGCGAACAAGCGCATCATCGACGCGACCGCGAAGAAGCTCGGCCTCCCGAGCGAGCGTGTCGTTCTGACGGTCGACCAGCATGCCAATACTTCGGCGGCCTCGGTTCCGCTGGCGCTCGATCTCGCAGTGCGCGACGGGCGGATCCGGCCCGGCGACCTCGTCGTGCTCGAGGCGATGGGCGGGGGCTTCACCTGGGGCGCGGCGATTTTGCGGGTCTGAACCGGCCGCCTGGCGCCCGCCTTTGAGCGTTCGTCGCCTCAACTTCTCCATCCATCCGTTTCAGTTTTGCGGATTTATTCGCTTTTGATACACTCGCCCTCGGGACTCGTGAGGGGAGGGGGCCTTTTCCGGGATCCAACTTCGGCTATGGCCTCAGGAGGGGAAGGGACTAATATGGCTGCAGGAACGCTTACCCGTGCCGACATCGCGGCGCGGATCAATCAGACGGTAGGACTCTCGCGCAATGAATCGGCGGCGATTGTCGAAAGCATCTTGTCGCACATGTCCGACGCCCTCGCCGAGGGCCAGAATGTGAAAATTTCAGGTTTCGGCACCTTCGTTCTGCGCGACAAGGCGCAGCGCATCGGCCGCAATCCCAAGACCGGCATCGAGGTGCCTATTCTTCCCCGCCGCGTGATGACCTTTCGCGCCAGCCAGGCGATGCGGGCCCGCGTCGCGGGCGGCTGAGCCAAGGATTGGCCATGTCCGGTTTCGACGAGCGCGGCGAGAGCAGCAAGGCCGAGGGCGCCATGCTGTCGATCGGCGAACTTGCTGACCGGATCGGCGTTCCAACCCATGTGCTGCGCTATTGGGAGACGCGCTTTCCCGAGCTCCGGCCGCTCCAGCGTTCGGGGCGTCGTCGCTATTATCGGCCCGCCGACGTGGCGCTCGCCGAGCGCATCCATCACCTGCTCCATGTGAAGGGCTTCACTGTCGAGGGCGCACGCAAGGCGCTGTCGGGGAGGGAGGCGGCTGAACCCGCTGGTGTGCCGGCATCGTCCTTTGCCGCCACCGCTCCGCCGCCGGTGCCAAGCGCAGCAGGAAGCGTCCCGGTCGCGGCGCTCGTGGCGCTTCGCCAGCGGCTCGCTGCGGCGCTCGGCGCCGCCTGACCTTCAGTCGATCGCCGGCGAGAGCGCCGGGTCGAGGTCGCGCGGACGAATGAAGAGCGTGAAGCGCGCCTCGCCTGCGTCGAGAGCGTGCCAGTCGTCGATATCGAGTTCGAGGCGCGCCATCGCGCAGGTCGGGAGCTTTTCCTCGACCTCGGCGCGCAGCGCATCGTCCGCCGATTCCGGCACGAGCATCAGGATCAGGTCCTCGAGCCCCGGATTATGCCCGACGATCATGACATGGTCGGCATCATCGCCGGTCTCGCGGATGACGTCCATCAGCGTCGCTGCCGAGGCGAGATAGACGCGCCGGTCCCAATGCGGCTCGAGGTCGGCGATCCCCGCGGCGGGCTGGAAGATGTCGAGCGTTTCGGTCACGCGCACCGCGGGCGAGGCGACGATGCGCTCGACGGGCAGGTTCTGCCGCTTCAGATATTGGCCGATCAGTTCGGCGCCGCGGCGGCCCCGTGCATTGATCGGACGGTCGAAATCGCGCTCGACGGGGGCATCCCAGCCCGATTTGGCGTGCCGCAGGATCGTCAACGTCTTCAAAATAACTCCCCACCTGTCGGCGCTGTCCTCGAATCGCCGCCTTGTGCCGCAAACTCAGGACGGTGGGAAGGCATATGCACGCTCCCGCTGCGCGACATTGGCGGCGGCCACGCGGTTTACCACTTCGTCGAGCGGCAGGCGGCGGATCGGGGTGCATTCGGGAAAGGCACCGAGCAGCCGCGAGGGAAAGGACGGCGAGAGCATCACGAACTGCCCGAAATCGTCGGCGCGGCGAATGAGGCGGCCGAAGGCCTGCGCAATCCGGCCGCGGATCACCATGTCGTCATAAGCGGCGCCCCCTTGTGCGGCGCGGCGCGCGGCGTGGAGGATTGTCGGGCGCGGCCAGGGCACGCCCTCCATGACGACGAGGCGCAGCGAATCGCCGGGAACGTCGACGCCGTCGCGAAGCGCGTCGGTGCCGAGCAGCGAGGCGTGGGGGTCGGCGCGGAAAATGTCGACGAGCGTCCCGGTGTCGAGCGGGTCGACATGTTGGGCATAGAGTGGCAGCCCCGCGCGAGCGAGGCGGTCGGCGATGCGGGCATGGACAATGCGCAGCCGCCGGATCGCGCTGAACAGGCCAAGCGCCCCGCCGCCCGACGCCTCGATCAGCCGGCTATAGGCGCCCGCGAGGGCGGGAAGGTCGCCGCGGGCGATATCGGTGACGATCAGCACCTCGGACTGGCGCGCATAGTCAAAGGGGCTCGCCACGGCAAAATGGCGGACATTGCTCTCCATGTGCCGCGCACCGGTGCGAATGTCGGCATCGCTCCAGCCTGCGCCCCCATCATGCCCTCCGCGAAGGGTGGCCGAGGTGACAAGCACACCCTGCGCAGGCCGGTAGACGATCTCGGCGACGGGGCGCGCCGGATCGAGCCAGTGGCGGTGCAGTCCGCAATCATATTCGCGCCCGTCGAAGCGGTCGACCGCGAGCCAATCGACGAAGTCGGGGTCGGCAGGACCGCCAACGCGGCCGAGCAGCGACAGCCACGCGCCGAGCGTGTCGACCCGCGTGCCAAGGCTCGCCCGTGCGCCGTCGACGCGCGCCCGCGCCTGCCCGTCGAGCCAGTCGGGCGGATCTTCGACAAGGGCGTCGAGCCGCTTGCCGAGCGCGAGCAGGGGCCTGAGCAGCGCCTCGATCGCGTCGCTCGCGCCCGCGGCGGCGCTCACCAGCGCGGCGTCGGGGTCGGCAAGCTCGGTCTCGAGACCATAGCCGCTGTCGGCGCCCCTGGTTTCGGTGCTGCGCGCATAGACCTGCCCGCGCACCGCGGCGAGCAGCCGCTCGATCGCGCCCCAGGGCTCGTTTTCGGAAAGCCGGGCGAGCCAGCCGTCGCCGGGCAATTCAGCGGCGGCAGCGATCGCCATCTGGATCGCCTGCTCGCCCGCCTCGTCATAGCTCGCGACGTCGGCGAGCCGCGCTGCAAGCCCGCGGCGCCGTCCGCGCGACCTGCCCTCGGGGCCAAGGATCCAGCGGCGGATCTCGACCGCTTCCTGTCCGGTCAGCGCCGCGGCAAACATGGAATCGGCGGCGTCCCACAGGTGATGGCCCTCGTCGAAAATCAGCCGCGTCGCAGGGCCGCCGCCATCGCGCGGCCGCGCCGCCTGGACCATCGTCAGGGCATGGTTGGCGATGATGATATCGGCCCGGGTCGCCGCGCGCGCCGAGCGCTCGATGAAGCATTTCCTGAAATGCGGGCAGCCCGCATAGATGCACTCGCCGCGCCGGTCGGTGAGCGCGGTGGTGCCGTTGCGGCGGAACAATGCGGGGAGCCAGCCGGGGAGGTCGCCCCCGATCATGTCGCCGTCCCGGGTGTAGGCAGCCCAGCGCGCGACGAGCTGCGCAAGGATCGCGGCGCGGCCCGAGAAACCGCCTTGGAGCGCATCTTCAAGGTTCAGAAGGCAGAGATAATTTTCGCGCCCCTTGCGCACCACCACCTTTTCGCGGTGGGTGGCGGGGTCGGGATATAGCTTTTCGGTCTCGCGCGCCAATTGGCGCTGGAGCGCCTTGGTGAAGGTCGAAATACAGATCGCGCCCGCCGAGGCATCGATCCATTGTTTTGCGGGCGCAAGATAGCCGAGGGTCTTGCCGATCCCGGTGCCTGCTTCGGCCACCAGCATCTGCGGCGCGTCCTTGCGCTCGCGCGGTTCAAAGATCGCGGCAACCGCGCGGGCGTAATCCTGCTGGCCCGCCCGGCGCTCGGCGCCATCTCCGGTCAGCCGGTCGAGCCCCGCCGCGACATCGGCGGGGTCGAGGCGAACCTGGCGCGGAGCCCCGCGCGGCTGCGTTTCTTCCCATTCGGGAAGGCGCGCAAACAGCCAGCGGTCACTTTGGTCGGGCGCGTGAAGCCTTGGCTGGAGGAGCGGCGCCCAGGGCCAGCGCTGCCGGGCCAGCGCCTGGAGGCTATGCCACGCGCCCTCGCGCTCGGGCCATTCGCTGTCATCGGCGCTTTCGAGCATTGCGGCCGCGGCGCTCGGGAGAAATGCCGCGATGTCGGCCTCGGCAGCTGGCGGCGCGAGGCCAAGGGCGGCGGCAAGGCCCGCTGGCGTCGGGACCGCGAAGCGCGCGGGGTAGAGAAAGGCGAAAAGTTCAAGGAGGTCGAGCCCCGAGAGTTCAGGATAGCCGAGCCTGTCGCCGGTCAGCGGCGCCCCGAGGAGCAAGTGCGGGGTCGATGCAACCGCCGCTATCGCTTCGCCGCGCCCGACCCGCTGCACCCGCCCATCGGCGCCTGCTATCCAGATACCGACATGGCTCGCGTGGATCGCGGGGAGGGAGAGGGGGAGGGAGGCCATCGCCCCACGCTAGGGACAAAAGGCGAACGCGGCAAGTCACCCGCCATCGGCAAAGTCGGTCACTCGCCCGCTGCGCCGGTCGAGGCGTGAGCTTGCCCAGGCCTTCCTGCCTTCGCCAGAACGAAGGGACGGGGAGGGCTCAGCTCAGCCCGCGGCGCCCGAAGCCTGCCGCGCGCTGGCTGCGGAATATCTGCGCCGGCGGGATCAGCGCCGCGCTGCGCGCGCGCTCGAGGGCCCGGTAGAGCGGACCGTGCGAGAGCTCATAGGGAAAACGTACCCCCATGCGGTCAATCTCGCTCCACATGACAACCGCATAGATGGTCTGGCCGCCATGATGAATTTCGCAGCGCGATCGCACCGGCAGGCTCGCCCCATCGATCCGCGCTCCCCCTTCGGAGAGGTCCGTGATCCGCGCCTCGACGCGGTTCAGGACCCCGTCGATGATGACATCGAGGTCGATGGAGGTGCGCCTGTGATGGCGCGGCGCGGTGGGGAAGGAGCTGGTCATGGGAGCTTTCTTATCGCCGCATGGTAAATTTGAAGTAACCATGATGCCTGGTGCCTGGTGCCTGGTGCCTGGTACCTGGTGCCCGGTGCGCGCCGCGGATAGGCGAAAGGCGGGTGGATTGAGCTTGCCGCGCGCTTCCGGTGGTTTCACGCGATCTGCGATCGCGACTCCGCTCGGCCCCAAGCGCTCGCTATTTGGCGCAATGGCGCCGCGCGCCCGTGATTTCGGTGCGAACGTCCCCGTTTTCCCCGCTTCTTTCCATTGCGCAATCTAGCCGCTATGGGCGCTCGCATGACTGACCTGCACCTTCATCCTTCGCTGCGCGAAGCTGCGCAAACGTCCAAGGCCTGGCCGTTCGAGGAAGCGCGAAAGCTGGTCAAACGCTACCCCGAAGGAAAGCCAGGCGGCCAAGCCGTGCTCTTCGAAACGGGCTATGGCCCGTCGGGGCTCCCGCATATCGGCACCTTCAACGAGGTCCTGCGCACCACGATGGTGCGCCGCGCCTACGAGACGCTGACCGCCAATGAAGCGGGCGTGCCGGCGCCGACGCGGCTCGTCGCGTTCAGCGACGACATGGACGGGCTGCGCAAGGTGCCCGACAATGTGCCGAACCGCGATATGCTGCGCGAACATGTCGGCAAGCCGCTCACCGCGATCCCGGACCCGTTCGGCAAATATGAGAGTTTTGCGCATCACAACAATGCCATGCTGCGCGAGTTTCTCGACCGCTTCGGTTTCGACTATGAATTTGTGAGCTCGACCGAACGCTACAGGTCGGGCGCCTTCGACGAGGCGCTGAAGAATGTGCTGCGGCACAACCAGGACATTCTCGACATCATGTTGCCGACGCTGCGTGCCGAGCGCGCCGCGACCTATTCGCCGATCCTCCCGGTCAGCCCGAAGTCGGGTATCGTGCTCCAGGTGCCGGTCACCGTCGTCGACGCCGACGCGGGGCTCGTTTCGTTCGAGGACGAAGGCGAGACGATCACGCACAATATCCTCTCGGGCGGCGCCAAGCTGCAGTGGAAGGTCGACTGGGCGATGCGCTGGGTCGCATTGGGCGTCGATTATGAAATGTACGGCAAGGATCTTACCGACAGCGGCGTGCAGTCAGGCAAGATCGCCCGCGCGCTCGGCGGCCGCAAGCCCGAGGGGCTGATCTACGAGATGTTCCTCGACGAAAAGGGCGAGAAGATCTCGAAGTCGAAAGGCAATGGCCTCAGCCTCGAGCAATGGCTCGACTATGGCAGCGAGGAAAGCCTCGCCTTTTACGCCTATCGCGAGCCCAAGGCGGCGAAGCAGCTCCATATCGGGGTAATCCCGAAGGCGGTCGACGAATATCTCCAGATGCGCGGAAACTATTTTGCGCAGGACCCCGACAAGCGCCTCGGAAACCCCGCGCACCATGTCCATGTCGCGCGCGGCGAAGAGGTTCCCGGGGCCCAGCTGCCGGTAAGCTTCGGCCTGCTTCTCAATCTCGTCGGCGTCATGGGCGCCGATGCGTCGAAAGAGCAGATCTGGCGCTATCTTGGCCAATATGTCGAGGGCGCCGACGCGGCGCGCTACCCCGAACTCGACCGCCTCATCGACAATGCGATGGCGTACAACCGCGACTTCGTCGCCCCGACCCTCGAGCGCCGCAAGCCTCGAGGCGGCGAGACCGCGGCGCTGCGCGAGCTCGACGAGAAGCTCGCCGCGCTTCCTGCCGACGCGTCTTCTGATGACATTCAGAACATCGTCTACGAGATCGGCAAGAACGAGGCCTATGGCTTTGAGAATCTGCGCGACTGGTTCAAGGCGCTCTACGAGACGCTGCTCGGGTCGAGCGCGGGACCGCGCATGGGAAGCTTCATCGCGCTTTTCGGTATCGACAACACCCGGCGCCTGATCGCCGAGGCGCTGGCGTGATCTTGCGCCTGGGACCGCTCGCCTCGCGCGCCGCAGCCGGCGCATAGGTGAAGTTGATGATCGACATCTTCACGACCGGCGGGACGATCGACAAGGTCTATTTCGATGCGCTCAGCGAGTTCCAGATCGGGCCCGCGGCGATTCCCGACATGCTGCGCGAGAATAATGTGCATGTTCCGCACCGCGTCACCCAGTTGATGCGCAAGGATAGCCTCGATCTCACCGATGCCGACCGCGAGACGATCCGCGCGGCCGTCGCTGCGAGCGATGCCTCGCGCATCCTCGTCACCCACGGGACCGACACGATGGTGGTCACCGGCCGCGTACTTGCCGGAATTGCGGAGAAGACGATCGTGATGACCGGCGCGATGCAGCCCGCGTCGGTGCGTGCGAGCGACGCCGAGTTCAACGTGGGCTTCGCGCTTGCCGCCGTGCAGACGCTGCAGCCGGGCGTCTATATCGCGATGAACGGGATGATCTTCGATCCTGCGACGACGGTAAAGGACAGGGCCGGCGGGCGTTTCGTCGCCGAATAGGGCTCAGCCAAGCGCCGTCACCTGGCGCAGGACCGCGCGATAATTGGGCGCGATCGTCATCGCCCCATGCTTGCCCGCGCGGCCGAGCGCGGCGTGGACCTCGGGCAGGCGGTAGCAGGGAACGCCCATGAAGAGGTGATGCTCGGCGTGATAATTGACCCAATAGGGTGCGACCGTCGCCCGGGCGATCCAGCCTGCATGCGTGGTGCGCGCGTGGGTAAAGGGGTCGTCGCTCCCCGTCGCCGTGCAGGCATGCTCGGCGATGTTGCGGATCCGCAGGTAGAGCTGGAAAGTCGTGGCGAGGCCCGCGAGCCACAGCAGGTAGGGCGTCCAGCCATAGAGGAAGAGCGAGGCTCCCAGGAGTACGGCCTGCACCAACAGGAAGCGGCCGACCGCGCGGGTCACCGCCATGGCGCCCGCCACGTCCGCGGTTGGCGAGGTGACGCCGTCGTCGGACTGCTTGTTAAAGGGCGTGCCTGCCTTCGTCCCGGCCTTCGCTTTTGCCGGCTGCTCGCCGCGCAGCATGGCCTTCAAGCCGGCGATGGCATAAGCGAACTGCGCCGCGCGCTGCTTGAAAAAGGTCTGCCCGGTGAGGTCGCGCACGACCTTGCGGGCAAGGCTCGCGCGGGTGGTAGGGAAGGGCTTCGAGAGCGAGAGATCGGGGTCCTCGGGCTGCTGCGTATATTTGTGATGCTGCAGATGATAGGTGCGATAGGCGATCAGGTCTGATCCGACCGCGGCGCCGGTAAGCCATTGACCGAGGAAATTATTGACCTTGCGATTGGGGTGGAGCGCACCGTGCGCCGCATCGTGCATCAGGATTGCGAGGCCGAGCTGGCGCCCGCCGACGAGGGCGACGGCGACGAGCCATAAGGCGGGATTGCCTGACCAGGCCGCAAGGCCGATCGCGGCGATACTCACGATCCACGCGTGGGCGACGAGCCAGACGCCGCGCCACCTGGATGCGCGCGTCACCGCGGCCCATTCGGAACGGTCAAAGAAGCGGTCGGGCGGCAAGAGGCGGACGGCGGCCATGACCCAGCTATAACAAGTTGCGAACCGAAACCAAACCCCTCCCGATTTGGGGCACCTCCGGGGCCATTTTCCCTTTCCGAATAAGGTTTTGGAAACCCCTTTCTGACACTGCAGCCGCGGGATTAAACGGGGAGGATCAACCGGATTTGGCGTCTAAGCGCTCCATAGTGCGACCACTTGCCCTTACGGCATCGATGGATGAATCGCTCCTGGACTCGCCCGACTTCGTAGCCCGGCTCGGACGGGTTGCGCAGCTGTGGCACCATGTGTTCGTCGCGCGCGCGCTTTCACTCTTTGCCTTTGCCGTCTTTCCCGGTGCCGAGGGCTTCCTCGATCACGCCGGACAGTGGCTTGCGATGGCGGCAGGGCTCGGATGCGATCTCGTCCTCACCATCATCGGCCAGATGTCCCGCAAGCGGCGCAGTGTTTCGCCGCGGCGGCTGCGCGCGGCGACCGCGCTCGCGATGGCGCTCATCGCGCTCGGGACGCTCCTGACGTCGGCGGCGATGTTCGCGGCGACCGCGGTACCCGACGGCAGCTTCTACTTCGACGCCTTCACCGCGATCCTCTTCGGGGCTTTTCTCGTCGCGGCTTCGGCGTGCGCGATCGCGCGGCCGGTGTTTTTCACATTCGCCGGGGCGGCTGCCTTCGGGGGCGCGATCGGCGTCGCCTCCTGGCCGTTCGCCGCCGCGGGCGTGGTCTTTCTCGGCCTCCTCATCGTGATGGTGCGCGAGGACATGCGCCACCAGCGCCGCACGAAAGGGGCCGAACGGCTCGCGGTCAGCGAGCAGCAACGCGCCCTCAATCTCGTGCGCGATTTCGAGCGAGCAGGGCGCGGATGGTTCTGGGAGACCGATCGCTACGGCCAGCTCGTCTATATCTCCCCCACCATCGCGGCGAAGCTCGGCCGGCCGCTTAGCGAAATCCTCGGCCGCCCCTTCACCGCCATCATCCGCAAGCGGATCGGCAATGACGAGAGCGAGGAGCGGACCTTGGGGTTCAGCCTCTCGTCGCGAACGCCCTTTAATGATCTCACCGTCCAGGCGGCCGTCCCGGGCGAAGAGCGCTGGTGGTCCATCTCGGGACATCCGATCTCGAACGAGTTCGGTCATTTCTTCGGCTTTCGGGGAAGCGGTACCGACCTTACCGAAAAGAAACGGTCCGAGCGCGAGATCAACCAGCTCGCGCGCTATGATACGCTGACTGGCCTTGCGAACCGCCTCCACATCACCGAACTGCTCGAGCGCGCGCTCAAGAACCACATGGGGCAGCCGCAGCCCTGCGCGCTGCTCCTGCTCGACCTCGACCGCTTCAAGGCGGTGAACGACACGCTCGGCCACCCGGTCGGTGACCAGCTGCTCCAGCAGGCGGCAGGGCGGTTGACCCAGATCATCGGTGACAAGGGACAGGTCGGCCGGCTCGGCGGCGACGAGTTCCAGATCGTGCTTCCGCAGATCAACCAGCCGGAAAAGCTCGCCAGCATCGCGAACGCGATCATCCTCAGCCTCGCAAAGCCCTTCGCCATCGAGGGCGAGCAGGTTCGGATCGGCTCCTCGGTGGGCATTGCGGTCGCCGACGGGGAGCCGGTGAGCGCGGCGGCGCTCGTGCGCAATGCCGACCTCGCCCTGTATGCTGCGAAGGACGCAGGACGCGGCGTCTACCGCTTCTATGCCGACGCGATGCACAACCAGGCGAGCGAGCGCAAGGCGATCGAAGACGCGCTTCGCGACGCGCTTGCAAAGGAAGAGCTGAAGCTTCTCTATCAGCCGATCGTCGACATCGCGAACGAACGGATCACGGGCTTTGAAGCGCTGATACGCTGGCAGCGCGGCGACGGCGAAGCGATCAGCCCCTCTAAGTTCATTCCAATCGCCGAGGAATCGAACCTGATTGTCCCCATTGGCGACTGGATCATCCGTACCGCCTGCGACACGATTTCCAAGATCGGCCCGGGCTACCGGGTGGCGGTCAATGTGTCGCCGCGCCAGTTCGCGAACGACCGGCTGCCCGCCACGATCATGAGCGCGGTATCGGCATCAGGTATCGCCCCGGCTCAGCTTGAACTCGAGATCACCGAGGGGGTGTTTCTCGACGAGAGCGCCGAGAATCTCGAAATGTTCCAGCGGCTGAAGCGCACCGGCGTCCGGCTCGCCCTCGATGATTTCGGAACCGGCTATTCGGCGCTCGGCTATCTGAAGAAAGCGCCGTTCGACAAGATCAAGATCGACCAGAGCTTCGTCCTCGGCGCTGCCGACGAGAACAGCATGAACGCCGCGATCATCTCTTCGATCGTCGGGCTCGCTTCGGCGCTCCGCATGGAAACGACCGCCGAAGGGGTCGAGACCCACGATGATCTCGCGCTCGTCCGCCGGCTCGGGTGCAGCCATGTTCAAGGCTTTATTTATGGCAGGCCGATGGACCGGGACGAGATGCTGGCGCTGCTGCGCGAGAGTGACGGCGGGGTCATCGCCCATGGCTACCAGAGTGCCCGCGCGCCGCGGCGCCACATCCTGCGCGCGATCAATGTCATAAGCGGCGGCTACCGCTACGAGGCGATCGTTCGCAACATATCGTCGGGCGGTGCCCTGGTCGAAGGCTTGTGCAACGTGCCCCCGGGCACCGCGCTGACCCTCGAATTTGCACCCGGCATGCGGCTCGACGCCGAGGCGCGCTGGTCAGATGGCAATCGCGTCGGCGTGCGCTTTGCCGACGCGGTCGAGATCGAGGCCCTGATCGGGCTGGCAGGGCAGGCAAGGACCCCTTCGAGCGGGCGCGCCTACCGCGCTGCCTGACGGTCATGAAAGAAGGGCCGGCATTGCCGGCCCTTCAGGCTGCTGACAAACCCCGTCGTTTTGCGGCGGGGTTTGTTGTTTGTCCTGTA
>JBIQHE010000057.1:0-9656 GCA_044508875.1 Sphingomonadales bacterium | reverse complement strand
AAAGTGGCCTGCTTTTGCGCCGCCCCGTGGCCGGTTTTTGCTCCGCCGTTGACAATGGTCTGACGAAACCCGAACCCGTCGACGGGTCACGGGACTGTAGCAGCTTGCCTGGAGGTGGTGGGCAAGAAGTTGGATTCCGGCGTCAGGCGGCCAATGACATATCCAGTCGATGCCAAATTTCAGTCAGCGCATTCGTAAGGTCCCGCATCATCTCGGGACTGTGGGTCGGACCCGGCGTGAAGCGAAGCCGCTCGGTGCCGCGCGGCACGGTCGGATAGTTGATCGGTTGGACATAGGCCCCGTATTCGGCAAGCAGGATGTCGCTGATATGTTTCGTCTTCACCGGATCGCCGACCAGGAGTGGAACGATATGGGTACTCGACGGCATGACCGGGAGCTTGGCCGCGGCAAATGACTGCTTGAGCATCGCCGCCGAGGCCTGTTGCGCGTCGCGTTCCACGGCCGACGACTTGAGGTGGCGAACGCTTGCCAGCGCGCCGGCGACCAGCACCGGCGAGAGGGATGTCGTGAAGATGAAGCCTGGCGCATAGCTGCGGATCACGTCGATGACGCGGCGATCCGCCGCAATATAGCCGCCCATGACGCCGATCGCCTTGGCGAGCGTGCCCTCGATCACCGTGAGGCGTTGCGCGGCGCTATCCCGATCCGAAATCCCTCCACCGCGGGGACCGTACATGCCGACGGCATGCACCTCGTCGAGATAGGTGAGCGCACCATATTTCTCGGCGAGATCGCAAATGGCGTGGATGGGGGCGATGTCACCATCCATCGAATAGACGCTCTCGAAGGCGATCAGCTTGGGGAGCGATGGATCCGTTTCAGCGAGCAGCTCTTCCAGGTGCTCAAGATCGTTGTGCCGCCAGACCCTTTTTTCGCAGCCCGAAGTGCGAATGCCGGCAATCATGCTCGCATGGTTGAGTGCGTCGGAGAAAATCACGCAGCCGGGGAGAACTTTCGCGAGCGTGGAAAGCGTCGCTTCGTTGGAAATGTAACCCGAGGTAAAAAGGAGCGCCCCTTCCTTGCCATGCAGGTCGGCCAGTTCGGCTTCAAGATCGATATGATAGTGCGTGTTGCCGCCGATATTGCGCGTACCGCCCGACCCTGCCCCCACATCGTGCAGAGCCGCTTCCATGGCGGCGATGACCTTGGGGTGCTGGCCCATCGAAAGATAATCGTTGGAGCACCAGACGATGATCGGCTTGGGGCCGTTGTGCCCGGCGAAGCAGCGTGCGTCGGGAAAGGAACCCTTGTTGCGCAGGATGTCGATGAAGACGCGGTAGCGTCCCTCGCTGTGGAGTTTTGCTAACGCGGCGTCGAAAATTGCGTCGTACCGCTCCTGCCAACGACGAGGTGGCGCTTCAGCAATGGAAAGTACCGCAGTGCTCTGTGGCGTCATGGGCAAGCATCCCAAAAACCTGTCCCGTTTGATCGCGGGAAAACATGTATCTACAATACACCATAGCGCCTCGACAGCCTTTGCTCAAGGTGAACTATATCTCGAACCCTTGTTCGGATCGAGAAAAGCGCAAGCGCGGTCGATGTTGGTACGATGGCTATCCAGCATTGCGCGCAAATCCGCATACAGAACGTCGTCGCGTATACGCGGCGTCAGCGCCTCAAGTTTTCGCACGACCCATCCTTGCCCCCGATTGAGAAAGGCGAGTCGGTCGAGCGCACCGGAAATGGCCAGGGCCTTTACATAGAAGCTGCCGGTCTTGCGCGAAGGCGTTCCGTCCAGGCGCCTGATCTGCCTTGAGAGCATCGCACACCAGCGCGCTTCGTCGGCTCTGACCGCCAGCATCAGGTCACGATAGGTAAAATCAGTTTCAGACCTCGCGCTCGCCAATGCCACGCGGGCGCCGGCGCGCTCGGCTTCCAGCAACTCATTGAGCGCAGCCAGGATCTCGTCGCGAGAAGCATAACCCATATAGGCGTCATCGGCGTCGGCGCCGTAGCAGACCGGTGAGGATGGCTCGTTCGTCATACGGCGATCGCCGCCGCGGCCCTGAGACCGGCACGGATGCGGTCCATCACGCCTGGATCGGCCTTGGTCGAGTGGACGACATGGGCCGAGTAGGAAAATTCCGGGCTTCCCGGGACGAGCGCCAGGCGCCCTTCTTCGAGATAGGAGCGAATGAAGCCCATGCGGAAGTAACCACTACCGCCGGTCGCCAGGATATAATCCAGAGCCAGCGGCCCATAACCGATCGACACGACCGCATTGGGATGGTCGGGGAAAGCGGCCTGATAGCTTGCCGCAAATTCGTCGCCCCAATCGATCTGGACGTGGTCTTCGGGGGCGAGCGGGGTGTTGGTCGGCGTCGTCCTGACGAGAACGAGCTTTTCCTCGAACAGGAGTTCGGCGATGACGCCCGGCCGGCTGGGTGCGGCGTACAGCACGGCAATGTCCAGCGAACCGTCCTGCACCCGCTCCATCAGGCGTTCCGACGCGTCTATCTGGGCGCTGACGGCGATCTCGGGGCATTCGCGCCGCATCCAGAGCAGCCAGTGCCGTAAGAGCGGGCTCCAAAGGCTGAGTTCGGCGCCGACGGTGACGACCGTCTCGCGCCCCGGGGGCAAGGCAACGGCGCGCCTGGCCCGATCCCAGACCTGGACCAATGTCGTCGCAAAGCGAAGGAACTGCTCACCGGCCGGAGTGAGCTTGGCCCCCGCCTTGTTGCGGGTGAAGACGGGACGGTCGAGTTGATCTTCAAGCACACGAATACGGGCGCTGACAGCAGTCTGGGTGAGGTTGAGATTGGCCGCTGCGCTAACGAAGCTGCCAGTCTTGACGACTTCGAGAAACGTCCGCGCAACACTAATATCCATCCTGCAATTTCCCGACGGTCAATGTACTATAATATTTATTTTCTTGTTGCATACTATCGGGTTCATGCTCTTCTCACAAGAAAAGACCGGCGTGGTCGAGCCAGCACAGACGGGACGCCCAGGGACTGGACCGATCGTGATATTAAATCATTGAGACCTTTTCGTCCCGATCCGTCGCCACCGAAGGCTGAACTTTGGAAAGGCGGCCTGACGCTGGCCCTAATGGTCATCGTCGCGGTGTGCGCCGGCATTATGATTGCGATGAAGGTCTCATTAACTCCCTTGTCAGTCCGTTTTGCCCCGCGTTAACCTGCGGCGTCTTTGTATTTCCCGTTCTCAGGCCGCAATTTTCACAGGCACGCCCAGCCACCGGGCGAGACCCGGCAGATGCGGTAGCAAAAGCCGCTCGAACAGCCAGAGAACCAGAAGCGAGGCGGCAAGCAGCGGCAACAGCGCGGCAAGTGTCAATAGGATTACCGCGACCCCGCCCATCCGCGCGGGGATATTCGCCGGTGGCGGAGCGCCCAGCACATCGCCGGGCTTGCGCCGGCGCCAGAGGATGAAGCCGCTGACCGCCATCATGATGAGACCGATCGCGGTCAGCACGCCGACAAGCTGGTTCACCCAGCCGAAGAGCTGCCCCTCGTGCCAGGCGATCCCATAGCCGACAACGCGATCTATGACGTGCCCATCGGCAAAGCCTTCGCGCGAGGCTTCGCGACCTGTCCCCATGTCATAGGTGACGGTCATCCGCATGGGCCGGTTCTGCGCGTCCGAGCGCACCGCCCAGTCCATTGAGCCGGGTGCATCGAACAGGCCCGGCGCGCCGGGTGGCGAGACGGTGACAGGGAAAGCGAGATTTTCGCGCTGCGCCTTGGCGACAATGTCATCCAGACCGATCCCTGACATAACGGAGGCTGGCTTAGGCCTCGGCTGCATCATCGCGGCGAGATCGTGCCGGGCATGGCTATCGCCGCCGGATGATGGCGCTTCGCCGCCCAGTGTCCAGTCCTGCGTGCCCTGGACCCAGCCCATTTCGGCGCGGGCCGCCTTGAAGGCGCTGCCCCAGACGCCGGCCCAGGGCAGAGCGGTGACGAGCAGCACCAGCGCCAGCCCTGAAATCCAGAACCCCGCCACCGCGTGCAGATCGCGCCAGAAGAAACACCCGCCGCCTTTGAGGCGCGGCCATACCACCCCGGCGAGACCGCGTCCTCGCGGCCACCACAGCCAGAGGCCCGACAGCACCAGCACGATCGCCCAGCTTGCAGCCAGTTCGACCAGCCAGCTTCCGCGCTTGCCGAGCAGCAACTGCCCGTGGATGCGCTTGTCCAGTTCCATCAGCCGGTCGCCGGGCGCGATGCTGCCGAGCACTTCGCCTTGCGGTGATACGAAGACGTCGCGCATTGTGGCCCCATCGGCCATCGCGACGCGGATCATCGCCGCATCGCCTGAGCGTTCGGGCAGGCGATAGCTGTCGAACCGGGTCCCAGGAAAGGCCGCCAGCGCCGCAGCCAATTGCGCCTGCGGCCCGACGGCGCGCTCAATCGGCAAATTCTGAAAGGCGCGTTCCTCCCAGCGTTCGACCTGCGGCTTGAACAGATAGGCGGCGCCCGTCACCGCCAGCAGCAGGACGAACGGTATGACGAACAGCCCGGCATAGAAATGCCAGCGCCAGATCGTGGCATGGATGGCTTGCCTGCGGGCGTGCGGGGTCATAGCCGCCCATCCCATTTGAAGCTGAGCACGAACGTCCGCCCCGGATAGGGGTGATAGACGAAGGCCTTTTCATCGAGCAGGTTATCGACCCCTACCGATATGCCGAACGCCCCGAACCGTTTCGTGGCCTTCAGATCGACGAAGGAGAAGGTCGAGACGCAGTAGAAGGTGTCGCACAGCGAGGTGCTGTTGTTCTCGATATTGCGGTCTGGCGTGCTCTGGTGGCGGAAGTTGGCGGCGAGCGACCAATCCGCGCTGGGGCTGTAGCGGACACTCGCGTTCGCTCGCCACTTTGGCACGCGGGGGAACGTGTTGCCGACCAGCGCGGGATTGAGCGGATTGCGCGTCACTTCCGCATTAATCCACGATGCGTTGGCGTCGATCGCCAGCCCGTCGATCAGGACATTTTCGGCCGATACGATCAGGTCCGCGCCCCAGGTGCGGACCTTGCCGATATTGGTCATCAGCGAGCTTTGCGTAAGATCGCCCGTGCCGGCATCGGGAATGGCGATCGTCTGCGAGAAGATCGTTTGCCGGACATCCTGCCGGTAGCCGGAGAGCGTCACCTTGACGTTGCCGATCCGGCGCGAGGCGGTGAGTTGCAGATCGACTGCCTTCTCGGGTTTGAGGTCCGGGTTGAAGCCGTTGAGGTCGAGCTGCCCGACATTGGGGCCATAGGAGATAAGGCCCGCCTGATAGAGTTCGCGCACCGTGGGAAAGCGTGTGGCGAGCGCAGCCGACGCGACGATTTCGGTGAGGTCATCGGGCCGGAAGCTCAGGGCCGCCTTGGGCGACCACGCATCATGGCTACGGCTTCCATAACGAACCGTCGTGCCGCCATTGGTCAGGAAGCCGTCCGAGGCGCGCCAGTTCTCATAGCGCAGGCCGAGCGTCGCAGTCAGTTGCGGCGTCAGGGTTATCGCATCCTCGACGAACACGCCCAGCAGCCGCGTCTTGCCGCCCGACGCATCGCGCAGGCCGGTGACGCTGGCGCGCAGCCAGTCCGACGTGGTGTGCGTGCGGTTGTCGTCGGAATAGCCCGCATAGGACAGGCCCAGCGCCAGCGCATGAGCACCGAGGCTGCGTTCCGCCGTGCCCTCAAAGCTGTTCCAATATGCATCATTGGTCGCCAGCCGCCCGGTATTCGGCCGCTGGCCGGTCACAAGGTCGAAATTATCGGAGCGGCGCTCCTTGTTGTTCAGCACATCGAAACGGCTGAACGACAGGTCGAGCTTCCAGCCAGCGGCTTCACCCGACAGGCCGATTCCCGCGAGCAGCTCGGTCGATCTGGCGATTCCCATGTTGACGCCGCTGATACCAATGAAGGTTTCCGCGCCGCTCGCATCGCGCAGGAAGCTTTTGGGGTCGAGCGTATCCTCCCGATCGATCAGCAGGGCAGCGAGGCCGCGCAATTCCCAGCCGCCGCCCAGATCATATTGCGCGCGCAGGCGGAACTGATCTTCCGTGGAATCCACCGTCGAATCCTGCGCGCCAATCCACAGGAAGGAGAGTTCCTTGTCGACAATGCCCTGATTGCCGTAGAGCGACGAGGCGCTGACCGTCCGCCATTCCTGCGGCTGGCCTTCATTCTCGAAATGGCGATAGCTGATCGCCACGCCGCCCCGATCACCCAGCGCGAAATCAAACCCGGCATCGACCGACCAGCCGAACAGGTCTTCATCGGTTTTGTAGTATTGGTAGTTCTGGCCGAACACCTGCGCGCTAAGATGCGCCGCCGTTTCGGTGATGTCGCGGGTCTTGACGAGCATGGTCCCGCCCATCGAATGGCCCGAATAGCGCGCCGAGGTCGGCCCGTAGATGATTTCCGCGCGGGCAATATCATCGGGGGCCAGCACCGCCCATTTGGGCGCGGTGAAGAAATCGGCGCCCAGAAAGTTGGAGATGGTGAAGCCGTCGACGCTCACCAGCGCGCGCGGCGTCTGGGTCGTGTACATGTTGCGGAACGACAGCGTCGCGTTGGCGTCGCCGATATAGCGTTTGCGGACGATCAGCGCGGGCGCGTAGCGCACCACGTCCTCCGCATTGATCGCGTTGATCGCCGCGATCTGCTCGCCGCCGATACCGACGCCCAGCGCGGGCGTCTTGAGTGCCCGCAACTCGCGGTCTTCGAGCTGTGCGGTGACGACAATATCCGATGCCGGGTCGCGGTCGGCATCGTCGACAGCGGTTTCCGCGAAAGCGGCATGGGACGTGAGAAGCGCAGCAGCGAGCGCGCTACTCGAAAACAGGAATCTGGACATGACAGCTCCTTCCGCATGCGCCCGTCGCTCAGGAAGTCGACGGCACAACACGGCACGGCATGGGAGGGGGCCTCATGCGCCGCTGGAGCGGCGCAAGCGGGACGACAGACATTCAATGGATGTCAGGCGGCCGCGGGCGGCCCTTGCGACGGCGGCCGCAGATAGAGGCCGCGGCGAAAGATACGCGTCGGCGCAACACGGAAAACGGTCGCGATGATGAAGGTGATCGCGATCGCCAGCAGGATCGGATCGACCGGCGGCAGCGCCGGTGTCGACAAGCTGGAGAAAACGCAGGGCGTGTTGAACCGGTCGTGAGATCCGTCACCATCGTGATGGCCCTGGCGATCCGCATGAGCATGATCGCCCGATGCCATGGCCATGTCCGCCATGGGGTTCGGAGTCCGCTGACCGTCGCAGGGCCGCATGACAAACGCACCGTCCGCCATGCTGGGCATGTATCCCGCCGGCACCAGAACTGTAATCAGCAGCGTCGTGATGATCAGCGCGGCGGCCAGCCAGCGGTGCCGACGGATGTGGCCGCGCAGAGAGGTCATTCGCCCCGTATCCTTGTGCCTGTCGGTAGAAGCACGGCGCCGACAGCCAGCAGCGCTCCCGATCGGCTTAGCCGACCTGAAACAACGCTGATATCGCCAATCCAAGGTCCCATGGCGCATTATTGCCTATATAAAAGATGTATTAAAAATACAGTTATATGGGATGCGCCGGATTGCAATAAAATTACATTTATCACAGTCATCAATTTTTTTGGGGTATCGGTCAGGTTGAATGTTGCGCACCGCTGGCTGGCGGGCTTCGCCCTTTTGAAAAAGGAAACCGTCCGGCTTTACGCTGATTTGCGACCCAAACGATGCGTTTTCATTCATTCCCGGCACCGACAGGGGGAATAAACGCTTCAACGACGCGCTCGGTCAACGCCTCGCAGTCGGCGCCAGCGAAAGGGAAGCTGCCGGAAAGCATGTCCCGCACCTCGGGCGCCAGTGCCTCACGCAGCCGACGGCGTGCGCGCAGGTGGCGGGTCTTTACCGTCGCAGGATTGAGATCGAGCGCTGCGGCCACTTCCTCAACGCTCTGCTCCTCGATCTCACGCAGAACGAAGACCAGGCGGAATGCTTCGGGCAAAGCCGCGATCGCGCTTTCCATGAGTCGCCGCAATTCTGCACGCGCGTGCATCCGCTCAGGCGACGTGCCTTGAATAGAGCCTTGCATGAGCTTTTCCCGATAATCGTCAAGCATTGTGACCGAATTCCCGTCCAGACTGGCGCGGCGGCGCTCGGCGGCGCGCTTACGGCCCAGCGCTTCATTGATGGCGATGCGAGTAAGCCAGGTGGACAGCGCCGCGCGCCCCTCGAACCTTTCGATCGCGGCAAAGGCGCGCAAATAGGTGCTCTGCACTGCGTCTTCGGCTTCCGCACGATTGCCGAGGATGGCAAATGCGGCCCGAAACAGGCGCTGATTGTTGCGCCCGGTAACGTGCCGCACTGCTCGCGGATCGCGCGCGGCAACAAGCGCCGCCAGAGCTGCGTCATTCAACGCACCGTAGTCGTGATCGCGATGTAGCATGGCGACCATAGCTATTCTCCCGTTCTTGCCAGCCATTGGATGCCGGGAGCCAGGCGGAGGTTCCCCACGAGCATGATCATGGTGCCATAACCGTGGCGGCAACGCGATCCAGGTCATGCAACGGCTTCGCGGGAACCTTGGCGGCACGGCGGCATCAAAGGGAGTGTGCGGTCGATCCCGGCCACGCCTGACCCAACCACGTCTGACAAGGAGAATTCACCATGGAGAGCATATTCGCGCTTACCGCGGCCGTGGCCGCATTGGCGATGGCTGCGCCTGTTTCGGCGCAAGCCCCCAATGACGCCCAGATTGCGCACATCGCCTACACGGCCGGCAGTATCGATGTCGAAGCCGGACGGCAGGCTCTGCAGATCTCCCACAATGCCGCCGTCCGCGCTTTTGCCGAGACGATGGTGCGTGATCACGACGCGGTGAACCAGCAAGCCCTCGCGCTGGTGCAGCGACTCAACGTCAAGCCCGAAGCCAATCCGACCAGCACCGCGCTCGCCGACCAGGCCGCCGCGACAAGCGGGCGTCTGGCGAAGCTGACCGGCGCCGCGTTCGACCGTGCCTATGTCGAGAACGAGATCGCCTTTCACCGCACCGTCAATACCGCTTTGCACGATACGTTGATCCCCGGCGCGCATAACGCCGACCTCAAGTCGCTGCTCGAGTCGGGCCTGGCGCTGTTCACCGAGCATCAGACCCATGCCGAAAATCTGGCGCGGGATATAAAGTGAGGGCCGCCCTGCTCCCGGCGGCGCTTTGCTGCCTTATGACGGCAGCGGCTGCGCCGCCGCCGCCATCGACCGAGCATGTCATCGAGATGGCACGCATGCGCTTCGGCCCAGCGCCGGCGAACCTTAAAGTCGGCGACACGATCGTCTGGCTGAACCGCGACATCGTGCCACATACCGCCACCGCACGCGACCGCAGCTTCGATGTCACGATCCAGCCACGAAAGTCCGTGCGCGTTACAGTGCGGCGAGCAGGAACCATCGCCATCTACTGCCGATTCCATCCGGCAATGAAGGGCGTACTCCGCGTTGCCGCGCGCTGAGTTGACCTTCTCGCGCAACATCACCTTCGTCCACGACACGCCTAGGCTGCTCCTAGAAGCCCTCTGCCCTGACTCCTGATTACAAAAGTCCCGGACCCTGACATCCGATCAAACGCCCGTGCGGCGACCGGACCGTAACCGTCCGATTGTTACCGCGGCTGGCGTTTGAGGCGTGCGGCGAGTTTGGG
>JBIQHE010000056.1:0-9793 GCA_044508875.1 Sphingomonadales bacterium | reverse complement strand
GAGGTGTAACCTATGTCTCCGGTACGGAGTGTCACCCATGTCTCGGGCCGCTCAGGCTTGGCGTCTGCGCCAGGCCCTCTTTTTTTGGCTATGGCATAATGACCGGTAGTGCGGTGATGCCAAGCCGAGTTACCTCATCCATCGGTCCATTGGGGTGATCTGCAGCCGACAGGTGCCGCATCCGCAGCGACCCTCTCCATTCCGCTTGATCACGAACGCTGTCTGCGCGTTGGTGAACTTCAATGCCTTGATGCCGGGTTTCCTTGCCCTGCCAACACTGACCGCCGAAGAAACTCTGCCCTTAAATGGCCAAGTTTTCAGGTGGCAGAGTATGTCGCACGGCCCGAGTGTGCGGGTGAGGGATTCCCGGAGAGCGAGCAGGTTCGCTGGATGGGAGCTGCCTTCGGCGCGCCTCGCACTGATCTATGCCCATGAGCCCATGCACTCGATTACACGCCACTGCGCATATTTATCTTCAGCGCCACGCGCACTGACGCCGGACCCAGGCTGCCAAGAGCCCATCGCGCTGATCTGTCCACCAAGGGAACCACTCGGGCTTTCGCGCATTCCCGATTGTAGCGGTTGAATCCGCGCCACGGTGGAAATCGGGGCCGCTCTCGGTAGGCGCGGACCGGATTGGGGGGGCATATGGCCGAGGTCGCAGACAATGGCGTTGAGGATGCCCTTCGGGGCATTCGCGACCGGCTTTTGACTGAGCTCGCGCTGCTCGACTCCGTCGGTGAATTTGTTGCAGCCGTGGAAATCGACGCCGCAATCCGGATCCTCAACGAGCGCCTCGACGCGGGGTATGAATCCCGAAGCGCATCATCGGTCGGCTAACGGGGCCTGCCAAAGGCGGGCGTCCTGGATCTCACCCGGCCGGCGACAGCCCGCCCTCGCAACAGAAGAGGAAAGCCCCCAGCGCTTCCAAGCGCTGACGATGGCGCAAGTTGCATCCGCGCACTATTTTGCAAAAAGCAGCTCAAGGTCGGCGAAAGCCTTGAATTCGAGCGCATTGCCCGAGGGGTCCTCAAAAAACATCGTCGACTGCTCGCCCGGCTCGCCGGGAAAGCGCGTATGCGGTTCGATCACGAAGCGAACCCCTGCGTCAGAAAGTCGGTCGGCAAGAGCTCGCCATTCGGTCACGGGAAGAACGACGCCAAAATGGGGAACCGGAACGTCGTGGCCATCGACGGGATTGTCGCCCGCCGCGCCCGCGCGCCCGTCGACGCGGTGCGCGACGATCTGGTGCCCGTAGAGATTGAAGTCGATCCAATGAGTGGAACTCCGCCCCTCGGGGCAGCCCAATATCGTGCCGTAGAAGTGGCGCGCGGCCTCGAGGTCGTGCACGGGAAAAGCAAGGTGGAACGGAGCTAGCGTCGGCATCGCGGATTCCTCGGCGGAAGGTTTTCAATGGTGCGGGGGGAGGTCGAACCTGTCCACGGCCATGCCCGAAACAAGCGCGGCAGGGAACATCAGTCTTTCTCGGGAAGCAGGGTCGCTTTCGCGACGCCGTCGCGGCGGGCGTCGGCCGCCCCGTCAAAGTGCCCGCTGCGAATCAGGACGCCGTGGAGCCCAGAATCTTCGCCCGATCCTGCCCGTACGGTGACCCCGCGCTTCACCATTTCGGAGCGCAAAGTTGGCGCAAAGCGGCTCGCCTCGCCCGCGAAGCTGTCGCCGCGTGCGATAAGATTGGGCAGGGCAAAGGCGTCCTGCAACGGCATCTTCCAATCGATCGCACCAATCAAGGCCTTCGAGATATAGCCGAGTATAGCATTGCCTCCCGGCGAACCGATCGCACCCGCGAGGCTTCGGTCGCGGTTCAGGATGATCGTAGGTGCCATCGACGAGCGCGGCCGCTTGCCGGCGCCGATCGCGTTCGGGCCTTTCGGTACGAAGGAGAAATCGGTCATCTGGTTGTTGAGGAAAAAGCCGTCGACCATGCGGCCCGAGCCGAAAATGCTTTCGACGGTCGTTGTCATCGAGACCGCGTTGCCGTCCCCGTCGATGATCACAAAATGCGAGGTACCGGAGACTTCGGCAGTTGCGTCGATGCGCGCGCTGATCGCGCCTGGCGGCGTACCCGCCTGGGGTGGGGGACCCGCGCGTTCAGTGATCAGCGCCGCGCGGGAATTGATATAGGCAGGATCGAGCAAGCCATTGACCGGCACGTTCGGCACGTCGCCCACATAGGCGTCGCGGTCGGCGTACATAAGCCGGCTCGCCTCGGCATATTTGACCCATGCGATCGGATCGTCGGGCCCGCGCGCCGCAATGTCGGTACGCTCGATCATTGCCATCAGCTGGAGCAACCCAACGCCGCTTGATGGCGGCGGCGGCACGCAAAGGATGTAGACACGGTAGTTCCCGCATAACGCCTCGCGCACAACTGGCCGGTAATTTTCCAGGTCCTCCTCGGTCATGCTGCTGGCAAGACTGCCTTCACGGAGCCGGGCGACGATGCGCTTCGCGGTTTCGCCGCGGTAGAGCGCGGCGGGGCCTTCTGCCGCCAGGCGGTCCACGAAGGAGGCGTAGGCAGGGTTTCTGAGCGTGTCGCCAGCGCGAACCTTGCCGCCATGGCCGTCGCTGAAATAGCGGGCCACATCGGGGGCGCTGGATTGGGGATAGGAACCCTGGATGAAATGCTCCATCCGCTTGGTCACCGTGAAGCCCTCGCGCGCGGCGCGCGCGGCGTCGCCGAACAGGACGTTCCAGGGCAGCTTCCCGTGTCGCTCGTGCGCTAGCGCGAGCATCGCTACCGCCCCGGGAACTCCGGTCGCGCGGCCGCTGAGCACCGCGCTCGCGAAAGGCAGAGGCTGGCCGCCGTCGTCGAGGAACATGTCGGGCGTCGCCCCTTTGGGAGCCACCTCGCGGCCATCATAGACCGTGACCGCTCTTGTCGCCGCGTCATAATGGACCATGAAGGCGCCGCCGCCGAGCCCCGAGCTTTGCGGTTCGACCAACCCCAGCATGGCCTGGACTGCGACGGCTGCGTCCACGGCGCCGCCGCCGCGGCGCAGCACGTCGAGGCCCGCCTCGACCGCCAGTGGATGAGCGGCGGCCACGAACGCCTGGCGATCGGCCGGCGCGGCTCCCGTCGCTGCAGCCGATTGGGGCGGCGTGGTGGGCGTGCAGGCAGCAAGCAGCGCCGCCGCGGCCAGCATCAAGGACCCGAACATGGCTCGACCGCGAGGGCGCCCCGGCGACGCGGGTTCGGCCGTGCCCGGAATCGATGTCTTGTCGATCATGATCGCTTGCTCGCTTCCTGTCATTTCATCACGTGATGCCCGATCGAATTTGGCGCCGCAATCGTATCGCGTGGAAATGGCTAAAATTGCGCCTTCCAAAGCGACAGGGGGCGAGGCCGGTGAAGATCTGCGGGCCGCCGCGCTGTGCCCCCTGGCTGTGGTTCCCAAAGGGCAGCTCCCAAATTGCCTATCCGCCGCAAAAAAACCTCGCGATAATCGCCCGGGCTCGATCCCGTGACAGCCACGCTTGTTCCAGAGTGTCTTGCGCGGGAGGCCCGGGATCGCCATCGCCTGCGCGACGGCGCCGCGACATGCGGTTATTGCGTCGCGGTTTTCACGGCGACCCTCGGCGTCAATGGCCCCGTGAGGGCGAGGAGCAAGGGGAGAAGCAGTGGCAGCCACGATCGATTTGACGCCGCGCGAGGCTGTGCGGCCCGGCCGCTGGTGGACGCATCTTTACGCCCAGGTGCTCACGGCGATCTTCGCGGGTGTCCTTCTCGGCCATTTCTTCCCCGAGACCGGTGCCGCCTTCAAACCGCTCGGTGACGGCTTCATCAAGCTGGTCAAGATGATCATCGCGCCAGTGATTTTCCTGACGGTCGCCACCGGCATCGCATCGGTGGGCGAGGCGAGGACGCTTGGCCGACTGACGGTCAAGACCTTCGCCTATTTCCTCTTCTTCTCGACGCTCGCGCTGATCATCGGAATGGTTATCGCCAATGTAGTGCAACCGGGCGCGGGAATGAATATCGATCCTGCGACGCTCGATGCGGGGGCGGTCGAACAATATCAGGAAAAGGCGCATGAAGCGACTTTGACGGGCTTCCTCCTCGCGATCATCCCGGACACTTTCGCGTCCTCGCTGACCTCGGGTTCGATCCTTCAGGCGCTGTTCGTCGCGATCCTCTTCGGCCTCGCGCTCGCGCACACCGGCGCAGCAGGGAAGCAAGTGCTGGAGATTCTCGAGAAAGTCTCGGTCGTCTTCTTTCATATCGTGGCGATGCTGATGCGCTTCGCACCGGTCGGCGCCTTCGGAGCGATGGCGTTCACAATCGGCAAATATGGCGTCGATTCGCTCGCCAACCTCGGCGCGCTGATCGCGACCTTTTATCTCACCTCGCTCTTTTTCGTCATCGTCGTGCTCGGCACGATGGCACGGCTCTGCGGCTTCTCGATCCTGCGCCTCATCGCTTATCTCAAGGCCGAGCTGCTGCTCGTGCTCGGTACCTCTTCATCCGAAGCGGCGCTGCCAAGCCTGATCGAGAAGCTTGAACGCGCGGGGTGTGCGAAGCCCGTGGTCGGTATGGTGGTGCCGACCGGTTACAGCTTCAACCTCGACGGCACCAACATCTACATGACGCTCGCAGCGCTGTTCGTCGCGCAGGCGACGGGCATCGATCTGAGCCTTGGCGAGCAAATCGCGCTGCTACTCGTTGCGATGGTGAGCTCCAAGGGGGCGGCGGGCGTTACCGGCGCGGGTTTTATCACGCTCGCGGCGACGCTGTCGGTGGTACCTTCGGTACCGGTGGCGGGACTTGCGCTGATCCTCGGCATTGATCGTTTCATGAGCGAATGCCGCGCGCTCACCAATTTCATCGGCAACGCCCTCGCGGCGATCGTGGTTGCGATGTGGGAAAAGTCGCTCGACCGCGATGCGCTCGACCGCGCGCTTCACGGTGAACCCTCGTCTGGGCTCGCCGCCTGGCCGGCCGAAACAGACACGGACTGACGCCGCCAAACAAGGAGATGGGGAGAGAAACGACGCCGGTGAATTCCAGCTGGTCCCGCCGCCCCCAACCCTGGCGGTGATGATTTGCAGGGCGGTGCAGAGGGCCGGGCCGACACGCTGAGCCACGGCGGATCGGACTTGGGCTTCTCGGCCCGTCGTGCTAGGCGCCGCGGCCATGCTTACGATTAACGGCCTAACCGTGCGCCTTGGCGGGCGCACCATCCTCGACCGCGCGAGCGCGAGCCTGCCGGCGAGGAGCCGGACGGGACTGATCGGCCGCAACGGTGCGGGCAAATCTACGCTGATGAAGGCGATGATCGGCAGCATTGAACCCGATGAGGGCGGCATCGAGATGCCGCGCAAGACTCGGATCGGCTACATTGCGCAGGAGGCGCCGAGCGGAGCTGCGACGCCGTTCGAAACGGTGCTTGCGGCCGATACCGAGCGCGCCGACCTGCTCGTACAGTCCGAGACAGTGTCCGACCCCGACCGGCTGGGCGATATCCACGAGCGGCTGATCGCGATCGACGCTTATACCGCGCCGGCGCGGGCGGCCCGCATCCTGATCGGACTGGGCTTCGACGAGGATATGCAGGGGCGGCCGCTCGACAGCTTCTCGGGGGGGTGGAAGATGCGCGTCGCGCTCGCTGCGCTGCTCTTCTCCAACCCTGATTTGCTGCTGCTCGACGAACCGTCGAACCACCTCGACCTTGAAGCCACGATGTGGCTCGAAACCTTTCTACGCAGCTATCCGGGCCAGCTCGTCGTGATCAGCCACGAACGCGATCTGCTCAACAATGTCGTCGATCATATCCTCCACCTGGAGGGCGGGAAGGTGACACTCTATCCGGGGGGCTATGATGCGTTCGAGCGCCAGCGCGCCGAGCGCGCGGCGCAGCTTGCCGCAGCAAAGGCGGCGCAGGACGCTCAGCGCGCCAAGCTCCAGGACTATATCGCGCGCAATAGCGCCCGCGCCTCGACCGCGAAGCAGGCGCAGTCGCGCGCCAAGCAGCTCGCGCGAATGCAGCCGATCGCGGCAATCGCCGAGGATCCCAGCCTGGTATTCGATTTTCCGAGCCCCGGCGACGAGTTGAAGCCGCCACTGATCACGCTTGACCTTGCCAGCGTCGGCTATGCGCCCGGTAAGCCTGTCCTCAGCCGCCTCAACCTGCGCATCGACCCCGACGATCGCATCGCGCTGCTCGGGCGCAACGGCAATGGCAAGACGACGCTTGCGCGGCTCCTCGCAGCCCAGCTGCAACCTCAAGATGGCGCCATGGCCGCGTCCGCCAAGATGCGCGTCGGCTATTTCACGCAATATCAGGTGGAGGAGCTCGACGGCAGTGACACGCCGCTAGGTCACATGACGCGGGTGATGGCTGGAAAGTCTCCGGGAGCAGTTCGGGCTCAACTGGGGCGTTTCGGCTTTTCGGGGCCCAAGGCCACGACCGAGGTCGGCAAGCTTTCGGGCGGCGAGCGCGCGCGGCTTGCGCTCGCGCTGATCACCCGCGAGGCCCCCCACCTGCTCATCCTCGATGAACCGACCAACCACCTCGACGTCGACGCGCGCGAGGCGCTGGTGCAGGCGCTCAATGGTTTCGACGGTGCAGTTCTGATCGTCAGTCACGACCGCCACATGCTCGAACTGGCGGCCGACCGGCTCGTGCTTGTCGACGGCGGTACGGCGCGCGAATTCGACGGCAGCATGGACGATTATGTCGCCTTCATTTTAGGCAAAGCTGCGAATGACGACGCGAAGGCGACGCCTTCAAAGCCGAAAGACGCGAAGCTCGCGCGGCAGGAGGCCGCGAAGGCTCGCGAGGCGCAAGCGGCGCTTCGCAGATCGGCGAAAGAGCTTGAGGGACAGGCATCGAAACTCTCTGCGCGTATTTCGGCGATCGACCGCGCGATGTTCGATCCCGCGAGCGCAGAGCCCGCGCTCGCAAAGCTCACGATGGGCGACCTCGCGCAGCGCCGAGGCACGTTGGCTGCGGAGTTGGAGCGCATCGAGGCGGCCTGGATGGACGCGCTCGAGGCGATCGAATCCGCAGCCGCATAGTCGAAGAAGAGAGCGGCGCCCTTACGAGTGGGGAAGGGCGGTTGCGGCCGTCCTGGTCCCGCCTTCTATCCCCTTGCTGGTCAAGCCCCTCGCTTTGGAAGCGCAGGTCCGCTTCGAAATCCCCGGCATTGACTCCGGGGATCCAAATCCGCATAATAGTTTCAATTGAAACCAAATGAGGGATTGACCATGGCCGACCTGTTCGAAAATCCGCTGGGGCTCGACGGCTTTGAGTTCGTCGAGTTCTCGGCGCCTGAAAAGGGGATTCTCGAGCCTGTTTTCGAGCGCATGGGCTTCGTCTGCATCGCGCGGCATCGTTCGAAAGACGTGCAGCTGTGGCGCCAGGGCGACATCAACCTGATCGCCAATTACGAGCCGAAATCGCCCGCCGCCTATTTCGCTGCCGAGCATGGTCCCTCGGCATGTGGCATGGGCTGGCGCTGCCGCGACGCCGCGAAGGCCTATGCCGAGGCGATCGAACGCGGCGCCGAGCCGGTGGAGGTGCGCACCGGTCCGATGGAGCTGCGCCTGCCAGCGATCCGCGGCATCGGAGGTTCGATCATCTATCTGATCGACCGCTATGGCGACGACCTCAGCATCTACGACATCGACTTCGTCTATGTGGACGGCGTCGATCGGCACCCCGTCGGCGCAGGCTTGAAGGTGATCGATCACCTGACGCATAATGTCTACGGCGGGCGCATGGCGCATTGGGCCGCCTTTTACGAGCGGATCGCGGGTTTCCGCGAAATTCGCTATTTTGACATCAAGGGCGAGTATACCGGGTTGACCTCGAAGGCGATGACCGCGCCCGACGGCAAGATTCGCATTCCGCTGAACGAGGAAGGCGCCGGCGGTGGCGGTCAGATCGAGGAGTATCTGCGCGCCTATAATGGCGAGGGTATTCAGCACATCGCCTTTGCCTGCGACGACCTCTATGCATCGTGGGACAAGCTCAAGGCGCTCGGCAATCCCTTCGCGCCATCGCCGCCTGATACCTATTATGAAATGCTCGCCGAACGGCTGCCCGGCCATGGCGAGCCCGTAGAAGAACTGAAGGCGCGCGGGATCCTGCTCGACGGATCGACCAGGGAGGGCGACCCGCGGCTGCTGCTCCAGATTTTCGGCCAGACGGTGATCGGTCCCGTATTCTTCGAATTTATTCAGCGCAAGAAGGACGAAGGTTTCGGCGAAGGGAATTTTACCGCGCTGTTCAAGTCGATGGAACTCGATCAGATTCGCCGCGGTGCGCTTCACGTCGAGGAACCCGCCGAATGACGAGCCCGATCAAGCTCGGCGGGGTTCACCACGCCGCCTATCGCTGCAAGGACGCGAAAGAAACGGTCGAATGGTATGAGCGCATGCTCGGCATGACCTATACGACCGCCTTTGCTGAGGACCATGTGCCGTCGACCGGCGAATATGACCCCTATATGCATGTCTTCCTCGACGCCGGCGGCGGCAATATTCTTGCATTTTTCGAGTTGCCCAACCAGCCTGGCATGGGCCGCGACGAGAACACCCCGGCATGGGTTCAGCACCTTGCCTTCAAGGTCGGCAGCTATGACGAGCTTGTCGCGGCAAAAGCCCATCTCGAGGCGAACGGCGTCGACGTTCTCGGCCCGACGCATCATGGCATTTTCAAGTCGATCTACTTCTTTGATCCGAACGGGCATCGAGTCGAACTTGCCTGCGATATCGGTACCGACGAGCAATATGCCGAGCTGCGCCGTGTGGCGCCGCTGATGCTCGATGAATGGAGCCGGACCAAGAAGGCGCCGCGCCACGCTGACTGGCTGCATCAGCAAGCGAACGAATAAAAGGCGGTGAGCCTTTCAACCCCGCCGGAAGCGTATCGCGAGAGGCGGTGCGCGCCGCCGGAGACCTGCATCTTCCGGCAATCGCTGGTCCCAGCGACTCTTAGTTTCGGTCGAGCCCGATGCTTCCAAGCGTTGCACCGCTGCACTTGTCGGCACTCTTGTCGCTGCCGTCGGACAAGGCTCCGACGACTAGGAACCCGGCTACGACCGCGACGAGAAATCCGCCCGCGACCCAGGCGAGATATTTGTCGATGAACGCCTTGATCGGCGCCCCGAAAACCCGGAACAAGATGCCCACGAGCATGAAGGAGAAGGCCCGGCTGGCGAGGCTTGCCCACAGGAAGGTCCAGAAATTCATGTGGATGAAGCCCGCGGTGATCGTCAACAGCTTGAACGGGATCGGCGTGGCGCCCTTCACGAGGATGATTTCGGCGCCATAGTCGCGAAGGTAGCAGGCTGCGGAAGGGAAGGCCTCGGTCAGCCCCAACACGCCGAGGAGCCAGAGCCCGACGCTTTCGTAGAGGAAATAGCCGATCGAATAGCCGAATATGCCGCCCGCGACCGACGCGAGCGTGCAAATCAGAGCATAGCGCACCGCCTTTTGCGGCTTGGCTAGACACATGAGCCCGAGCATTGGATGCGGGGGGATGGGGAAAAAGCTCGCTTCAACGAAGGAGACGAGCGCGAGCCAGAATTCGGCGTGGGGATGCGCCGATTTCTCCATGGTCCAGTTGTAGAGGTTCTGGATCATGGACTTGTTGCGCGGGGTGGCGGTCATGCTGCTCCTTGTCGCCGGGTCAGGATGACCACCGCCCCCCTATGCCGTTCGCGTCGAGCGAAATAAAGCCCTCAGCCTATTTGCCTCTGTCCCGCCGTGCGCGGGGGGGACTTCCCACCGTTTATCAAGCTGCGATTGCGGTTTCCCGGGAGGGTGCAA
>JBIQHE010000022.1:0-65832 GCA_044508875.1 Sphingomonadales bacterium | reverse complement strand
TCAGCTCAGCACTTCAAACGCTACCCCAATTTGTTAACCTGAAGCGATTGCCCTGGGTGAGACCCGTCGAACGCTTGACGCCGATTCAAATGCGTTGGAGGATGGCGCGCCGGGGTTTATATGGGCGGGAGAGTTCCCGCGAGGACACGAAAGACGCCAATGACCCAACCGACCAAGACCGCCCCTTCAACGTGGCGCCGCTTCGCCCTGTGGCAAGGCGCTGCCGCGCTGAGCACCCTCGCGCTGGTGCCGCTGGCGACCGGCGCCATGGCGACCGTCGACGCCTCGACCACCGACGAGATTTCCCGCTTTATGAACGTGTTCATGGAGGTGAAGGCCAATTATGTCGAACCGGTCAGTGACGACAAGCTGATCGAAGGCGCTATCAACGGCATGCTCGCCAGCCTTGATCCGCACTCGGGTTATCTCGACGCGCGCGACTATTCTAACCTTCGGACGCAGACCGACGGCGAATATGGCGGGCTCGGCCTGTCTGTGACGATGGAGGACGGCGTCGTGAAGGTGATCGCGCCGACTGCCGACACACCCGCTGACCGGGCCGGAATCAAGGCGGGCGACTATATCACCCATATCGACAAGCAGCTCATTTTCGGGATGACGCTCGACGAGGCTGTCGAAAAAATGCGGGGCCGTCCGGGCACGAACATCGAGATCACGGTCGTCCGCGAAGGCCAGGATAAGCCGATGGAACTCTCGCTGACGCGTGAGATCATCGACCTCAAACCCGTGAAATGGGAGATCAAGGACGGAGTCGGGGTGCTGACAATCAGCAGTTTTTCAGCCGATGCCAGCACGGATCTCAAGGCGGCGATGGTCGCGGTGAAAAAATCACTGGGCGCCGCGCCGCGCGGATGGGTGCTCGACCTTCGGTCGAACCCGGGCGGTCTGCTCGACGAAGCGGTGGGAGTGAGCGATCTGTTCCTCGATCGCGGCGAGATCGTCTCGCAACGCGGACGCCGCAAGGGCGATATCGAACGCTATTTCGCCAAGCCCGGCGACCAGGCGGGCGGCGCGCCGGTAATCGTTCTCATCGATGCCGGATCGGCCTCGGCCTCGGAAATCGTCGCAGGAGCGCTGCAGGACCAGCATCGCGCCGTGGTGATGGGCGAGCGCAGCTTCGGCAAGGGATCGGTTCAGACGGTACTGCCGCTTACCGACACCACCGCGCTCCGCCTGACCACTGCGCGCTACTACACCCCTTCCGGCCGCAGCGTCCAGGAAGGCGGGATTGAGCCCGACATCCGCGTGCCGCAGCTTTCAGACCCCGATTACAAGAATCGTCCGTCCTTCCGTGAGAGCGACCTGCGCCGTCACCTCATCAACGAGAAGAAGGTCGACAACAGCCTGATCGAGAGTGACGAAAAGCCCGATCCCCGTTTCACCGCGACAGCCGAAGAGCTGAAGGCAAAGGGGATCGAAGATTTCCAGCTCCACTATGCACTGGAAACGATCGGGCGCATCGCGCCTGTTCCCTCGCGCATGGCGCAGACTGCGAAACCCGCCGCCAGCAAGCCGGCGCGCCGCAACTGACGCTGCAGGCGGAGTAGACTATGCTGAACAGCCGTTACGCCGCGCCGTTGCTGGCGCTGCTCGCTCCCCTGCTCCTCTATGGCGGAGCGCTGGTCTCGCAATATGGCTTTGGGCTCCACCCCTGCGAGATGTGCTATTGGCAACGCTGGCCGCATCAAGCGGCAATGGTCCTCGGGGCATTGGCACTCCTCCTGCGCCGCAACGACGCAGCGATGCGCGCCCTCACCATGCTCGCAGCGCTTGCCATTGCCATCAGCGGAGCAATCGGCATTTTTCACGCCGGGGTTGAATATGGCTTTTGGGAAGGGGTGACGACGTGCAGTACAGGCCAGGGCGGACCGATCACCCTTGAGAGCATCATGGCGGCACCCGTGATCCGCTGCGACGTGCCGCAATGGACGCTATTCGGGGTGTCGCTCGCGGGGTTCAACGCCATCCTCTCGCTCGCAGCCGCAGCGCTCGTCTTGACCTTGTTGCGCCGTCGGCCCACATCTGCCGCATGACGAGCGCCCCTGAACCGACTCATCGTCGCACCGCGTCGATGATCCGCGTCGACCAGGCGGGCGAATATGGCGCGACGCGCATCTATGCCGGCCAGCTCGCCGTGATGGGCGATCGCCATCCCATGGCGCGCGAGATCGCGCACATGGCCGAACAGGAAGAGCGTCATCGCCGATATTTCGATGCGATGATGGCGCGCCGCGGTGTGCGGCCGACGGCATTGCAGCCGCTCTGGGACGTCGCGGGCTTCGCGCTCGGCGCGGTGACTGCCGCCATGGGTCCGCGCGCCGCAATGGCGTGTACCGCCGCGGTCGAGACCGAAATCGATCGCCATTATCGCGAGCAGCTTTCCGAGCTCGGCGATAGCGACCCTGAGCTATCCGAAGCTGTCGCGGAGTTTCGCGCCGAGGAGCTTGAACACAAGAAGGCGGCGGTCGCGGCAGGCGCCGAAAGCGCCCCCGCCTACCCTCTCCTCAACTTCGCCATCCGGGCGGGCTGTCGCGCAGCCATCGCCCTGTCGAAACGTATCTGATAGACTATATCCAGCCCGGTCCGTTCAGCGCGGATGCAGGGTCTTGACGAAGGAAATGAAGATGACCCGCCTGACCCTGTTCGCCCTCATCCTTGCCGGCAGCGCTGTCGCGCTTCCCGCCCAGGCGCAGGAGGGCGCCGATGCGCCGAACGAAAAGGTCAACCAGGTCATCGTCTATGGCAATGACAAGTGTGAGCCAAGCAGCCCCGACGAGATTGTCGTCTGCAATCGCTTGCCCGAAGCTGACCGTTACCGCGTGCCGCAGATCTTCCGGGGCGGCGATCCGCTCGATCCGCGCAACCAGGCCTGGCTGAATCGCGTCGTGGCGATGGAGCGCGTCGGCCGTTTCGGCACCGACAGCTGTTCGCCGGTCGGGCTCGGCGGCTTTACCGGCTGCACCCAGCAACTCGTCTCGGGCGCAAAGGCTGAAGCCCAGGCCGCCGACAAGACGGACTGGCAGACGATGATTGCTGAGGAACGTGCAAAGCGCCTCGCGGGAATCGACGCGGCGGCCGAAGAGGTTGAAGCCGCGGTGGTGGCCGAGGAGAGAGCGCTTGCCGAACGGCAGAAGGCAGCCGAAGAACTCGAGCGCCAGGCCAATGGTGAAGCGCCCACCCCGTCAGCCGACGAAGTCGGACCTGACGCCGAACCCTTGCCGCCGCTTCCGCAGCACTGATTTGCTAATGCTCGCGCGGCGTCCAGAGGGCGGCGCGCTTGCCTTTCCACCAGCGGAGGAAAAGCCCGAGCGCAACCCCCACGCCGATCGCGATCGTCAGATCCGCGAAGACGGTAAGGACGAGGGTGAGCAGCAACAATAGCCGTTCATCCCATGGCAGTGACCAATATTCCCGCCATTTTTCGGGCTCCGCCATATTGGCAGCAGTGACGAGCAGGACTGCCGCGAGCGCGGGCAAGGCCAGCGCACCGGCGAGCCTCCCGGCGATGAGCAGCACGAGGAGGATCACGACGGCATGAACCATCCCCGCGACGGGGGTCCGCCCGCCTGCGCGGACGTTCGTGGCGGTGCGGGCGATCGCGCCCGTGACAGGTAGGCCTCCGAACAGCGGCGTGATGACATTGGCGTAGCCCTGCGCGAGCAGTTCGGCACTCGGCCGGTGCTGGCCCCCGAACATGCGGTCGGCGACAATCGCCGAGAGCAGCGATTCGACCCCGGCCAGAAAGGCGATGGTAAGCGCGGAAGGCAGCAACTCGACCAGGCGCGCCGTCGTCACCTGCGGCCAGTGCGGGGCCGGCAAACCACTCGGTAGCGCCCCAAAACGCGATCCCACCGTGTCGACCGGCAGGTTGAGCGACAAGACCGCGAGCGAGGCGGCACCGACCGCGATCACCAGCACCGGCCAGCGCGGACGCCAGCGACGCAGAAGCAGGATGGCAAGGATTGTCGCGGCCGTGATAGCGAAGGCGGGGAGGCTGAACGATCCGCGCGCCGCCCACAGCGCCTCGATCTTCGGGAGCATGTCCGCGGGAACCTTCCCCGCCGATAATCCCATCGCGTCGGCAAGCTGGCTCGCGGCGATGATCGCGGCGATGCCGATCGTGAACCCGTTGATAACCGCTTCGGGGATCAGCGCGATGAGCCGCCCGGCGCGAAAGAAGCCCGCAATGACCAGGATCAGCCCTGCCATTATCGTCGCCACGATCAGCCCGTCCATCCCGTGATCCTGGATCACGCCATAGACGACGACAATGAAAGCCCCGGTCGGCCCGCCGATCTGTACCCGGCTGCCGCTTGTCAGCGAAATGACAAACCCGCCGATGATCGCGGTGACGAGTCCGACGAAGGGAGTACTGCCGGACGCGATGGCGATCGCGATGCAAAGCGGCAGCGCGACGAGCGCGACGCTGATCCCGGCCAATGCGTCGGCACGAAACAGCGGCCAGCTGTAATCGCGCATGGTGTCGAGCAATTTGGGCCGGCGCATCGGGTCTCCATTCGATGAAAGCGAGGAAAATCGCTAGGCTCCGGCCCGCGCCCGGGTCAAGACCAGTCCATCATTTCAGGAGATATTGCTGCCAGAAGAGCAGCGAGGTCCAGAATTGGTAATCTGCGTTTTCCTTCTTGGCAAAGCCATGCCCTTCGTTCGTGCCAATCAGATGCCACGCCGTGCCCCCGTTCGTGCGGACCGCCTCGATGATCTGCTCGGCCTCGGATGCCGGCACCCGCGGATCATTGGCGCCGGTGACGACATAAAGCGGCTTGCGGATGTCCCCGACGCGCGTCAGCGGCGAGATTTCCAGAAGCTTGGCGCGTTGCTCGGGCACGCGCTCGTCGCCATATTCGACGCGGCGCAGGTCACGGCGATAATCCTGCGTGTTCTCCAGGAAAGTGACGAAATTCGAGATGGCGACAATGCACAGATTGGCGCGCAACTTGTCGGCATAGTGGATGGCGGCGGCATAGCACATATAACCGCCGTAGCTGCCACCGGTGAGGCCGAAACGCGCCGCATCGAGCGCGGGATCCTTTGCCAGTACATCGAGGAAAGCCCCCATGTCCTTGACGCTATCCTCGCGCTTATATGGCCCATTGTCGAGGCTGACGAACGTCTTGCCATATCCGGTCGATCCACGGACGTTGGGATAGAAGAGGGCGATACCAAGCTCGTTGAGCAGATAATTGCTTCGACCGAGAAAGCCGGGCCGGGACTGGCCTTCCGGCCCCCCGTGGACGTTCATGATCAAAGGTCGCTTGCCGGGGAATTTTGCGGGGTCGGGGCGATAGAGGAAGCCTGACACCGTAAGCCCGTCGAAGCTCTTTACGCTCACAAGCTCCGGTTCGACGTTTCGCGTCACGTCGAGCCCGCCCGTCTCGCTCTGCGTCCAACGGGTCACCGCGAGTGTCTCGGGATCGACACTGTAGGCGTCCGCGGCGCTCCGCGCGGAGGTGAAGCTCAGCCCGATCTCGCCCCAGGGGGCAATGTCGAGGCCGCCGATGATTCCGGCGGGGAGCGCCTCGACCGTGCGCGTCTTGCCGCTCGCGACGTCAAGAATTCGAAGCCTGCTGATACCCGCCTCGTTGACGACATAGGCAATGAAGCGGCCATCGTCTGAAATGTCGAACGCGCCGACATCCCATTCTTCAGCAGGTCCGCGCGGAGCGAATCGACCGGTTTCGGGATCGATGGTCCCCAGCCGGAGGAAATCCGAATCCTCGTCGCTGGTAACCCAGATTTTGCCGTCCGGCGCAAAGGCGGCGCCGCCGATCGCGATCGTCTTCGCGTGATCGCCGATTGGCGACAGCGCACCGCTTTCAAGATCGAGCCGGAAGAGCTCGACCTTTTGCACCGAGACATATTTGGCGACGAGCGCCCAGCTCTTGTCGGGCGCAAAGTCGGCCAAGCTCCAGCCGCCCCCCTCAACCTCGGCCACCATGCGCCCCGCCGCGGGGTCACGCGGGTTCATGATGTAAAGATCGCTGTCTCGGCCATTGCGCCGTGTCGACGTATAGCCGATGAGCGCTCCGTCGTCGCTCCATGCATTCAGGCTGTTGCGACTCTTGCCGTCGGTCAGAAGCTCAAGCCGCCCGTTCTTCATCGCGTAGATCTGATAAAATTCATTGCCCCCTATATCCTTCTCCACCAGCATGATGTCGGCGCTCTTCGGCGACCACGCACCCGCGCTAACCGGCTCCTCGTCGAAAGTCAGTTGCTGACGCGTGCCCATCGGCCTGGCGACGCGGTGGATCTGGTTCGTGTTGCCGAAGCGGGTCACGATCAGCATCGACTTGTCCTTCTCGTTCCAGCCGATAAAGCTCGCGCCGCGGCTTTCCATATAAGGTCGCGTTGCGGCCGCGAGCTCCGATGGCACGGAAGGGACGCCATCGGCGATGAGCGCGGCGGGCCGCGCCTCGACCGCGACCGGCGAGGGATCCTCGGCGGCGAGGGCAGCTGAGAGCGGCAGGCTGAAAGCCGCGATAAGGGCGAGATGACGCATAGGATTTTCCCCTGGTTGCAAGGCCGGACCAACACCCGCTGGGCGGCGCGAGACCATTATCTGGATGCAGCCAGACCGGCCTCATCAGTCTAGCAACTCTATTGCCCGAGCGGGTGAAGACAAGCCGCCGGCCCGTTTTAACGCCCAGCTGGCTCATCTTTTCGCTCGCAAGAAGCGCTTCGACGTCATTTTGTTGCCAATCTTCGACGAACGGACGCGGAAAATTAACGAATTGGCGCTATCATGCCTTGACTCGGGGAAAAACGGCTGAAAACCTGGTTCCATCTGGGAATCGCCAGCCGGGGAGGCTGAAAAAACATGGCATCGACGTTCGGACCGCGCCTGCTGGGGCGCTCGACTCCCAGCGTACCTGCGGCGCGTAGCCTGGGGCGGCGGATGACCGTCCACGTGGCGGCAGCGCTGCTCGCCTTTGCCGCACTGCAGATTTGGCTGGTATCGAGCGCGATCGCCGCCGGCGCGCCGTCGGCCCTTACGATCATCGCTCTTGTCATGTTGCTCGCGCTTGCGCTACCTGTCGCCCGGATCACCGAGCGGCGCTGGTACCATCTTAGCCGCCAGGCACTCGCGAGCTGGGGGCTCCACGCGCGTTTCCGTCGAGATGTACGGCGCCTTTGGCTCGCCGCGCTCGCGCTGCCCTTCCTTTGGGTCAGCGGCGCGCTCGCCGCGACACAGGCAATCGCCGCGGTCGCGAGCTGAGCTTCAACTAAAATTTTTGACGCCCCGCTGCGCCCGGTCTAGGGCCCGGCCATGCTGACCGTTGCTGAAGCCCTCGACCGTGCGCAAATGCTGTGCGACGCCGCTACCCGTGCAGGCGCCGACGCCGCCGACGCGCTCTATTACTGCAATGCCGCGACCTCGGTCTCGATGCGCCTGGGCGCGCTCGAGGATGTCGAACGCTCCGAAGGCCAGGACATCAGCCTGCGCGTCTTCGTCGGACAGCGGAGCGCGAGCGTTTCGACCGCCGACATGGACCCGGGCGAACTGGCAGGGTTGGTAGATCGCTGCGTCGCGATGGCGCGCGAGGCGCCCGAGGATCCCTATGCGGGTCTCGCGCCCGACGAACTGTTGTTCAAGGGGGCGATCCCCGACCTCGACCTCGATGACGGCAGCGAAGCGGACCCCGAAGCACTGCGCGCCGCCGCGCTCGCGGTCGAGGAAGCCGCGCGCGCAGTCGAAGGGGTCACCAACAGTGAGGGCGGCAGCGCCAGCCACAGCCGCACCCGCTTCGCGCTTGTGACCAGTCACGGCTTCGCCGGGGGCTATGGCGCGAGTGGCCACAGTCTCTCGGCGAGCGTGATCGCCGGCGAAGGCGCAGCAATGCAGCGCGATTACAGCTGGCACACAGCTCATCACCTGTCCGACCTCGAAAGCGCTGAGCACATCGGCACGCGCGCCGGAACCCGAGCGGTCGCACGCCTGAACCCCGGCAAGGCACCAGTGGGCAAAGTGCCTGTCGTCATAGATCCAAGGGTCGGAAGCAGTATTGTCGGCCATCTCCTCAGCGCGATCGCGGGCCCGGCCGTCGCGCGCGGGACGAGCTTTCTGCTCGGCAAGGAGGACCGCCAACTGTTTGACAGCGGGATCATCATTCGTGACGATCCACACCGCCCCCGCGGGCTCCGCAGCCGCGCCTTTGACGGCGAGGGCCTGCCAACCGCGGCACGCGACATCGTCGCGAACGGCCGGATCACCGGCTGGCTCCTCGACACCGCGTCGGCCAAGCAGCTCGACCTTGCCCCCACCGGCCATGCGACCCGGGGCGGCGGCGCATCCGGGGTGAGCGCAAGCAATCTCCATCTCGCTCCCGGGTCTCTCACACCCGAGGAGCTGATGGCTGGCATCTCCGAGGGCGTCTACATCACCGAACTGATCGGCCAAGGGGTCAATCCGGTCACAGGCGACTATAGCCGCGGCGCGTCTGGCTTTGTTATCCGCGACGGCGCGATCGCCGGGCCAATCGCCGAATTCACCATCGCGGGCAACCTGGTCGACATGTTCGCGGCGCTGATACCGGCGAACGATCTGGAATTTCGTCACGCCACCAACGTTCCGACGCTGCGCATCGACGGCATGACCGTCGCAAGTAGCTAGACAGCAAGCGCAAGTGCCGAGCCGTAATTTCGAAGCGGTGATCGCCGCGACGCGCGAGGTCGGCGACATGGCGATGGCGCGCTGGCGCGGAGAGGGCCAGGCGATCGATGTATGGCACAAGTCGCACGACAATCCGGTGAGCGACGTTGACCTCGCGGTCGATGCACGCCTCAAAGCAGTTCTCGGCGCCATGGTGCCCGAGGCGGGGTGGCTGTCCGAGGAGACCGCCGACAATGACGCGCGGCTCTCGCGGCGGGCGATGTGGTGCGTCGACCCAATTGACGGTACGCGAGATTTCATCCGAGGCCGTCCCGGCTGGGCGGTATCGGTGGCCCTCGTGGTCGATGGCGCGCCTGAGCTTGGAGTGCTCTACGCTCCGGCGCTCGACGAGCTATGGGTCGCCCAGCGCGGCGCGGGCGCTCAGCTCAATGGCGAGCCGCTGCGCGCAAGCCGCCGCACCCGCTTCGACGGGGCGCGCGTGCCCGCCGACAACCTGCCAAAGGTCGACCGCGATCTGGTCATGGTGACCAAGCCGAACAGCATCGCGCTTCGCATGGCGCTCGTCGCCGACGACCGCGCCGACCTGGTTGCGACGCTGCGCTGGGGCTTCGAATGGGACGTCGCCGCAGCGGCGCTGATCGCGACCGAGGCAGGCGCGAGGGTCACCGACGCCTTCGGTGCGCCGCTCGTCTTCAACACACCGCGCGCGCAGGCCTTTGGTGTCATCGCCTGCGCGCCCGGCATCCACGATGCCGTCGTTGAACGTCTCCACGACCGCGCCGTTGCCCTGACCTCTTGATACAGCACGTCGAAAAGGGCGAGGCTGCCACCTTGCGGACAGGCGCCCTTCGATCCGCGCAAAAGCTGTCGGATCGCTTGACATTGGACGCGACTCTCCTTAGCTGCACCCCATTCCGACAGGCTGACCGGACGGCGAATCGCGGCTAGCGAATTCGTGGTCCGTTTTTTGCGTTGGAAATCAGACGCTTTGAGATAGGGCCGTTTGCCAGCGCGCCCTGTGGAGCAGGAGAAAGTTTGCAATGGCTCGTATCGCGGGTGTCAATCTCCCGACCAACAAGCGCGTAATCATCGCGCTCACCTACATCCACGGCATCGGTCGCAAGACCGCGGTCGACATCGCCGACAAGCTGGGCATTGACCACAGCCGTCGTATCCAGGACCTGTCGGACGCCGAAGTCCTGCAGATCCGTGAGGCCATCGACGCCGACCACACGGTCGAGGGTGACCTTCGCCGCAACACGGCGATGAACATCAAGCGCCTCATGGACCTCGCCTGCTATCGCGGCCTGCGTCATCGCAAGGGCCTTCCCGTTCGCGGCCAGCGCACGCACACCAATGCGCGCACCCGCAAGGGCAAGGCGAAGCCGATCGCCGGCAAGAAGAAGTAAGCCGGTTTTTCCGCGCCGGCGGCCGCCTCTTTGGCTGCGCCCCGGCCCGCTTCATGGATTAGGTAGGATTCAGCATCATGGCTCGTGAACCGCAGCGCCTTCGCCGGCGCGAACGCAAGAATATCTCGTCGGGTGTGGCCCACGTCAACGCGACCTTCAACAACACGATGATCACCATCACCGACGCGCAGGGCAATGCGATTGCCTGGTCGAGCGCCGGCATGATGGGCTTCAAGGGCAGCCGTAAATCGACCCCCTACGCGGCACAGGTCTGCGCCGAGGATGCGGGCAAGAAGGCGGCCGAACATGGCGTCCGTACGCTCGAAGTCGAGGTCAAGGGCCCCGGCGCCGGCCGTGAATCGGCCCTGCGCGCCCTGCAGGCGGTCGGTTTCCACATCACCTCGATCCGCGACGTGACCCCGATCCCGCACAATGGCGTCCGCCCGGCCAAGCGCCGCCGCGTCTGACGTCTTATACGGGCGCGTCCCACGCCGGGGCGCCGCCCGCACCAAATCTCTCGCTGGACCGGTGGCCGACCCCCGCCCGTCCCGCCAAAGCAAAGGGAAGTCCATGACTGTCAATATCCGGAACTGGCAGGAATTGAAGAAGCCCAGCAACCTGGAAATCAAGGCCGGCGGCGACGGCAAGCGCAAGGCGACCTTCGTCGCCGAGCCGCTCGAGCGCGGTTTCGGCCTGACGCTCGGCAACGCGCTGCGCCGCGTGCTGCTCTCGTCGCTCCAGGGCGCTGCAATCACCTCGATCAAGATCGAGAATGTGCTTCACGAGTTCTCCAGCCTCGCCGGCGTTCGGGAAGATGTCACCGATATCGTCCTCAACGTGAAGCAGATCGCGCTCAAGATGGAAGGTGAAGGCCCGAAGCGGCTTCAGCTTTCCGCCACCGGCCCTGCGACCGTGAAGGCGGGCGACATCATGGTGTCGGGCGACATCAAGGTGATGAACCCCAACCATGTCATCTGCCACCTCGACGAGGGCGCGACGCTGAACATGGAGCTCGTCGCTGACACCGGCAAGGGCTATGTTCCTGCGACCGCCAACCGCCCGGCCGACGCGCCGATCGGCCTGATCCCGGTCGACTCGCTCTATTCGCCCGTCCGCCAGGTCGCCTACAAGGTCGACAATGCCCGCATCGGACAGGAGCTTGACTATGACAAGCTCAACCTGACCGTTGAAACCGACGGCACGGTCACTCCCGAAGATGCGGTCGCCTATGCCGCGCGCATCCTTCAGGACCAGTTGCAGGTCTTCGTCCACTTCGAAGAAGCGATGAACGACAGCGGGCTCATCGGCATGGCGGCCCCCTCGGCAGCCAGCGACGAATCGGATGTCAACCAGCTCAACCGCTTCCTTCTTAAGAAGGTCGACGAACTCGAGCTGTCGGTCCGCAGCGCAAACTGCCTCAAGAACGACAACATCATCTACATCGGTGACCTCGTTCAAAAGACCGAGGCGGAAATGCTGCGCACTCCGAACTTCGGCCGCAAGTCCTTGAACGAAATCAAGGAAGTGCTCTCGTCGATGGGGCTGCGCCTGGGCATGGACATCCCCGGCTGGCCGCCCGAGAATATCGAGGAAATGGCCAAGAAGCTCGAGCAGGAACTGCTGGGCTAAAGAATGGAAGCCGCCCCGGCGGGAGCTGGGGCCGCTATCGTGGTGGGAAATGGGTCGGCCCCGCAAATCGACCTGGCTTGGGGTACCTCGTACGGCCCCTTTGACAAACGAAGGAAAATATCATGCGTCATAAATCGGGTGGCCGGAAGCTGCAGCGCACCAGCGCACACCGCACGGCCCTGTTCCGCAACATGTCGGCAGCGCTCATCAAGCATGAGCAGATCACGACAACTGTCGCCAAGGCGAAGGAACTGCGTCCCTATGTCGAAAAGCTCGTCACGCTCGCCAAGCGCGGCGGCCTTGCCAATCGCCGTCTCGCCAAGAGCCGGCTCATGGACGACACGCAGCTCACCAAGCTGTTTGACGTGCTCGCCGAGCGCTACAAGGACCGCAACGGCGGCTACACCCGCATCATCAAGGCTGGCATCCGCGCGTCGGACGCCGCCCCGATTGCGATCATCGAATTCGTCGACCGCGACGTGGAAGCCAAGGGTCAGGATTCGGGCCCGGTGAACGCCGAGGATGAATTCGAAGACGCCTGAGCCAGGGCTTCGATCACAGGATAAAGGGCGGCGTCCGAGCGGATGGCCGCCCTTGTTCTTTTTGGGGCATCGAGAACGGGCATTGTTTCCAGGGGCTTTCGTAGACCGGCTCCTGGAACCTGCGCCCGCAAGTCCTCGGGATCGCCTGGTATAAAGGCGCCCCGATCGGATCCTGGGCCATGAAAAGCTGCGCCGCTTTGCGCCCCAAATCTCCTTGCCCCGTGCTTTTCAATCCTTACAGTGCCGCGCATTATTATTACCCGCTGATGAGGATCACCTTGCCATGCTCCCCCCTTCCTTTCGCGCCCCGCTGGCGCTGGCCCTCCTGATGACGGCCCCCGCCAATGCGCAGGCTGCGGAAAGGGCGACGGCGAATGCACCTGCGCCTTCGCTCACCTACCCGAACACTGTGCGCGGGGACACCGTCGAGACCCAGTTCGGGATCGATGTCGCCGACCCCTATCGCTGGCTGGAGGATGATGTCCGGGTCAACCCCAAGGTCGCGGAGTGGGTCGCCGCCCAGAATGCGGTTACCGATGCCTATCTCGCCACGCTGCCGGGACGCGAGGTTTTTGCGAAAAGGATGACCGAGCTTTATAATTATGAACGGTTTGGCCTGCCCGAGAAAGCGGGCAACCGCTATTTCTACACCCGCAACGACGGGCTCCAGCCGCAGCCGGTTCTCTACGTTCGCGAGGGACTGACGGGCGAAGCCAAGGTGCTGATCGACCCCAATAGCTGGGCCAAGGATGGCGCGACCGCTCTCGCCGAGTGGACGCCGTCGAAGGATGGCACCCATCTGCTTTACTCGGTGCAGGACGGCGGGACTGACTGGCGCATCGTCCGGGTGATGGACGTCACGACCGGTAAGGACCTGCCGGACGAGGTGCAGTGGGTGAAATATTCCGCTCTCGACTGGGCGAAGGACGGCAGCGGCTTCTACTATTCGCGCTTTCCCGCACCGGACGCGGGGGAGGCTTTCCAGTCGCTTAACGAAAATCACGCCGTCTATTTTCACAAGCTCGGCACCCCGCAGTCAAAGGACGTGCTGATCCACGCCTCACCTGACAAGCCCGCACTCAACCATAGCGCTCAAGTGTCCGACGACGGTCAATATCTGCTCGTGACCTCGTCGGAAGGGACCGACGAGCGCTACGGATTGACGCTATATCCGCTCGGCAAGAAGGCCGCGAAGCCCCGCCTGCTCGTCGGGGATTTTGCGAACAACTGGGAATATGTCGGCAACGAGGGGCCGCTTTTCATTTTTCTTACCAACAAGGATGCGCCGCGCCAGCGGATCGTGGCGATGGATATCCGCCAGCCCAAGGCGCTGACGCCGCTGGTCGCGGAAAGCGAAGCGACGTTGGTAGGGGCATCGCAGGTCGGAAACCGGATCATTCTATCCTATCTCGGCGATGCGAAGTCCGAGGCACGGATGGTCACGCTCGCAGGTCACCCCGTTGCCAATATCAATCTCGCCGACATCGGATCGGCAACGGGCTTTGGCGGCAAGCCGGGGGACCCCGAGACCTTCTACTCCTTTTCGAGCTATGCGCGGCCGACAACCGTCTACCGGCTCGATACCGTGACCGGGGCGAGCAGCATCTTCGCCGAGCCCAAGTTGACTTTCGACCCAAAGCAATTCTCGGTCGAACAGCGCTTCTATCGCTCGAAGGACGGAACCGAGGTCCCGATGTTCCTGGTGATGAAGAGAGGGCTGGACCGCAGCAAAGGCTCGCCGACGCTGCTTTACGGATATGGCGGATTCAATGTTTCGATGACCCCGGCCTTTTCACCGACCAGGCTCGCCTGGGTCGACAAGGGCGGCGTTCTTGCGATCGCGAACCTCCGCGGCGGCGGCGAATATGGGAAGGCGTGGCACGACGCCGGTCGCCTCGACAAGAAGCAGAATGTCTTCGACGATTTCATCGCCGCGGGTGAATATCTGATCAGTGAAGGGATCACCGGCAAGGGTCAATTGGCGATCGAGGGCGGGTCGAACGGCGGGCTGCTCGTCGGGGCGGTCACAAACCAGCGCCCCGATCTGTTCGCGGCCGCCCTGCCCGCGGTCGGGGTGATGGACATGCTGCGCTTCGACCGCTTCACCGCCGGACGCTACTGGGTGGACGATTATGGCTATCCGTCGAAGGAGGCCGATTTCCGGAACCTCCTGTCCTATTCGCCCCTTCACAACATCCAGGACGGCATAGATTATCCCGCGGTGCTCGTGACCACGGCTGACACCGACGATCGCGTCGTGCCGGGCCACAGCTTCAAATATACCGCGGCACTCCAGCACGCCAAGGTCGGCGACAAACCGCATCTCATTCGCATCGAGACGCGCGCGGGCCACGGGTCTGGCAAGCCGACCGACAAGATCATCGCCGAGGCGGCCGATAAATACGCCTTCGCCGCGAAATGGACCGGACTGAGCGTCGAATAGGACCGGCGCTGGCGCGCGCCGTGGCGATCGTTGCGCTCGCCGCCTTCGTGCTGTGGGCAATGCTTCCCAACGGGGACGCGGCCCGGATCGAACGGCGGGCCGAATGCTACGACCCCGCACGCCTGCCGCGGGTCATGGAACGCGCCGATGGGCAGCGGGCGATGCGGCTCAGCATCCTCCTTTACAACGTGGAGGGCCTGCCGTTTCCGGCCAGGCTCGAGCGCAAATATGAACTCGCTCGCATTGCCGACTGGCTGAAGCGGCGCCGTGCAGCAGGGCACGCGCCTGACATATTGTTTCTCCACAAGGCTTTTACCCCGGCTGCGTCGGCGATCGCCAAGGCGGGCGGCTACGACTGGATCCTGCCGGGCCCTTCGCGCCGTCTGCGGCGCAATCCTGTCGCCGCGGCGCCGCGTCCTGCCGGTTACGACGCCGATGCACAGTGGCTCAAGGGCGAGGGGGTTGGCAAATGGCTCGATAGCGGCCTCTATATCGCGACCGACCTGCCGCTCTTCACACGCAACATCGCGCCGTTCAGCACGGCAGCCTGCGCGGGGTATGACTGCCTTGCCAACAAGGGCGGGATGGTCGCAACGCTGATCCTCCCCGAGGTCCCCGAGCCCCTCCACCTTTTCAACACGCACCGCAATTCGCGCGAACCCTCGGGGGTATCTAAAGCGCGCGCCGAAGCAGCGCACCGCATCCAGACCCAGGAGAATGACCGGTTGCTCGACGACCTGATGACCGGGCCCATCATAGCTGCCGGCGATTTCAACATGCGGCGTGCCGGCGACGAGATTGGCCGCTTCGCGAGCGATCCCGGCTTCGGTCTGATCGCGCCGCGAGCGGGCAGCAGCTTCGCCGCGCGGAGCGCGGAAATGACCGACGAGAGCGCATGGTCGCAGCTCCAGGATCTGCTCGGCGCGAAAGGCGGCGCGCGTGTCGAGCTTGTCCCACTGGCGGTGACAAGCCTCTTCGATGGCGTCCGCGGTCCGCGCCTTTCAGATCATAATGCGACCTACGCCGTGGTCGAACTGCGCTGGTCCGGCGATGCCCCTTCCCTCGCCCGCTTTGCCCCGCCGCCATGTCCAAAGCCGAAACCGATTTGACGTCGGCACCTCCCGCTCCCATCTAGCCCGCGTCCCTCCAGCCGAAAGCAACGCCCCATGTCCTATGCTCTCGCCTTCACCGCAACCGACCCTTCAGAGCGCTGGGCAGAGACCGCCGACGCCGCCGAGGCGCTCGTCGCTGGCGAGCGCGACGCGATCGCCAATATGGCCAATGTCGCGGCTCTCATCTGGCAGGCGATCCCCGACCTCAACTGGGCGGGCTTCTACCGTTTCGACGGGACCGAACTTGTTCTGGGCCCTTTCCAGGGCAAGGCCGCTTGCATCCGCATCGCGCTCGACAAGGGGGTATGCGGCGCCGCGGCACGGCTCCGCGCGAGCCAGCGCGTCGACGACGTCCTCGCCTTTCCCGGCCACATCGCCTGCGACGCTGCGAGCCGCAGCGAACTCGTCGTTCCTCTCGTGGTCGAGGATCGCCTGCTTGGCGTGCTCGACCTCGACAGCCCCCTGCCCTCGCGCTTCACCGCGGAAGATCAGGCAGGCGCGGAAGCCCTGGTAGCGCGCATTGCCTCGGCCTTCGCGAGCTCTATCTGACCCAGAATGAAACGATCCTGAGGGTTAACGGATTCGCGGGCTTCCAGGCGTTTTGCTAAACAAGCTGTTAACCAGCCACTCCCTTCTGAAGCGAGAGCGGCTGCAACAGGGAGTTAGCCATGCGCACAGTCTTGCTCTTGGGAATTGCCGCAGCGTCGCTGCTACTGGCCGGACGCGCGTCGAGCGCGGAAACGTCTGTTCCGGCATCGCGCAGCGCAGCCGGCCTCGCTGGGGGCGCCGGGTTCGGAAACGATCCGCACCCCAAGCTCGACTACGGCGCGCCCACTGCCACCGACACGCGCGTCTATACCGGATATGCGGATCGTATTCCGAGCGAGGTCGAGTATCGGCAGGGTGTGACCTACCCCGCCCCGCCGCCCGACGCAGTCTTCAGCGGCTCCTATGACGCCCAAGGGCGATGGACGGGGACGTGGGACGGCACCTACGAGACCCCCGATGGCCGCCGCTACGAAGGGCGGTACGAAGGCACTGTCGAGGGCCGTCCCGGCGTCGACTACCCCCCTCCGCCGCCGTACGCCGAGGCTCGTCGCGGCGGGTACGACCCGCGCCACGAGGCCGAAATGGCGCAGCGCTGCGGTCATGATAATGCTATTGGCGGCGGTATCGCGGGAGGCCTGATCGGCGGCGTCGCGGGAAACCGCATCGCGGGCCGCGGCGATCGTGCCGCCGGTACGATGATCGGCGGCGGCGGCGGTGCGATCGCCGGTGCTGCGGTTGGCAGCGAGGCCGACAAAGAGCAATGCGAGACCTGGTGGACCAGCCGCACCTACTATGGCGGCGCCTATCCCGGTGGCTATTACCAGGCTGGCCCCCATGTCTATCAGGATCATGGATATGGCCACGGCTACGGCTATGGTTGGTACTCCCCCGGCGTGGTGGTGGTCACGACCATCACCAATGGCGCGCCCGTGATTACCGAAAGGGTCGAAACGTCGACCCGGACCTATTACGAGAACGTGCCGGTGCGCAAACGCCACGTCGCGAAAAGGAAGTGGACACCCAAACCCAAGCCGCGCTGCGTCTGCTAAGGCGACCCGTCTTCACGAACAGCGCCCCCCCCACCGATGGCTCGCGGGTTTGGGCAAAGCTTATGCCGGTCGCCGGCGAGCGCAGTGAACGTTACATAGCGCGACCGGCTCGATGGAGGCGGGGTGTCCAATCGGGACCGGCCCCGCAGCGCACCCTATTTCTCCGCGCCGCACTCGACGCTCCCGCTTCCGACATTGCGCACGGTACAGGCCGGCCTTCCCAGCACGACGGTGCGGCCTACGCCCCGTGCGGTAACCGCAGCGGTCCGGATCGCGCGAAAGCGATGATCGCCCGCGCCTTCGCTGTCACTGATGAGCTCGCCGACCGCGAGTTCGCCCGCATCGAGGGTCCCGGCGCCTGACAGGGTCATATTAGCCTGCCGCGCCGAACCGACCAAGGTCATCGTCCCGTTGCCGATCATTGCTACCGACAGCCGGTCGGCTTCCACATATTTTATATTGAGTTGGCCGGGCCCGCGCAGGCCGATCGTCACGCGCGCGCCTTTCAGGGCGTCGATTGTGAGCGAACCCGCGCCTGAAACCGTCGCCGAGCGAAGATTGGCGGCGTTGATGCGGAGCGTCACCGGGGCGGGGCTCTTGCTCTTGCGCTCGTCGCCCGCGAAACGGCGCTCGCCGATCAGGAGCTTGCCGTCGCGTGCCTCGACGATCAGGCGATCGAGAGCGTCCTCAGGCCCGCTCGCCACCGCACTCACCGGCGCGCGCGTGACGATCTCGACCGTCACGTCGGCATTGAGTTCGATCGTCTCGAAACTGGTGAGACCATAGCGCTTCTCAGCCCCGGCCGCGGAGGCGGTGAACATCAGCGCGGCGGCCGCGAGCGCGGCGCATTGGAATGACGACATCATAGCGCCGCCATAGCCGCCGGGCCGGATGGGCGCCATAGGCTCAGCCGCAGGTGACGGTACCCGATCCCGTTTTGCTGGTTGAACATCTCGCACCGCCCCCGATCTTGACGTCGCCTGACCCGAGCAGACGGACGTCGGCGCGGAGGGTCGCTTGTGCCTCGACATCGCCCGATCCGGTTACCGAAACATTGAGCGTGTCGGCGACGAGACCGTCAGCGTCAATATCGCCAGAGCCAGTGAGGCTGATCTCACCCGAGCGAACCTTTCCGCCCTCGACGTCCAGATCCCCCGAGCCTGACATGTCGAGCTTGGCGCTGGTTCCCGTCAGCTTCGCGATCTTGAGTTCACCCGCACCCGTGACCGCGGCTTCGACTGCATCGCCTTCGAGGCTGTCGACCTTGACCGATCCCGAACCCGTGAGTTTCACCGCGCCGAGCCGCGGCAAGGTAATCATGATGTCGAGATCGTCGCGATCGCGAAAGCTCCAGCTGCTTTGCTTGCGGCGGATGAGGAGCGTCGGCCCGTCGACTTCGATCTCGAGCTGGTCGAGCTCGGCCTGCGGTCCCTTGGCCGTGATTGCGAAATTGTCACCGCGGCGGATCGTCACATCATAAGGCCCCGCCGCCTCTACGCCGGTGAAGCCATTGAGCGCGAAAGACTTGCTTGCTGCAGGGCCGCTATTCGCCGGACGCGACTCGGTCCTTTGGCCGTCACCGGCTTTTTCGCCCCCGCTGCAACCCGCCGCGGTCGCCAGCATCAGTGGCAGCAAGGTCATCGTCGTCCAGTTTCGCATCGCCAATCTCCTTGTGTATTACCCTCATGACACACGAAATTGGCTTCTGTCCAGAACGATCCTTACCAGCGCAGGAGCGGCGGGAGCGCCAATCGCCCCGCGACCGCGGCAAGCAGGACCGCGCTACCATGCCAAAGGGCGATGTGGACGAGGCCGTCCGCGGGGCAATGGAGCGCGGCAACGGTTGCACCGGACGCGCCTGATCCAAGCCCGATCACCCAGCCGGCACGCCCCGGAGACGTCGGCGCGCCTCCGCGCAGCCAACCGAAGAGTGCCGCACCGACACCAAGCCCGGCGATCAGCGCCATCGGGAAGCAGGGGAATGCGCTGCCCCGCGCCGCTTCGGCCGCGAGCGGCTCGCCGCCAAGCCCGGCGAACAGCGCCGAAAGGGGCACTGCCAGCGCTGCGAGCGCTGCCCAGCGCCAGCCGCCATAGTCGCGCCCGACACCGGGCAGCCCCATACGGAGCGCGCTCCAGATGGCGGCGATCGCAACCGCGGCAATCAGCCAGAAGGAGAGCATCGAAGCCGGGGGCATCGCGGCGAGATCGCGGCGCATTCCGAACCGCCAGAGCAGCAATGCGCCCGCCGCAATCCAACCTGCCCCTACCCACAGCGACGCCCGCGCGATGCGGCGTGGTCGCACCGGTCTGAGATCGCCGGTCAATCCCTCGATCAGATCGTCGATCGATGCGTCATTCATCTCATTCGCTTTCCACCAGTCCCGCGAGCCGCTTGAGCCCGCGGTGGATGTTGACCTTCACCAGAGACTCGCTCTGGCCGCTGATACGCGAAGCCTCCGCAATCGAGGCCCCCTCGATCTTGACGAGCGTGATGGCCTGCGCCTGGCCGGCGGGCAGAAGTGCGAGCAGCCGGTCGAGGCTGAGCCGCGCGTGCACCGCCTCGTCCTCCGCGCCGATTGCGGCGTCACCCTCGCCCAACTCAATCTCGTCCCTCTGGCGACGCAGCATGTCGATCCATCGATAGCGCGCAATGGCCGCGAGCCACGGCAGGAAAGCCCGCCCCCTGTCCCATGTCGCACGCTTGCGGTGCAGCGACACAAGCGTTTCCTGTACGAGATCGTCAATCTGCCAAGGCGCGCAGCGCCGTGCAAAATAGCGCTTCAGCCAGGCGCGGCAGTCGCCGAGCAGCGCGCGATAAGCCGCGCGGTCACCGCGCTGCGAGGCGGCCATCAACCGCGCGAGCGATGGTTCGTCGAGACTCATCGAGGGAACATTATGGCAGATGGAACGTCGAGGCGCATCGCCTCTGTTTCGTCGTGGAAGGCCGCGAAGTTACAGCGCCTTCTTGTCGCCACCTTCATGTGGCAGAGGCGTTGTTCCCCTGGACCCCCGCGAGAGATAAGATGAGTGTAGCGTTCCGCCGCGAAAGCGACGACGAGCATAAGGAACCCGAGTATGAACTGCCGATCCCGGTCGGGGCGAATCTCGTCACGCCCCGCGGCGCGCGTCTGCTCGGCGAAGCGGTCGCGCGCATCGAGGCGGAGGTCGCGGCTGCGGGCGACGAGGACGCACGCAAGAAACTCCTGCGCCAGCTACGTTATTATGGTACCCGCAAGGCGACCGCCGAGGTGCAGGCCGCGCCTGCGGATGGCCTCGTTGGCATCGGCAGCCGCGTCACCTACCGCCTGAACGGAACCGAACGCTGCGTCACCATCGTCGGGCATGACGAGGCCGACCCGGCCGCCAACCGCATCTCCTTTACCGCGCCGCTCGGGCGCGCGCTGATGGGGGCCGAGGCCGGCGAAATGGTCGAGTTCCAGGGCCGCGAGGACGCCATTACCATCCTTGCCGCCACCCCCGACGCCGAGGTGATGGCATGAAAGACCGCTTCGAGCGCCACAGGCAGCCATGGACCGCTGCCGAGATCGACAAGCTCCATACGCTTGCAAAAAAGGGCATGGCGCTAAAGGCAATAGCCAAAGCGCTGACCCGCAGCGAGGAATCGGTCAAGGTCCGCGCCAAGGCGGACGGGCTGTCGATCGCCAAGCTGCACTGACGCGCATGACCATCGCCACTTACGACGCCATCGTGCTGGGCGCCGGCGCGGCCGGGTTGATGTGCGCGGCCACTGCGGGGCAGCGCGGGCGGCGGGTGCTGCTGCTCGACCACGCCGACCAGGTGGGGAAGAAAATCCTGATCTCGGGCGGTGGACGCTGCAATTTCACCAACATCGACGCGCGACCGGAAACCTATCTCTCGGCGAACCCGCATTTCGCCAAGTCGGCGCTCGCGCGCTTCACACCCGCCGATTTCATTGCACTCGTTGAAGCCCATGGCATTGCCTATCACGAAAAGACCCTTGGGCAGTTGTTCTGCGACGGCTCGGCCAAACAGATCGTCGACATGCTACTCGGCGAATGCGCGAAGGGCGGCGTCGATATCCGCTGCGGCGAGGCTGTCGAAAAGATCGAGCACAGCGACGCGACTTTCCGCGGTAATTTCGGGAGCTTGCGCTTCGCCGCTCCCAGCCTCGTCATCGCGACCGGCGGCCCCTCGATCCCCAAGATGGGGGCCACCGGTTTCGCCTACGACCTCGCACGCCAGTTCGGTTTGAAGGTCGTCGAGCCGCGCCCCGCGCTCGTCCCGCTTACCCTCAGCGGGGACGATGCGCTCTTTCGTACTCTGTCGGGTGTCGCCACCCCGGTCGAGGCGCGCGCGGGCAAGGCCGCGTTTCGCGAGGCTGCGCTGTTTACGCACCGGGGGCTGTCCGGCCCCGCGATACTGCAGATCAGCAGCTACTGGCGGCACGGTGAACCGGTGATGATCGACTTCACCCCGGATGCCGCGCCGGGCTGGCTGGTCGCAGCGAAGCGTGAGCGTCCGCGCGCCGCGCTTCCGGCGGTGCTGGGAAGCGCCCTTCCCGACCGCCTCGCGCAGGTCCTCGCCGAACGCCTCGGGCTGCCCGGCGAGATGGGATCACAAACCGACCGGAAACTCGCCGGCGCCGAGGCGGCGCTCCGCCGGTGGACCTTCCACCCGAACGGGACGGAAGGCTTCGCCAAGGCCGAGGTCACGGCAGGGGGGATCGCGACCGCGGGCCTTTCGTCGCAAACAATGATGGCCAAAAGCCTTCAAGGTCTCTATGCGGTGGGTGAAGCCGTGGACGTCACCGGGTGGCTGGGCGGCTATAATTTTCAATGGGCCTGGGCCAGCGGACACGCGGCGGGCCTCGCCCTTTAGGAAACGACCGACACCTCTTCGCGTCATGCTGGACTTGTTTCAGCATCCATGGTCTGATGCTGTGACCTTCGGCCATGGACCCTGAAACAAGTTCAGGGTGACGATTAATCGACGGCATGCAGCGCCGCATGGAATTATAGAATCATGTCTTTCAATCATATTTCACCCGTTCTCGCGGAGGCGCTTGGCGCGCGCGGTTATGAGGCGCTGACCCCTGTGCAGGCGCAGGTTACCGAGGAAGCTGCGCGAGGCCGCGACCTGCTCGTTTCCGCACAGACGGGCTCGGGCAAGACCGTCGCCTTCGGTCTTGCGATGGCAGACGAGCTTCTGGTAGGCGACCGCCTGCCGTTCGCAGCGGCTCCTCTCGCGCTGATCATCGCGCCTACGCGCGAACTCGCGCTGCAGGTCAGCCGCGAACTTGGCTGGCTCTATGCGAAAGCCGGCGCGCGCATCGCGACCTGCGTAGGGGGTATGGATGCGAGCCGGGAGCGCCGCAATCTCAACCAGGGCGTACATATTGTCGTCGGTACGCCGGGACGATTGCGAGACCACCTCGAGCGCGGGGCGCTCGACCTCGAAAGCCTGCGCGTCGCGGTGCTCGACGAGGCCGATGAAATGCTCGACATGGGATTTCGCGAGGATCTTGAAGAGATTCTCGACGCCACGCCCGAGACGCGGCGAACGCTCCTCTTTTCCGCAACGATTCCAAAGCCGATTGCCCAGCTGGCCAAGCGCTACCAGCGCGACGCGCTCCGCATCTCGACCGTGGGCGAGGATCGCGGGCACGGCGACATCGCATACCAGGTGGTCACCGTCGCACCTGCGGACATCGAGGGCGCCGTGATCAATCTTCTGCGTCTGCACGAGCCCGATACGGCAATGCTCTTTTGCGCGACGCGCGATAATGTGCGCCGGCTTCACGCGCGGCTCGTTAACCGCGGTTTCGCCGCGGTCGCACTGTCGGGAGAGCATAGCCAGAACGAACGCAACCATGCCCTGCAGGCGCTGCGTGACCGTCGGGCCCGGGTTTGCGTTGCGACCGACGTCGCCGCGCGCGGGATCGACTTGCCGAGCCTGAGCCTCGTCGTCCATGTCGAAATCCCGCGCGACGCCGAAACGCTCCAGCACCGGTCGGGTCGCACCGGACGCGCGGGGAAAAAGGGCACCGCGGTCCTGATCGTTCCTTATCCGCGCCGTCGCCGCGTCGACGGCATGCTTCGCGGCGCGCGCATCGAGGCCGAGTGGATGAATGCACCCACCGCGGCCGACGTTCGCCAAAAGGACCAGGAACGGCTCATCCAAAAATTGCTCGCACCGGTCGAGCATGAAGCCGATGATCTCGAGCTAGCGCAGCGACTCCTCGCCGAACGCTCGCCCGAAGACATAGCAGCAGCGCTCGTCCGCGCCCACCGGGCGACCATGCCGCCCCCCGAAGATTTGATCGACAATGGTCCCCCGCCGCGCCGTGAGCGCGGCGAACGCTTCGAGAGCGACGGCCAGCAGACCGGCCGCGGCGAGCACGGACCCCGCCGCGAGCAATTCGACGACAGCGTCTGGTTTCGGCTTAATATCGGGCGGCGTCAGAACGCCGATCCCCGCTGGATTCTGCCCTTGCTTTGCCGCCGTGGCCATGTGACCAAGCACGAGATTGGTGCGATCCGTATTGGGCCGAGTGAGACCCTGTTCAACATCCCGCTCGCCATCGCCGACCGCTTTGCAGAAGCCGTCCAGCGCAGCGCCAACGCCGATGGCGAGGACGAGAGCGGCGTGGCGATCACCCCGGCGCCCGGCGGCACTGCCTACCCCCCACGGCGTGACAAGACGCCGCGCAAGGGCGGCAAGCCCTACGCGGGTGGCGGCAAGCCCGGCGGGTTCAAGCCGAAGCCCTTTGGGAAGGGCAAAGGGCGCGCGCCCCGCTGACCCTCTGCTCATCCGGCACGAGAGGCGCGCCTCGCACCGGCCCTTGCGCCGAGCGTCTCTTGGCTCCAAACCGGGGTAACAGCAGGAGAGGATGGAAATGCAGGCGATCCAGGCCTTTATCGAAAAGCAAGGCGGACCCGAGGTCATCGACTGGCGCGAGGTGACGCTGGACCCGCCGGGCCCCGGGCAGGCACTGGTGCGGCAGAATGCGATCGGGCTCAATTATATCGACATCTATCACCGGGACGGCACCTATCCCGTCGAACTGCCCGGCGGGCTCGGTCTCGAGGCAGCGGGCGAGGTGCTCGCGGTCGGCGAGGGTGTCCACGCCCTCCACCCAGGCGATCGCGTCGCGACCTTCGGGCCGCAGCGCGACGCCTATGCAAGCGCGCGGAATGTTCCCGCAGCATCGCTTTACAAGCTGCCCGCCAATATAGACGACGAAACCGCCGCGGCGTCGCTGCTGAAAGCCTGCACGGTCGAAGCCCTGGTGGAGCGCTGCGCACGTGTCGAGGCGGGCTGGCCGGTACTCGTTCACGCCGCGGCGGGAGGGGTCGGCCTGATCCTCGTCCAATGGTTGAAAGCCGTCGGCGCGACCGTGATCGGAACCGTCAGCACCGAGGCCAAGGAACAGGCCGCGCGCGACGCCGGTGCCGATCACGTCATCCGCTACAAGACCGACGACGTTGCCGCGCACGTCCGCGAGATTACCGACGGACAGGGCGTTCCCGTGACCTTCGATGGCATCGGGATGGCGACGTGGGAGGTGTCGCTGAAAGCCACCGCGCGGCGCGGGTTGATCGTCAGCTACGGTAATGCCGGCGGCCCCGTGCGGGGCGTCGACCTCGGGGTGCTTGCCCGGCACGGCTCGCAGTTCGTCACCCGACCGACGCTGTTCGACTATTATCTCGATCCCGGCGAGCGCGCCGCGGGCGCTGCGCGGGTGTTCGAGATGATCGGCGATGGCAAGGTGACGGTGACTGTCGGACAGCGCTATGGTCTCGAGGATGCAGCGCGCGCGCATGCCGATCTCGAAGCGGGACGAACGACGGGGTCGACGCTGTTGATCCCGGACCATGGCCAGCCGCTCGGGTAAGCGCCAGCCGGAGGCATTAGCGCCTCAACCGCTCCGCATGCCAAGCGACATGTTCGCCCATGAAGGTCGAGATGAAATAATAGCTGTGGTCATAGCCCTGCTGTATGCGGATGGTGGCTTTCTGCCCCGCCCGCTCGCACAGCTCTGCTAGAAGCTCGGTCTTGAGCTGCTCAGCCAGAAAAGCATCGGCTTCCCCCTGGTCCACGAGCAAGTCGGGGAGCCGCGCCCCGGCCTCGATCAGCGCGCAGGCGTCATATTCGCCCCAGGCCTCGCGATCCTCACCGAGATAGGCTGAGAGCGCCTTCTCTCCCCACGGGCACTGCATTGGCGCGACGATCGGCGCAAAGGCCGAGACCGATCGGAACCGATCCGGCGTGCGCAGCGCGATCGTGAGCGCACCGTGCCCACCCATCGAATGGCCGGTAATCCCCTGGCGCGTCAGGTCGGCAGCGGGAAATTCACGCAAGATCAGCGAGGGCAACTCGTCCTCGAGGTATGAGCGCATCCGGTAATGCTGCGTCCAAGGCTCCTCGGTCGCATCGACGTAGAAGCCGGCGCCGAGGCCGAAGTCCCACGCACCGTCGGGGTCGTCCGGAACCCCTTCGCCTCGCGGGCTTGTGTCGGGCGCGACGAAGATCACGCCGTGCTCGGCGCAGGCGGCGCGGTACTCGCCCTTTTCCATCACATTGGCGTGGGTGCAGGTGAGGCCCGAGAGATACCAGAGGACGGGCAGCTTTGCTCCGCCTTCATGGTCGGGGATGAACATCGCGAAGGTCATCTCGGTGCCGGTCGCATCGCTCCGGTGCCGGTAGACGCCCTGGGTGCCGCCGTGGCTGCGGTTGGTTGAAACGGTTTCGAAGGTCATCAAGGTTCCTGCGTCGGGATGGAAGCGGTCAGAGGATCATGGCCCCAATGACGCAGCAGGTCCAGTATAGCGGCGCCCGACAATCCCAGCGTCCCGGTGTTTCGCAGTGGGTGGACGTTGACGCGATCCCGGACTGCAAGCCCTGCGTCGAGCACTATTCGAATGCTGTCCGGCGGGGCGTTAATCGCGGCGAGCGGGGTCACCGAGCCCGGCGCGATCCCGAGCAAGCGCTGCATGTCCTCGGCCTTGCCGAAGCTCACGCGCTTGCAGCCGATCGCGGCGGGAAGCGCTTTCAGGTCGACACGCGCCTCGGCAGGAACCGTGACAAGCCAGAAAGTGCCGCTGGCGTCCTTCAGAAACAGATTCTTGGTGTGAGCCCCCGGAATCGCGGCGTTCACCGCGTCGCTTTCGGCGACGGTAAACACCGCGACATGCTCGTGCGCGGCAAAGCGAATGGCGAGCGCGTCGAGGTCCGCCATCAGGCCCGCTTCGCCGCGCATGATCCTTAGCCCATCCGGTGGAGCGCGCAGAGCTTGTTCCCCGACGGATCGCGCAAATAGGCGAGATACATCTTCATGCCGCTGCCCTCGCGCACCCCCGGCGGGTCTTCGATCGCGGTGCCGCCGGCTTCGACCCCCGCGCGGTGCCAGGCGTCGGCCTGTTCGGGATTCGCCATCGCAAAACCGATAGTGCAGCCGTTGCCCGCGGTCGCCGGCTGGCCATCGATTGGCTGCGTCACCAGGAACAAGCCGCCGTTGTGGATGTAGATGAGACGCCCCTTGTCATCGACGATCCCCGGCTTGCCGCCGATGGCCTGGAAGGTCGCGTCATAGAATTTCCTTGACGCTTCGAGATCATTCGATCCGACCATGTTGTGACTATACATTCTGTCCGCTCCTCCGCTTTGGTTGCGTATTGCCACCTACCCTGCCTCGCTGGCGAGGACCAGCCACGTTTCTGCTTGGCGTTCAACGAAAAGGAAGAAGAAGCTTAGCGGAACACCACCGTCTTTCGCCCGTCGATGAGCACCCGCTGCTCGGCGACCCAGCGCACCGCGCGCGCGAGCACCTGCGCCTCGATGTCCCGGCCGGTGCGAATGAGATCGTCAACGGACTGACGGTGGTCAACGCGCTCGACCGCCTGCTCGATGATGGGCCCCTCGTCGAGATCGCTGGTGACGAAATGCGCGGTGGCGCCGATCAGCTTCACCCCGCGTTCGTGCGCGCGGTGATAGGGTTTTGCGCCCTTGAATCCCGGCAGGAAGCTGTGGTGAATGTTGATGCAGCGCCCCTGAAGCCGCTCCGACAAATCGCCCGAGAGCACCTGCATATAGCGCGCGAGCACCAGATATTCTGCCTCGCCCTCTGCCATGACGCGGAGGATCTCCTCCTCCTGCGCCGCGCGGTTGGCGTCGGTGACCGGCAAATGATGAAACGGGACGCCATGCCATTCGGTCAGGCGCCGCAGCGTCTCATGGTTCGATACCACGGCGACGATATCGATCGCGAGATTGCCCGTCGACCAGCGATGAAGCAAGTCGTTGAGGCAATGGCTGCCCTGCGAGACCGCAATGACGAGGCGCGGCTTCGCGGCCCGATCGCTGATCCGCGCGTCCATTTCAAAGCGTGCGATGATCGGCGCGAATGCGGCCTGCACCGCCGCCAGCCCCTGCGGAAAGCGCGGCCCCGCGCCGCGGAATTCGACCCGCATGAAAAAGCGGCCCGAATCAAGATCGGCATATTGCTGGCTGTCGAGGATGAAGCCGTCGCGCTCGGCAAGAAGCCCCGTCACCGCTGCCACAATGCCGATCCGGTCCTCGCACGCCAGCGTCAATATGTAGCGCGCGGCCATGTCTCCGCTCATCTCAGCCCGATATCCTGTGAAAGGCGCACAGCTTGTTGCCAGCGGGATCGCGCAGATAGGCTAGATAAAGTGTGCGCCCTTCGGTCGCATGGCGAATGCCCGGCGGGTCCTCCGCGGTAGTGCCGCCGTTCGCAAGCCCCGCGGCGTGCCACGCCTCGACCGCCTCGGGCGATGCAGCGAGCAAACCCAATGTATGGCCATTGCCGCATTCTGCCGCTTCGCCGTTAACCGGGCGGGTGATGAGGAGCCGTCCTCCCTCATGTGCGTAGATCAGGCGTCCGCGCTCGTCGATCCGCCCTTCGGGCACGCCGAGCGTCCCGAGCACAGCATCGTAGAAACGCTTGCTCGCGCCAATGTCGTTCGACCCCAGCGTCACATGGCTGAACATCGACCTGCCCCTCTTAGTAAACGACCACGCTGCGGATGCTTTCCCCCGCGTGCATGAGATCAAAGCCCTTGTTGATCTCATCAAGCGTCAGGACGTGGGTGATCATAGGGTCGATCGCGATCTTGCCGTTCATGTACCATTCGACGATTTTCGGAACGTCGGTGCGGCCCTTTGCGCCGCCGAACGCCGTCCCTTTCCACACGCGGCCAGTGACGAGCTGGAAAGGGCGGGTGCTGATTTCTTTCCCCGCTTCGGCGACACCAATGATGATGCTCTCCCCCCAGCCGCGGTGGCAGCATTCAAGCGCGGTGCGCATCACCTCGGTATTGCCCGTCGCATCGAAGCTGTAATCGGCGCCGCCGTCGGTGATTTCGAGGATTTTCGCGACCGTTTCGTCGCGCGAAAGGCCCTTGGAGTTGATGAAATCGGTCATGCCGAACTTGCGGCCCCATTCCTCACGATCGGGATTGATGTCGATCCCGATGATCTTGTTCGCGCCCACCATCCTGGCGCCCTGGATCACGTTGAGGCCGATGCCGCCGAGCCCGAAGACGACAACATTCTCGCCCGCCTGGACCTTCGCCGTATTGACGACCGCGCCGACCCCCGTGGTGACGCCGCAGCCAATGTAGCAGCTTGTCTGAAAGGGTGCGTCCTCTCGGATCTTTGCAACCGCGATCTCGGGGAGCACGGTAAAGTTGGAGAAGGTCGAGCACCCCATATAATGATAGATGGTCTCTCCCTTGTAACTGAAGCGCGAGGTTCCGTCGGGCATCAGTCCCTTGCCCTGCGTGGCGCGGATCGCGGTGCAAAGATTGGTCTTGCCCGAAAGGCAGCTTTTGCACTGGCGGCACTCCGGGGTGTAAAGCGGGATGACATGATCGCCCGGCTTGACGCTGGTGACGCCTGCGCCAACCTCGCGCACGATCCCGGCACCCTCATGCCCCAATATGCTGGGGAAAATGCCCTCGCTGTCGAAGCCGTCGAGCGTATAGGCATCGGTGTGACAAATGCCCGTCGCCATGATCTCGACCAGCACCTCGCCGGGCTTCGGACCTTCAAGGTCGAGTTCGACGATCTCGAGTGGCTTCTTCGCTTCGAACGCAACAGCAGCACGGGTCTTCATCGGGCGGTCTCCTTTTTGCTGGCTATCAGCACTCCACGACGCTGACCGCAAGCCCTCCCTTCGAGGTTTCCTTATATTTGTCGCGCATGTCGCGACCGGTTTGCAGCATCGTTGCGATCACCGTGTCGAGACTGACGACGTGGGTGCCATCGCCCATCATTGCGATGCGGCTCGCGTCGATCGCCTTGATCGCGCCCATCGCGTTGCGTTCGATACAGGGAATTTGCACGAGTCCGCCAATCGGATCGCAGGTGAGACCGAGATTGTGCTCCATTCCGATTTCGGCCGCGTTTTCGATCTGCGCATTGGTGCCCCCCAAAGCCGCGGTAAGACCTGCCGCCGCCATCGAACAGGCAACCCCCACCTCGCCCTGGCAGCCAACCTCGGCGCCCGAGATGCTCGCGTTTCGCTTGTAGAGCGCGCCGATTGCCCCCGCGGTAAGGAGGAAGGTACGCACACCGGCATTGTCTCCGCGATAGCTGCGGCGATAATAGCGGATCACCGCAGGAATGATCCCCGCAGCGCCGTTCGTCGGGGCGGTGACGACGCGCCCGCCCGCGGCATTCTCCTCATTTACCGCCATCGCCCACAGGTTGATCCAGTCCATCATCGCCATCGGATCGGAGAGGTTCGCCTCTTGCCTCGCGCGGATGTCGGCAGCGATCTGCGGCGCGCGGCGCTTGACCCTGAGGCCGCCCGGCAGCGTACCTGTGCTCGAGCACCCTGCGTCGATCGAGGCGTCCATCGCCGCCGCGATGCTGTCGAGCCCTGCGTCGACTTCTTCGCGGCTGCGCAGAACCAGCTCGTTCTCCAGCATCATCTCCGCGAAACTCTTACCCGACGCTGCCCCCATTTCCATGAGGTCGGCGCCCGACGTGAAGGCGAAGGGCATTTCGATCTCACTCTCGCCGCCGCGGCTATTACGGCCCGCTTCGTCCTCGTCGACGACGAACCCGCCCCCAATCGAGAAATACATGCGCCGCGCAAGGATTTCGCCTTCCCCATCGCGCGCGGTGAAGCTGAGCGCGTTGCTGTGGAAGGGCTGACGTTGCTTCATCTGGAAGTGGAGATCGCGCGCCGGCTCGAAGCGGGTACGATGGCGTCCCAAGAGGTCGAGGACGCCTTCGCCTGCGGCCCGGGCCCAATGGGCCTCGATTGCGGCGAGGCTTGTCGAGGCCGGGACTTCACCTGCAAGTCCCGCAACCACCGCGGTGTCGGCGGCGTGCCCCTTTCCGGTCAGCGCGAGCGAGCCATAAAGGTCGGCCTCGACGTGCGCGGTCCTGGTGAGCAAGCCATGTTCATCGAGCCATGCGGCAAAGCGGCGCGCCGCGACCATCGGCCCCACCGTGTGTGAACTCGATGGACCTACGCCGATCTTGAAGAGTTCGAAGAGGCTGATCGTCATGGCGCGCCTATAGGCGAAGCGCGATCAGCAAGATAGACGCAGACGCCAGCCGCCCCTTCGGTCTTATCGGCGCGTTAAAGGGTCCAGAAGATGGACGCGGGGAGAGTGCCGGCGGGCGACGGGCCCCAGCCTGCACCCCCTTGCGCCTCGAGAAGCGGCAAATGTGCCGGTCTGGCGGCCTCCCCCATCAAAGGGAGAGGCCGAGGTGGTTTACGCCGCAGGATAGGTCCACGTGCCCCCGCGAGCCAGGTTCTCGGCGGCAAAGTCCCAGTTCAACAGTTCGTCGACCACCGCGTTCACATAGTCGGGGCGGACATTCTTGCGGTCGATGTAATAGGCATGTTCCCAAACGTCGATCACGAGCAGCGGAGTGATGCCGGCCGTCAGCTCGGTGCCCGCATCATGCGTGTCGGTAACCGACAGCGTGCCGTCGCGCGAGACGAGCCAGGCCCAGCCCGACGCGAAGTGGTTGACCGCGGTGTCCTTCAGCTTCTTCTTGAGTTCGTCGAGCGAACCAAAGTCGCGGTCAATCGCGGCGGCGAGGTCACCCGACGGCGCCGTCTTCGTGGGCGACAGGCTGTTCCAGTAGAAGGCGTGGTTCCACGATTGGGCGCTGTTGTTGAAAAGCCCCTTGTTGCCCGAACCTTCGGCGTGATGAATGATTTCCTCGAGGCTCTTGTCAGCAAGCTCGGTGCCCTCGATCGCGGCGTTGACCTTGTCGACATAGGTCTTGTGATGCTTGCCATGGTGCGTCGCGAGCGTGTCGGCCGAAATGTGCGGCGCCAGGGCGTCCTGGGCATAGGGCAGCGGCGGGAAAGCGATCGTCATGGCAGTCTCCGTTTTCTTTTGCAGATGGGCCCCTAATTCGGCCCTTCCCCCCGCGGTTGCAAGCCCCTCGGCGGGCAATTTTTCTTTCCCCGCCTGCAAAAATCACGTCGCCATCGCCCGCAGTGTCGCAATGCGATCCGCCTCCTCTGCGGGCTTGTCGCGGCGGATGCGCGAAATGCGGGGAAAGCGCATCGCGAGGCCCGACTTGTGCCGCTTCGAGGCGTGAATCGAATCGAACGCCACCTCGAGCACCAACGTCTTTTCGACTTCGCGAACCGGTCCGAAGCGGCCGATCGTGTGATCGCGCACAAACTTGTCGAGCCATTTCAATTCTTCGTCGGTAAAACCCGAATAGGCCTTGCCCACCGGCAGCAGTTCGTCGGCGTCGGTCCAGCAGCCAAAGGTATAGTCCGAATAGAAGCTCGCGCGACGACCGTTGCCGCGCTGGGCATACATCATGACGCAATCCGCCACGAGCGGGTCGCGCTTCCACTTGTACCAGAGACCCGCGCGGCGGCCTGCGACGTAGGGGGCGTCGCGGCGCTTGAGCATTACCCCTTCGATCGCGGCGTCGCGGGCACCGGCGCGCAAGGCCGCAAGTTCGTCAAAAGACATGGCCTCGATCACCGGCGACAGGTCAAAATGACTTGCAGCAAGGCGCGGGACAAAAGCCTCGAGCTGGCGCCGCCGCTCGGCCCAAGGCTGTCCGCGCAAGTCGTTTCCATCGACGGCAAGCAGGTCATAGACGCGCACGAAAGCTGGGAAGTCGGCAAGCATCCGCCTTGTCACCGTCTTGCGTCCAAGACGCTGCTGGAGCGCGTTGAAGCTCGCCGCGCCGCCCTCGGCTCCGCCCTGCGCCTCGCCCCGTACAAGCAGCTCCCCATCAATCACCGCGTCCTGGTCGAGCGCGGCGAGGAGCTCGGGAAAGGCAGCGCCAATGTCCTCGCCACCGCGGCTGTAGATCCGTGTCTCTCCGCCGCCATGGACGAGCTGGACCCGGATCCCGTCCCACTTCCATTCGGCCGCAAAATCGGCCAGGTCGATGCTCTCGCCTTCCAGTGGGTGCGCGAGCATGAAGGGGCGGAAGAAAGCGACATCGGCAAGGTCCGGGCGCGGGGCCCTCCCCTCCCCCCAGGCGAAAAGCGGTGCATAGGGGGGCGGGATCGCGTGCCATAATTCCTCGACATCGTCGACGGCGACATCAAAGGCTTGCGCGAATGCCTGTTTTGCCAGCCGGGCGGACACGCCGACGCGCATCCCCCCGAGCGCGAGCTTGAGGAGCGCATAGCGGCCGTCGGCATCGAGCCGCTCGAGCAGCGAGGCAAGAATGGCCGGGGCGTCACTGCGGGTCGCTGCCGACAGCATGTCGACGGCCTGTGCGATGGACAGTTCCTCGCCTCGCTTCGAGAGCGGCCCCTCTGGCCACAGCAGCGCCGCCGTCTCGGCGGTATCGCCGACAAAATGCCGCGACAGGCGAAACAATTCCTCGTCGACACGGGCGCCGAGCAGCGCGCGCACCGTTCCCGCCTTCACCGCGGGGAAGTCGAGCGCGTCGGTCAGCGCCGCAAGCGCCCAGCCGCGGTCAGGATCGGGCGTGTGCTTGAGGTAATCGACGATCAGCGCGAGCTTGCTGTTGCGCGAGCGCGTGTAGACGAGCCGGTCGACTAGGGCAGCGAAGCGCTTCACACTTCCTCCTCCAGGTCGCGCCCAACGAGGTGAAGCGCCCGTGCCTTGCGCTGGGTGAGCTCACACCAGCGCAGCAGCCCCTCCTCACTGCCGTGGGTGATCCAGCTCTCCGCCGGATTTACCTCGGCGATCGTCGCGGTGAGTTCGTCCCAGTCAGCGTGGTCGGAAATGACGAGGGGCAGTTCGACCATCCGCTGCCGAGCTCGCTGGCGCACCCGCATCCAGCCCGAGGCCATCGCGGTGACCGGGTCGGGAAGCCGCCGGGACCAGCGGTCGTTCAATGCGGAGGGGGGCGCAAGGACGATCTGGCCCGCCATTTCGGCCTTCTCGCTTTCGCTGACGAGCCGCAGCTCGCCCAGATCGACGCCATGATCGGCATAGAGCCCGCACATGCGTTCGAGCGCACCGTGGATGTAAATAGGCGCGAGCCAGCCCGCGGCGCGCAGCTCGGCGATGACACGCTGCGCCTTGCCGAGCGCATAGGCGCCGACGAGCACGCAGCGTTCGGGCTCGGCCCGCACCGCGGCGAGCAGCTTGGCGATTTCGTCCTTGGTTGGCGGATGGCGAAACACCGGAAGGCCGAAGGTCGCCTCGGTAATGAAGATGTCGCACGGAATGATTTCAAAGCGCGCGCAGGTGGGATCGGCGCGGCGCTTATAGTCACCGGTGACGAGGATTCGCTCACCCCGATATTCCATCAGGATTTGCGCGCTGCCGAGGACATGGCCCGCAGGATGAAAGCTGAAGCGCACCCCGCCTCGCTCGAACCCCTCGCCATAGGCAAAGGCCTGGTTACGAGATGCCGCGACATCGACGCCGTAACGCAGCGCCATGATCGCCAGCGTCTCCGGGGTCGCAAAGACAGCATGATGACCGCTCCGCGCATGATCGGCGTGGCCGTGGGTCACCGCGGCTCGCTCGACGGGGCGCGCAGGGTCGATCCAAAGGTCAGCGGGCCGCACGTAGAGCCCGTGCGGATGAGGTTCGAGCCAAGTTTCAGACCTTGCCATCAGGCCGCAAGTTTCCGCGCGCGCGCAAGGTCGGCAACGAAGGCCCCGCGCTCAGTGGCGGCGCGAGACCGATCCGGCATGCGCAGCAAGAATGACGGATGGATGGTCGCGATCAGCTGACCTCCCCCTTCCAGCGGATGCACGGCGCCGCGCATCGACTTGATGCTCGCATTCTTGCTCGTCACGCCGCGCAGCGCGCTCGCGCCCAGGGTCACGATCAGATCAGGCTTCACGAGCGCGCGCTCCTTATCGAGCCACCACCGGCAGGCGTCGATCTCGCCCGCGTTCGGATTCTGGTGCAGTCGCCTTTTGCCGCGCGGTTCGAATTTGAAATGCTTGACGGCGTTCGTCAGGAACAAGTCCTGCCGGTCGAGACCCGCTTCCTCGAGCGCGGCATTGAGCAATTGCCCCGCCGGGCCGACGAACGGTCGTCCCTGCAGATCCTCCTGATCGCCGGGCTGCTCGCCCACGAGCATGATCCGCGCCGTCTTCGGGCCCTCGCCCGCCACCCCTTGCGTCGCGTTGCAATAGAGCGGGCAACGTTTGCACGTGTCGACCGCGCGCGACAGGTCACCAAGCGTCTTCACATCGTCAGGAGCGAGGTCTTTGGGCACGCGCGTCCGCCATTTGTCGGTCAAGGGGTTCGCCACAGAAACGGCCACTTCGCGCATGCGTTCCGCCCGCGCTTCGGCGCCCGCGAGAAGGGACGCAATATGCTGTGCCTCGGGCAGATTATGCCAATATTTCTTGGGCATCTCGGCGCGCATCGCGTCGATCTTTACCCGCGCGGGATTGAAAATCGCGCCGTAATAGGTGCGCCATTGCTCCTCGACGAGATCCGTATCCGGAACGTCGCCCCTGCTCCCGCCCGGACCGTAGGCCAGCGTCTCTCCCCGCCAGATCGCACGGGCGTCCGGCGTCACGATCGCCCAGTCCATCCCATAAAAACGCCGCTGAAAAAAGGGCGCGGCCAGCGGGACGATCCGGTGCGAGGGTTCAAACCAGGCCGCGAAACATTCGCGCCCCGCCTCCTCGCCGAGCCGGCGGAAGCGAACGAAGGCGTGCATCTTGTGGACGTCACGGCGGATGGCCTTGTCCGCCTTGTGCAGCCAGTCGACGTCGGCGTCGGCTGCACGCGCAAGCAAGTCACGGTCGCGAGCCGCGCGCCAGATGACCCGGTACAGCCGGGCGGGCACTTCGGGATCGCGGTGGCAGACGACCCGCTTGGCAATCTCGACCAGTTCGCGCGGCAAGTGGACGGGCGCCTCCGGCTCGGGAAGACCCTCCTTCCCGAACAACGACGCGCCCGCGGGACCGACGCGCCATCCCACCTCCTCGGGAGGGATCCCCGCCGCAAGCAATCGGCGCGCCGCATTTCGCCACTCGGCGAAAATCCCCGGATTGTTGAGGAGCACCTCTTTCATAGCGCGAAAGCCAATTGTTCGGCGGGCGGCGCGAAGCGCGCCCGCAGCTCGGTGCTGTCGATGAGGTTCCCGGGTCGCCAGTCGGGGGTCACGATGAAGGGGAGCAGCTTCTTCACCGAGGCGGTCAGCTTAGCGAGGTCCCCCAGTCGGAGCCGTCCCAGCCGGCGCGCAGCAATGATGCGGTCGACCGCGCGTGTTCCAAGTCCCGGCACTCGCAGCAACAATTCACGCGGGGCGCGGTTGACGTCGAGGGGAAATATTTCGCGCCGCTGCAGCGCCCAGGCGAGCTTGGGGTCGATCGCAAGGTCGAGCATCCCGTCCTTTGCGCCTTCCATGATCTCGGCCCGCTCGAACCCGTAGAAGCGTAGCAGCCAGTCAGCCTGGTACAGCCGATGCTCACGCATCAGCGGCGGGCGCACCGGCGGCAGATCGCTGCTTGCGTCGGGGATGGGGCTATAGGCTGAATAATAAACGCGGCGGAGCCGGTAAGCGGAATAAAGATTGCTGGCAGACCTCAGAATATCATCATCGCGTGCCGCATCAGCGCCGACAATCATCTGCGTTGATTGCCCCGCTGGGGCAAAGGGCGGCGGCTTTGCCTTGCCGATGAGCCGACTCCTCGCCGCCTCGATCGCCTCAGATTCGCCGATGCGCACCGATGCCATCGTCTTGCGGATGGTCTCGGGCTTTTTCTCGGGGGCGAAACTTGTCAGCCCGGCTTCAGTGGGGAGTTCGACGTTGGTTGAAAGGCGGTCGGCGTATAGTCCCGCGAGCGCCACCAGCCCCGGATCCGCGCCCGCGATCGTCTTCAAATGAATATAGCCCTGGAAGCGATGCTCTTCCCGCAAGAGGCGCGCCACCTCGACAAGTTGCTCCATCGTATAGTCTTCCGAGCGGATTATGCCCGACGAAAGGAAAAGTCCCTCGATATAGTTGCGCTTGTAGAAATCGAGGGTCAGGCGAACCACTTCCCCCGGGCTGAAACGCGCGCGCTCGACATTGCTCGACGCGCGGTTGATGCAGAAGCGGCAGTCATAAATGCAGAAGTTGGTAAGCAGGATCTTGAGCAGCGAGATGCACCGCCCATCGGGAGCATAGCTGTGGCAAATTCCCATGCCCTCGGTCGACCCGATGCCCCCGGTTCCGGTCGAATCGCGTTTCACCGTCCCCGATGAGGCGCAGGACGCATCATATTTCGCGGCGTCGGCAAGTATGGCGAGCTTTTCTAGAATCGGCTTTGTGGACATGGACTCATGCCTAGCATGAGAACATATAGCGAACAAATAATCCGGGTTAAGTCGCGCTACGCCTCGCGCCAGCGGGCTGGGAGGGCAATTTCGACAACCAAACCGGCCGCCTCCCAGCGCCGTTCGATCGTGCCCCCGAGATTGTTCCGCACGCTGCGTTCGATGAGCAGCGTTCCAAAGCCCGTGCGTTCGGGCGCGAAGATCGGCCCAGGGGCGCCGCTCTCCTTCCATGTCATCCGGAACTGCCGTTCGCCGCGTTCGTCGGGCTCGTTGGCCCAATGCACGTCAACCCTGCCCCCTTCAGCCGACAGGGCGCCATGCTTGGCGGCATTGGTCGCAAGCTCGTTAAGCAGCAGCGCCATCGCGACCACCGAATTTTCCGGAAGCAGCAGGTCAGGGCCCGACCAGCGCACACCAGGGAAGGCAGCCTCGACCTCGCGCATCAACGCGTGCATCGACCCGGTCATGAAGTTGGCGCCGAGCAGGACATTCTGCGCCCGGTTGAGCGCATCGAGCCGGCTGCTGATCCGATCGACATAATCGTCGACATCGCGCGCTGAATGACGCGTCAGCGAGATGATCGCGCCGACCGTCGCGAAGAGGTTACGCATCCTGTGATGCAATTCGCGCATCAGCAGATTGGCATTTTCCTGCCGGCTTTTCTGTTCGGTAATGTCGACGTTGATGCCCGTCAGGACCGCCTCGTCGCGCCGCACGTCCCAGTCGGCGCGGCCCGCGAGCCAGCGCACGCCGCGCTCGGGGTGAACGACGCGGAATTCGCTGGCGTAGAGCGTGCCATTGTCGATCGCCTCGTCGAGCGCGCCGCGGACCAGGAGCCGGTCGTCGGGGTGTATACGCTCGAATACGCCGTCCAGCGAGGCGAGGGCGACCTCGTAATCGGCGCCCCATAGTTCGCCCACCGCGCCGCGCCAGCGCAACGCGCCGTCGTTCACATGGAGCTGCCAGATCGCGATGCTCGAATAATCGAGCGCGCGCTCCAACATGTGCTGCGCCTCGTCGCGCTCGACCGCGGTGCGGCGCAATTCCGCCTCCGCCATGATGATGGCCGCAAAATCCTCTAGACGCTCGACTTCGCGGGGACCAAGCGGCGCCCGGGTCTTGCGGTCCATGACGCTGAGCGCGCCGAGCACGGCGCCATTATGGGCGCTCAGCGGAACCCCAGCGTAAAAGCGTATGGAGGCCTCATCCGTGACGAGCGGATTGTGCTCGAAGCGGGGGTCCTGCATCGGGTCGGTAACAACCAGTGGACCGTCACCCGTAATGACATGGTGGCAGAAACCGACGTCACGCGGGAGTTCGGTGAGCTCGAGGCCCTGCGCCGATTTGAACCATTGACGACGATCGTCGACGAATGAAACAAGTGCGATCGGCGCGTCGAACAGGTCAGCGACCAGCTTTGTAACGCGGTCGAAGGCGACTTCGGCACCGCTGTCCATGATGCGATATTCGCGAAGGGTCTGCAGCCGTCGGCGCTCATCAAGCGATGCCCCCTCATCCCCACTTTTCGCCAATGGACGCCCCTCGCCTCCTGCGTGCGCCTTGGCGCCGCTCTGTTCCCGGGGCCGCTGTGCCATGAAATCGGTCCCTACAAAAGCATGGTCGACCTGTTGAGGAGTGATCGGCGGTTTTCCGACCATCTCAAAGGACCCGTCAACGTCCCGCCAGTGTTTACGCATCCGCTGGCCACAAGTTGCAGGACGGGCGCGCTTTTTTATGCGGCGAACGGAACCCCCTGCCACGGGCGGCGTATCGGTTAAACCAAAGGGAGGTTCTTGCATGACATTGGGAGAGGAAATTCGCGGACATCTGCCGTTTCTGCGCCGTTACGCTCGCGCGCTGACCGGCAGCCAGCCGCACGGCGACAATTTCGTCCATACGCTGCTTGAGGTGATCGTCGCAGCGCCCGAGGAATTTGAACCGGTCCCCGACGCACGCATCGCCCTCTATCGGACGTTTCACCGGATCTGGGAAACCGCCTTTATTTCGGACGGAGAAGGTTCGGATGACGATGACCCGCTTATCCGCGCCGCCAATCGGCGCCTTGCCCGCATCACGCCGCTGGCGCGCCAGATTTTGCTTCTGACCGCGCTCGAGGGCTTCTCGACCGAGGAGGCGGCAATGATTACAGGCACCGACACGCAGGCCGTCGAGGCCCTGCTGGCCGAGGCAGTCGACGATCTTGACCGCGAGACAAGGACCTCGGTGCTTATCATCGAGGATGAGCCGCTCATTGCGATGGAGCTCGAGCAGATCGTCCGTGGCCTCGGTCACGAGGTCGCCGGGGTTGCAACGACACATGAGGATGCGGTCGCGGCGTTCAAGGACACCGATGCCGGTCTCGTCCTGGCCGACGTCCAGCTTGCCGACGGATCTTCGGGGATCGACGCCGTGCAGGAGATATTGGCGCGCGCGCCGGTGCCTGCAATCTTCATCACCGCCTTTCCCGAGCGACTGCTCAGTGGTAGCCGCGTCGAGCCGACTTTCCTGATCTCAAAGCCGTTTCGCGAGAACACGGTCCGCGCCGCGATCAGCCAAAGCCTGCTCTTCACACCCGAACTGGCAGCCTGAGGCGCGCCCTCAGGCTGCATCCTCCAAATAGTCAGTCATGCTATCTCGTCCTGGCGTGAGGCCCTTGAGCTGAAGGACGGCGCCCGCGTTGCCGCGGTGATAGGTCCCGTGGAGACAGACATGGAGGATGATCTGCCCGCGGGTCATTCGGGCGCGCCGGCCGCTTGTGAAGCTAAAGTCGACAGGTTCGTCGAACGCCTCGGCAGGTAGCGGGTCGACATAGGCGGTGTACCAGTCATCGACCTGTCTGATCCTGTCCTTCATTGCGCTCAAGCCCGGGAGCATTTCGGAATGCGCGGCGCGATAAGGGTGCGGCTTTCCTTCGAGATGATGCTGAAAGATGTGGTCGACCACGTGGATATGGTCGAGCAGGCGAAGCAGAATGCTCATCTCCCGCTCGTCGAGGGAGTCGCGGCACTTTTCGATCGTCTCGCACAGCTCGAGGTCGGCCCAGCGTTTGACACCGACAAGCTGCGAATAGGGCAAGGACAGCATGGATGCTCCCTTTCATTGGTTGCGTCTCGTGGTTGCCAGAATATGAGCCTTTACTCATATTCGCTACTCGCATTGGGAAGAGAGACGCGATGCCGGTTCAAAAGCGTTCGACACGCGCGAGAAAGAAAGCGGGTCAAGCCCGGTCGCGCGCGACGGTGGCGGCGCTCGTGGAGGCAACTGCTCATATTCTCGAGCGCGATGGATATGACCGCGCGAGCACGAATCGCATCGCCGAGGAAGCCGGCGTCAGCATCGGTTCACTCTATCAATATTTTCCTGGCAAGGATGCGCTCGTCGCCGCCGTGATCGAGCGTCACAACCAGGAGCTGATGCATGTCGTTCAAAATGCAATGGTGGAAGCGGCCCGGGAGCCGATCGGGATCGGCATCCGCCGCCTGGTCGTCGCCGCTATCGAGGCCCACCGGGTCAATCCGGCGCTGCACCGCGTCTTGGCAGAGCAGACGCCCCGGTCCGGCGAACTCGAGGGTGTCGAGCTCTTCCATCGCGCGGCTCATGAGCTTTTCCACCGATATCTGGAGGATCATCGCAGCGAGCTGAGGCAGTCCGACCTGGATCTCGCCGCGTTCATCTGCGTCACCACGATCGAGTCACTGACTCACAGCGCAGTGATCCACCGGCCCGAGATCCTGGCAGAAGATGCCGCCGAGCGCCTCGTCGAGGAGACATCGCATATGATTGCAGCCTATCTGGGCATTCGCAGCGACGCGTAGTGCCCGCTCCTATTCCCCAGCCGGGCCGTTCGCCGTCAGATCGTCGACTTTGTCCATGATCGCCGCAAACGCGTCACTGGCGGGTAGCTCGTCCCGGCTCCGGAGCGGCATCTCGCCGCCCTCCAAAATATCCTGGAGCGCGGCACGCGCACGCGAAACACGGCTCTTCATCGTCCCGATCGCGCAACCGCAAATCGCAGCGCCCTCTTCATAGCTCAGTCCGCCGGCGCCGATTAAGACCAGCGCCTCGCGCTGGTCGACGGGGAGCATCAGGAGCGCGCGCTGAACGTCGGCCAGGTGAAGGCTGTCGTCCTGATCGTCGGGGGCAACCAGCATCCGTTCCGCTGCGAGTTCATCATATTCCGCCGTGAATTTCTTCCGCCGCATCTGCGACAGAAAGCAATTGCGCAGGATCACGAAAGCCCAGCTTTTCATGCTCGCGGGCCCAGGAATATATTGCGCGCGCGCTTTCCATGCCTTCAGCATCGTTTCTTGCACGAGGTCGTCGGCGAGGTCGGCATTGCCAGTCAGGCTGCGCCCGAACGCGCGCAGATGCGGTAGCATCGCGGCCAGCTCGCGCTTGAAGCTGGCGTCGTCGAGGGGTTGGGAGGGGGCGTCGCTCGTCATGACCGGCATCCCGCAGGAAGCATCAGCGGCGCTGTAAAGAAACTTGTCATCTGGGGATGGCTTAGCGGGTGCTGCAGGCGTTGCAAAGCCCAACATTGTACATCGCCGCGACCCGCGTGTGCGCCAGGGGCACGGCGAGAGCGCAGGCGACTGTGGCTTCGCTGCAACGCTTTGCCACGAAAATTCGTGGAAGGGGGGAACTGAGGGGGCTCTTCTATCGTTGCTCGCTCATGGCAACTCACGGTGAAAAGAGGATGAACGGTCACAGCACGTCGCCCGCGATGGCAGATGGTTCGCGCTGGACCCGCAGTCCATTCCCCGGCACCGGCGGCGACGAATGGCATCGGGTGCTGACCGGCCGGCAATCGCCCGAGCCGGTGAGCGCAAAGCTGCGCATGATCTATGGAACGATTGTCGCTGAGGAGCTGCCCGACCGCATGCTCGATCTCCTCTCCCGACTCGACCAGAAAAGCCCCGAATGACCCGTCCCCATGCTGCGAAGCATAGCCAAGCCGCACCCGACGAGGGTCCGCTCTCGGATGGCGAGTTCAAGGCGTTGCTCGCCGACGTGATCCCGCATCTGCGCGCCTATGGTCGCAGTTTATCGGGCAATCCCGATCTCGCTGATGACCTGACGCAGGACACGATGGTTAAGGCCTGGGCGTCGCGCGATCGCTTTGAGCGCGGCACCTCGATCAAGGCGTGGACCTTCGTCATCCTCCGCAATACCTTCCTTTCGCAAATGCGCCGCAACAAGTTCCGCGGCGAATATGACGAAGGCGCCGTCGAGCGCACCCTCTCCACACCAGCGGCGCAGGAAGATTCAGGGGAAATGGCTGACCTTCAGCGGGGGTTGATGGAGTTGCCGCAGGACCAGCGCGAGGCTTTGATCCTCGTGGGCGCGGGTGGGCTGTCATATGAGGAAGCAGCCGCCATCTGTGACTGCGCTCTGGGCACCATGAAAAGCCGTGTATCGCGCGCGCGCGCCGCGCTCGAAGAAATTATGTCACGCGGCCAGTTTTCTCAGAAACGCGCCGAAGCGCCCCCGGCCAGCGAGGCGATCGATGCCATCATGGACAGCGTCGAGGCTATTGCGGCTCGCCGCGAGGCCCGGCGCTAGCGCGCGGCCCTCCTGCTCCTCTCCAAACGAGAGCGAGCGGGCTGAAATCAGCGTCGCTTTTCCAAGTCGCCCCGGCGCGTCGGAGGCAAAAATAGCAGGCAAAGGCTCGACTTTGCGATGCACCCGCGCCAAACTCGCACCGCCCCCACCAGCCAAGCGAGCCGCCTTATGAAGACTTTCACTTCCCTGGCATTTTCTGCTGCCTTCATCATCGCCGCCTGCTCAGGCACCGGCCAGCCAAGTGCCGCCGCTGACGTGTCACTCGATACGTCGGGCGCCCAGCCCGCGGCTTCGCTCGCCGACGCACCTTTCACGGTGCAGGAAATCGCGCGCTTCGCCGAGCCCTGGGCCATGACCTTCCTCCCGGGCGGAACGCGCGCCCTCGTCACCGAGCGGGCGGGCAAACTCAAGCTTTGGCGAAAAGATGGCGAAACGCTCGACGTCGCGGGCACACCCCCGGTCGCATTTGGCGGTCAAGGCGGCCTCGGAGACGTCATCCTGGCTCCGGATTTTGCCGCAAGCGGCACCATTTATCTAAGCTGGGCAGAGGCTGGAGAGAAGGATCGCTTTGGCGCCGTCGTCGGCAAGGCAAAGCTCGTGGATGGAACTGCACCTCGGATCGAGGGGCTCGAACTTATCTGGAAACAGGACCCGAAGGTTCCCGGCCGCGGCCATTTTTCGCACCGTCTCGCCTTTTCACCCGACGGCCAATATCTCTTCATCACTTCGGGAGAGCGGCAGAAATTCGACCCTGCTCAGGACATGGGCATGAATCTCGGCACGATTGTCCGGCTGAAGCCGGATGGCAGCGTGCCCACCGACAATCCCTTTATCAATGCCTCCGAGCCGAACGGGGGCGGCGTTGCCGCGCAAATCTGGTCACTCGGCCACCGCAACCTGCTCGGGATCGCGTTCGACGGAACGGGACAGCTGTGGCAGCAGGAAATGGGCCCCAAGGGCGGCGACGAGGTCAATCTGGTCGAGCGCGGTGCCAATTACGGCTATCCCATCGTCTCGAACGGCGATCATTATGATGGACGGGCCATCCCTGATCACCCGACGCGTCCCGAATTCAGCGCCCCCAAGCTGTGGTGGAATCCGTCGATCTCGCCAGCCGGACTCGCCTGGTACGGCGCCGATCTTTATCCTGGCTGGAAGAATAGCCTGCTGATGGGCGCGCTGTCGGGCGAGGGACTGATCCGCATGGCCATCGATGGCGACAAGTTGCATAAATCCGACCGCTGGGATTTCGGCGCCCGCGTCCGCGAGGTCGAGGTGAACGAAGACGGATCGGTTTGGCTGCTCACCGACGGCAAGGACGGCAAGCTGATAAAGTTGGTCCCCAAGGGCTAGGCCTGCGCCTTCGTCGGCCCGGTCTTGATCCGGGCGCTCGCTTTCCCCATCTTGGTGTCGGGCAAGGTGAAAGCACGCCCGCTTCGGCGGGACCGGACGAATGGAGTGCCCATTGACCCCTGCCTTCCTATCCCTCGACACGCGAAAGTCGCTCTCTCTACCGAGCCCCGACGCACTCCCTCCTCTTGCGCTTCTGTGGGGTGAGGCAGGCGGGCTGCTGCGCGCGCTCGGCGGCCGCGTCCGGCCTCTGCGGCGCATCCCTAATCCGGACAGCCCTCATCCGCCGGTGATGGTGCTTCCCGGCTTTCTGTCGGGCGACTGGGCAACCAGGACGCTTCGCTCCGACCTCCGCCGCGCCGGATTTCGCTGCTACGGGTGGGGGCTTGGATTCAACCGCGGGGCGACGGCCGACATCATCGAGCGCATCGACGGCCGCGTCGAGTGGATCATCAACCGGACGGGCCGTACGCCGGCGCTCGTGGGATGGAGTCTCGGCGGAATTTACGCGCGCGAGTATGCCAAGCGTCATCCCGACAAGGTCGCGCGCGTCGTGACGCTCGGTTCACCCTTTTCCGGCAGCCGCCGTGCCAACCGTGCATGGCGCCTCTATTACCTCGTGGCGCGGCACCCGGTCGACCGTCCGCCGATCGATTTCCATCCCGCCCCGCGGCCGGCCGTGCCGACCTTCGCCCTCTGGTCAACGCGCGATGGCGTTGTCGCGGCGGCCAGTGCACGCGGCCTTCCGCACGAAAGCGACCATCAGGTGGAAGTCGACTGCAGCCATATGGGCTTCGCTTATGCTCCCGCCTCTGTGGCAGCGATCGTCGGGGCGCTCGCCGAGAAGATATGCGCATCCGCCTGACCGCTCAGCATACGTCGATACGGTCGAGGGGCGCGGAGCGCCATGCGAGCAACACGCGTCTCGGCCGCCGGCCCGGAAGACCCGTCGACACGAACCCGACGCGGTGCAGCAGCGCACGCGACGGCGCATTTTCAGGGTGACATTCGGCAACGATCGAACAGCCTGGCTGCGATGCTGAGAGCGCGTCGATGACAGCGCGTACCGCCTCGGTCGCAAGCCCGCGTCCGCGCGCCCGCGCGGCGAACCAATAGCCGATTTCATAGTCGCCCCCCAAGCGGCGATGGACGCCGATCACGCCGTCGAGCGAGGCCCCGTCCACGCGGCGCACCGCGTGAAAGACATCGCCGCGGCCCGACCCCGCGATCAGCGCGCGCGCATCGCTTTCGGTGAAGGGCGTCGGCAAAAAATCGACCTTCGAGGTCACGGTCTCGTCAGTGATCTCCGTCAGCGCTCGAACGTCATCAGCGGTAAGCGGCGCGATGCGGCAGCGGGCTGTAGAGAGGGCAAGCAAGGTATCGGTCATGTCGCGTCTTCTTCTCAAAACGCGCGCCGTGACGGAGGAGGATCGTTTGATGCTGACCATTCGCCTGTCCGAACACGGCGGCGATGGTCACAGGATGATGCCATGCCGCTCCTAGGTAAAGGAGCGCCAATACGCCTTGAATCGAAGGGAACGGTCGCTGGTCATCGGGAGCGCCCACTATCAGCTTTGAGGGCGAGGATCAACGCAAACAAGGTCCCAGGGGAGCAGGTGGCAATTTTAGCCTTTTGCCATGTCGCGAGCCCGACGCGAGACCTCGACGCTAGCTACTTTCCCTCCTCCATCCTACTCAAAAGCACGGGATAAAAAATAACCACAAAATCATATCCGGCCTGTTACTGTTACGCCGGATATCAAAAACAGAAACACCAGTTTAGGGCGAAGGGATTTCCTTTGACAAGACTTGATTAAAGACCAGGAAATGGCATATTGGCCGTGGCGGGCAAGGCACGGTCTCTATTCCCTCTGACGTGCCGGCACGACGCAGCGCGCGTGCTCCGAAAGGATACCCCGCCACCATATTTTGCGGGACCGCCGCGCGCCGGATGTGGATGGCGCCGCCCCCAATCGCTACCCACCCGTCCCGGCCAGCCATAGGTCGAAGCAAGGGACCCGCCGCGCATGAGCACGGCGGGCAAGTCTTCGCGCCCCCGGAATGGTCATCTCTCGCCTTTTAGTGATCAAAGGGGGGCGTACGAGCTGGGAAACCGCGGCCGCTCACGAGACCCGTGGAGGGACCGGCACTAGAGCGGGGTCAGCATGGCTCCGAAAGAAACGATAGCGAGCGGGGCCACGGGGATGAGCAGCAGGAGCGACGAGATGTCTTCGCCCGCCCTTGCGATACCATCCGGGTCGAAAGGCCCAGAGCGCCGCAGCGCGGCTGATCTCGGCCTCGTGCTTCGAACAGGCAGCCTGGCCATCGGGCTGCCCCCCAGAACGCTGTCGCGCTCGAAGGATGCAAATTGAAAAGACATGGCATTTTTCTTTCAAGGTGATGGGTGTGCACACGAAGGGAAGGCAGAACCGCCTCCAATCACGCCTATCAGCCGATCAACCACCAGAGCGCAGCACCCGCTGCAGCCACGGGGAGGATCAGCACTAACGACAATATCCTGCTCGATACGCTCAGCTTGTCACCATGGTCGCGGTAGAAGGCCGCGAGCTTTTCGGACAGCGCGTCGTCGGCCGTCATAACGGCCTTGTCGATCAACGGCAGCTCAGGAAAAATCGCGACAAGGCGAGCGAGCTCGAACGGGTGAAGGTGGGGATAGCGGGCGAGCAGGCGTTCAGCTTCCTGCGTCTTCCGGCACGCGCCGCGGATAGGGGGATGGGATCGGGTTGCCAATTTTCGTAGCTCCGTTGACCAGCAAAGAGGAGCCGGCGGAGCAGCGTCCGTCCGGGTGGGAGAATTTGCCTTGCATCAGGAGATGGGAGGGGCGCGGCCATTTTGCCGGCGGCCCACCACGAGATGCCGTGCGCCGGACGCAGCCTGGCGGGCCCGCGTCCGGCTATACGCCAATCAGCAGGCGTCCCTTGGTCCAGAAAAGAGCATGAATAGTCATGACAGCCCCGTAGATAACGGCGCTGGACAAATATTCAAGTGATGCGCCACTTTCGTCGGCCACCGATAGGATTTTCGGATTGGGACAGAAGAAATGTTCAGATACGTCTGGGTTAGAGAGAGTTTATTACTTCGAATGATGCAAAATCGCGTGACATGGTATCGACCATGAAAATCCTCATCTGGAGATCTCCGGAGAATTTACCTTTCGAGCCGCGCCAGGTCGCCGTAGTCCTGCGACCATCGATAAGGACTATCGCGGCACCCGGTGTTCAGGCGCGATCAATTTGCCCCGCATCGAGCAAGGGCGCCGCGTCCATGTCGCCTACGCCCAATATCTCCGCCAGTCGCTCCGTGCCAGCGAGGACCATTGCTTGCTCCCAGGCAGGAAGCCTCGAGAAACGGGCGCTGAATACCTCCTGCAGCATATCGGGTGCCTCGGCGAGACGACGCCGGCCCTCGGGCGTCACCTCAAGGAGCATACGCCGCTTATCCCGATCGCTTCGCGCGCGCGTCACAAGGCGCAGGGCAACGAGGCGGTCCACGATTGCTGTAATGGTGGCGTGGCTGAATTGCAGGCGCTGCGCGACCGCACCGGGGGTGACCTCTTCCCCACCATCAATCTCGCGCAGGACCAGCAATTGCGAAGGTGTGAGCCCCGTCGCCGAGGCAAGGCGCCGCGTGCCGCCTTCAGCCGCGCGCAGGACGCGCCGCAGGGCCTTCAGGGTCGCGTTCGCCATCTCCGATTCCATGAACATCCGTTAGCGCCCTCGCGCGCCTCCGCAAAGCGGTTATGGTTCGAGGGCACCTCATTCTATTTCACTTTATGAAACATAATATGATCGCCCCGGGGTTGAGATCGATCAAGAACCTCCTATATTTACTGCGAATCATGGCCACACCCCTTTCTGGCCATCCGAAACTCATTTCAGGAGATGAAAGATATTAGATCGGCAAAAAGACGCAGTGTCATTGCCTCCAGGGACAGATCAGGATGAACCGTCAGCGGTCGCAGACGATATCGAGCTACGCAGACCCCGAGCCACGGACGGGCCAGCCATAACGGCGTTGATTGCCGCCTGCCCGCCCCTTGATCGTAACAGCCGCTACTGCAATCTTCTGCAATGCGCGCATTTCGCCGGCAATTGCATTGTCGCCGAAAAGGCGGGCCGCATCGTCGGCTGGGTCTCAGGCTATCGCCCCCCTTCGGATCCTGACGCCTTTTTTGTCTGGCAGGTCGCCGTCTCGGCAGAGGGGCGCGGAAAGCAGATTGCCCGCCGCATGATCTCCGCCCTGCTTGCAAGGCCGGAGCAGCGGGATGCGACCCATCTGATCACCACGATCACCGATGACAATGAGGCGTCATGGCGTCTGTTTCGCGGGCTTGCCAGAGATTGGCGAGCCCCCCTTGAGCGCAAGGCGTTTTTCGAGCGCGAAACACATTTCGCCGGGGCCCACGCCACCGAATTTCTGGCCCGCATCGGGCCCATTGATCGCCAGACTATTCAAGAAAAACGGGGTTGAACCATGACCATGTCACCTGAACCGTCCGGCACAGTTCCGGACACGGCCATCTATGATCGCCGCGAATCCGCAGTCAGAAGCTATGCCCGCTCGATGCCGCGCCAGTTCGGCCGCGCCGAAGGCGTCTGGATGCATGACGATCAGGGCGGCCGGTATCTCGACTTTCTGTCGGGCTGCTCGACGCTCAACTATGGGCACAACCATCCGATTTTGAAGCAGGCCTTGCTCGACTATATTTCCGCGGACGGAATCGCGCACGGGCTCGACCTTCACACCGGCGCCAAGCAAGACTTTCTCGCGGCTTTCGAAGATCTGATATTGACGCCGCGCGGGCTCGATTACCGGGCGATGTTCACCGGGCCCACGGGCACCAATGCGGTCGAGGCCGCGATCAAGCTCGCGCGCAAGATTACGGGCCGCGAGTTGGTGATTGCCTTCACCAACGGTTTCCACGGCATGACGCTCGGCGCGCTCGCCTGCACCGGCAACGCGGCCAAGCGCGGGGGCGCGGGCGTGCCGCTCAGCCATGTCGCGCACGAGCCTTATGACGGCTATTATGGTCCCGACGTCGACACCGCCGACCTTCTGGAACAACGGCTTGCCGATCCGTCGAGCGGGCTCGACGCGCCCGCTGCCATCCTTGTCGAGACGGTGCAAGGCGAAGGCGGTCTCAATGCCGCTTCGCCCGAATGGCTCCGCCGGATTGCCGATATCGCGAAATCCCACGGCGCGCTGCTTATCGTCGATGACATCCAGGCTGGCTGCGGCCGCACAGGCGGCTTCTTCAGCTTCGAGGCGATGGGCTTCATCCCCGACATCGTGACGCTCGCCAAGTCGCTGTCGGGCATGGGGCTGCCCTTTGCGCTGACCTTGCTGCGCCCTGAACTCGACCAATGGTCGCCAGGCGAGCACAACGGGACGTTTCGCGGGAACAACCACGCCTTCGTGACCGCGACCGCGGCGCTACGCCATTTCTGGAGCACAGAGGAATTTCATCGCGACATTGAGCGGCGTAGCCAGCTGCTCGAATCGCGGCTTCTTCGTATCGCTGCCGAACATGGCTTCGAGGCGCGCGGCCGCGGTATGATGCGCGGGATCAACCTCGGCTCGGGCGAGCTTGCCGCGACTGTTACAGCCGCCTGCTTCGACGCGGGCCTCATCATCGAGACCAGCGGTGCGCATGACGAGGTCATCAAGGTGCTCGCGCCGCTTGTCATTGACGATGCCGTTCTCGGCATCGGCCTCGACATCCTCGAAACCAAGATCCGCGAGGCGGCGGAAAATAATTACGCTGTCGCCGCCGAATGAAGCAGGAGAAAATCACATGATCATCCGCAACCTCAATGACATTCGCAAGTCTGACCGCAACGTCCGCTCCGACGGCTGGGCGAGCGCCCGCATGCTGCTCAAGGAAGATGGAATGGGCTTTTCCTTCCACATCACTACCATGTTCGCCGGCAGCGAACTCAAGATGCACTATCAGAACCATCTTGAGGCCGTGTTCATTCTCAAAGGCAGCGGCACGATCGAAGATCTGGCCACCGGCGAAATCCACCGGCTCGAGCCCGGCGTCCTATATGCGCTCAACGACCACGACCGACACATCGTGCGGCCCGAGACGGATATCTTGACCGCCTGCGCCTTCAACCCGCCCGTGACTGGCAAGGAGGTGCATGACGAAGACGGCGCCTATCCGGCTGACGCTGATCTTGTTCCCGCTGACTGATCACCAGAATCACCAGAAAATGAAAAGGGAGACGTCCGATGCAAGACCTCTACCCCTCACGCCGCGCTGCGGAGGCCGAAATGCGGCCGCGGCAGGACCCCGTTCTTCATAGCGAATGGACCGATGACGCACCGCTCAGCGCGGCGCAGGCCGCGCAGTTCGACCGCGATGGCTATATCGTCCTTGAGGATATTTTCTCGGCCGAAGAGGTGGCTTTCCTGCAGAAGGCTGCAGGCGCATTGCTCGCGAATCCGGACGCGCTCGACAGCGACACGATCGTAACCGAGCCGCAAGGCAGGGAAATCCGCTCGATCTTCGAGATCCACGCGCAGAGCCCCGTGATGGCCCGCCTCGCCGCCGACGCGCGGCTTGCCGATGTCGCGCGCTTCCTGCTCGGCGACGACATCTATATTCACCAGTCGCGCCTCAACTATAAGCCCGGCTTCACGGGCAAGGAATTCTACTGGCACAGCGATTTCGAGACCTGGCATGTCGAGGACGGCATGCCGCGGATGCGCGCGCTGTCGATGTCGGTATTGCTCGCGGACAATACCCCGCACAACGGACCGCTGATGCTGATACCCGGATCGCACCGCACGTTTCTAAGCTGCGTCGGCGAAACCCCGGACAATCATTATCTCAGCTCGCTCAAGCGCCAGGAATATGGCGTCCCTGACGAGGAAAGCCTTGCCGAGCTCGCGCACAAGCACGGCATCGTGGCGCCGACCGGCAAGCCGGGAACGGTGATTATCTTCGACTGCAATCTGATGCACGGATCGAATGGCAATATCACCCCCTTTCCCCGTGCCAACGCCTTCCTCGTCTATAACGCCCTCAGCAACCGGCTGGGGCCGCCCTTCGGGGTGGACAAGCCGCGCCCATGGTTCCTTGCGCATCGCAGCGATCCCCGGCCGTTGACGATCGAAAGAGGCTCGCTCGTCGAGGCTGTGGCGGCATGAAGGGGCACAGCGTCGAGAAGATAGGCGGCACCTCGATGGCCGCGACGGCGACATTGTTCGACAATGTGTTGATCGGCGGCCGATCGGGCGCCGACCTTTATAACCGCATCTTCGTCGTCTCGGCCTATGCGGGGATGACAGACCTGTTGCTCGAGAACAAGAAGAGCGGCGCGCCGGGCGTATACGGCCGCTTTGTCGCCGACGAAGATGCCGGGGGCTGGCGCGGGGCGATGGAGAATGTCCGCAGCGCAATGCACGCGCGTAACGCGGGGATGTTCGCGCGGCCCGAAAGCCGGGCCGAGGCCGATACCTTTGTTGACCAGCGCATCGACACGGTTACGGCCTGCCTCGAGGATCTGGCGCGACTGCGCGCCCACGGCCGCTTTTGCGTCAAGGAACAGCTGATGACGGTCCGCGAGCTACTCGCCGGGATTGGCGAGGCCCATAGCGGGCACAGCACCGCGATGCTGCTACGCGACCGTGACGTGAACGCGTGCTTCGTCGATCTGACATTGTGGGACCAGGACCATCTTGGAAGCCTTGATGAACGGCTCAAGGACGCCTTCGATTCGATCGACCTTGCAACAACGATGCCGATCGTCACCGGCTATGCGGGATGCGAGGGCGGAATGGTTCGTCGCTATGCGCGCGGCTATACCGAAATGACCTTCTCGCGCCTCGCGGTTGTCACCGGCGCGCGCGAGGCGATCATCCACAAGGAGTTCCATCTGTCGAGCGCCGACCCCAAGCTGGTGGGGGAGGACAAGGCGTGCAAGATCGGCCGGACCAACTATGATGTCGCCGACCAGCTTGCGAACCTCGGCATGGAGGCGATCCACCCCGGCGCCGGACGCGGACTGAGACAGAGCGGGATTCCGCTGCGTGTCCGCAACAGCTTCGACCGTGACGATGGAGGCACATTGGTAACCGGCGACTATGTCTCCGACGTACCAAGGGTCGAAATCGTCACAGGTATCCGCCAGATGCAGGCGCTGACCTTTTTTGAGCAGGATATGGTCGGGGTGAAAGGCTATGATGCCGCGATCCTCGACGCCCTGACGCGGCACCGCATATGGATCGTCAGCAAATCGTCGAATGCGAACACGATCACACATTATCTTTCGGCAAGCGCCGAGGCGTTGAAGGGCGTGATCGCCGACCTGCAGAAAGACTATCCCGAGGCCTCCATCTCGGCGCAGCCTGTGGCGATGGTCGCGGCGATCGGCAGCGACATATCGCGCCGCGGGCTCGTCCCAGATGCACTCGGCGCGCTCGAAAGGGCGGGGATCGGCATCATCGCGCTCCAGCATCAGATCCGCAACGTCGACGTCCAGTTCATTCTCGAAAGTCGCGATTTCGAGGCAGCGGTGCGCGTGCTGCACGAGGCCCTCGTCGAGGATCAGGGTTCGAGCGCGGAGGGCCGGCGCGCCGCATGAGGCGGTGCCGGGCGCGGCCGATGATTGCAGTCATATTGCCTGTACGCAGCCTCCTCGCCGCGATTTTCGTGATGATGGCTGGTGCCGGCTTTCTCTCGACGTTGATTGGCCTGCGGCTCGAACGAGGAGGAAGCGGCACCATGGTCATCGGCCTCGTCGCTGCATCCTATTTTGCCGGACTCGTCGCCGGCGCCCTGCGAGCGGGCAAGGTGGTTCGCAGCGTCGGTCATATCCGGGCCTTTGCCGCCTTCGTGGCGCTGCTCTCGGCGAGCACGCTCACTTATGCCCTGTTTCAGCATCCCGCGCTGTGGGCCGCGCTGCGCCTAGTCGACGGGATGTGCGTCGCCGGCGTTTTCATCTGCGTCGAAAGCTGGCTCAACGAACGCGCTGACGCTGCGGCACGCGGGACGGTTCTCGCCTGGTATATGGTCGCGCTCTATTCGGGGCAGGCCCTCGGCCAGCTCATCTTGCGGTCGGGAACGAGCGCGCCGCAGATTCCCTTCGAGCTTGCCTCGATCCTGATTTCGCTCGCGATCATCCCCGTCTGCCTGACGCGGGCCGCCGCGCCGCCGCTCGAGGATGCGGCCTCCCTGCCGTTAAAGCGTCTGTTTGAAGCCTCACCGCTCGGCGTCGCCGGTGCCGGCATCACCGGGCTGCTGCTCGGCGCCTTCTACGGTCTCGCCGCCATCTACGCGCGCCGGATCGGTCTCAGCCTCAGCGACACCGCTACCTTCATGACAACGGTGATCCTTGGCGGGGTTGCGCTGCAATGGCCATTGGGACGCCTGTCCGATCGCTATGACCGCAGGCAGGTTATCATCGGCGGCTTCGCCCTGACCCTCGCCGTCAGCATCGCGCTCGCCTTGGAGCCGGATGGCGCGTTGCTGCTTGCGCTAGGATTTGCCTTCGGCGGGCTCAGCTTCGCACTCTATCCGCTCAGCGTGGCGCACGCCAATGACCGACTGGCTCCCTCCGAGCGGGTAACCGCGAGCGCGCAGCTCGTCCTTATCTATTCTGTTGGTGCAGCGGTCGGCCCGGTCGGCGCCGCGGCGGTCATGACAGGCGCGGGCGCGGGCGGCCTTTTCATCTTCATCGCTCTCGCAGCGGGCGTCCTGCTCGGCTTTGGTCTCTGGCGCCTCGTGGCGAGCGAGGCGGTACCGGGCGAGGCTCAGCAGGACTTCCAGATCCTGCCGCGCACCACGCCAACCGCCGCGCTCCTCGATCCGGCAGCCCCCCCCCACGATACCAACAGGTGACGACATGACCACGCAAACGGCCTTGCCTTCCGATACTGCACCGGCCTGCGTAGCTGCGCCCGATCCTTCGACACTGCGACGCGCGATAACGGCATCAGCGCTGGGCAACGCGACCGAATGGTTCGACTACGGCATCTATGCCTATGGGGTGACCTATATCTCGGCCGCGCTCTTTCCAGGCGACACCGACGAAGCGGTGCTCTTCGCACTCGCGACCTTTGCCATATCCTTTCTGGTCCGGCCCCTGGGCGGCCTCTTCTGGGGACCGCTCGGCGATCGCATCGGCCGCAAGTCGGTGCTCGCGCTGACCATATTGCTGATGGCGGGCGCGACTTTCGGGGTCGGCTTGATCCCCTCCTATGACCGTATCGGCTTCTGGGCGCCGACCTTGCTGATCCTGCTGCGCATGGTGCAGGGATTTTCCACGGGCGGCGAATATGGCGGTGCGGCAACCTTCATGGCCGAATATGCGCCCGATGAGCGCCGCGGCTTCTTTGGAAGCTTCCTCGAAGTCGGGACGCTCGCCGGCTTCTCGCTGGGCGCGGCGCTCATGCTGCTCTTTTCGCTGACCCTTGGCGAGACGGCGATGCACGAGTGGGGCTGGCGAATTCCCTTTCTGATCGCCGCGCCGATGGGGCTCATCGGCACCTATTTGCGCTCGCGCATGGACGACACACCGATCTTCCTCGAAGAATGCGTCGTCGCCGAGGCGCAGCGTTCGCCCGGCATCGACGCACTGATCCGCGATCATTGGCGTCCTCTCCTCGTTGTCGGCGGGCTGGTCGTCGCGCTCAACGTCGTCAACTATACGCTGCTCAGCTATATGCCGACCTATCTGCAGCGCCGTATCGGCTTGTCAGCCGACCAGGCGCTGATTGTGCCCATTATCGGCATGGTCTTCATGATGTGCTTCCTGCCTGTTGCCGGCGCGCTTTCCGATCGTATCGGACGGCGCCCCATGTGGCGCATTTCGCTGCTCGGACTCCTGGCGGGGGTCGTGCCCCTCTACATGCTGATGGGCACGGGGCTCGCGGGCGCTATCGTCGCTTTCGTCGTGCTGGGCCTTCTCTACGTGCCGCAACTTGCGACCATCTCGGCAAATTTCCCCGCGCTGTTCCCGACTCCGGTACGATTTGCAGGCTTTGCAATTGCCTATAATGTCTCGACGTCGATTTTCGGCGGGACCGCGCCGGCCATTGGCAGCGCGATGATCAACTGGACCGGCGACCAGCTCATGCCGGCCTATTATATGATGATCGCCTGCCTTATCGGCCTCGTCGCGCTGCACTATATGCCCGAGACCGCCGGGAAGTCGCTACGCGAAGACCCCTTTGCCCCGAGACCCGGTCGCTGAGCGAGACCACCCCTGATGCCGACAATTGGAGAAGAGGCCCGCACGCGCGGGTTTGACGCCATGCAGAAAATGACGAACGAAAGCCTTTCCGCCTTCCGCAACATTCCCCTTCTTGACGGTCTGCCGCCGTGGGCGGAGACCCTCGCCGCCGCGTTGCTTCTCGCCGGTATCGCGTGGCTCGCCAATTTCGCGGTCAAGCACGGGCTCCTTCGGTTTACCCCTCGCCTGCTGCCCGATGACGGCCCCACGCCGGCGCCGATTGCAGCGCGCCTTGCCAACATCGTTCCGGCGCTGATCGTCGCGTCGGGGATCGGCGCCGTGCCGCACCTGCCTGCCGCGGTGACGACGCTCGTCAGCAATGTCGTTTCGGCTTCGATCATTCTCTTTGTCGCGATGGCGATAAGCGAGACCCTTCGCTTCGCAAATCGCATCTATGAACGTCGTCCGGATGCGGCGAGCCGGCCTATCAAGGGCTATATCCAGGTTCTGCAGATCCTGCTTTATGCGGGCGCGGCGATCTTGATCATCGCAGCGTTGATGGACGAGTCGCCCTTGCTGCTTTTGTCGGGCCTTGGCGCAATGGCAGCGGTGCTGATGCTTGTGTTCAAGGACACGATTCTGTCGCTTGTCGCTTCGGTTCAGCTGACCTCGAACGACATGCTGCGTGTCGGCGACTGGATCGAAATGCCCCAGATGGGGGCTGACGGCGACGTCATCGACATCGCGCTGCACACCGTCAAGGTGCAGAACTGGGACAAGACCATCACGACTATTCCAACCCACCGCCTGATCGCCGAAAGCTTCCGGAACTGGCGCGGCATGTCGGAATCAGGCGGTCGCCGGATCAAGCGCGCGGTGTTTCTCGATCAAAGCTGCATTCGCTTCCTGTCCGGCGACGAACGCCGCGAGCTGGGCCGGATCGCTCTCATTCGCGAGCATCTTGACCGCAAACGCAATGAGCTCGGTGAGTGGAATACGCGCCTTGGCGAGGCGGGCCGCGAGCCGGTCAATGCGCGCCGGCTCACGAACATCGGCCTCTTTCGGGCCTATGTCCTCAACTATCTGCGTGCCGACGCCCGCATCGCCAAGGACATGACGCTGATCGTGCGCCAGCTCGCGCCGACGCCGCAAGGTCTGCCGCTTGAGATATACTGCTTTACCGCGACGACAGCTTGGGTCGATTATGAGGATATTCAGGCCGACATTTTCGACCATCTCCTCGCGATCCTGCCGGAGTTTCACCTTCGCGTCTTTCAGGAGCCGAGCGGCATAGACCTGCAGCGGCTAGCGGGCTGACCCGGCGACCTCTTTTATTGGCGGCCTTGTTCCTGGCCAAAGGGAAAAGGCCGGAGCGACGGGAAGTTCGCTCCGGCCTTCGAACGCGGGCCTCCTCCGACTGGTCAGGTCAGAAGGCAAAGCTCGCGGTCACACGCGCCCCGTGCGTGCGGCGGTCCGACGCCAGCGTGCCGCTGTAGGCGGCGCCGATCCGGAAGGGGCCGCTCGTGTAATCGAAGCCTGCTTCGATCTCGGCCGAGTTCTTCGGGATCAGCGTGCCGGTCAGCACGAAGGGCGAGCCGCCACCGCTCGCAAACGCCGCCCCCACCGGCGCTCCACGGTCACCCGAGGCGCGATTCCAGGCAGCCGAAACATAGGGCTGGAAACCTGGCTGTCCGATATTGAAGCGGGCGCGCGCACCAAGGTTGAGGAAAGTGGTTTCCTGCTTGGCTCCAGCGATCGCGAGCGCCGCGTTGCCGCCGGCTTCGGCGAAGGCATCGCTCTTGGTGCGAACATGGGCAAGCCGGGCAAAGGGCGTCAACGCCGCCTTGCCCATGGCGAAGTCATAGCCCGCCTCGCCGAAGATCTGGAGGGTGTTCGCGTCGCGCGCCGACTTCAGCGACTGTGCAAGCGGCGCAAAGACCACCGAGCGCGTCGTGTCGACGTCGTGCCAGCCATAGGCAAGGCCGAAAGCACCGCGCAAGCCCTCTCCTCTTCCATAAGCGAGGTGCGCTGCCAGATATTTGCTGTCGGCCTTGGCCCGGTCATTCCGCCCGTCGGCGCGGAAGTCCGAATTGCCGATCCCGGCCGAGAGCGCGGCGGCAAATCCGTTGCCCCCGTAGCCGAAGCCTGCAACGAGCCCCTTATGGTCGGTCTTGACGCCGCGGCCGCCGGCCTGCGCGTCGAAGTCGCCCCAGCCACCGAACGCCGAGCCCCAAATGAAGGCGCCGCCTTCCTGTGGCGCTTCCATGCCGAGCAGCGCGCTGCGCAGGTGGCGGCTGTCATCGGTAAGACCGCTCAGGGTGTTTGCGAGAATCTCGCCCGACAGCTCGCCATAGGCGGCTTGAGCGCCTGACGCATTCTGGACCAGCAGCGTCTCGAATAGCGGATCGTCGATACCGCGCGCCTGGATTGCGGCCGCGACCCCCGCCTGGTTGGCCCCGACCGCGACATCGGCAAAGTCGATATCATTGCGATAGAGCGAGAGCGTCACGACGCCCTGACCATAGCGCAGCAGCGGATCAAGGAAGGCAAGGTCGCTCGTCACCGACCCGAAGGTTCCGGTGATGCCATCCGCGCCGGTCAGGATGATGTAATCGGTTCGCGGATTATAATTGCCCTCCTCTGCGAGCACCGACACGCTCGCCGTGCTCGCGATGGTGACCGCGCCCGTCGCGTCGACCCGGTCCGCCTCGCCCGCGGCGTTGACCTCGACTTCGAAGACCGACCCGGGGGCGAAAGCCAGGTCGCCCGCGACGGTCAGGCGACCGATCGAATTGCCGGGCGCAATGGTGCCCCCGCCCGCAACGCTGGTCGAACCGACGATGCCATTGCCGCCGAGCGTGCCGCCGTCGCCGACTGTCACCGGCGACGAAGCAATCGAGCCGTTGACCGAGAGGGTGCCCCCGTTGATCGAGGTCGGGCCCGTATAGTCGCTGTTGCCGGTGAGGTTGAGGTTGCCGGCGCCCTCCTTGGTGAAGCCGCCGGTGCCCGAGATCGTCCCGGCAAAGGCGCTATCTTCGTCCTGGTCGACGGTGAGATCATTCTCGCCCATCTGAACCGTTGCGCCCTCTCCGCCCGACAGGCCGCCGATCGTCTGATCGTTCCCCGAGATGTCGAGCGTACCCCCGCCGAGATCGAAGACCGTTTCGGGATCGATCAGGCCGGCGATGCGAACCGAGCCCGCGAGGATGTTGGTGATGCCATCGAAATTATAGTCGCCGCTGAAGGTCAGGACGCCGGCTCCCATCTTGTCGAGGACACCGCTGCCCGAAAAGGCGCCGAGGAAATCATAATCGTCCGAGCGGTTGAAAATGAAACGCCCGTCGTTGACGATATCGCCCGCGAACTGGCCTTCGGTTCCGCCCGCGCCGAGCTGGAAGCTGCCGTCCCCCGACGTGGTCACGTCACCGAGGAGACTCCCGGTGAGCACGAGGCCGCCGTTGGAAATCAGCGTGCCGCCCGTGTGAGCGACCGTGTCGGTGTCGACGGTGAAGACCGCCTCGCCGATCAGTTCGATCGTGCCCGTGCCGGTGATCGACAGCTCGTCGAGCTGTGACACCACGTCATTCTCGCTGAAGTTGAGCACGAGCCGGCCGTTGGTCGTCACCGCCGAAGTCAGGATCGGGGAGGACAGCCCTTCGCCGTCACCGAGATCGGCCTCGTTGACCTGGAGCGCGGCAGCCTCGGCGATCGTGACCTGGTCGAATTCGCCGACCATGCCCGCGGTCGTCCAATAGCCTGCCGCAACCTCGAGCGTTTCAAAGCCCGTCGCGGCGCCGAGTTGCTGCGCCTCGGTGAGTTCGAGAATATCGCCATCGAGCGTGAGGCTGTCCGCGCCTGCGCCTGCATCGATCGCGCCGCTGATCGCGCTGCCGCTTTGAAGCGTGACGGCATCGTCGAAGGCACTCAGTTGAACGGCAACGCCGTTCGCGCCGCTGATCGTGCCGCTGTTGGTCAGCGTTATCGCACCGAGCGATGTGAAAGCGACGCCGGTCTCGCTGAGGATTGTACCGCTGTTGCTCGCCGCCGCGCTGTCGACGTCGATCAGCACGCCGCCGCTGATCGAGCCCGTGTTGACCAGTTCGCCCGCCTTGCCGCTGCTGTTCTGGCGGCCGATGACGACGCCGGTCTCGCTGCCCGAGATTGTTCCGGCGTTGGTGACCGAGGCACCGCTGACCGCCAGCACGCCGTAGCGCGCGCCGGCGATCGTCCCGCCGGCCTCGTTGACGACGCTGCCGAGCATCGATTGGCCGCTGGTATCCTGGCCGGCGAATGCCTGGATCGTCACGCCGTCGGTGAGGGCACCCGCGACGCCTTCGATGATCCCGCTGTTGACGATCGAGCCACCCCCGAACAGGCGGATGCCGTCGTTGGTGTCGCCGCGGATGATTCCGCTGTTGGCGATTTCAGTGCCGGTTGCGCGCGCTTCGATCTGGCCCGTTTCGTCGTTAAAGTAGAGCTGGGTCACGATGCCGTAGCCAGCGCCCGAAATGGTACCGCTATTTTCAACCGCCCCGCCCGCCGACTGGATCATGACGCCGGCATCGGCCGGTGCCTCGCTGCCCTCGTAGGTGCCGTTGCCGCGGATCGTGCCGGCGTTGGACAGCGCGAGGCTTCCCTCGCCGCTCGCAAAGACGCCATGGGTGCCGCCCTCGATCGAGCCGCCCGCGGCGTTCGTGATTGTCACATCCCCGAGCGTCCCGTGGAACACGCCCGCGCTCGCGGTGCTGCTGATCGTGCCGCTGTTGTCGAGCGTCGCGCTCGCAAGGTCGCTGCCGAAGCCGACCCCGTAGCCGTTGATCCCGTCATCGCGGCCGCCCGTGATGCTGCCCGAATTGACGATGTTCGCGGTCAGCCCGCTGCGCTCGCCGCTGTCGAGCGCGGTGCCCTGGATGAAGATGCCGCCGTCGCCGCCCGCGATGCTTCCCGCATTGTCGACGTCGCCGCCGCCCGACAATATGATGCCGAAGCGATCCCCCTCGATCGTGCCTCCCGCCTCGTTGGTGACGAGCGCACTGTACGCTTCGCTCGCCTGGCCTTCAAAGGCGTACATGGAGATGCCGTCCGCGTCGGCACGCCCGGTGCCGCTGATGGCCCCGCTGTTCGTCACGGTGCCGCCGCCGATCAGGCGAACGCCGTCATTGCTCTCGCCGCTGATCGTCCCGCTGTTGTCGACGGCGGTGCCGACCGCTTGGCCGACCAATGCGCCAATCTCCGCGTCGAACACATAGGCGGTCGTGATCCCGGCGCCGCCGCCCGAGATGGTGCCGCTGTTGGTCACGCTCGACGACGCCGTGCCGATGGTAATGCCCGCGTCGGGCGGGGCATCAAACCCGTCGTAGGCGCCTTCGCCCCGGATCGTACCGGCATTGATGACATCGAGCGTTCCGGTCCCATTCGAATAGATGCCCGATGTCGCACCAGTAATCGTGCCCGCCGCGGCGTTCGTTACCGTCACCACGGCGCGCGATCCGTGCGCCACGCCGGCGCCAAAGTCGCTGCTGATCGACCCGCTGTTATCGAGGGTCGCACTCGACATGTCGCTGCCGAAGCCGACCCCATAGCCGTCGCCATCGGTGCCGCCGAGATCACCCGTGCCGCGAATGCTGCCCGAATTGACGAGGGCGGCGGTCGCGCCGCTGCGGTCGCCGCTGTTGAGCGCAGTGCCCTGGACATAGACGCCGCCAGCAACGCCGGTGATGGCGCCGGCATTGTCGACGTCGCCGCCCCCCGACAATATGATGCCGAAGCGATCGCCTTCGATCGTGCCATCCGCCGCGTTGGTGACGAGCGCGCTGTAATCTTCAGCCGCCTGATCGTCATAGGCATACATCGAAATGCCGTCGGCGTCAGCGCGGCCCGTACCGGAGATCGTGCCGCTGTTGGTCACGCTGCCGCCGCCGATCAGGCGAACGCCGTCGTTGCTTTCGCCCGCTATGGTCCCGCTGTTGTCAACCGTCGTGCCCGCTGCTCGTCCTTCAACGAGGCCGGTTGCAGGGTTGAAGTAATAAGCGGTCGTCACGCCCGCGCCGGCGCCCGAGATGAGGCCGCTGTTGACGATCGTCGAGGGCGCGCCGAGGATCGTGACCCCGGCGTCGGGGGGCGCATCGAAACCGTCATAGGCGCCTTCGCCCCGGATCGTGCCCGCGTTAACGAGATCGATCCCGCCTTCATCGTCATAGACGCCGCTAGTCGCCCCGACGATCGTCGCGCCCGCTTCGTTGGTGATCGATGCGCGGCCGAACGAGCCATTTGCGACCCCATGAGCCGCATTGCCGGTGATGGTCCCGCTATTCACAAGTTCCGACGAGGCAAGCACATTGGCAAAAGTCAGGCCGCTTCCCCCAGAAATGGTGCCCGCATTGGTCACCGATGCCGTCTTGTTGCCAGCTGGGTCGTTGCCTTGCACCCAGAGACCGCCGGCGCCGCCGGTCAGCACCCCTTCATTGTCGACGAGGCCGCCGTCGAACAGGATTGCGCCATAGCGCACGCCGCTGATCGTGCCCCCTTGCGCGTTGGTGATCGTCCCGATCGCGGTGACGTCCGAGAGATTCTGGTCGTCATAAGCATAGACCGACACGCCGTCGGCGTCGGCGCGTCCGGCGCCCATGATGGTCCCGCTGTTAGTCACGCTACCGCCGCCGATCAGGCGAACGCCGTCATTGCTCTCGCCCGCAATCGTGCCGCTGTTCGCCACGGCGACCCCAACCGCGCGCCCCTCGAGAATTTGTGTCTGCGAATCATAGAAATAGGCGGTCGAAATTCCGTGCCCCGCACCCGTGATCGTGCCGCTGTTGGTGATGGTGGCGGGTCCTGCGTCGAGCGTGATGCCGCCCTCGGGCAACACATCGAGCCCATCGGCGCTGCCGTTGCCCCGGATCGTGCCCGCATTGGTGATGGTGGTTTGGCTGGCTCGCGAATAAACGCCGATGCGATCGCCTTCGATTGTTTCATCCGCCGGATTGTCGACCGAAGCCGGCCCGCCGGCGGGGACGAAGCGGCCCAGTTCCGCTGCGCCCGCGGGAGCCGCCAGCACGACGCCCGCCGTAACCAGCGCGGTCGTTGCACACAGCGCCGCACGATTCAAAGTCCGCCTCTTCACAATCTCATCCCCTTTTTTACGTAACGCCCACGAGCAATGGCGAAAGCGCCGTCAGCGCCGCGCCCGGCACCGGCACGACGGCCGAATTTTCCGGAACGAGCGCTCATTGCCCCTTGGGGCGAGGAAAAGCATTGGAGCTGACCGCGGCCTATCCCCATTTGTAGGGTATGAGGGTGGTGACCGGCCGGGCGTGTGCCGCTATCATATTGTGCGATGGGGATAATCGATTCGGACGAAGTCGCGGCGGGACAGCCGGTGGACTATGCAGAGCAATGGCTGGCGGTCCCGGAAATGCTGCTCGATCAGGTGCGCCGGAACCCCGATGCGGTAGAGGAACATTTTCACGCACTCGACGCTGCTCACGGATATCGTGCCCGTTCGGTTGTGAATATCGATGCGCTCGCCCTTCTCGTCGTCGATCCGGCAGAACGGCAGTTCGCCTATGTCTCCGACACCTCGCCTGCCGATGCTCATGATCTTATCGACTGGGATATGGCGGAAGCGACGCTGCACGGGCGAACGATGCAGCTTGCGCAACCGGACGAACAAGGCGCGCATCCTCTTTTGGCCTATGTCCCGGCGCGCGAAGCTTTAAACTGGGATCTTCCAGATGAAATGAAGGGGCGTCTGGCCGAGGCGCTCCGACGGCGCGTGCTCGTCGTCACCACCTCGGCCGTGCCCCAAAAACCACTGCGGCGCGCCTGCGCCGCCTTCGGGATGACCGGCCTTGAAGCCCGCGTGGTCGAGGCAACGCTCCGATCGGGCAGCATCCGCTCCGGCGCCGCGGCCGCCAAGCTGAGCTATGCGACCGCGCGCGAGGCAATGTCGTCTGCGCTTGCGAAAGTCGGCGTCGCACGAATGCCGGGACTGCTGCATCGCCTGTCGTTGCTGTCGCTTGGTATCTTTCCCAACCGCGAAGAAGCCGTTGAATTGCTCACCGACCGCTGGGGCCTCAAGCCGCGCCAGGCACAGATCGCTATGCTGCTCGCGCAAGGCCTGACGCGGGGGGAGACGGCGCAATCGCTCGGCCTCTCGGAGGCCACGGTCAAGAAGCAGGCCGATATCGTCTTCCAAACCTTCGGCGTCTCGGGCGCCCCGGCCCTCGCCCGCTCCTTGAGCGCCGTCACGGCCATGCAGGCGCTGGCTGATGCGAGCCACGACCGGGTTGGCTGGATGAGCGGCGCGGCCGAGCCGCTGCGCTTTATCGATCGCCCGGGCGGCGGCCGGATCGCCATCTCCGATTACGGTCCTGCTGGCGGTCGCCCCGTGGTCATCGTGCACAGCAGCATGACGACCCGCCACCCGCCCCGACGGCTGGTCGCCGAACTCATGCGGCGCGGATACCGGGTCCTGGCCATCGACCGGCCAGGCTTTGGATTGACCGACATGGAGCGAGGATGCGCCGAGAGCGACCCGTCGGATCCGTTCGAGCCCGCTGCGCACGACATGCGGATCGTACTCGACCAGCTCCGGATCGATCGCGTAGCCATTGTGGCGCGTGGCGGCGCGCAGGTTGTCGCTGCCTTCGCCGGTCTCTACCCCGACCGCTGCGGCGCTGTCGTCCTCGTCAATCCCGATCCCCCCGCGACGCGCGACAAACGTCGCTGGGGCGTGCTCGGTTCGTTCAAGGAAGCCTATTATCAGCGGCCCGATCTCATCTTGCCCGCCGCCCGGCTCATTACCCGGGCAATGACGCGAAGCTTCCTTGCCAAAGCGCTCCGCAAATCCATGCGCGGAAGTCCGCCCGACGAGGCGCTGGTCGCGGACGAACATATCGTCGACGATTATTACCGCGCGATTCGCATGTTCACCACCGGCCGCCTGGCGGGATATGTACGCGAGCAAGCCGCTCTGGCCCAGGGGATCGGCGGCCATTACGCGATCGACGGCCGCGGATGGTCGGTGCTGCTGGGCGCACATGACACCTTGTCCGAACCCGGTACCGCGCTCGCCTATTGGCGCGAACGCATCCCCGCCGCCGCCTTCGAGGTTCTTGAAAACCACGGGCGCCTCATGGCCTACGCTGCCCCCGAACTGATATCGGACCGCCTTGACGCCATGGCCGGCGCGGTCAAACGCCCCGCATGAGCGAGGGTATGAAAGATGCGAGTTCGCTGGCGAGATAGCCGATCGGCCCCATCGTTTCCCCAAGGCGTCGTCCCGCCTCGCCATGGAGCCATATGCCCCAGGCGGACGCTTGAAGCGGGGACAGTCCCTGGGCGCCGAGACCGGCTATCAGGCCGGCCAGCACGTCGCCCGAACCGCTCACAGCAAGTCCCGATCCGCCCCCGGCGTAGGAAAGGCACATATTGTCCGCCATCAAATAGCTCGTGGCGCCCTTGACCATGACCGCCGCGCCAAAACGGTGTTGCGCTTGCGCAAGGGCGCTCAGCGGATCGCGCGACACCTCTTCCCTCTCGGCGCACAGGAGGGCCGCCAGTTCGCCTTCGTGCGGCGTCAGGACAATCTGATCGCCGCGCGCGGCGATCGCATCAGCATGGTGCGCGGCAACGCGCAGCGCCGCAGCGTCGAGTAGCAGAAAGAGATGGTCTGGTAGGTTGGGTAGAAGCGCCCCCAGCAGCGCGCGGGCGGTGTCCACGTCGCCCATTGCTGGACCGATAACGATGGCGTCGAAATGGCCGATCTCGTCCACCAGCAGATCGGCGCTCTCGGGCGCAATCTCCCCGCTTTCGGTTTCGGGCAGCGCAACGATGGCGCACGCCGGAGCCGCAATGCCCGCCGGAATCGCGGCCGATGCAATGGTCGCGATCGTGACCTTCCCGGCGCCGGCGCGAAACGCCGCCTCGGCCGTCAGGAGCATCCCTCCCGGCACGCGGCGGCAGCCGCCAATCATGAGCACGCGTCCGCGGCTATTCTTGTCGATATTGCCTTGATGATCGGGGAGCGGGTTTGCCTTCAGCCACCCTGTGTCGAGCGCGACCGGATCAACCACGCGCGGCAACCATCGCATCGGGCTCGCGCGTTACAGGGACCTTGCGCCTGATCGGAGCGGTCACATTATAGCGCGCAAGCAGCAGGGCGCCATCACGCCCGGCACGCGGATCAAGGCGATATTCGGTTATCGCGCAATTGGCGACATCCCCCTCGCCGTCGATGCTGAGAATTTCCGCTTCCGACAGATTTTCGATGATGGTGCGGAGGCATAAAACGACCACCTGGTGCGCCACGATCATCACGCGGCGCCCCCCGTAATGGAGCGAGACGGTGTCAAGGAGCGAGCGGAGCCGCAAAATCACGTCGCACCAGCTCTCGCCTCCAGGGGGGCGGTGATAGAATTTCCCGAGCAGGCTGCGAAATTCGGCCTGCTCGGGATGCGCCGATGCGACACCGAGCCTCGTCAGCCCATCGAGGATGCCAAATTCCTTTTCGCGAAGACGCTCATCGATGCAGATTTTTTCATCGGGCGCGCATCCGCCTGCCTCTGAAGCGCCCCGGGTTTTCTGGAGGCTGTTTCGTTTGAGTCATGCGACCATATCG